>NZ_JBAYPG010000001.1:0-236167 GCF_041677825.1 Castellaniella sp.
GGGTATCCGGAATTTCTGGTTGATAAAATGCCAAAGATGTAAAGAAGAAAATCTTTCTCAGCGGATTATCTGATTGATCCTCTTCAGCCTACTCTACTGCCAATTTTCTGTTTCCACCTTCGCCTGAGTCTTCATAGCGATGCTGACTAGGGAGGACAGCGAGAGCTGGGCAAGCGTCAAAGCGGTTCTGGTTCATGCGCAATCCGGACACCTGCACAACATTCCTCTTGTAAGAAACCGATCAAATTCTCTAGGTGCCCATACTCGGGTATACAGACAATCGTGCGGCTATGTTTCTCCTGCCGGATCAGCCCTACCTTGGCCATGCGCGCAAGGTGATGTGATAGCGTCGAAGCAGGAATACCCAGCCCCTTCTGGATATCTCCGACCGAAGCCCCATCATGGCCAGCTTTGACCAGAAAGCGGAACACGGACAGTCGGTGACTATTCCCTAGCTCAGCTAAGCTGGCTGCAACCTTTTCGTGATCCATAGCACGCCCCAATAATTCGATGTTTCTAGAATTATAGTTGACAGGTCGGATAAACGCAAGTAGACTGCGTACATCATTTCGATAAAACTAGAAATATAGGAGTAATATTGAATGTCACCTCAACTCCAAGACGCTCTAGGCATGTTCGCCTTTCTCGCTATCGAGCTATCGGTTTTATTCATTGGCATTAGCTTGCTGGTCGGAGTTCTTCAACGTCACATCCCACCATCCAAGGTGGAAGCGTTACTGACTTCCAGTGGGAAGCGAGGCTATTTTCTTGCTGCTGGTTTAGGAGCTATAACGCCCTTCTGTAGTTGCTCGACTGTCCCCATGTTGAAAGGGTTGATTCGGGCACGGGCCGGTTTTGGGCCGACGATGGTGTTTCTTTTCTCATCTCCGTTGCTGAATCCTATCGTCGTCAGCCTGCTGGTTGCCACGTTTGGATGGACACTTACTGCTATCTATGTGCTCGCCGCTTTGGTGGTCGCGGTAGGTGCCGGATGGCTGCTTCACACGCTTGGCTTCGAGCGTTATGTGCGCCGGACGGCGACACAAGAGAGCAGTGGATGTAGTTCATCAGCAAGCCCGTGCAGTGCTACATCGACCGCATCGAGTTGCGGCACCAACAGCTGCGACACCACTCCGAAGACGGCTTCTTGCGGGGCTGATAGGAAGACAACAGTCTCTACGTCTAGCGAATGCTGTGACAGTCAACCCACTGTCACGGTTAAGAAAGAAGGGAAGTACAGTGGTGTGTGGCGGGAAGCTTGGTCGGACTTTATCGATGTGTTGCCTTACCTGCTCATCGGTATTGCGATTGGCAGCGTGATCTATGGTTTCATGCCCACTGACTTATTGGCGCAGTATGCAGGCCCAGATAATCCCTTTGCCATTCCAGTTGCCGCTGTCATCGGCGTGCCGTTGTATATTCGCGCTGAAGCCGTCATACCTCTGGCAGCGGCTCTGATGGCCAAAGGCGTGGGTGCCGGGACGGTGCTAGCGTTGATCATCGGCAGTGCCGGAGCCAGCCTGACTGAGCTCATTCTGTTGCGCTCTTTGTTCACGCTGAAGCTTTTAGCGGCGTTTTTAGCAGTCATTTTTGCTATGGCGATGATTGCCGGTTACGCCACCTACCTGTTTTTCTGATCAAGGCGGGAGATGATTAATTCGTTAAGCCTTCCTGGGTACCAGTTGGTGGATTCTGATGAGCAGAATGAAGACATACATTTTCGGCTTGAAGCTCCTACACCAGTAGCCTGCGAGGGGTGCGGCGTGCAGGGTGAGTTCGTGCGGTTCGGCAAGCGTGATGTTCCCTATCGTGACCTGCCCATCCACGGCAAGCGGGTCACCCTCTGGGTAGTTCGTCGCCGGTACACCTGCCGGGCCTGCAAGACCACCTTCAGGCCCCAGCTACCGGAGATGGTGGACGGCTTCCGCATGACGCTGCGGTTGCATGAGTACGTGGAGAAGGAAGCCTTCAATCACCCCTACGCCTACGTGGCTGATACCACGGGCCTGGACGAGAAGACGGTACGCGACATTTTCAACGCCCGCGCCGAATTCCTGGGGCGCTGGCACCGCTTCGAGACGCCCCGCATTCTCGGCATTGACGAGTTGTACCTGAACAAGCGCTACCGCTGCATCCTGACCAACATCGAGGAGAGGACCCTGCTCGACCTGCTGGCCACCCGCCGTCAGGACGTGGTGACCAACTACCTGATGAAGATGAAAGACCGGCAGAAGGTCAAGATCGTCAGCATGGACATGTGGAATCCCTACCGAGCAGCGGTCAAGGCGGTGCTGCCACAGGCCCGCATCGTGGTCGATAAGTTCCATGTGGTGCGCATGGCCAACGATGCCCTGGAGAAGGTGCGCAAGGGCCTCAGGAAGGAGCTGATGCCCTCCCAGAGCCGAACCCTCAAGGGTGACCGGAAAATCCTGCTGAAACGCGCTCACGAAGTCTCAAACCGGGAACGCCTCATCATGGAGACCTGGACCGGCGCATTCCCACAACTGCTGGCCGCCTACGAGCACAAGGAACGTTTCTACGGCATCTGGGACGCTACCACACGGCCCCAGGCAGAAGCCGCCCTGGACGAGTGGATAGCCACCATCCCGAAGGGCCAGAAGGAAGTCTGGAGCGATCTGGTCAGGGCTGTAGGCAACTGGCGCGAAGAGATCATGACCTACTTCGAGACGGACATGCCCGTCACCAACGCTTACACGGAGTCCATCAACCGACTGGCCAAGGACAAGAACCGTGAAGGACGTGGTTACTCCTTCGAGGTGATGCGGGCACGAATGCTCTACACCACGAAGCACAAGAAGAAGGCCCCGACCGCGAAGGTCTCTCCGTTCTACAAGAAAACCATCGGTTACGGACTGCCGGACTTCGCAGAGGAACTCAACTACGGGGTCGATCTATCAACCATCTGATAATGGTATCAGGTTGGTGGGGTAAAGGTGCCCCATCAACCATTAAATCCGTATACCCCAAATTTTGTCGGCATGGGCCCGGGTCCTCTTGACATCCGCCCGTTCCTGGCACAGGCTATCCATCAGATACGCGACGCGCGCGCAAGGGGGTTGAACAAGGATCGGTTCCTTGCCCAGATGGACATGTTCGGACGCGAGCCGCTGGTGGATCGGTTCATTGATCTGCTGTGGACAAATATCCGGTCATTCAGGAAACTGGGCGAATCCCTGCGCGAGATGGCCGATTTCGTTCAGGTCGAGCAATCAAGAGCCAGTACGGCCGATATGTTCGGTGGCCCCAAAGCCACAATCGAAGATGTCATCGCGCGCGGTGAAAATTTGTTGAGGAATCGATATGGCGGAGAATCAACCCAAGAGGGCCTCTTCGGTGTGGAGCGACCCGAAGGCGGCGGACATGTTGCTGAAGGTCGGGCTGGCGGCGGGCAATCGGTTGCAGAACGACGAACCACCTCTGACGATGGCCAAGTACAAGAACCTGCTTCCGGATCAGAATCCGAAAGTGACCGAGTAGAGGAATCCAGTGGCACGCAAGACCTCTTCAATCAAGGGTTCGAGCTCGAACCTGGCGTATCTCACGCTGCCGGAAGGTCTGAACGTGCGCGCGCCCGGGGGGTTCTACCTGAATCCGGATCCGGTGCAGTACGGCTCCCAAGTCTTCGTTCCCGGGCAGCCGCCATCCTCGTCGAGCCAGAAGGTAGTGCCTTTGCGGTCCGCGTCGAAGCCAAGAAAATCCTGAATCTTCGAGTTCAGGACGGCGCGCTCACATCAGCCGCGGATGTGGCGAGTGCCATGGCAAGCATCCGCAAGCAGCCCCAGGAAAACCTGTTGGTGCTGCTCACCGACGAGAGCGACAAGCCGCTCAACATCCTGCGCCACAGCATCGGCAAGAAGGACGAAACGATCGTTGATCCAAGCATTGTGATCGGCCACGCGGCACGAGTACCGAAGGCCCGCAACATGTGGCTGGTACACAATCATCCGTCTGGCCTGTCCACGCTCTCCGGTGCCGACGTCAACATGTCGAAGACGATGGCCCGCCTGCTCGATGGGTCGGGCATCAGGTATCAAGGGCTCATGGCCGTTGGGCGCGACAGGTTCTCGCATGTGGATGCGCGTGGACACATCGTACAGGAGCGGGTTCGTCCCGTGCTGCGTTCCAGGCAGATCCCGGTGGTGGAGCGCGCCTTTGTGCGACGCGGCACCCTGGGCGCCGTCATCACGCCGCAGAATGTCGTCGATATCGCCGCCAAGGTGTCCGGCGGGAAGGATGGCGTGATGCTGCTCGATACGCAGTTGCAACCGACCGCGTTTCTGCCCATGACGGCAAATGAGATGGGCAAGCTGCGCGGCACGGGCGGCCTGGAGAAACTGCTGAGCGGTGTTGAAAAGTCCAATGCGAGCATGGCAATTACCGTGGTCCATGAGACCGAGAGTGCTGCGCAGGCGCGCAACCTGAATTCAGCGCTTGAGGCATCAGGCATCCGCGTACTGGATATTGTGGCCTCCGGCAAGCCGCTTACCCAGGTTGGACAAGCGCTTCGACGAACTGGCAACACGCCCTTCGAGTCCCGACAGCCCCGGCCCAGCGCCGGGGTTTCTGCTTCTGCCGCTGGCAAAGCAGCTGCGCAGTTCATGTCCAAGTTGCCTGGCGCAGCGCGCCTGAAAGTCATCGTCGTGCGGTCGCTAAAGGACATCCCTGAAGAATCGAAACCGTCAGACATGGCCGAGGGCGTCTACTACCCGGCCGGCGACGAAGGGCGAATTTATCTGGTGGCCGACAATCTGACAACGATGTTGCGCCTGCGCCAGGTGCTTGCCCATGAAGTGGTCGGACACTTTGGTGTGGAGGCCCTGCTGGGCCATCAGTTCGATGGCGTGCTTGCCGATGTGCGGCGCCTGGCGAGGGTCCCGCGTGGGCAACATGCCACCGGCGACGAGGAGCTGGGCGATGCAAACTATGCCACCATGGAAGCGGTGGGCATGCGTTACTCGGATTACGATGCCAAGGCCCGGGCCCGTGAAGTATTGGCCCGAATGGCTGAAGAGGGGCGGTTTCGCACGTTCCTTGCCACGGTCTACGCCAAGATCAGAAAGGCCTTGCGCGCGCTTGGGTTCGATCTGAAACTCACCACTGCCGATCTGCGCCAGATGGTGATTGACGCCGGCAAGTTCTTGCGCACAGCGCCTGCTGGGCAGGCATTTGCCAGGACACGCGCAGCTGCCGCATCAATGGCAGCGAGTGAAGGGGGTACCGAACCACGTACCGTCACGCAGCAGGCGCAGCGCGAAGAGAGGCAGACGGAACGGGCCTACGGTGGACGCCCCACCTATGACCGCGCCAGGGCCGCCGGGCGCACGAAGCTGAACTACCAGCAGTGGGTGCAAGTGAGGACGCCTGCCTTCAAGCAGTGGTTCGGCGACTGGGAGGCTGTGCGAGCGCAACAGCGGCTGGATGCAATGAAGCCCGTGACGGTGCGGGTACCGGATGAATGGCGCGGGCTGTCTCACAGCGAACTACGTCAGAGAATGGCCGAAAGCCTTGATCGGATGGTGCGAGATCGAACTGAAATTGAACATCCAGAGATCGGTCTCATTCGGGTTGGGCGCGCAGGAGCAAAGAAATCTACAGGCTCTGCCCGCGATCCAGCCAAGTCCCTTGTAGTCGCCGATATCGGGGCACTTATTCCAAAAACAATCTACGCACGTTCCGAGCATTCGTCTGGCGGAGACGGGCCCGATATTGCTGGCTATTCGACGCTGCTTGCGCGCGTCAGTGTTGATGAAGTACCGATGGTGGCTGCGTTCACCGTGCGGCATCAATCGGACGGGAAGTGGTACTACAACGCTGCGACGTTGCATGATGCCGACAAAAAAGCCCGGGATTCCTATGGGCGGCCTGACCACAGAAGCGGTTCAAGTTTCGCCCCTATCTCCGGGCTTGAGGACTTTATACGCCGCCCACTCGTCCGTGTCAACCCGACCGATGTGTCCGAAGCGGTGGATCCCGGTACCGGCGAGCCGCTGGTGGTGTATCACGGCACCTACGAAGATTTCACCACGTTCGAAACTGGCCACCCCGGAAGCGTTGGCGACTCGCCAAGCAATGCGTTCTACTTCACGCCGGATCCAACCGTAGCAAAGATGTACGTGCCCGGCGGCGATGTGATGCAGGTCTATCTGTCGGCAGAAAATCCGCTCGATTTGCGCACGCCAGAAGGGCTTGCTGCCTTGAATTCAGCCATAGAGGACGGCGAAGTGTCTGGCCCTCTGTACGGCCTAAAACCGAGTAAGGGATTCAAGAAAGGAAACCTGTGGGATCAGATCATGGAAATGGAGCCCAAGGAACCCAATGATCTGCTGAATGGCATTGCTGATTGGGCGCGCGACAACGGGTACGGTGGGCTTGTGTTCCGTGACGTGATCGAAGGAAACGAAGCTGATTCCTACGCGGTGTTCAGCCCAGAGCAGATCAAGAGCGCCACTGGAAACAGGGGCACGTTCAGTTCCGACAGCGCGAACATCACCGAGTCCCGCCGGGATGATGCGCCGGTGGACCTGCCTGATGCGATCGTCGGCCGCGCGCTGGGAGACGCCAGCAAGCATCCCGACTATGCGGCAGCAAAGGCTGGAGACACCGAGGCAGCGGCACGTCTGGTAAACGACCTGGTGACGCCGGAAATGATCACCAAGGTGCGAGATGCGCTGGGGGATAAGAAGCCGATTGTCGTTCCGGTTTTGGCTATTGAATCGACTGGTCAAAACAAAATTCCATTAGCGGTAGCTCACCGTGTGGCTGCGGCTTTTGGTCTTGATGTTGATTACGGCATTTTTCAATCTGTGAAAGCCGGGCGCACATCGCTCACCGGCCTGGATCGGATCTTCCAGCAGCCCGAGTTCGACGGCACAGTGCGGGCCGGCCAGCAATATTTGCTGGTGGATGACACACTGACGCAGGGCGGCACGATGGCGGCGCTCGCTTCTCACATTCGCCAGCATGGCGGCGATGTGGCAGGCGTTTTCGCGTTGACCGGGAAGCAATACAGTGCTACCTTGCGACTGTCACACGATACTTTGAAAACGTTGCGAGAACGCTATGGCGACATTGAAAACGAATTCCGCGCAGCAACCGGGCGAGGGTTCGACTCGCTCACAGAATCGGAAGGTCGATATCTTGCCACCCATGGAGCGCCTGACGTCATCCGAGCGAGAATCCTTGCTGAAGGACATGCGCGAAGCGGGGGCGTATTACAAAAAACTCTGGGGCCAGAAGATGATCGCCTGATCGCCCAGCAAAGTGACACCAAAGCCCCGCCAAGTGCGGGGCTTTCCAGTGATGGGCCACGAGAATCACGTGCGCGTGGCAACTCGACCGCACGCACCCAAAAGATGATGCGAGACAGGGCGCTGCATGAGTCTGGCATCTTTGCTGAAAAAGAGACGATCAAAGCGCGATTCAATCGCCTGACAGAGAATGCAAGGGCCAAGGCCATCCAGGGGCTATTCGATCACTTCTACTCGCTCAAATCGCTCGATGAGACCGCGTATATGCAAGCGCGCCTGTCGCGCGGCCATGAAGGTGCAGCCGAGTATCTGGTGCGCTTTGGGCCCGTAATCCTTCGTCAAGGGGCCATTGATGGTGTCAGGGGCAAGGGTCTTGCAGAGATCCTGGCTGATCTGGACGGGGAGCATGATCATTTCATGGCGTGGATCGCTGGCAATCGAGCTGAGCGGTTGATGTCAGAGGGGCGTGAAAACCTGTTCGATGTAGAAACCATTGCACGATTCAAAACGTTCAATACCGGCAAGATGTCCGATGGCCGCGACAGAGGACCCGTGTACGCACAAGCACTGAAGGAGCTGAATGTCCTGCAGAAATCCGTTCTTGATGTCGCAGAGAAGGCCGGACTCATCAATCGCGAATCCAGGATGCTCTGGGAGCACGAGTTCTACGTGCCGTTCTATCGGGCCATGGAGAGCGACAGCACCGGAATGATGGGCCCCGGACAGATAGGCGGCCTGGTGGGCCAGTACGCTTTCAAGCGGCTGAAGGGCGGAAAAGAGAAACTGAACGACCTGGTGGGCAATACGATTGCCAATTGGTCTCACCTGATATCGGCCAGTATGAAAAATCTGGCAGCGCAAAAGGCCATTGAGGCAGCCAGATCAATGGGGATAGCCACCCATGTGAATCATCCGACGAAAAATGGCGTGCGCATCATGTTCGATGGTCTGGATAGATACTTTGTTGTCGATGACCCGATGGTGCTCGAATCTCTGACGGCGTTGCATTGGAATGGCTTTGGCGGGCCTGCTTGGGAGGCCATGAAGAAAGCGCGTCACGCACTGACCATGGGCGTCACGCTTTCGCCAACATTCAGGATCAGGAATCTTCTGCGAGATACGCTGCAGGCCCTGGCCATTGAAAGCAACATCAGCGTAAATCCTGTGATGAATCTCGCAGTGGGCTGGGAAGCAACGAAATCCGGATCCGATACCATGCAACGGCTTTTGGCTGGAGGGGGAGCGATCAGATTTGGGTCCTTCAATGACGGCAATGCACGCAATGTCAAGCGCCTGGTGGACGAGCTTCAGATTGACAGGAATCAGGTGGTGACATCGCCACGGCAACTGATCAGGCTGCTCAAAGCATCATTCGATTGGTATCAGGAACTGGGTGATCGTGGAGAGACTGTAAACCGGGCGGCCATTTATGAGGCGGCAAGAAAAAATGGCAAGTCTCATCTTGAGGCCAGCTACCTGGCCCGAGATCTGATGGATTTCTCCAGCGTTGGGTCCTGGGCCAGTATCCGGATGCTTGCGCAGACCGTGTCGTTCATGAATGCCAGAATGCAGGGGATGTATCGCCTTGGTCGCAGTGCACATGAAAACTTCCCCAGATTCGCAGCGGTCACTGGGGTCATGGCGCTTGCTACCATCGGGCTGTACTTGGTCATGAGGGACGATAAGGACTACAAGGAATTGCCGGATTGGGCCAGGAACACATACTGGGCGTTCAAGATCCCGGGGATTGATCGGATGTTCTTTATACCAAAACCGTTCGAGGTTGGTGCGCTGGCCACCGTGCTCGAGCGTGGCGCTGAGCTTGCATTCTCCGGTGAAGACTACAGGCTTGGTGACTTCGCCCAGTCAACGCGGGGGGTCATAGAGGATCAATTGTCCATGAACCCGATACCATAATTGTTCAAGCCGGCGCTGGAGGCGTCGTTCAACTATGACCTGTTCAGGGAACGAGCCATAGATTCCCCGGCACAGCAACAGCTGCCGGCAGGTGAGCGACATACAGCCTCCACCAGCGCAGGAGCAATAGCTCTTGGGCGGGCAATCGATATATCGCCACAGCGCATCGAGTTTCTGATGTCTGGATACTTCGGATGGGTAGGCATCCAGGCCCTCAACGTAGCTGATTACCTTGCCCGTCCCATGCTCGATCTGCCCCAGAATCCACGCAAGGATCTGGGGCGCATGGACAACTGGTTCATCATGGGCGATTTCGTGAAAGATCCGAACGCGAGAACCAGCAAGTACATCCAGCGCTACTATGACATGCAGCGAGAGATCAATGAGGTCTATGCGGCCTACAATAACGCACGGAAGATGGGCGACTATGACCGGGCCCGCGAATTCGCGTCATCGGATCTGGCAAAGTATCATGGCATGGCCAAGGACGCCAACCGCACGATGGCCAAGATCACGGTCGAAATTCGCAGGCTGGAGAATGACCGCTCACTGAACATGGACGAAAAACGAGTGCGCCTGGATCGGCTGTATCTGGATAGGAACCGTTTGGCGGCGACGTTCGAAGAGAGCGTCAGTAGACAAGTGGGCCTGCAGGACACAAAAAGCCTGCACGAGGTGGGCCTGAAAACTACTGGATATAAGACAGTATCTAATATTTCGTCTAATACCGCAAAAAGCAAAGGGCTTCGGAATACTCCGAAACCCTTGTGTTTCCTGGCTCCCCGAACAGGGCTCGAACCTGTGACCTGCGGATTAACAGTCCGTCGCTCTACCGACTGAGCTATCGGGGATCGGTAAAGAAGCGAAACTATACCATGGAATTTTTGTGCTGTGCAATACAGCGACCGCGGCAGCTGCGTTCGAAGCGCCCGTATCCTACGAACCTGCCTGGCGGTGGATGTCGTGCGTGACAAAGCCTTCCGCGTTCTCCGGCATGTCGAGATAATGTGGTCGGGACAGCGTGCTGCGGATGTCCTGCAGGCCACTGTTCCAGTGTTCGCGCATGATGTTCGGCCCGAACTGGAAGTCGCGGAAATGCTGTTCGTAGGGCTTGTCGCGATAGATCAGGTGGATGATGTTGCTACGCTTGCTGCAGGCCAGTTTGGTGGCTTCCCGGCACAGCGGGTTGTTGTCGCGCTCTTCTTCGGGCAGTTGATCGAGCAATCGGCGCAGGACGCGCTGCACCTTGCGGTGGCGATGTACTTCGTCGGTCACCCAGCGTGTGCGGCTGGAATAGCGGATATCCTGGATGCGGTCGTTGACTTCGCCCAGATTGCGCGGCACCTGCCCCTGGGCAGACCAGAGGTCGACCTGAAAGACCAGCGTGTCCGCCTTCTGGTTCCGTTCAAGGATCCATGACAGGGGGGTATTGGATACCAGGCCGCCGTCCCAGTAGTATTCGCCTTCGATTTCGATGGCGGGAAACCCGGGGGGCAGGGCGCCCGAGGCCATGAAGTGCTCGGGCCGCAGCCGGGTGCTGCGGTTGTCGAAACAGACGAAGTTTCCGCTGCGCACGTTCACGGCGCCCACCGAGACGTGCAGACCGCTGTCGTTGATGCGGTCGAAATCACACAGGGATTCCAGCGTGGCCTTCAGCGGGCGGGTATCGTAATAGCCCACACTGGCCGGATCCTCGGCTTCGAATGGCAGTGGTACGGGCAGCCGGGGTTGAAAAAAGCCTTGCTGGCCAACCAGCAGGGCACTGCCGGCGTGCAGGGTACCCAGGAACTGCCGGGCGATGTCGTTGGTTTGGTACAGGCTGGCCAGCAGCACGGGGTTGCCCAGCGGGCCGATGTTGGGCTGGCAGATCGTATTCCAGAACTCGAGCAGGCGCTCGACCTGCCGCTCGGGCGGGTTGCCGGCAATCAGGGCGACATTGAGCGCGCCAATCGAAATGCCAGCCAGCGCAGTGAGCGTGATACCGGCTTCGGCCAGGCCCTGGTAGACCCCGGCCTGATAGGCGCCCAGGGCGCCCCCGCCCTGCAGCACCAGGGCACGCGTTTCGTAGGCCTCATGGCCGCGCGCAGCCTCTTTGGACAGGGTCGTGGCACGGGATTGTGCTGTTGTGTCCATCACCGAACTCGCCAGATCACCAGACGAACCAGGAGGCCGGGCTCTTCGTGAGTGCCACGCCCACGATGTAGGCGAAGACCGCGACCGCGACAAGGGCGGCGATCAGGCGGCTGCGTGGCGTGCGCCCGCGTTTGATGGCGATGGTACCCACCCCGATGTATACGATGAGCAGAACGATTTTCGTCAGGATCCAGGGTTGTTCGGGCCCGACCATGGCCGCCAGGATCACCCCGCAGACCAGCAGTATCGTGTCGATCACGTGGGGCAGGATGCGCACCACCCGGTTCTTCAGGTGCTCGGAGCCCACCACGGCCCAGTAGGCGCGCAGCGCGAACAGGAGGATGCTGAGCACCACGGCGGTGACGTGCAGGTGCTTGATCGGAAAATAATAGGCGGACATCGTATCAGTGCGGAACCATGCAGGCTCCAGTGTACTGCATGGTGCCCACCCGGCATGGCGCAGTGTCCACCTGGCAAGGCATCAGATCGCCTGCAATTGCCAGCCGCCCTGCTGGCCCGAAAGCACCAGTTCGAGGCCGTGGTGGCTGCGCAGCGTGCTGCGATGGCCCACGCTGATGACCCGGGTATCGGGCAGTTGCTGGCGCATCAGGCGGTACATCGCATGTTCCAGCCCTTCGTCCATGGCCGAGGTGGCCTCGTCCAGGAAGGCGGCCTGGGGCTGGGCGATGAGCAGGCGACCAAAGGCCAGGCGCTGTTGCTCGCCCAGAGAGAGAATGCGGCTCCAGTCGTCGACCACATCGAGCTTGGCACACAGGTGGCCCAGTTGCACCTGCTCGAGGATGGCTTCGTCCTGGCCGGCCGGGATGTCGTCGGCCGGCTGCGGGTAGTGCAGGGCCTGGCGCAGGGAGCCCAGAGGCAGGTAGGGCTTCTGGGCCAGGAACAGGCTGGCCCGGTCAGGCCGGATGATTTCGCCAGTGCTGTGTGGCCAGATCCCGGCGATGGTGCGCAGCAACGTGGTCTTGCCCGAGCCCGAGGGGCCGCGCACCAGCAAGGCTTCGCCCGATCCCACTTCGAGGTCCAGGTCCTTGATGAGCACGTGCCCGTCCGGACGGCACACGTTCACCTGCCTGAGCGCCAGGCGAGTGCCCTCTTCGCGCGTGTCGGGCAGGGGCAGCTGGCGCACCTGGTCGATCACGTCGTCAAAACCCGTCAGACGGTCCAGCGTGGCGCGATAGGTGGCAAAGCTGTCGTACACATTGCGAAAGAACGACAGGTTGTCCTGCAGGCGCCCGAATGCCTGGGCGGTCTGGATCAGGTCGCCCAGGCTGATCTGCTTGGAAAAGAAGCGTGCGGCCTGAATGATGAAAGGAAACACGACCGCGGTCTGGGTGACTACGAAATTGAAGCCCAGAAACTTCAAGGAACGGTAGATGATGTCCCACGCATTGCCGATGACTTCGGCAAACCAGTGCCGCAGGGTACGGCCTTCGACCTGCTCGCCGCGGTAGAAGGCGATGCTTTCGGCATATTCGCGGATGCGCACCAGGGCGTAGCGGTAGTCGGCGTTCAGTTTTTCATTGAGGAAATTCAGGCGGATCAGGGGCTTGCCGATCCAGATGGCCAGCAGGGTGGCCACGAACACGTAGATGAAGACCAGGAACACCATGGCCCGGGGGATTTCGTGGCCCAGCACGGTCATGGGCCCGGACAGGTTCCAGAGAATGACCGTGAAGGCAATGGTGGAGACCAGGGCGTTGATCAATCCGACGGCCAGGCTCATCGAGGTCTGCGCAAAACTGGTGATGTCCTGCTGGATGCGCTGATCCGGGTTGTCGGCCAGGTGGCTGAGCGCCTGCGAGCGATAGTAAGCCTGCTGCGCCATCCAGCGGGTGAGCAGGTGCTCGTTGAGCCATTCACGCCAGTGCACCACGAAGGCCTGCTGCACGTAGAAGTCGAACAGCGAACGGATCACGTGTATGGCGGCCAGGATCGCAAACAGCAGCATGGCTGCCCAGAAGCCGGCCGAATCCAGGTTCTGCAGGGCGCTGTACATGGTGTTGTACCAGTTCGAGAACAGCACATCGACGCGCACTGCGAACAAGGTCAGGAACAGGATCAGCGCAATCCCGGCCAATGGCTTCCAGCTGCGCCGCCAGGTGAAATAGGCCGCGCTGAGCTGCCAGAACTGCCGCCCCCAGCGAGTGTATCGCGTCAGGCCCACGCAGGCTGCGGCGCCCACCACGAGCGTCAAGGCGTAGGCCTTGGCGAGCCACAGGCTGCTTTCAATCAGGAGGTCTTGCCATTGCATGGGTCGAAGGGTCTGTTTGAGCTTGGATGTGGCCGCCATGGATGGCGTCCGGCGCAGGCATTTCAGGTTGGACGGGGGGACGCTGAAAAGGTTTCATCGTCGGGGCCGCGCGGCATCGCTGCAGCGCTGTGTGGCCGGATTGTGACTGTTTTTTGGAATCTTTGTCGGCGAGTTTGACGTATATCAGTGTTTACCCTAGTGAAACGCTCAACTTTTGCAGAAGCTTCGTGGATAATCCCGCCTGGCAAGTGGCATCGAGGCGATGCCGCGTCGGCAACCTCTGACGGCAATGGAAGGAGCGCTGTATGGGTGAGTATAGAAAACTATGGTGGACGCTGATTGGCGTTCTGGTGGTGGCTTTTGGCGTATTGGGCTGGATGGGCAAGGAAGTCTATCACCAGGCCCCACCCATCCCGGCACAGGTGGTCACGACGGACGGTCGCCTGCTGATGACGCACGACCGGATCCTGGACGGCCAGAGTGCCTGGCAGAGCGCTGGCGGCATGACGGTGGGTTCGATCTGGGGGCATGGTGCCTATCAGGCACCCGACTGGACGGCAGACTGGCTGCACCGTGAACTGACCGCGTGGCTGGACCTTGCTGCGCAAGAGCTGCATGGCGTCGATTTCGCACAGCTGGATGCGGATCAACAGGCCATGCTCGAGCGCAGGCTGAAGGACGAATATCGTCACAATACGCATGATACGGACACCGGGGTCGTGACGGTGTCCGGGCGCAGGGCGCAGGCCATGGCGCAGACCGCGGCTTATTACGACAAACTGTTTGGCGATGATGCGTCACTGCACGAAAGCCGCAAGAACTTTGCCATGAAAGAGGCGACCCTGCCGTCGCCCGAGGCGCGGGCGCGGCTGGCCGATTTCTTCTTCTGGACGGCCTGGGCGGCCGCCACCGAGCGTCCGGGCAGCGCGGCCACCTACACCAACAACTGGCCGCACGAGCCTTTGATCGACAACGTGCCCACGGCCGAGAACATGATCTGGTCCGTGGTCAGCATCATCTTGCTGATTGCCGGCGTGGGTCTGCTGGTGTGGGCCTGGGCCTTCATGCGCAAGGATCACGAGGACGATCCGGCACCGGCGCGCGATCCGATCCTGCAGTTGCCTCTGACCGCTTCGCAGCGGGCGCTGGGCAAGTACCTGTTCGTGGTGGTGGCGCTGTTCGTCACACAGATTTTCATCGGCGGCTTCACGGCGCACTATACGGTCGAAGGGCAGACGTTCTATGGGATCAATGTCTCCGAGTGGCTGCCGTATTCGCTCGTGCGCAGCTGGCACATCCAGGCGGCACTGTTCTGGATCGCCACCGGATTCCTGGCCGCGGGGCTGTTCCTGGTGCCCATCCTGAACGGGGGCAAGGATCCGAAGCACCAGAAGCTCGGCGTGGACGTGCTCTTCTGGGCCCTGATCGTGGTCGTGGTGGGGGCGTTCAGCGGCAATTTCGTCGCGCTGGCGCACCTGATTCCCGCCGAGTGGAATTTCTGGCTCGGGCATCAGGGCTATGAGTATGTCGAACTGGGGCGCCTGTGGCAGATCGGCAAGTTCCTGGGCATCGTGTTCTGGCTGTTCCTGATGCTGCGCGGCATAGTCCCGGCGCTGCGCCAGAAGGGCGACAAGAATCTGCTCGCGCTCTTCAGCGCCTCGGTCATCTGCATCGGGCTGTTCTACGGCGCCGGCCTGGCCTATGGTGAAAAGACGCACATCACCATCATGGAATACTGGCGCTGGTGGGTGGTGCACCTGTGGGTGGAGGGGTTCTTCGAAGTCTTTGCAACCACGGCGCTGGCCTTCATTTTTTCCACCATGGGCCTGGTCTCGAAAAAGGCGGCCACGACGGCCAGCCTGGCCGCCGCCGTGCTGTTCATGCTGGGGGGCACGCCGGGGACCATGCATCACCTGTATTTCTCCGGTACGACCACGCCCATCATGGCCATCGGTGCGGCCTTCAGTGCGCTGGAAGTGGTGCCACTGGTGGTGCTGGGCTATGAAGCCTGGGAAAACTGGCGCCTCAAGGCGCGCGCGCCCTGGATGGAAAACCTCCACTGGCCGCTCAAGTTCTTCATCGCGGTGGCCTTCTGGAACATGCTGGGTGCCGGGGTGTTCGGCTTCATGGTCAACCCGCCCATCGCGCTCTACTACATCCAGGGCCTGAATACCACGGCGGTGCATGCACATGCGGCACTTTTCGGGGTGTATGGTTTCCTGGCGCTGGGCTTTACCCTGTTCGTGCTGCGCTACATCCGTCCGAACATGCAGTTCAACAACGGCCTGATGAATACCGCATTCTGGTCCATGAACATCGGCCTGGTGATGATGATCGTGTTCAGCCTGCTGCCGATCGGGTTGATGCAGTTTCACGCGAGCTTCAGCGTGGGGACATGGTGGGCACGGGGTGAAACCTTCATGCAACAGGACATTCTGAAGACCCTGCGCTGGGCACGGACCTTCGGCGACGTGGTCTTCATCGTGGGCGGGCTGGGCGTGATGTGGCAGGTGGTCACGGCCTTGCTGGGTCGCCAGCCGGCTTCCGCCGATGCGCGTCTGGCCACGCAGCGCAGCTGAATCGAGGGTTTATAATCCGAGCCATTCCTGGGGCCTGTTCAAGGCCCCATTCTGATGGACGAAAACCCACATGTTTGCCATTCATGAGGCCTGGAAAGCAGGTTTGCTGGCGCCCCGCAACTGGGCCCGTAATATCGTTGCGGGGGTGATCGTAGGCGTGGTGGCGCTGCCGCTGGCCATGGCATTTGCCATCGCATCGGGGGTCAAGCCCGAACAGGGGCTGTACACGGCCATCGTGGCCGGTATCGTGGTGTCGCTCTTTGGCGGCAGCCGGGTGCAGATCGCCGGCCCTACGGGCGCCTTCATCGTCATCCTTTCGGGTGTGGTGGCGGATCACGGTGTAGCCGGGCTGCAACTGGCCACACTGATGGCCGGCGTGATGCTGCTGGCCTTCGGTCTGGTGCGCATGGGCGGTGTGATTCGCTACATCCCCCTGCCTGTCATTCTGGGTTTCACGGCGGGTATCGGGGTCATCATCTGGGTGGGGCAGTGGCAGGCGTTCTTCGGCTTGCCGCCGGTCGAAGGGCGGCATTTCCATGAAAAACTGATCTTCCTGATCGAAGCGTTCCCGCAGATCGACTGGGTCACCACCGCGATCGGGCTGGGTTCGCTGGCCCTGGTGCTGCTGCCCAAATGGGTGGCTGTGCTGCGCAATGTGCCCGGGCCGTTGCTGGCGCTGGTCGCTGCCACCGTGTTGCAGTCATTGGCACAGTTCAGCCATGTGGCCACCATCGGCTCCACATTCGGCGAACTGCCCACGGGCCTGCCCATGCCGCATGTGCCCGACTGGTCCTTCGATCAGGTCGTGGTCCTGATCGGCCCGGCCTTCACGATTGCCTTGCTGGGGGCCATCGAGTCCCTGCTCTCGGCGGTGGTGGCCGATGCCATGGCCGATACGCGGCATGACTCGAATACCGAGCTGGTGGGGCAGGGCCTGGCCAATATCCTGTGCCCGCTGATGGGCGGCATTGCGGCCACTGGCGCCATTGCCCGTACGGCCACCAATATCCGCAGTGGCGGCAATTCGCCACTGGCCGGAGTGGTGCATTCGCTGCTGCTGATCCTGGTGGTGCTGGTGCTCGCCCCGCTGGCGAGCAATATCCCCTTGGCAACGCTGGCATCCATCCTGTTTCTGGTGGCCTGGAACATGAGCGAACTGCACCGGATACGTGAAATCCTGCGCAAGGCGCCGCGTGCCGACATCGCCATCCTGGCCATCACTTTTTTCCTGACGGTGTTCGCCGATCTGGTGGTGGCGGTCAATATCGGCATCGTGCTGGCCATCCTGCAATTCCTGCGCCGCATGGCCGGCAGCTTCAGGATCGAGGTGCTGCACCCGCACCGGCATGGGGCCGGAGCGGACGCCCACCCCGAGCAACCCAATCCGCTGGTGTTCCGCATTCACGGGCCGCTGTTCTTTGCCGCAGTGGATCCTTTGCGGGCCGCCCTCAAGCCTGTGGGCACGCGCCCCTGGATCCTGTGCCTCGAACAGGTGCCTTTTGCCGATGTCACGGCGATGCAGGCGCTGGATGATGCCGTGGCCGAGGCGCGCAGCCACGGAGTGCGCGTGCTGATTGCGGGCGCCAATGACCGCATTCAGCGCAAATTGCAGCGCATGGGCACACTCGGCAGGCTCGAGTCAGGCGCGTTTCAGCCCAGCCTGGAACACGCGCTGCAGCGCCTTCAGCATCATGGTGCCGGGTCGGCCCAGGGCACCGGGCCGGGGGCGCTGGCGCCATCATAGCTGTGTACTGGCAAACGTATCCTCGTCCATGAAGACATAGCGCACGGCGTCGATCAGCCCGAGCAGGGCGCTCAGTGGCATGAAGATCCAGGCCAGAAACATGTACAGCAGGCCCCAGCCCACCTGGCCGAGGTAAAAGCGGTGGATGCCCAACCAGCCCAGCAAGACGGCCAGTACGATGGCAATGCGCCGCTGGGTGGCGGGCTGGCCCAGCGACTGGCCATGCGAACGCAGGATCCACAGGCTGATGGGGATGGTCAGTACCAGGGCCAGCAGCACTTTGCCGCCGTTGGTCTGCAGGTAGGCCAACAGCGCCCTGCGCAGTTCATCGACGTTGCGGATCAGCAGGCCGGTCAGGTCGGACAGCCAGGCGAGCAGCTGGGCAAAGACGGTCTCACCCAGGGTCAGGGCGATCAGGATGACGAAGAAGATCGCTGTGACGAGGATGATTTTCCTGGGCATTTCAGTCTGTGCAGGCCTGGCGTATGGCGTGGTCCCAGGCGGCCAGGCGTTCGGCCGCCTGGTCGCGTGGCATGAGAGGGTCGAACTGGCGTTCGATGCGCCAGAGGGATTCCAGCTCGTCGAGACCGCCGTAGATGCCCGATTGTAGCCCCGCCAGAAAGGCCGCGCCCAGTGCCGTGGTTTCAATCATGGTGGGCCTGAGCACGGGGATGCCGAGCAGATCGGCCTGGAACTGCATCAGCAGGTCGTTCACGCTGGCCCCGCCATCGACCCGCAGGGCCTGCATGGGTGCCGCATGGGCCGCCCGGGCATCGCGCTCCATGGCCTGCAGCAGCGCAGCGCTCTGGTAGGCGATGCTCTCGAGCGCCGCGCGCGCGATATGGGCCATGGTGCTGCCGCGGGTCAGGCCGGTGATGGTGCCCCGGGCGTCGGGGTTCCACCACGGCGCGCCCAGACCGGTGAAGGCGGGTACGAGCATTACCCCGCCGGCATCGGGGACGCTGCGTGCCAGCGCCTCGATGTCGCTGCTGTGCACAAAGGCGCGCAGGCCGTCACGCAGCCACTGCACGACCGCGCCGCCAACGAACACGCTGCCTTCGAGCGCAAAGGCCGGCGCGGTGTCGGGCTGGGCAGCGCGCGTGGTGACCAGGCCGTTGTCCGACAGGCGGAAGTGCTCACCGATGTTCATCAGCATGAAGCAGCCGGTGCCATAGGTGTTCTTGGCCGTGCCCGCCCGGAAGCAGGCCTGGCCGAAGAGGGCGCTTTGCTGGTCGCCAGCGACCCCGCAGATCGGGACGGCGCGTCCGAGCCACTGTGGATCGGCCTGGCCGAAATCGGCGGTGGATGGCAGGATCTCGGGCATCATGGCGGCCGGAATGTCGAGACAGGCGAGCAGGTCAGCGTCCCAGTGGCCGGTGTGGACGTTCATGAGCAGGGTACGGGCCGCGTTGCTGATGTCGGTCAGGTGGCAGCGGCCGGCCGTCAGTTGCCAGATCAGCCAGCTGTCCACGGTGCCGAACAGCAGTTCACCGGCCTGGGCCCGGGCGCGGGCGCCGGGCACATGATCGAGGATCCATTTCAGCTTGGTGGCCGAGAAATAGGCGTCGATGCGCAAGCCCGTCTTGTGCAGGATGTCGGCCTCCAGGCCCTGGGCCCGCAGCGCTGCGCAGGTGGGTTCGGCACGCCTGTCCTGCCAGACGATGGCGTTGTGGACGGGGGCGCCGGTGTTCCGGTCCCAGACCAGGGTGGTTTCGCGCTGGTTGGTGATGCCGATACCGGCCAGCTCGCTGGCCTGGATGCCGGCGCGCGCGACCGCTTCGCGCAGAGTTTCCTGCTGCGTGTGCCAGATGTCCATGGGGTCGTGCTCCACCCAGCCTGGTTGCGGGTAGTGCTGTGCGAACTCGCGCTGCGACAGGCCCACGATGCGCCCGCGCGTATCGAATACGATGCTGCGGGTGCTGGAGGTGCCCTGGTCCAGGGCCAGAAGATAGCTCATGTGGTGTACCTCGGGGTTGTTCGCCAGAAGGCTGGGTGCGTCGTGTGCATCGAACCGTGTATCGAACCGTGTGCACGCTGCGTCAGGCCGTGATCACGCAATCCACCCCGGCCGCCTGGAGCAGTTCGGGGAAAGGCGCCGGCGGTTCGGCATTGGTGAACAGGCGGTCGATGTCGGCCAGTTCGCCCAGCCGCACCATGGCGGGCCGATGGAACTTGCTGACATCGGCGGCCAGCCAGACTTCACGTGCCGACTGCATGATGGCCTGGGCCACCTTGATTTCGCGGTAGTCATAATCGCGCAATGTACCATCGCCCTCGATGCCGGAAATGCCGATCAGCGCGATGTCGACCCGGAACTGGCGGATGAATTCGACCGTGGCCTCGCCGACGATGCCGTAATCGCGCGCGCGCACGCTGCCGCCCGCGAGGATGACCTCGCAGCTGGCCTGGGGCGCCAGTGTATAGGCCACGTTCATGTTGTTGGTGACCACGCGCAGGCCCGTGTGGTGGGTGAGCGCCCGGGCAACGGCTTCGGCCGTGGTGCCGATATTGATGATGAGCGAGCAGTCATTGGGGATTTCGCGCGCGATGGCGCGGGCGATGTCTTCCTTGCTTTCGGCGTTCAACTGAGCGCGCTGCTGGTAGGCGATGTTCTCGGTGGTCGAGTTGGGCAGGCGCACCCCGCCGTGAAAGCGCACCAGCAAATGCGCCTCGGCCAGTCTTTGAACGTCGCGGCGTACGGTCTGCACGGTCACGTCCAGCTCGCTGGCCAGGGTTTCGAGGCTGCAGGAACCGGAGCCATGCAGGATTTTCAGCAGCTTCATCTGTCTTGGGTTGGGACTCATCGGGCCTCTCCGTGGACCAGTCGGTATGCTGGAGACATGGTACAACGAAAGAAAAAGAGCAAATGTCGGGGTTTATATCTACTGAAATATATGGGTAAACGAACAATAATGAACTAAATGGAAATTAACAGAAGGTTTCTGGATGGTTCTCGAACTGGTTGGCATCCGTAAATCCGTGGGGACCGAGCCTTGGCTCCATCCCATGGACCTGACTTTGCGCGAGTCGGATGTCACCGTATTGCTGGGGGCCACCCGGGCGGGCAAGACCAGTCTGATGCGCATCATGGCTGGTCTGGATGCGCCCAGCGCGGGCAGGGTGCTGGCAGACGGGAAAGACGTCACGGGCGTGCCGGTGCGCCAGCGCAATATTGCCATGGTGTATCAGCAGTTCATCAACTACCCTTCCATGACCGTGGCGCAGAACATTGCCTCGCCGCTGCGTCTGCGAGGCGAACGCGATGTGGCCGACAAGGTGGTGGCCATGGCACGCGCCTTGCACATCGAAGACTATCTGGATCGCCTGCCTGCCGAACTTTCGGGCGGCCAGCAGCAGCGTGTTGCACTGGCGCGCGCCCTGATCAAGGATGCGCCGCTGATGCTTCTGGATGAACCGCTGGTCAACCTCGACTACAAGCTGCGCGAAGAACTGCGTGAAGAATTGGGCACCATGTTCGCGCAGCAGCGCGCCACGGTGGTCTATGCCACCACCGAACCCGGTGAAGCCCTGATGCTCGGGGGGCATGTTGCGGTCATGGATCGTGGCGAACTGCTGCAATACGGCCCCACGCTGGAGGTCTTCGAACGTCCCGCATCCCTGCGGGTGGCGCGCGCATTCAGCGATCCGCCCATGAATCTCCTGAGCGCGCAGGTGCATGCAGGTTGCATCCAGGTCGGCGGTGTGGGTGAGCTGGCATTGCCGCTCGAAACAGTGCCGGCCGCAGCCATGCACGGCCCGGTCAGCCTGGGTCTGCGGGCCACCGATCTGGCGCTCGAACCCCAGGCACACGATTGTCACGTGGCGGGGGTGGTGCAGCTGGCCGAGATCTCGGGCTCGTTCACTTACGTGCACGTACAGACTGCGGCAGGGGATCTGATCGCGCAGGTCCCCGGCGTGCGCCATCATGCGCTTGGCCAGGCGATCACGGTGCATTTTTCCAGCCGGCGCGCGTTTGTGTTCGGCGCGGACGACGCCTTGCTGTGGGCGCCGCCGCGCCTGGGGGGCTGACATGGCACGGATCGAGCTGGACCTGGCCCACAGCTATCAGCGCCACCCGCACTCCGAGGCGGATTACGCGCTGCTGCCTTTGCAGATCACATTCGAAGATGGCGGTGCCTATGCTTTGCTCGGGCCATCGGGCTGCGGCAAGACCACCATGCTGAACATCATTTCCGGGCTGGTCACGCCGTCCCGGGGCCATGTGCGCTTCGATGGCCGGGATCGCACGCACGACTCGCCGCAGGCGCGCAATATCGCGCAAGTATTCCAGTTTCCTGTGATTTACGACACCATGACCGTGGGCGAGAATCTGGCCTTCCCGCTGCGCAACCGGCGCATGCCCAGCGACCAGATCCGGCAGCGTGTCCATCACATTGCCGGCTTGCTCGAACTGACAGGCCAGCTCAATCAGCGGGCGGCCAATCTGCCTGCGGATGCCAAACAGAAGATCTCGCTGGGTCGCGGCCTGGTGCGCCCGGATGTCTCGGCGGTGCTGTTCGATGAACCCCTCACCGTGATCGATCCACAGCTCAAATGGGAGTTGCGCCGCAAGCTCAAGCAGATTCACCAGGAATTGGGCCTGACCCTGATCTACGTCACCCATGATCAAATCGAGGCCATGACGTTCGCCGACAGCGTGCTGGTCATGGCCAGGGGCAGGGTGGTGCAGCAGGGCAGCCCTGCAGAACTGTTCGAACGCCCCCGGCACACTTTTGTGGGCCATTTCATCGGCTCGCCCGGTATGAACCTCGTGCCAGTGCACGTACACCCCGACGGGACGCTGCAGTTGCAGGGACAGGGCCACGGACAGGGCCACGGACAGGTGCAGGGCCCATCGTTGGCGCACACGGATGGCCGGCGCCTGCCCGAGGGGCCACTGACCCTGGGGCTGCGGCCCGAATACCTGCGGTTTGCGGCCGAACCCCAGCCCGGCAGCGTCGCGGCTGAAGTCACGCGTGTGCGCCATATGGGCATCAGCCAGTTGCTCAGCGCAGTGGCTGGCGGGCACGAATTCAAGGCCTACCTGCCTGCCGATGCCGCGGCGCCGGCCCCGGGTGCCCGTGTGCATCTGGTGCTGCTCGATGCGCACACCTGTTTTTACCAGAACGAGGAACTGATCTCATGAGTGTGGTGGTCAAGCCGGTAAACCAAAAGGCGTGGTGGCTGATCGTCCCGGTGATTCTGTGTGTGGCGTTCTCGGCCATCATTCCGCTGATGACCGTGGTGAATTATTCGGTGCAGGACATCATAGGGCCCGGGCGGGCCGTGTTCGTCGGTACCGAATGGTTTGCCGAGATCATGCGCAACGAAGACCTGCTATCGGCCCTGTTGCGTCAGCTGATGTTTTCGATGGCGGTGCTGCTGATCGAGATCCCGCTTGGCGTGCTGCTGGCACTGTCCATGCCCGAGCGCGGTTGGCGTGCGTCAGCGGTGCTGGTGATCGTGGCCCTGTCGCTGCTCATCCCCTGGAATGTGGTCGGTACGATCTGGCAGATTTTCGGTCGCACGGACATTGGCCTGCTGGGCAACCTGCTGGTCGGCCTGGGGCTGGATTACAGCTATTCGGGCAACCCGGTGCAGGCCTGGCTGACCGTGCTGCTCATGGACGTGTGGCACTGGACGCCCCTGGTGGCGTTGCTGGCGTATGCCGGCTTGCGCGCCATTCCCGAGGCCTACTATCAGGCGGCCAGCATCGACGGTGCCAGCAAATGGGCGGTATTCCGCTACATACAGCTGCCCAAGATGCGCGGTGTCCTGATGATTGCGGTCTTGCTGCGCTTCATGGACAGCTTCATGATCTACACCGAGCCGTTCGTGCTCACCGGTGGCGGGCCGGGCAGTTCCACGACATTCCTGAGCCAGTTCCTGACGCAGATGGCAGTGGGGCAGTTCGATGTGGGGCCAGCGGCGGCCTTTTCGCTGATCTATTTCCTGATCATTCTGCTGTTCTGCTTCCTGCTCTACAACTGGATGATGCGGGTGGGCACCCAGGACAAGGGGGGTGAGCGATGAGCGCGACACGCCGCTGGCCGCGCAAGCGTACGCTGTTTCTGGTGTGCTACCTGGTTTTTGCGCTCTTGCCCATCTACTGGATGGTCGGGATGAGCTTTCGGACCAACCAGGAAATCCTGTCGAACTTCACCCTGTTTCCGCATCATTTCACGCTGGACAGCTATCGCCTGATCCTGACGGATCCATCCTGGTACATGGGTTACGTGAACAGCCTGATCTATGTCTGCATCAACATGGTGATTTCCATCGCGGTCGCGCTGCCGGCCGCGTATGCGTTTTCGCGCTACTCATTTCTGGGCGACCGCCAGGTGTTCTTCTGGCTGCTCACCAACCGCATGACACCACCGGCGGTGTTTCTGCTGCCTTTCTTCCAGTTCTATACCACGCTGGGGCTCATGGACACCCATCTGGCCGTGGCACTGGCCCATCTGCTCTTCAACGTGCCGCTGGCAGTCTGGATACTCGAGGGCTTCATGAGCGGCATTCCCAGGGAAATCGATGAAACGGCCTATATCGATGGCTACAGTTTCCCGCGTTTTTTCCTGACGATCTTCCTGCCCCTGATCAAATCGGGCGTAGGTGTCGCGGCCTTTTTCTGCTTCATGTTCAGCTGGGTCGAGCTCCTGCTGGCGCGCACGCTCACCAGCGTGAATGCCAAGCCGATCGTGGCCGTCATGACGCGCACGGTGTCGGCGTCGGGCATGGACTGGGCCACGCTGGCTGCCGCGGGCACCCTCACCATCGTGCCGGGCGCAATCGTCATCTGGTTCGTGCGCCATTACATCGCCAAGGGCTTTGCGATGGGGCGGGTCTAGCCACAGGAGAACACAATGCTTGACTGGATGGTCTGGACGCTTCCCACCGCGGTGTTTTTCATCTGTATCGCCCTCATGCTGGCCGTGATGACGATCTGGGAAATCAGATCGCCCTGCGTCATGCGCAAGGGCTTCCTGCCCATCCCCACGACACGGGGTGATCGCCTGTTCATCGGCTTGCTGGTGGCGGCCTACATCAACCTGGCATTTCTGGGCCTGGGCGAGGTGATCATGGAATGGCTTGAACTGTCCGATGAGCCATCCCTGTGGATCAGCG
Organism: Castellaniella sp.; assembly: GCF_041677825.1. Lineage (GTDB taxonomy): Bacteria > Pseudomonadota > Gammaproteobacteria > Burkholderiales > Burkholderiaceae_B > Castellaniella. The sequence goes on from NZ_JBAYPG010000001.1 coordinate 25,036, forward strand.
TGGTGGTTTCGGCTGCGGTGCTGGTGCTCATCATGCGCAGGGGCTGATGTTCTTGCACAGGCGTGCGTCCGGCCAGGCAGGCAGAGATTCGGCATGGGCCCCCATTCCCGGGCGTGCCGAAGCGTAGGGCATGGGAATGATCATCAATCACGAGGAGATTCGACATGAAATTGCGTCACACAACCCTGGCCATCGCCCTGGCCTGTGCCCTGGGTGCCCAGGCGTCATGGGCGGGCATGGCCGAGGCCGAGAAATGGGTCGACAATGAATTCCAGCCCTCGACCCTGAGCAAGGATCAGCAGATGGCCGAGATGCAATGGTTCATCGACGCCGCGGCCAAGCTCAAGGCCAAGGGCATCGATGAAATCGCCGTGGTGTCCGAAACCCTGACCACGCATGAATACGAATCCAAGGTGCTCGCCAAGGCCTTCGAGGAAATCACGGGCATCAAGGTCAATCACGACATCATTCAGGAAGGCGACGTGGTCGAGAAGCTCCAGACCTCGATGCAGTCGGGCAAGTCCATTTACGATGGCTGGATCTCCGACTCCGATCTGATCGGCATGCATTACCGTTATGGCGAAGTGCTCAACCTGACGGACTACATGCAGGGCGATGGCAAAGAGTTCACCAACCCGGGCTTGGATGTCGAGGATTTCATCGGTACCTCGTTCACCACGGCACCCGATGGCAAGCTGTATCAATTGCCCGATCAGCAGTTCGCCAACCTGTACTGGTTCCGCTACGACCTGTTCAACGACGAGCAACTGAAGAAGCAGTTCAAGGACAAATACGGCTACGAACTGGGTGTGCCGGTCACCTGGACGGCCTACGAAGACATCGCCAAGTTCTTTTCGGAAGACGTCAAGACCATCGATGGCAAACCCATTTACGGGCACATGGATTATGGCAAGAAAGATCCGTCGCTGGGCTGGCGCTTCACGGACGCCTGGCTGTCCATGGCGGGTGCGGCCGACAAGGGCTACCCCAATGGCCTGCCGGTCGACGAATGGGGCATACGGGTGGCCGAAGATGGCTGTACGCCGGTGGGTGCCTCGGTGTCACGCGGCGGCGCAACCAATTCGCCGGCGGCGGTCTATGCCCTGATCAAATACATAGACTGGCTGAAGCAATATGCGCCCGAGAGCGCGCAGGGCATGACATTTTCCGAGGCCGGCCCGGTGCCGGCACAAGGCGAGATCGCCCAGCAGATCTTCTGGTATACCGCCTTCACGGCCGACATGACCAAAAAGGGTCTGCCCGTGGTCAATGACGACGGCACCCCGAAATGGCGCATGGCCCCCGCACCGCACGGCCCCTACTGGAAGGACGGCATGCAGAACGGCTATCAGGACGTGGGTTCCTGGACGTTCTTCAAGGATCATGACCCTGACAAGGTCGCCGCGGCATGGCTGTACGCACAGTTCGTGACGTCCAAGACGGCATCGCTGAAAAAATCCATCGAAGGCCTGACATTCATCCGCGACAGTGACATTCACAGCGATTACTTCACGGAAAATGCCGACAAATATGGCGGCCTGATCGAGTTCTACCGCAGCCCCGCACGGGTCGCCTGGACACCGACTGGCACCAATGTCCCCGACTATCCGAAGCTCGCCCAGCTGTGGTGGCGCAATGTCTCGCAAGCCATCGCCGGCGAGAAGACGCCGCAGAAGGCCATGGACAACCTGGCCGAGGAGATGGACAAGGTCATGGCCCGTCTGGAGCGTGCAGGCATGAAGTACTGCACGCCCAAGCTCAACCCCAAGAGCAATCCCGACAAGTGGCTGAGCGATGAGCACGCCCCCTGGAAGAAGCTGGCCAACGAGAACCCCAAGCCTGAAACCGTGCCATACGATTCCCTGCTGCAGGCCTGGAAAGAAGGCAAGGTGCGTTGAGCCGACGGACCATGATCGAGCCAAGTGATTCGTGCGGCCGCCTGCCGACCGGCAGGCCGGCGCTGCTGGCCCGCCTCGAGGCGCTCGCTGAGGTTGACCTGGTCGTCATCGGAGGCGGGGCCAGTGGTCTTGGGCTGGCGCTGGATGCCCGCCTGCGGGGCCTGTCGGTGTTGCTGCTCGAATCGCATGACTTCGCCGGCGGGACGTCGTCGCGCGCCACCAAGCTCGTACACGGTGGCGTGCGCTACCTGGCTCAGGGCAACATCGCCCTGGTCCGCGAGGCCCTGCATGAGCGTCGGGCCTTGCTGGCCAACGCGCCACACCTGGCCCAGCCCCTGGGTTTCGTCATGCCGGCCTATCACAAATGGCAGCTGCCCTTCTATGGGCTGGGGCTGAAGGTCTACGACGCGCTCGCGGGGGCTGCGAGCCTGGGTGGTACCCGGCGCCTGAGTCGGGAAGACACCTTGCGTGAGTTGCCCGGTGTGAACCCCGAGCACCTGGCCGGGGGGGTCAAGTACTGGGATGGGCAGTTCGACGATGCCCGCCTGGCGCTGGCGCTGGCCCGCACGGCTGCGGCGCAGGGCGCCTTGCTGCTCAATTACTGTCCGGTGGTCGCGATCCTGCACGAGCGGGATCAGGTGTGCGGGGTGCGTTGGCAGGATGCGCTCGACGCGGCCTCTTCGCGCTCGGGCGAGATCCGTGCGCGCTGTGTGGTCAATGCAACCGGCGTGTGGGCCGATGACGTACGGGCGCTGGATGACGCTGCTCGCGGCCGGGCGGCAGCCCCCATGGTAGCCCCCAGCCAGGGGGTCCATCTGGTGGTCGAACGCGGCTTCATGCCAGGCCACGAGGCCCTGCTGGTACCACGCACCCGCGATGGCCGGGTGCTCTTTGCCGTGCCCTGGCAGGGACACCTGATTCTGGGTACGACCGATACACCACGCGCGCAGGTGGTGCGCGAGCCGCAGGCACTGCCCGAAGAGGTGGCCTTCATTCTGTCCGAAGCGGCCAAGGTGCTGGTGCGGGCGCCTCAGGTGGCGGATGTGCTCAGCATCTGGGCGGGGCTGCGGCCTCTGGTGAGACCCGCCACGGGCCATCGTGATGAAACCCGGCGCCTGAGCCGTGAACATGATGTGCGCCTGAGTCCGAGCCGTCTGGTGACGGTGACGGGCGGCAAATGGACGACTTACCGGGCGATGGCCGAAGACGTGCTGCAATTCTGTGTGCAACATGGCCTGCTGGCCCACTTGCCGGCCTGCCGCACTGCCCATTTTCCCCTCGTCGGTGCGCCGGCACCCGGTGCGCCGGCCACACCCATGAGCGCCATGCCCGGCCTGCACATGTATGGCAGTGAAGCGCCGGTCGTAGGCGGCCTGCCGGGGCACGACGTGGATCTGGGCCTGGGCCTGACCGCGGCCATGGTGCGTTTTGCAGCGCGCTGCGAATATGCCTGCAAGGTGGAGGACGTGCTGGCACGGCGCCACCGGATGCTGTTCCTGGATGCCGCGCGTGCCCGGCAGGCCGCGCCCTGCGTGGCTGAAATTCTGCAAGAGGAAACCGGTCATCACGGCGCGCTGGATGCATTTCTGGCTCTGGCGACACGCTATGCAACCGTGCCGCAGTGAGCGCGCATGTGCTGCAGGAGGGCGAGGCAGCGTGATGTGGCGTGATGCTGCAAGGTACACGGCGACGCAGCGGGACGTAATGCGGCAGGGCGCCAATTTTTACGTCCTGCATTTATAATGTCAGGTTGGATTCACTTTCCGGCCCCCCGAATGAAAACGTCCGAGATCCGTCAGAAGTTCCTGTCTTTTTTTGAATCGAAAGGGCACCAGGTCGTTGCGTCGTCCCCATTGGTACCGGGCAACGACCCCACCCTGCTGTTCACCAACGCGGGCATGGTGCAGTTCAAGGATGTATTCACAGGCAAGGAAACCCGGCCCTATCAGCGCGCGACCACGGCGCAGCGCTGCGTGCGTGCCGGCGGCAAGCACAATGATCTCGAGAATGTGGGTTACACGGCGCGCCACCACACCTTCTTCGAGATGCTGGGCAATTTCAGCTTTGGTGACTACTTCAAGCACGATGCCATCGCCTACGCCTGGGAACTGCTCACCGGGGTCTACGGCCTGCCTGCCGAGCGCCTCTGGGTCACCGTCTACCACGAAGATGACGAGGCCTATCGCATCTGGGCCGAACAGATCGGGGTGCCACAGGAACGCATCATCCGCATTGGCGACAACAAGGGCGCACCCCATGCGTCCGACAATTTCTGGCAGATGGCCGATACCGGGCCATGCGGGCCGTGCTCCGAAATTTTCTACGATCATGGGCCCGAGGTCTGGGGCGGCCCGCCGGGCTCTGCCGAAGAAGATGGCGATCGCTATATCGAAATCTGGAATCTGGTGTTCATGCAGTTCGAGCGCGATGCGCAAGGCATCATGCACCCCTTGCCCAAGCCGTGCGTCGATACTGGCATGGGGCTCGAGCGCATAGCCGCCGTGCTGCAGCACGTGCACTCGAATTACGAGATCGACCTGTTCCAGGCCCTGATCCGGGCCGCCGCGCGCGAAACCGGCTGCACCCGGCTGGATGACAACTCGCTGAAGGTCATCGCCGATCACATCCGCGCCTGCAGCTTCCTGGTGGTCGATGGCGTGATCCCCGGCAATGAGGGGCGTGGCTACGTGCTGCGGCGCATCATCCGCAGGGCTTTGCGCCATGGGCACAAACTGGGCCAGAAAGGCCTGTTCTTCCATCGGCTGGTGGGCGACCTGGTCGGGCAGATGGGCGCGGCCTATCCAGAACTCGCAGCCCAGCAGCAGCGTGTCGAACAGGTGTTGCGCCAGGAAGAGGCGCGCTTTGGCGAAACCCTCGAAAATGGCATGCGCATTCTCGAGGCGGCGCTGGCCGACCTGCCGGCCGGCCAGGCCCTCGATGGCGACACCCTGTTCCTGCTCTACGATACCTTTGGCTTTCCGGTCGATCTGACGGCCGACATATGCCGCGAGCGCTCGATTCCGGTGGATCTCGAGGGCTTCGAGGCCGCCATGGCCCGGCAGCGCGAGCAGGCCCGGGCGGCGGGCCGCTTCAAGGCCGCCGTGGATCTGGCCTACGAAGGCGCCGATACCCGTTTCGATGGCTACGAGCGGCTCGAGGGCGAGGCCCGGGTTCTGGCGCTGTACGTGCAAGGCACCGCCGTGCAGGGCATTGCCCAGGGGCAGGATGCGGTGGTGGTGCTCGATGCCACACCTTTTTACGCCGAATCGGGGGGCCAGGTGGGCGATGCCGGCGTGCTGTGCAATCCGGCCGCCCGCTTTCAGGTTGACGATACGCAGAAGATTCATAGCCAGGTGTTTGGCCACCACGGCTGCCTGCTCGAAGGCACGCTGTCGGTGGGCGATGCCGTGCAGGCCCAGGTCGATGTTCGTCGCCGTCAGGACACGATGCGCAACCATTCGGCCACGCACCTGATGCACAAGGCCTTGCGCCAGGTGCTGGGCGAGCACGTGCAGCAGCGGGGTTCTCTGGTCGATGCCGACAAGACGCGCTTTGACTTCGCCCATGACGCGCCCCTGACGGCCGAGCAGATCGCTCGTACCGAAGCCATCGTCAATGAAGAAATCCTGGCCAATCAGGCGGTTCAGGCACGCCTGTTGCCCTACGATGAAGCGGTGGCCGGCGGCGCGATGGCGCTGTTTGGCGAAAAATACGGTGATGTCGTGCGGGTGCTCGATATCGGGTTTTCGCGCGAACTCTGCGGCGGCACGCACGTTGCGCGTACGGGTGATATCGGCTTGTTCAAGCTGGTGTCCGAGGGCGGGGTCGCGGCCGGCACCCGGCGCGTGGAAGCCATCACCGGGCATCGCGCGCTGGCCTGGGTGCAGGCCCTGCAAGACACCCTGCAGCAGGCCGCCGATCAGCTCAAGTCACGCCCCGAGGGGGTGCCCGAGCGCATCGGGCACCTGCAGCAACAGCTGCGCCACGATGAGCGCGAACTCGCACGCCTGCAAGACAGGCTGGCCTCGGCAATGGGGGCTGAACTCGCGGACCAGGCCGTGGATGTGGCGGGCGTGAAGCTGCTGGCCGTGCGGGTGGCCGGGGTCGAACCGAAGGCCTTGCGCGGCATGGTCGACCAGCTCAAGTCGCGCTTGCCCGCTGCGGTGATCCTGCTGGCTGCCGTGGCCGATGACAGGATCAGCCTGGTGGCTGGCGTGGGGCCAGATATCGTGGCCCGCGTCAAGGCTGGGGATCTGGTGGCCGCCGTCGCCTCTCAGGTGGGCGGCAAGGGCGGCGGGCGGCCCGATATGGCCATGGGCGGGGGCACGGATGTCGCGGCGCTCGACGGTGCACTGGCCCGGATCCCCAACTGGCTCGCCAGCCGTCTCGAGGCCGTCGCATGACCCAGTTGATTTCTGCGCCGGATCACTGTGTGGACGCGCGCGGCCTGAACTGCCCCTTGCCCATCCTGCGGGCCAAGAAGGCGCTGGCCACGCTGGTTTCGGGCCAGTTGCTCGAGGTCCTGACCACCGATGCCCATGCAGAGCGTGATTTTCAGGCCTTCTGCCAGCAGACGGGCAACCGGCTGCTGCGCCAGGAGACCCAGGGCGACGCGGTCATGGCACACTATATCGAACGCCGCTGAATCCGGGCCCCCTTGAATGCGCCATGGCCCGTTCTGCGCACCGCCTTGCGTCCGGCAACAAGCCGCAATGACAGGTTGCAATGACAGGTTGCAATGACAGGTTGCAATGACAGGTCGCAGTGGCAGGTCGCAATGATAGATCGCAGCGGCAATCGGCACTGGCAGGCCGCCCGGCCGTGGCACGGTGGCAACGTCTGCGGGCGCCATCGAGCCGGTGGGGCCGGAATGAATTGCTGATGCAGGCCTTGCAGTGCTAGAATCTTGTGTTTTTCATCGAATTTTCAAAGGATTATTCATGGTTGTGGTTCGTCTGGCGCGTGGTGGCTCAAAGAAGCGCCCCTTTTACAGTATTGTGGCGGCTGATTCACGCGATCGCCGTGATGGCCGCTTCATCGAGCGGCTGGGCTTTTACAACCCGGTGGCCTCTGAAGGCCAGGAGAACCTGCGCATTGCCCTCGATCGCATCCAGTATTGGGTCGAGCATGGCGCGCAGCTGTCCGACACCGTGGCGCGCCTGGTCAAACAGCACAGCGCCCAGGTGGCTGCTGCCGCCTGAGCGGCAGACACGCGGTCGTGGTCACACCCCCGGATACTCACGGGTCGGCCACACCGCCTGCTGACCTGATCGAGGTCGGCAGGATACTGTCTGCCCACGGTGTACGCGGCTGGTTCAGGGTGCAGGCGCATTCTTCTGCGGCGCTGGCCCTGCAGAAGGCCGAACGCTGGTGGCTGTCTGCACGGCAGGGTACCGGCGACCAGCCGCTGCCAATGCGCCCCCTTTCCATACAGGCCATTCGTCCGACAGCCTCCAGCCTGCTGGTTCAGGCGCACGGGATCACCGACCGGGATACCGCCGAGGTTCTGCGCGGCTGCAGGATCTGGGTCTCACGTGCCCGGTTTCCGGACCCCGAACCCGGTGAATACTATTGGGTGGACCTCATCGGCTGCCTGGTTTTCGGCCAGCGCGGTGACGATACGGTTCTGCTGGGCCAGGTCGACGATGTGTTCGATAACGGCGCCCATTCGGTGCTGCAGGTCACGGCCGGGCAGATCGATGCTGCGGGCCGTTTCACGCCTGATCTGGACGCGCGCGGGCGCGCGCGCCAGACCCTCGTGCCGTTTGTGGCAGCCCACATCCAGGATGTGGATCTGGCGGCGCGCCGTATCGACAGCAACTGGCCGGCCGATTTCTGATCCATTGCGCGGCACGGTTCGCCTGACGCACCCCGTCTGTCAGGGCGGGCAAGGATAGCACCATGCGTTTTGACGTCATCACGCTGTTTCCTGAGATGTTCGACGCCCTCACGGCGGCGGGGGTATGCGGGCGGGCCCATGGGCGCGGGCTCTGGAGCCTGAAAGCCTGGAACCCGCGTGCATACGCCGATGACGTGCATCGGACCGTCGATGACCGGCCTTATGGGGGGGGGCCGGGCATGGTCATGATGGCCGAACCGTTGGCGCGCGCCATCGAGGCCATACGGCAGGATCGCCTGCAGGCCACGGCGGACCCGACCGGTACCCCCCCACCCGTGATCCTGTTTTCACCTGCAGGGGCCCGCCATGCACAGGCCGCAGCGCGCAGGTGGGCCCAGGGCAGTGGGGCCATCATCGTCTGCGGCCGCTACGAAGGGGTCGACCAGCGCTTCATCGATGCCTGTGTGGACCATGAAGTGTCGGTGGGCGATTACGTGCTGTCGGGCGGTGAACTCGCCGCCATGGTCTGGCTCGACAGCATCGTGCGCCTGGTGCCCGGCGTGCTGCATGATGCGGCCTCGGCCGAGCAGGATTCGTTTGGCGATGCAGCCGGGGGTCTGCTCGATTGCCCGCACTATACGCGGCCCGAGCAGTGGCGTGGCGAGGACGTGCCGCCCGTGTTGATGTCGGGGCACCACGAGCGCATCCAGACCTGGCGCGGGGCGCAGGCGCTTGCCCTGACCCGGGCGCGGCGCCCCGACCTGCTGGGGCCCGGGGCGGATGAGCCTGACGACCCGGCCGGGGGATGACCCGGGCCGGAACCGGGGTCAGAGCCCGAGCACCTTGGATACGTAATCGGCATCCTTGTCGCCGCGGCCCGAAAGGTTGACCAGTATGTGCTGGCTGGCAGGCAGGGCAGGGGCCGCGCGCAGGGCCCAGGCAACAGCGTGCGCGCTTTCGAGGGCGGGGATGATGCCCTCGGTGCGCGACAGGGTCATGAAGGCATCCAGGCATTCCTGATCGGTGACGGCTTCGTACTGTACCCGGCCGATGTCCTTCAGGTAGCTGTGCTGCGGGCCGACCCCTGGATAATCGAGCCCGGACGCAATGCTGTGCACGGCAGCCGGCGTGCCGGGGGCGTCTTCGAGCACATAGCATTTCATGCCATGGATTTCGCCCGGGTGGCCCATGGTGAGCGTGGCGGCGTGCCGCCCCGCCTGGTCGGTGCCTTCGCCAGCGGGCTCGACGCCCACCAGCTTGACCTCACTGTCTTCGAGAAATGCGGTGAACAGCCCGATGGCGTTCGAGCCGCCACCAACGCAGGCGGCAGCGTAGTCGGGCAGGCGCCCGTGGCGGGCCAGGAACTGTTCACGCGCTTCGCGCCCCACGATGCTCTGGAAATCGCGCACCATCATCGGGAAAGGATGGGGGCCGACCACCGAGCCAATGGCGTAGAAGTAGTCGGTCGGATTGTCGAGATATTCTTCGAAGGCACTGTCGACCGCTTCCTTGAGGGTGGCGGCCCCACGCGTGACGGCTACCAGCCGGGTGCCCAGGATGCGCATCTTGGTGACGTTGGGATGCTCTTTTTCGATGTCGACCTGGCCCATGTGGATTTCGCAGGGGATGCCCACCAGCGCACAGGCGGTGGCCAGGGCCACGCCGTGCTGGCCGGCACCGGTTTCGGCAATGACTTTCTTCTTGCCCATGAAGCGGGCCAGCAAGGCCTCGCCCAGACAGTGATTGATCTTGTGCGCGCCGGTGTGGTTGAGGTCTTCGCGCTTGAGATGGATCTGTGCCCCACCCAGCTGGGTGGACAGGCGCGCGGCATGGAATATGGGGCTGGGCCGGCCGACGTAATCGGCATACAGGCTGGCCAGCTCTTGCTGGAACTCGGTTTGCCGGGTGATTTCGGCATAGGCCTGGGTGATGTCATCCATGGCCTGCTTGAGGTGGGGCGGCACCAACTGGCCCCCGTAGGGGCCAAAGAAACCGTGTTGATCGGGCATGGGGGCGAAAGGGCTGGCTGTACTCATGGTATCGGTCTGTCCGGAAAAGCAGGCATGAAGATGGGATATGGAAAGTGCTTACTGTACTACTGCTTGCAAATTGTTTCGAGTGGGTCTTGCCGCAATGCGGCCCACTGCAGCGTGTCTTGCCGCGCCGTGCCGCTGTGGCAGCGTGCCCTCTCGCGTCGTGCCGCCGTGAGCCTTGCGACCGCTGCATCGGCTCATTTGCGCCGCCATTCGATGAGGCCGATGGTCATGCCGCTGGCGCACACTACGAGGATGCCCACCCAGGTCACCATGTCGGGGATGTCGCCCCACACCAGCCACCCCAGGGTGGTGGCGCTGACGATCTGCAAATAGATGAAGGGTGACAGCAAGGAGGCGGGGGCATGCCAGTATGCCTGGATCTGCAGGTAATGCCCCAGGCAACCCCAGAAGCCCGTGCCCAGCAGAACCAGCCATTGCCAGGCCGAAAGCCTGGCGAGCGCCTGCACGGCCATGTCCCAGTAGAGCGGCAACCCGAGAAGCAGCAGCACGGTGCCTACCGTACCGCTCCAGATGAGCGTGGTGTAGGGGTCATCGGCAGCCACCTTGCGCGAAGTGATGTATTGCACGGCCATGATGCAGGCCGTCAGCAGGCCGTACAGGGTCCCTTCGGTGCTCAGGCCCGAGCCGGGACGGATCACGACCAGCACCCCGAGCAGGCCGATCGAGCAGGCCACCCAGCGTGACAGATAGATGCGTTCCTTGAGGATCCATGGCGCCACCGCAAGCACCAGCAGGGGCGCCAGGAAATTGATGGCCGTTGCCTGTGCCAGCGGCAGGTAGTGCAGCGTGGTGAAGAACGACATGGTGGCGGCCAGCATGGACAAGCCACGCAGCAGTTGCGCGCCGGGCCGTTTGCAGCGCACGGCGCGCCAGCCCTTGGCGGGAATCACCAGGGCAAGCGCCAGCAGCATGTGCACGCCATAGCGCACCAGACACAGTGTCAGCAGGGGCAGGGCAATATCCACACCCATGAGGTATTTGCCGCTGGCGTCCAGGCTGGAAAGCGCAAACTGGGCCCCAACCAGAAATAGCGCGCCCACCAGCACCTGGGAGCCGGTGATCCAGCTGACCTGAAAGTGTTTCATGAGAGGCGCGCTCGGTCAGGGTCGGCGTGGTCGGATGTTCGGGAAACATGCCTGCGTGGCATCATGACAGGGCGTGCCTTATCGTGGGGTGGGGATGGCTTTGAAGCGCAGCCTGTCGCCCTGGCGGGTGGTCAGGGCGAGCCAGGTATCGGCATCGTCTTGCTCGATGCGCAGATCCAAGTCACCCTGCAGATGCGCAGCCAGGGCATGGTCCCTCTGCATGAGCGCATCCGGACAGGCCATGAGGGTGGCGGCCAGATTCTTGATCTGCAGGGTGTGGGCGGTGATCCGGTAGGGGCCAAACTGGTTGTTGCAGCCCCCGTTTACGCTGAGCGCATCGTGATCGAAGCGCAGCACGACGGGGGCTTCGAGCCCCGCGGGCAGCTCGGCCAGTGCCTGGCCACTGGAATTCGTTGCGTGCTGCAGTTGCCAGCCATGCTGGATGAGTGTGTTCTGGATGGATGGGGGTGCCGTGGGCTGTGCACAGGCACTGAGCAGGACGGCCAGCGCAGCGCTGGTCAGCAAGGATTTGAAAGGCATGTTCGTCGTGGCTCGGGTCAGGAAGATGATTCGAGGGGTGTGTGAAGGGTTTGTGTGGTCCGGTTCGGCGAGCGTCACGCTCAGCACAGCGCGCGAGCATGCCAATCGGCGTGCTCGCCAAAGAATGTTGCAATGAAATAATAGCTGTGATCATACCCGGCGTGCAGGCGCAGCGTCAGCGGGTGGCCGACCGCATCGCAGGCGGCCTGCAGAAGCTCGGGCCGCAGTGCCGATTCGAGAAATTCATCGGCGCTGCCCTGATCGACCAGCAGCGGCAGGCGCTCGGCGGCATCCGCAATGAGCGCCACCGCATCCCACTGGCGCCATGCCTGGCGGTCTTCGCCCAGGTAGGCCGCCAGCGCCTTTTGCCCCCAGGGCACCTGCGATGGGGCTACGATGGGTGCAAATGCCGACACGCTGCGGTAGCGGCCCGGATGGCGCAGCGCGGTGACCAGGGCGCCGTGCCCCCCCATGGAATGGCCCGCAATGCCTTGCGCGCCTGTCGTGGGAAACTGGCGCGCAATGAGGGCGGGCAGTTCATCGGCAATGTAATCCTGCATCTGGTAGTGCGGTGCCCAGGGGGCCTGGGTGGCATTCAGGTAGAAGCCCGCGCCCTGACCCAGATCGTAGGCGGGGTCATCGGCCACGCCAGCGCCTCGCGGGCTGGTGTCGGGGGCGACCACGATCAACTGGTGGCGCGCCGCATGCTGCTGGGCGCCGGCCTTGGTGATGAAGTTCTGCTCGGTACAGGTCAGCCCCGAAAGCCAGTACAGCACCGGGCAGGCTTCGCCCGCGAGCGCCCGGGGCGGCAGGTAGGCGGCAAAGCGCATGCGGCAGCCCAGCGCGGTCGAATCGTGTTCCCAGACTTGCTGTTCGCCGCCAAAACAGGCGTGCGATTCAATTTTTTTCGGCATGGCAGGTGGTGTGGTCATCGGTGCTGTGGTCATTGGTGGTGTGGTCATCGGTGCTGTGGTCAACGCTGGCGTGGCCATCAGTGGCGTGGTCACGGGGTTTCTCAGTAGTGCACCACGGTGCGTATCGACTGGCCGCTGTGCATCAGTTCGAAAGCCTCGTTGATGCGCTCGAGCGCCATGGTGTGGGTCACGAACGGGGCGAGATCGATGTCGCCATGCATGGCTTCTTCTACCAGGCCGGGCAATTGGCTGCGCCCCTTGACCCCGCCGAAAGCCGTACCCCGCCAGGCGCGTCCGGTGACCAGCTGGAAAGGTCGTGTGGAGATTTCCTTGCCGGCACCGGCGACACCGATGATGATGGACTGCCCCCAGCCCCGATGGGCGCATTCGAGTGCCGCGCGCATGACGTTCACATTGCCGATGCATTCGAAGCTGTGGTCCACCCCCCAGCCCGTCAGGCCAATGATGACGTCCTGGATCGGCTGTTCATGATCACTGGGGTTGATGCAGTCGGTGGCGCCGAACACCCTGGCCAGCGCGAATTTGTCGGGGTTGGTGTCGATGGCAAAGATACGGCCCGCACCCGCCTTGCGCGCACCCTGTACCACGGCCAGGCCGATGCCGCCCAGGCCGAATACGGCGACCGTGTCGCCGGGCTGCACTTTGGCCGTATTGCGTACGGCGCCGATGCCCGTAGTGACCCCGCAACCCAGCAGGCAGACCTGCTCGGGATTGGCCTGGGGGTTGATCCTGGCCAGTGACACCTCGGCCACCACGGTGTATTCGCTGAAGGTGGAGCAGCCCATGTAGTGGTACAGGGCTTGCCCCTGATAGCTGAAACGGGTGGTGCCATCGGGCATCAGCCCTTTGCCCTGGGTGGCCCGCACGGCCACGCACAGGTTGGTCTTGCCCGAGCGGCAGAACAGGCACTCACCGCATTCGGCGGTATACAGCGGGATGACGTGATCGCCGGGCGCGACGCTGGTCACCCCTTCGCCCACCTCGACCACCACGCCAGCCCCTTCATGCCCGAGGACGGCAGGGAACACGCCTTCGGGATCATCGCCACTGAGCGTGAAGGCATCGGTGTGGCACACGCCGGTATGGCTGATGCGCACCAGGACTTCGCCCTTGCGCGGCGGCGCGACATCGATTTCAACGATTTCCAGGGGCTGGCCAGGTGCAAAGGCGACAGCAGCGCGCGATTTCATGGGAAGGCTCCTTGTGCGAATCTGTTGGCGGGAGGAATCAAGAGCAGCCCTCATCATAAGCCACACCGGGTATCGGCCAGAAGCCATACCCGGTATCGACCATGCCCCGGCGACGGCTGCCCGTATTCATCGACCGTCAGTACGCATCGATCGCCTCATGGCGGCGACAGATGGGGTACGATTCAGGCAAGGGCCACAACCGGTTCCTTTCCTGTCCTGCCGCCCATGAGTACCGCGTTGCCCATGCGTCATCAAACTGCGTCCCCCAACGAAAACCATCCGCGTTTCCTGCGGCTCAAGCGCCTGCGCAGCACGCAGAAGGCCTCATTCCGGATACTGCTGCTCGCCAGTCTGGTCGGGGCCCTGGCCGGGCTCATCGGGGCCCTGTTCGAGCGTCTCACGTCCTGGGTCGGCACCGTGCGCCTGGACGGCATCACGGGTACGTTGGGCAACAGCTGGCTGCTTGTGCCGGCATTGTTCGTGGCATCGGCCCTGCTGGCCATGTTCGCCTATTTTCTGGTGCGTCGCGTGGCACCCGAAACGGGGGGCTCGGGTGTTCCGGAAATCGAGGGCGCGCTGCAGGATCTGCGCCCTGTACGCTGGCGGCGGGTGCTGCCGGTCAAGTTCTTCGGCGGGTTGGGGTCGCTGGGTTCAGGCATGGTGCTGGGGCGTGAAGGGCCCACCATTCAAATGGGTGCCAATATCGGCCAGATGATTGCGGAGCGCTTCCGGGTGCTCGACAACGACATGCGCCACATGCTGCTGCTGGCAGGGGGGGCCGGCGGCCTCGCAGCCGCCTTCAATGCACCGCTGGCAGGCATTCTGTTTGTCATCGAGGAAATGCGCCCCGAGTTCAAGTACAGCCTGGTGTCGATCAAGGCGGTGGTGCTGGGGTCGGTCACGGCCACCATCATGCTCCGGCTCATCAACGGGCAGGCGGCCATCCTGCAGATCGGCAGCTTCACCACGGCGTCGCTGGGCAGCCTCTGGCTGTATCTCGTGCTTGGGCTCCTGCTCGGTGGGGTCGGGGTGATCTTCAATCGCAGCCTGTTTGCCCTGCAGACCCTGTTTCAGCGCCTCTGCGGCAGCAGCCTGCTGCGGTTCGTGCTCACGGGGGGCGTGCTGGGGGGCTGTTTCGGTGTCCTGGCCCTGTATGTGCCGCAGATCGTGGGCGAGGGGTATGACACCATCCATGAGATGATGGCCGGGCGCATCGCGCTGCCCATGCTGGCGCTGTTCTTTCTGCTGCGTTTTCTGACCACGACGCTGAGTTTCAGTTCGGGCGCCCCGGGCGGGATATTCTCGCCGTTGCTGGCGCTGGGCACGCTGTTTGGCGGTACGTATGGCTATCTGATGCTGATGGCTTTTCCCGATGCCGGGCTCGAAATGGGTGCGTTTGGCGTCGCCGGCATGGGGGCGCTGTTTGCAGCCACCGTGCGGGCGCCCCTGACGGGGATTCTGTTGGTACTCGAGATGACCAACAGCTATGCGCTGATCCTGCCCATGATCATCACCTGTCTGGGGGCCACCATCGTGGCTCAATGCCTGGGTGGCCAACCCCTGTACACGGCCTTGCTCGAGAGAACGCTGGCACGCGAGGGCCGGCCCGCAGGCTGATACGCCGGCTCACGCAATGGCCTGCCGCGCGAGCCTGCACGTCGGGCGCACGAGCGAAGGGCTCGGGCGCATGGGCGAAGCCCTGCCGCGGGCAGGCACCCGTTCCGGGCAAGCCCACATGTCATAATGGCCCATGGCAAGCATTCAATGACACGAAGGGTGCACAACATGTCTGGTCATCCCAAATTCCTGGTTCTCAATCCTGTCGATGACGTGATGGTGGCGCTGCAGGCGCTGCAATCGGGTGAACAGGTCAACGGCGTCGATCTGCTCGATCCGGTGCCGTTTGGCCACAAGGTGGCCCTGCGCGCCGTGGCCAGGGGGCAGCCGGTCAAACGCTATGGGCAGATCATCGGCTTTGCCACGCAGGACATCGCAGCAGGCCAGCACGTGCACATGCACAACCTCGAATTCCAGGAATTCGACAAGGATTTTCGGTTTTCTGCCGACTACCGGGCCACCACGATGGTGGACGAACCGGATACGTTCATGGGCATCGTGCGCCCCGACGGGCGGGTGGCCACGCGCAACTATATCGGTATCCTGACCTCGGTCAACTGCTCCGCGCGGGTGGCCCAGGCCGTGGCCGAATATTTTCGCCGCGACCTGCGCCCCGAGGCACTGGCCGATTACCCCAATGTCGATGGGGTGGTGGCGCTCACGCACGGGGCGGGTTGCGGCATCGACGCCACTGGCAAGGGGCTCGAGGTACTGCAGCGCACTATTGCCGGCTACGTGCGCCATGCCAATTTTGCGGGTCTGCTCATCGTCGGCCTGGGCTGCGAAACCAACCAGATCTCGGCCCTGATGCAGGCGCAGGCGCTCGAAGAAAGTGCGCAACTGCGCACGTTCAACATCCAGGATGTGGGGGGCACCCCCAAGAGCATCGCCAGGGGCATCGAACTGGTCAAGGGCATGCTGCCTGCGGCCAATCAGGTGCAGCGCAGCCGGGTACCGGTCAGCCATCTGAAGATTGGCCTGCAATGCGGGGGCTCGGACAGCTTCTCGGGCATCACGGCCAATCCCGTTCTGGGCGCTGCCGCTGACATCCTGGTGCGCAACGGCGGCACGGTCATTCTGGCCGAAACACCCGAAATCTATGGTGCCGAGCACTTGCTGACCTGCCGGGCGGTCACGCCCGAAGTAGGCCAGCAACTGGTCGATGTGTTCGCCTGGTGGGAAGACCTCTGCCAGCGCAACAATGCCTCGATGAACAACAACCCGTCGGCGGGGAACAAGAAAGGTGGCCTCACCACGGTTCTCGAAAAATCCCTGGGCGGGGTGTCCAAGGGGGGTACCACGGGGCTGATGGCAGTCTACGACTATGCCGAGCCCGTCGAAGCCCAGGGCCTGGTCTTCATGAATACACCAGGATACGATCCCATGTCGGCCACCGGCCAGCTGGCTGGCGGGGCCAACGTCATCTGTTTCACCACGGGCAGGGGGTCGGCGTTTGGCGCGGTGCCGGCACCGTCATTGAAGCTGGCTACCAACACAGCGCTCTGGAACCGCCAGCAGGACGACATGGATTTCAACTGCGGGCCCGTCGTCGATGAGGCCGCCGACATCCAGGTGCTCGGCCGGGCGTTCTACGACATGATCCTGCGCTGTGCCTCGGGTGAGCCTTCGAAGAGCGAACTCTACGGCTATGGCCAGAACGAGTTCGTGCCCTGGCAACCCGGCGTCATCTGCTGATCGGGCCCGCACAGGCCGGGCCTGCAGAGATCGGATCCGTGCAGGCCGGGCCCGCACAGATCAGGCCTGTACCGTGGTCTGCTGTTGCTCGCCCAGCCCTTCGATGCCCAGGCGCATGGTCTGCCCGGCGCGCAGGTACCTGGGGGGCTTCTGGCCCATGCCCACCCCCGGGGGCGTGCCCGTCGAGATGATGTCGCCGGGCTGCAGGCTCATGAACTGGCTCAGATAGCTGATCAGGTGCGGGATGTCGAAGACCATGGTTCTGGTTGAGCCATCCTGGAAGCGATGGCCATCGACCTCGAGCCACATGTGCAGATTGCCCGGGTCTGCGATTTCGTCGCGGGTCACCAGCCAGGGGCCGATGGGGCCGAAGGTGTCGTTGCCCTTGCCTTTGGCCCATGAACCGCCGCGTTCGATCTGGAATTCGCGCTCGGACACGTCGTTGACCACGCAATAACCGGCAACGTGCTCCATGGCCCGGGCCTGGTCGATGTAGCGCCCCCCCTGGCCGATCACCACGCCCAGCTCGACTTCCCAGTCTGTCTTGCTGGAATTGCGCGGGATTTCCACGTTGTCGTTCGGGCCGCAGATCGCGCTGGTCCATTTGGCAAACAGAATCGGCTCCTTCGGAATGTCGGCACCGGTTTCGGCCGCGTGGTCGGCGTAGTTCAGGCCGATGCAGACGAACTTGCCAACCTGCCCGACACAGGGCCCGATGCGTGGCGAGCCTTCGATCAGGGGCAGGGTATCGGGGTTCAGTGCCCGCAGCCTGTCGAGCCCGGCTGGCGTCAGGACTTCACCCGCAACGTCGCTGATCACAGCGGACAGGTCGCGCATGCGCCCCTGCGCATCGAGCATGGCGGGTTTTTCCTGGCCCTTGGGGCCGACTCTGAGCAGTTTCATGTGGCGGTTCCTTCTTCTATGGATGGGGTCTGCACAGGCCCATGTCAGCCCACGCATCGACGGTTGGCCCACTGGATTGCGGGCATAGCGAGTTCATCGCCTTATGATACACGCTCGCATCTGCCTTGATGGCGGACTCATGATTGCGTGCCGGCGCTGGGGTCGCCGGGGTTCGCAGGGTAGTGATTTGTACCGCGGGCTCGTGCGCCGCACTCAGAACGGGACGTCGTCGTCATCATCCGCCGCCGCGCCATCCTGCGGGGCGCCTTCCTGGGGGGCGCCATGCTGCGCGGCGGCCGAGGTGCCCGGTGTGTCGGGCAAATCCGGATCTTCAAGGGCTTTTTCGAGGGCTTTTTCCACGGCCTCGATACGTGCCTTGCAGATCTTGTAGGCCTGCACGGATTCGTTGACGATGTCGAGCAGTTCGTCGATGTTCGGTTCTTCCTGCCTGCGCAGGGCGTCGGCATGGCGTTGCAGGATCTCGTAGGCTGTCCTGAAGCTGTCTGGGGTATCGTCCATGGGTATCAAACAGGTTTGACGGGCAGGGTGCCGTCTTTGAATTGAAGATTCAGCGCGGGCTCGTGGCGTGCATCGCTCAGGCGCATAACGGGCGTACCGCGCGCCGAACGCACGATGGCAAAGCCGCGTGTGAGCGTCTTCTCGGGGCCCTGGCCGAGAATCTCGCGCAGCAGCCCCTGGCTGCGTACGTGGGCCAGACGCAGCAGCGCCTGCACCCGTTCCTGACTGTGCAGCAGCAGCACCGGGGTGCTCTGACGGGCCAGGGCCAGGTGGCGCTGGGCATCATGCCCGGTTTCCCCCAGCAGGCTTTGTGTGCGAATGCGGGCCGATTGCACTGTCTTGGCTGCTTCGTGATTCACGCGCAATGACAGATGATTGCAGCGACTGGCGGCCTGGTGCACCTGGCGGTGGGCGTCTGCGCGGATCTGCACCATGTTCTGCACAAGCCGGGCACCCAGCCGGTGGGCAAGGGCGTTGGCGAGCTGGAAAACACCGGCCATGGCTGCCATGATTTCATCGGTGCGCTGGCGGATCCGCTGCTCGATGCCGGCGATGACCTTGCTTGGGGTGTCGAAGCGGGTGTGGGCCACCTCATCGAGCAGGACCCGGTCGCGCTCGTGGCCGATACCCGTGAGTACCGGGATCGGCAGCATGCAGACGCTGCGCACCAGCGCGTAATCGTCCAGCCAGGCCAGGTCGCCCGCGGCACCACCGCCGCGAATGATGACCACCGCATCCGGCGGCGTATCGAGGCGCTGCAGCGTTTCTTCGAGGGCCTTCACGATACCGACAGCAGCCCCTTCCCCCTGGAAACGGCTGGTGGCATAGACGAAGCGGCAGATGCCAAAAGCCTCGAGCCGCTGGGCTTCGGCGCGAAAATCCCCCAGCCCCGCGCCCTGTTCCGGCGCCACGACCAGCACCAGGCGGTAGTCCCAGGGCGCCTGTAGCTGGCGATTGCGTTCAAACAGGCCCTCGCGTTGCAGCCGCGCGCGGATCTCGCGTCGGCGGGCTTCGAGCTGGCCCAGCGTATATTGGGCATCGATGGCCTCGACCAGCAGGCTGAAGCCGTACTGCATGTGGAATTCGGGCCGCACCCGGACCAGCAGCTTGATCCCCGCCTGTACCTTCACGCCCGAAAGGCGCTCGAATTCCGGCAGGATCCGGCCAGCCGCGGATTGCCACAGGATGGCGCGTGCGCTGGCGATGGGCTGGCCCGTGTCGTCGCGCTCGGACACCTCGAGATAGACGTGGCCGCGTACCTTGATGTCCACTACTTCGACGAGGGTCCAGACCCCTTGCGGGTCGCAGGCCTGGGCGATGGCCATGGACACGCTGCGCAACAGCTGGGATAGCGGGATGCCCGGCGCAGAGGGATCGCCGGGGTTTGTGGACACCGGATCCGCCCCAGCCGGTGCATCAGGCACTCGCGTCGCCAGCATGTCATCGGCCGGCAGCCAGGCCGCGAAAATTGTCAGATCGCTGTCGCCCTGGACATACCAGCGTTTCTGTTCCCAATCGAAGCGGGCGCCCAGCCGCTTGGCCTGGTCTTTTTCCTTGAAGGGGACATTCAGATAGTGACGTGACATGACGGATTCGAGAGCGGATCGGCAGCGCAAGAGTGCGGCTTGCATCTGGCACGAAGTTCGGCGAAGCTTTATCTTTTTAGCACATGCGGCCCGGCACCCGGGCCCGAGCCAGGAGCAAACCGTTCATGAGCAGCCAATTGTTTTCGCCTTTGACGTTGGGTCGACAGACCTTGTCCAACCGGATCGTGGTGTCACCCATGTGCCAGTACTCGGCCCATGATGGCTGCGCGAGCCAATGGCAGCTCAAGCATCTCGCCACTTTGGCGGGCTCGGGGGCCGGGCTGGTGCTCATCGAGGCCACTGGCGTACTTCGTTCGGGCCGTATCACGCATGGCTGCCTGGGGCTGTATTCGGATGACAATGAACTGGCGCTGGGGCAGGTGCTGGCCTTTTGCCGCCAGGCGGGCGCGGCTCATTTTGGCATACAGCTCAACTATGCCGGGCGCAAGGGGTCCTCGCAAGTACCGTGGCTGGGCGGCAAGCCGCTTACCGCCGCCGAGGATGCCTGGCCGACGCTGTCCTCGTCGGATACCCCCGATGGCCGCTCGCGGGCCTGCACGCATGAAGATCTGGCGCATATCAAGCAGGCTTTCGTGGCGGCCGCGCAGCGCGCCGTGCGGCTGGGCATCGACGTCATCGAACTGCACGGCGCACATGGCTATCTGCTGCACCAGTTCCTCTCGCCGCTGGCGAACCGGCGCACCGACGACTATGGCGGCTCGCTCGACAGGCGCATGC
This sequence comes from Castellaniella sp., assembly GCF_041677825.1. Lineage (GTDB taxonomy): Bacteria > Pseudomonadota > Gammaproteobacteria > Burkholderiales > Burkholderiaceae_B > Castellaniella. The sequence goes on from NZ_JBAYPG010000001.1 coordinate 45,638, forward strand.
GTTATCCGCTCGAAGTGTTCGAGGCGGTGCGCAAGGCGATCCCCGCATCGGTCACGCTCGGGCTGCGCCTCTCGGCGACAGACTGGCTGCCCGACGGCCTGACACTGGAAGAATCCACGGTCTTCGTGCAGGCGCTCGAGGCCCTGGGCTGCGATTTCGTGGATATCTCCAGCGGCGGCATCGCACCGGCCGAGATACCGCTGGAGCCCGGCTATCAGGTGCATCTGGCCAGCCATATCAAGGCCGCGGTCAGCATGCCGGTGATTGCCGTGGGCCTGATCCTCACGGCCGAACAGGCCGAAGCGATCGTGGCGCGCGGGCAGGCGGACGCCGTGGCCCTGGGCCGGGCCTTTCTGCACAATCCGCACTGGGCCTACCAGGCGGCGCTCGATCTGGGCGCAGTGGCGCAGCATCCCGTACAGTATGAGCGTGTCAATCCGGCCAAGTGGGCCGGTGGTCTCGTGCCAGCCGTCTCGCCTGCGGCCCGATAGACCGGCCTCCGGCGCGCCAGGCAACGGCACGCCGATCAGCAGGTCGCTCAGCAGCAGATCAGCAGCAGATCAGCAGCAGGTCAGGCAGCAGGTCAGGCAGCAGGCTGCTCGTCAGATCGTCTTCCGGAAGGCAGGTGCGAGTTCGGGGTTCTGCTGCGTCTGCGCAACACCGCTGGGGTTTCGCGCAGAGCCGTCATTGCGGATGCGGATTATTTTCATTGCGCAGGCTGTTCGAGAATGGTTATCATTCTCGAAGTTTGGTCCGGGTATGCCGATATCGACCCGGACCGTCCCCTGAATCATGTCCTGCCCGGAGTCGATACGCATGTCCCTCAAAATATTCGCGGCGTGTGCCGCTCTGGCCCTGGTCAGCCCGGCCTGGGCCGCTGAATACCCGATCGGTGAGCCGGTACAGATCCATGGCCTGGAGGTGGCCGCCGTGTATCTGCAGCCGGTCGAAATGGAGCCCGACAACATGATGCGCGCGGCGCAGGATTCGGACATTCACCTCGAGGCCGATATCCACGCCACGGCCGACAACCCGAACGGCCTGCCGGAAGGCAGCTGGGCCCCGTATCTGAACGTCCAGTACCGTCTGCAGAAGCAGGGCAGTGACCGGATCGTCGAAGGCGACCTGATGCCGATGGTGGCCAACGATGGCCCGCACTATGGCGATAACGTGAAACTTGAAGGGCCGGGAAAATACCACCTCACGCTGATGATCGGTTCGCCGGATACCATGGATGGTCATGCATTTGGGCGGCACGTCGACAAAGAGACCGGTGTGGCACCGTGGTTCGAAGCCTTCGAGGTCGAACGCGATTTTGTCTTTGCCGGCACCGGCAAGAAGGGCGGCTACTGAAGGCGCAGTTACCGAAGGTACGCTGACTGGCATCGGGTTCCCGGTATCGTTCAGGCCGCGGCTCGCGAGATCATGGTGGCAGCATCCGCATTTCGTGCACGCGTCGCCCGGGCGGGCGACTTCCTGCGCGACCATCAGCAGGCCATTCGCCGCCTGCAGTGGACCATCGTGGGCGTTTACCTGGCGCTGCTGCTGATCCCCGTGTTCCTGCCTCTGCCAGGGCGTACGGCCACTGTTTTCAGCCATTTCACGGTGCTGGCCCAGTTTGCGTTCTGGGGGCTCTGGTGGCCGTTCGTGCTCATCTCCATTCCGCTGTTCGGCCGGGCCTGGTGCGGTCTGTTCTGCCCTGAAGGTACGCTCACCGAATGGGCCAGCCGCCATGGCCGGGGCGGGGCAATCCCGCGCTGGATGCGCTGGGGCGGCTGGCCGTTCGTGGCCTTCAGCCTGACCACGATCTATGGGCAGTTGATCAGCGTGTATCAGTATCCATGGGCGGTGGCGGCCATCCTGGGCGGGTCCACCGTAGCGGCCATGGGGGTGGGCTGGCTCTATGGCAAGAACAAGCGCGTCTGGTGCCGGTATCTATGCCCTGTGAGCGGGGTGTTCAGCCTGCTGGCCAAGCTGTCGCCGTGGTATTACCGGGTGGATGCGGCCGCGTGGCGTGCGCCGCAGAGGCGCACCGAGTCCATCAATTGCGCGCCGCTGTTGCCGCTGCGGACCATGCAGGGCGCCGCCGATTGCCACATGTGCGGGCGCTGCAGCGACTATCGGGGGGCGATCACATTGACACCGCGTTCACCCGAAGCCGAAATCGTGCATGTATCGGGTGGCAATGCCTGGCAGAGCGCCCTGATCGTGCTGGGCTTGATGGGCCTGGCACCGGGGGCCTTCCTGTGGAGCGCGAGCCCGTGGTATGTGACGCTCAAGCAGGCCCTGGCCACATGGCTGGTCGAGGCGGATGTGTACTGGCCGCTGGCCGACAGCGCGCCCTGGTTCATCCTCACGCATTATCCACAGGTGAACGACAGTTTCAGCTGGCTGGATGGTGCCGTCATTCTGCTGTTCATCCTGGCCACTGCGGTCGTGGTCGGCGGCAGCGTGTTTGCAGGGCTATGGCTGGCCGATCGCAGCCTGCCCCATCTGCAGCGGCCCGGGGTGCGCGATTCTTCAGGCGCGTTGTTGCGCAGTTCGCTGGCCGGTGTTCACATGCTCGCGCAAGGACTGATACCGGCCGCGGGTATCGGTGTATTCCTGGGTCTGTCAGCGACGACGCTCAGCCTGCTGCAACATGAGGGCCTGGCCACGGGCTGGGCCAACCCCTTGCGTTTCTCGCTGCTGGCACTGGCCCTGCTGTGGAGCCTGCGCTTTCAGTGGCGGCTGGCCGGCCTGCGCACGCCGAGTCACAGGCGGCGGGCAGCGGCCGTAGCCGCCGTTGCCCTGGGGTTGTTGCCTTTTGCCTGGGTCTGGCTGCTGCTGTTCCTGCATTGAGCCCGGGTGAGGGGCGCGGGGGCACGATGATGTCCGAGGTGATGCGCAGGGCAGCGGACTGGCCTGTTGCCGCATCGATTGCCCTGCGGCAGGGCCACACGGTCGGTCAGCCGTGCGCCAGCGCCGCATCCGCGGCAGCCAGGGCATGCAGTTCGGTCGTGTCGAACAGGGGAACACTGGCGTCTTCGGCCTTCACCAGCAAGGAAATTTCAGTGCACCCCAGGATGATGCCCTGGGCACCCCGTTTGATCAGATTGTGCATGATGCGCCGGTACGCTTCGCGTGAGGCCTTGTGGATCTGGCCCAGGCACAGTTCATCGTAGATGATGCGATGCACCACAGCCCGTTCGCCGGCGTCCGGCACGAGCACTTCGATGCCATGCCGGGACGCCAGCCGATCACGGTAGAAGGCCTGTTCCATGGTGAAGGCTGTGCCCAGCAGGCCCACCCGTGCCACGCCAGCCTGGCGGATGGCATGGGCCGTAGGGTCGGCAATGTGCAGCAGCGGCCGGGTGATGGCCGCCTCGATGGTGGATGCCACCTTGTGCATGGTGTTGGTGCACAGGACCAGCAGATCTGCACCAGCGCGCTCGAGATTGCAGGCCGCCCCGGCCAGGATCTGGCCCGCGGCCGACCAGTCGCCGCGGTGCTGGAGCACCTCGATGTCGGCAAAATCCACGCTCCAGAGCAGGATGCGGGCCGAATGCAAGCCACCCAGACGGTCGTTCACGGCCCTGTTGATGATCTGGTAATACGGCACGGTGGATTCCCAACTCATCCCGCCCAGCAAACCAATCGTTTTCATGGTGTGATCCATATTGGCTGGTGCGCGCCGACCGTACCGCTGAACCTGGCCAATGCAGCACACCAGAATTGTAAGCATGATAGCGTTATTTTCGGGCGACTGTCGGGCCTGTTCCTTTGACATGAGTCAACCCCGACCGAAGTGACGTGGGGCCCGGCATTGACCGGACGCGCTGCAGATTTCTAAAATCTTCAAGTATTCCCTGGCATTCAAGGTCGATGTGCCGGCCAAGGGCCCAAACTGACCAGAAGAAGGGTGTCGTGTTGATTGTGCGTTACGCTGCCAGGCGCATTGCCGAGCGAGGGCTGCGCGTGTCTCGGCTGCTGGGCCGGGTTGCGATCCTCTGGGCTGTGGCCGGTCTGTACGTGGCGCATGGCACGACAACGCTGCGGGTCGGGGTATTGAACACACCGCCTGCACTTTTCATGTCGCCGACCGGCCAGATCAGTGGCCTGCTGGGTGAACTGCTCCAGGACATCGCCAGGCGTGAAGGCTGGATGCTGCAGCCACAGGCCTGCCAGTGGCGTGTGTGCCTGCAGAAGCTGCGCGCCGGCGGGCTCGATCTGCTGCCCAACGTGGCCTACAGCCCGAGTCGGACCCACACGCTCAATCTCAACAAGGTGACGGCCTACGAACGCTGGACGAGGCTGTTTGTGCGGATCGGCGAGCCACTCGATGTCATGTCGGCTGTGGCCGGCAAGCGGGTGGCCGTGCTCGACGGCTCGATCCAGGCCAGTCGCCTGGGCGCTCTGCTCGACGAGATGGGGCTGTCCGCCGTATTGGTGCCGGTGGCCGATCTGGAGGCGGGTTTTGCCCTGGTTCAGGCCGGTCAGGCCGATGCCGTGCTGGCCAATGATCTTTTTGGCGCCCCGGCTGCCAGGACGTATGGTCTCGAGGCATCCCCGATGGTCATCCTGCCCGTGCAGATTCATTATGCCGCGGCGAAAGGCGAGCACGCGGACATTCTGGCGCGCATCGATCATTATCTGTCAGCCTGGCAGGCCGATCCACGGTCGCCGTATTTCGAGCTGCTCGCACGTTGGGGCGTGAGCCTCGAGGGTCCGCGGACGCCGGATCGGCACGATCACTGGCCTGTGGACCTGGCGCTTTCGGGGCTGTTGCTGGCATTGCTTGCGGGGCTGTTCCTGTACCGCTATCGCGCGCGCAGGCTGATTCGTTCGCTGGCGTTGAATGCAGCGAAACTCGATGCGGCACGCAACGAAATCGACAAGCAGGCCCGGCTTCAAGTGCAGATGCAGCAGGACGCATTTCAGGATCACCTGACCGAACTGCCGCGCCGCCCGGTGTTGATCAGCCGGGTGGAGCAGGCTATTGCGCTGGCATCCAGCGGCGAGGCGCTGGCGGCCGTGCTGGTGTTTGATGTGTTCGGCTTTGGCAAGATCAACGACACCTATGGCCAGGACGCTGCCGATGCGGTGTTGCGTGAAATCAGCCAACGCCTGCTCGCCGGGACGCGGCCGCGCGATACTGTGTCACGTACGGCCGGCGATGAATTCACCGTTCTGCTGACGACGCTCGGCGGCGCGCGGGACACCGCCGAGCGCGATGCATTCAACGTGGCGCATGCCCTGTATCAGGCCCTCAGAAATGAGCCCGTCAGCGTGGATTGCGAAAAAATCAGCCTGCACATGTGCGTGGGGTTCACGATGATAGCGGCGCAGGCCGATGCCGGCATGATCCTGCAAGAGGCGGGCATCGCCGTGCGTGCGGCCGAGGCGGCGGGCGGCGATCAGATCGTACTGTTCAGCCCGGCCCTGCAGGCGGACATCACCGAGCGCCTGGCGCTGGAACGCGACCTGACGCTGGCCATTGAACAGGGCGGCCTGAGCATGCATGTTCAGCCGCAGTTCGATCGCAGCGGCCAGGCCGGCAGTGCAGAATTGCTGGCGCGCTGGGAGCACCCGAGACGCGGCACGGTGTCACCCGCACGGTTCATCCCCATTCTGGCCAACATCGGGCTCATTCTGCCGTTCACCCTCTGGACGCTCGAAGTGGCCTGCAAGGCATTGCACTCATTGTCAGGCACGTACACCCTGTCGGTGAACATCAGCCCGCATTGCCTGTTGCGCCCGGATTTTGTCGATTCCGTGCGCGCCGTGATCCGCGAGACGGACGCCCCCGCCCACCGTCTCATCTTCGAGATCACCGAAGAAGCCTGGCTTGGCGATCTCGATCTCGCGGCGCGCAAGATCTTTGAACTCAGCTGTCTGGGCATCCGGTTTTCACTGGATGATTTCGGCTCGGGCTACACCAATCTCAGCTATCTGCGCCGTCTGGCCATTTACGAGCTGAAGATCGATCGCAGCCAGATTGCGGGCTTGCCGGACGAAAGGGACAGTCGGGCCATCGTGCACATGATCCTGGGCATGGCCGGGCAGCTGGGCCTGCGCGTGGTGGCCGAAGGCGTGGAAACCGAAGCACAGGCCGATTACCTGTTTCAGCATGGCTGTGATGCCTTGCAGGGGTATCTGTATGCCCGCCCCGTGCCGCTGGATGCCTGGCTGGCCGAACGCCATGCGGCCATCGAGATGTCCGCGCCATGACGCGCGCGCCCAGGCCCCTGCGCATCCGCCTGAGCCACGCGCTCATGCTCCTGGTGATGCTGGCGATCATCCTGACCCAGCTGGTGGGCCTGCTGGGCACCCGCAATGCCCAGCGCGACCTGCTCATCGAGGCCTCGCTCGACACGAATGAGTCCTTTGCCCTGAAGATTGCACAATCGGCATCCGAACTGCTGCAACGGGCCCAGGGCGATCTGGCAGACGTGGGCGAACTCATGACAGGCAGCCAGATGAACCATTTCGTGCTCGAGTCCGAGGTGGCCCGCTTGCTGAAACTGCGCCTGGGGTTTTCCATCGTGGCGGTGCATGATGTACAGGACCACTTGCTGGCCATCGCGCTCAAGGATCCCGCACAGCGACCCTACCATCATCTCCAGTCTCCGGACATGAGGCGCTTGCATGAACTGCGGGAGGCTGGCGTGAGCCCCGCCTTCACGACGCCCGATGGCCGGTTGGCCATCATGCTGGTGCAGCCTCTGATGGATCGAACCGACCAGTATGTGGGCTATCTGGCGGCAGCCGTCTATCTGGATGACGATGGGGGTTTGCAGCGCCTGGTGGGCAGCACCGCATTCAGGGACGATACCCAGCTGCTGGTGATCGGCCGGGCGGGCCGCCTGCTCTACGATTCTCACCCGGGGCATGTCGGTGAAGGCGGCCTGGACGATCCGGCCATCGCGCAGGTGTACCAGACGCGGCAATCGGGCCGGCTGATCCATGTGGATCACGATGGGGTCGAGCGTGTGGCGGGCTATGCCTATGTGCCTGAAGCGCAGTGGCTGGTGCTGGTGCAGCGCCCATTGCGTTCGGTCCTGCAGGGGCTGAATGACCGCATTCTGGGTGTGTTGCTCGACCTGCTGCTGCCCACTGCGTTGCTGGTGCTGCTCGCGTGGTGGTCCGCGCGCTGGATCGTGCGCCCCATCGGGCATCTGGCGCTCCTGGTGGAAGGCGGCATGTCTGGTGATCTGTCGCAGTCCATCGGGCGGGTGCGGTGCTGGTATACCGAGGCGCAGTCCTTGCAGAGGGCCCTGTTGGCCGGGATCGGACGCGCGCGCCGGACGATCAGGCAATTGCGCGAGGCGGCCCAGGTCGATCCAATGACCGGCCTGGGCAATCGTCGTGGGCTGGAACAGATGCTGGCAGCCCTGGTCGCGCAGCAGCAGGCGTTCGCCCTCGTCGCGCTGGATATCGACCATTTCAAGGTGGTCAATGACACCTACGGCCACGCGGTGGGGGATCAGGTGCTGATTGCGTTTGCCCGTCTGGTCATCGAAGTGGTGCGTGCCGATGACACGACGTTTCGCGTGGGTGGTGAAGAGTTTCTGGTCCTCATGCCCGATGCCGATATGCAAGATGCCGTGCAGCTGGCCGAGCGCCTGAAGAGCCGCCTGGCGGCGCAGCCGCTGCTGCCTGATGGCAAGGTGCTCACCGTGTCCGCGGGCGTGGCGGACTGGCGACTCGGCCTCAGCGTGCTGGCTGCCCTGGAGAGCGCGGATCAGGCGCTCTACCGCGCCAAGCGGGCAGGACGCAACCGGGTCGAAGCGGCGGGCTCTTCAGGAAAAAGTGGGAAACCGGAAATCTGACCGCGGCCGTGATCCGCTGCTTTGTTCTCGGCCGATGGGGATCGGCTGCAAACGGGCCCAGGAGGAAGACGGGGCGACAGGCCTCAGTGCGGCGCGGAAGGCCACACCCCGGTCATGACCGCCTGCGCCAGCGAAGCCGGTGTCAGCTCTGCCGTGGCGCCACGGGCTGCCACACGCCCGGCTTTCAGAATCACGACCTGATCGGCCACCTGGATCACGTCTTCCATGCTGTGGCTGATCAGCAGTACGGCCACGCCCTGGGCCTTCAGGTGCTGAATCAGGGCCAGCACCTCGGCGGTTTCGGCCACGCCCAGCGCTGCGGTGGGTTCGTCCATGATGACCAGCCGGGCCTCCCAGCGCAACGCGCGGGCAATGGCGATCGCCTGACGCTGCCCGCCCGAAAAACCTTCGACAGGGCGATCGACGTCGGTGATCCGTTGATGCAGGCGCTGCAGGTACTCCAGCGCCTGGGCGCGCATCGCGGCCTTGTCGAGGATATGGCAACCCGGCAGGATGCTGCGCCGGATCTCCGAGCCGATGAAGATGTTCTGCCAGACGCTCAGTTTCGGGGCCAGCGCGAGATCCTGGTAAATGGTGGTGACACCATTGACCAGGGCATCGTGGGGCGAGCTCCAGTGTACCTCGCGCCCGTTCAGGCGCATGCGGCCCGATGTGGGAGGATGGGCGCCGGAGACCACTTTGATGAGCGTGCTCTTGCCCGCCCCGTTCTCGCCGCAGATGGCCAGAACCTGCGCGGGCTGGACGTCCAGGTCGACACCCATCAGGGCCTGGACGCCACCGTAGCGCTTGACGAGCTGTTGCAGTTCCAGGATGGGCGCCATGCCGTATGGGTTACTTCAGATGTTGCGAGACGTTGTTCGCATCGATCAGTTCGGCATCCATGTACAGGTAGGGCCCTTGCTGGCCCATGTCGGGCAGGGGCTCGCCGGTCTGGGCCCGGGCGATGGCATCGAATGCGGTAGTGCCCATTTTCTCGAACGGAATGGCCACGGTGGCCATGAGCAGGGACTGCGGATCGGCAATGCGACGGTAGGTTTCGGCGCCACCATCGATACTGACCAGAACCGGGTGCCCCTTTTTGGCGCCTTGCTGCTGCAGCAGGTCATCGATGATGTAGGCCTGGCCATCGAACGAGGCCCAGATCCCGTCTACTTTGCCCTGGTTCTGCAGCAGCAGGGCGCTCATGCCCGCCTTGACGTCGTTGCGCCACGAGGAGGGGCGCGCCATGGTGTTGGCGCCCAGTTCTTTGACCGCAGGGTTCTCGCTCAGGACCACGTCGAGGATCTTGCCGCGGATCCGTGTGCCGGCGTTGCCTTCGTAGCGTTCGGTGAGGATGTTGCCGCGATAGTTGAGGTGGTCCATCAGGTACAGCGCGGCCGTGGCCCCTGCGGCGTATTCGTTCACGGCGATATCGAACAGCACGTAGGGGCTGGTGCCGCTCATGACGGTGACCACCGGGATGCCGGCTTGCTGGGCGGCCTTGAATTGTTCTTCGGCCTGCAAGGGCTTGCCCATGGCGACGATGATGCCGGCAGGTTTGGACAGGATCGCGGTCTGCAACTGCTGGATGTGGGTGGGCATGTCGCCCTTGCTGTTCAGGATCTGGACTTCCCACCCTTGGGCGCGCGCCGCGTCGGCCGCCGCATTGACGACGCGCGCGTGGGTTTCGGAGGACATCTGGAAGCCGATGATGTCCACCGTGGGCTCAGCCGAGGCAACGCCGGACAGGCCGGTGATCAGCAGCAAAATACCGGTAAAGCGTGACAGAAAAGCAATCATGGGAGTGTCCTCGAGTGAGTGCATGCAATGAATCAGAGGGAAAAGGCCGCCTTCTTGAGCACCGAGGCCGAAGACGCCACCGACAGCACGATGATCAGGCCCAGTAGAATATCCTGGACATAATACTGGATCCCCATCAGTACCAGCCCGTTGCCGAGCATGCCGATCATCAGGGCGCCGACCAGGGTGCCGGGGATGTTGGGGCGGCCAGGTTCGAACATGGTCATGCCCAGCAGGACCGCCGCGATGGAGGTCAGCATCAGGTCGCTGGCAGAATCGGGGGCCGCCGAAGCCAGGTTCGAAGTCATGAGCACGGCCGTGATGCCGGCTGCCAGGCCCGACAGGGCCAGGCCGATGATCTTGATGCGCCGCACATTGACACCCGCCAACCGGGTGGCCTCACCGGCCTCGCCCGTGGCCAGCATGCGAAACCCGAGACGGGTCTGCTTCAGGAGGAACAGGGCAACGAGGCTGGCCACCCCCAGCCAGAAGATCAGTGCCGGAATGCCCAGCAGGGTGCCCCGGCCAATCCAGAGGAAGCGGGGGTCCCATTGGCCGACGAAGGCAACCCCTTCGGTGATCATGAAGGAGAATCCCGTCGCCACCGACGCCGTGGCCAGCGTGGCGATCAGCGAGGGGATGCGCAGGAATGTGACCAGCAGGCCGTTGAGCATGCCGGCCCCCGCGCCGACGGCCAGGCCGGCCAGCACTGCGGTTTCAGGGGAATGCCCCGACTGGATCAGGCCGCCGACGACCACGGCGGCCAGGCTGCAGATGTTGGCAAAGGACAGGTCCAGTTCGGCCACCAGCAATGCGAGGGCAAACCCCATCCCCAGCAGCGCCATGAAAGTACTGCGCTGGACAATATTGCTGAGATTCTGCAAAAGGAGAAAATTGGGCGCCAGCAATGCAAAGGCCAGAAACAGCACGACCCCTGCCAGGCAGGTTCCGTAGCGGGCCAGCCAGGTGTGCCAATCGAGGTCAGCAACGGCCATGGCGGCGGTCGAATGCGGATTGAACCCGCTGGTAGAAGACAGTTGTCATGCGGACAGGGTCTTGTGCAGAAGAGAAGAAAACCCGGCCAGCCGACCTTCGAGATAGCGCGAACGCGCTGGATCAGGAAGAATCGACCGGCTGCGTTGCCGGACTGCGTGTTGTGCGGCGGTCAGAGTGGGATGATAACCAAGTGCCACGGTTGCCGCCAATGCGGCGCCGGCAAGGGCCGATTCGGGGTTCTCGTCCACCAGGATGGGTCGTGCGAAGGCATCCGCTCGCATCTGGCACCAGTCGGGCAGGCTGCAGCCCCCGCCGCCCATGTGAATGGTGGCATCGGACGTGCGCAGGCCGATTTCATCCAGGGCCAGCCGGTGCGCCAGGGCCAGCCCTTCGACCACGGCACGTGCAAAGTCGCACCGGGTGTGCGATTCACGCACGCCATGGAAGCTCGCCGACAGGCTGGCATCCCACCAGGGCATGCGTTCGCCTGAAATGTATGGCAGGCACAGTGGGGGCTCTGACGCGGTCGACTGGCGCGCGGCGGCCAGGGTGGCGGCCGGATCGTCCGTATCCAGGAAACCGCGCGCGAACCAGGCCAGCGTGCCCAGCCCGGTCTGACACGGGCCGCCGATGTGCCACAGATCGCGTGTCCAGCGCAGGCACACCGCACCGCGTGGGTGCCTGGGTTGTGCGTGGAATGCGCCCATGGCCTCTGATGTACCGGAAATGTCATACAGGCCACCTTCGTGGATGGCGCCCATGCCCAGCGTCGCGCACCAGGTGTCGAAGCTGCTGACCGTCACGGGCACACCCGTCAGGGCAGCCAACCCGGCAGCTGGTGCAGCGCGCACCTGGCCCAGCAGCGTATCGGCCGCTCGCGGGCTGGGGATCACGGTGGCAGCCATGCCCAGACGTTCCAGGATTTGCGGCACGGCGACGGTATCGGACCACAGCCGGCCGTACACCACGGCATCTGTGGCCAACTCGCCTGTCAGGCGAAAGTTCAGCCAGTCCTTGAGCTCCAGCATGGCCCGGGGTGCGTGCGCCTGGTCCTGCGTCCATTGCAGCAGGCGGGCCAGTGGATGAAATGCCCCGAAACGCAGCGTATCCGATACACCGTACGCCGCGGCCACTTGTGCGGCGCAGGATTCGCCGTAGGGATCGTCCCAAAGCACCAGTTGATCCGCTGCCTGTCCGTTGCGATCCAGGAATACGTGAGTGCGCGTCAGGCCGGTGAGCGAAAGCGCCAGGATCGACGACGGCGCTTCGGGATGCTGCAGCAAGCGAAACAGCAGGTGGCATACGGCTTGCCAGACCCCTTCGGGCGTCTGCCGGGGAATACGCACGGGCGAGTCTGTCGCCAGGACCTGCCCCATGCGTCCGTCGGCCTGGACCCAGGCGCCTTTCAGCCTTGTGGAGCCCAGGTCGATGGCCAGCACGGCGGCGCTTGAATTGGAAATGGACCGTGCGGGTTCGGTTTTCAATGCGGCGCGCCACCACGGCCGCCAGACCGCTCCAGGCAACGCCGGAATGCAGGCAGGTGGCGTTGTTGCGAGGCATCGCGCAGACGTTCGAACACCATGAGGATGTCACTTCGCCGGGTGGCCGCCATGAGCCGCTGATAGAGGCCGGCATTGGCGATTTCGGCGGCCACTGCCGCCTCGCAGGCTGCGCGTATGCTGTCATGGCGCGGTGCCCGGCCAATCCAGGTGTTTTCCGGGAGGTCGATGGCATAGGTACGAAACAGCACGCTCAGGGCCTCGATATGGCGCGCTTCCGCAGCCCGGATATTCATGAAGGGGTTGATTTCGCCAAAATCCTGAATGACTTGATCGTAGCTTGCCCAGGATTGGTATTCGTCATCCAGCGCATCGTGCAAGGCAGAAACTTCGGCGGCGGAAAGTGCAGTCATGGTCATCTCCTGATCATGCGGCCGGTCAAGTCGGCCTCTTCTCCCTATTGTCGCCCGGATTGACGCCGTTGTTGCCGCTTCTTTTCCACGTGTTGCAGTGTGGTTTGCCCTGCGCCTGCCGGTTCGGTTCTGCGGGATTCGGCATGCTAACATCCAGAACCGTATGCTTTCACTCTGGGGCTCGCCTTGACCCGTCGCCAATTGATTGGCCTGATCCTGCTGACGCTGATTTGGGGGCTGAACTGGCCCGTCATGAAGGTGGGGCTGCGCGAGATGAGTCCACTGTGGTTTCGTGGCATCACCATGGCCGGCGGCGCGCTGGCCCTGGCGGCGTATTATTCCCGCCATGCAATTCCGCTGCTGCCGCGGGGGGCGGGCCAGTGGCGCAGCGTGATGGTGCTTGGCCTGCCGAATGTGGCGGGCTGGCATGGCCTGTCCATTATCGGGGTGTCGTTCCTGCCCGCCGGGCGGGCAGCGATTCTGGGCTTTACCATGCCGGTGTTCACCGTGTTGCTGACGGTGGTGTTCTATGGCGAGCGCTTCACGCGTCGTCTGGCTGTGGCGGTTTCGGCGGTTCTGCTGGCGATTGTGCTGTTGCTCTGGAACGAACTCAGCACTCTCGCAGGCAGCCCGGTGGGCATCGCCTGGATGCAGGGCGCCGCTTTTTTCTGGGCGCTCGGTACAGTATGGATGCAACGCGCGCGGCTGACCATCGGGCCCGAGACACTGGTCATCTGGATGCTGGGCACATCGTCGGTGGTTCTGATGCTGATGGCTGCAGCGATCGAGCCGCTGCCGCAATGGCACCTGAGTGCATTCATGTGGGCGGTGATGATCTGGTCGGTTTTCCTGAACTACGGCGCCTCGCAGGTGATCTGGTTTGCCCTGGCCCGCAACCTGCCGGCGTCCACCAGCGCCATGAGCGTGATGGCGGTGCCCATTGTCAGCGTACTCAGCAGCACGCTGATTGGCGAGTGGCCCAACTGGCAGGATGCGCTGGCCATGGTCTGCGTGGTGGTTGCAATCAGCGCGGTATTACTGCGACGCAACAACTAAGATGCTGCGCCCGCCGGGTCGATGGCCTGCAGCCCCCATGGCCATGCCTGGGCCTGCGGCATCTGGCGCACGATGTCCTGCAGCGCCGTCTGCAGCATTTCTTCGATCACCGGATGATAAAAAGGCATTTCCAGCAAGGATTGGGCTGTTTCGCCGCGCTGTATCGCCCAGGCCAACAGATGCGCCATGTGTTCGCCACCCGACGCAACCATGCTGGCCCCCAGCAGGCGGCCGCTGTCACGCTCGGCATACAGGCGCACCAGGCTGCTTTCCGCCGACAGGATACGGGCGCGCCCGTTGCTTTGGCCGGTGACCGTACCGATCAGGATGGCCTCGGGATCGAGCTGGTCGAAACGGGCGCCGACGCTGGCCAGATCGGGATCTGTAAAGGCAATGGCCAGGCTCACCTTGCGCTGGAAACGGGCCGGGCGCGCCGGGCGGGACGCATTGAATCCGGCAATGGCACCTTCGTCGGACGCTTCGTGCATGAGAGGGCGGTCGGCATTTGCATCGCCGGCAATGAAGACGGGCAGGTCACCGATCTGCAGGCTTTCCGGGTCGAACACCGGCAGGCCGCGCGCATCGGTGGGGAACCCGGCTTCGACGAGGTTCAGGCCATCGACGTTGGGACGGCGCCCCAGGGCTGCAAGCAGCAGGTCCACCTGCACGGACTGCCCGTGGGCCTGCATGAGCACGCCATTGGTCATCGCTTCGAGCCGTGTTTCAGTTTCGAGCCAGAGGGTCATTTCGTGGCGGGCCAGTTCGAGCGCGCGCGCGGCGACTTCAGGGTCGGCCGTGCCGGCCAGCGCTGGGGCGATATCGGCCCCAATGACGCGTACCCCCAGACGGGAAAGCGCCAGACCGAGCTCCAGCCCGATGGCCCCGAGGCCCAGGACACCCACTGAGGCCGGCAGGGTGTCGAGCTCGAACACCTCGTCGGTGGTCACGGTATGGCGACGCACCGGTTCGAGCCAGCCGGGCAGCACGGGGCGTGATCCGGTGGCGATCACCACACTATTGGCGCGGATGTGCTGCGTGCCGGCGGGCCCTTCGATTTCGACCCGATCGGGGGCCAGGAAGCGGGCCCGCGCCTGGATCAGCCGATCGCCTGCAGCGCTGCGCGCTTTGTCTGTTGCGCTGCCGGCGAACTGATCCCGCAAGCGACGCAGATTCTGCCAGGTGCGGGCGCGATCGAGCGCCAGGGCTTCGACCCCGGTGGTGCCGATCTCGCGCAGGGCAAGGCGTGAACGCCAGAGCGCGCCGGCGTGCAGGGCAACCTTGGAGGGCATGCAGCCGACCCGGGCACAGGTGGTGCCCAGCGGGCCGGGATCGACGAGCAGGAAATCACGCTGCGCGCGCCGCACTTCGCGCAAGGCATACAGGCCGGCGCTGCCTGCGCCCAGGATGAGTACATCAGTACGAATGTCTGTTTTCACCGGTTTCTGTCCTGTCAGTTGCGGGGCATCGCAGCGGGTTGCCGGCCGCGGCACCGATTTGAATGAGGCATTGGCGATTATGATAGCAAGTTCACACGTCGCAAGTTCACGCATCCGGGCCCCTGTGTGGCTGCATGTGCGTGCCGGCGCAAGAGGACCCATCACCATGGCAGGACATCACCCAGCCGCTTCGTCCGCGTGCAGGCTGGAACAGCCGGGATCACGGCTGTTCGGCCTCGAACTGGAAATGATTCCCGTACATCAGGCCTCTGGCACCAGCATGCCGGTGCGTCATTATTTCCGTGCCCTGCATGCGATCAAGCGCCGCCATGGGTGTGCCCCACGCTCCGAGCGGCTTGCCGGGCGGTGCGTGGGGCTGCACACGGCGGTGGCCGAGTGCGGTCTGGACAACGGCTTCAACCTGCTGGAAACCGCGTTGGCACCCGTACGGTCCGACCAGGGGGGGCTGCATGAACTGGCACGCAGGGCCCATGCCGAGCTGGCCGATGCCTTGCAGGCACTGCAGGCGGATCAGGCCTGCATCCTGAGTGCGTCACAGCACCCCGATTGTGCACGCGATGCGCAGTGGTATGCCCAGGTCTGCGTGCCGCGGGCGATCTATCGCGAACTGCGCGACTATCGCGGCTGGCATCACGCCGAAGGAATCGATGCCAAGGCGCAGAACGGGGCCAATACGTCAGTACCGGTGGCCCGTGCCGTGGATGCCCTGAACGTGAACATCGCCTTTGCCGCCGTTGGCCTGGCTTTGTTTGCCAACAGTCCGCTCGAGTCGGGCCGGATCACCGGGCTCAAGGAAACGCGCACGCTGCTGTGGCCACGTGCGCTCGCCGCGGCGCGCTTTCCGGGCGATCGCAAGCTGTGCACCCGGCCCGCCCGGCCATTTCGTGATCTGGCCGATTTCTTTGGCTGGATGTTCGGGCCCGGGACGGTTTCGCGCGGCCTGCCGGTGCATCCCTCCACGGATTACAAGGGCGTGCAGACCCTGTTGCTCGACGGGAACCCCTGTCTGATGACCGTACTGTGGGCGGGTCGCTGGCGCGGTCGCAGTCTGGATGGCCAAACGGCACTTGATCTCGAGATCGGCGCGCATCATTTCGAGTATTCGCAAATCGGTCAATTCCTGGATGCCCGGCTGCGCTACCGCTTCCAGACCTTGCCGTCCCTGCCTGACTTGCGGGCTGCATGGCGGGCGCCCGGCGGGCTCGAGGCATTGTTCACGGCCTGTGGTGCGCACATGTACATCGAGGGGCGCATACCGGGAGCCGGTTTTGCCGATGCGTGTCTGCTGGAAGAGGCGGGGGCCGGGGTCGCCCGCAGCATGCTCATGGCTCCCATGGCCGTGCAGGCCGGCCTGCTCGCCAATCTGGATCAGGCGGTGGCCCTGATGCACGACTGGGGCTGGCAGCGTCTGGGGGCGCTGCGCCAGGCTGCGTTGATGTCCGGTCTCGAGGACGGGCAGGTACGGGCCCTGTGCGCAGACGTTCTGGCCGTCGCGCGCGCAGGGCTGGACCCGGCGGATCGAAGCTGGCTGGCCTATGCGGACTTCGTCCTGCACACGCAGCACAACGCGGCCGATCGGCTGCTCGAGACCTGGCGCGCTGCATCGGGTGACCGGTCACGGAAACTGGCGGCGGTGGTGGCGCGCCACGCAGCGCTGGATCCGGTGCAGTATGGTGCCTGATCGGATCACCGGTTGCCCTGCTGCCAGGCAGGGGATTCATAGACTTCGTCGGCGGCCAGCAGGATGTCGACCGGCGGGTTGAAGCCAATCTTGCGCGCCGTACCCAGATTGAGCGCGATCTTCGGGGGGTCCACCCATAATTGGATCAAGCGTCGGGGTGAGGCGCCGTTCAGGATACGCGCCACGGTTTCGGCGTGGAATTGCCCCACGTACGACATATCGGCCTTGGCGAGGCTCAGCAGCAGACCGGCCGCCACCTCTTCGGAACCGGCCATGGAAAATGTGGGGATGCGGGCCTTGTTCAGAATGTCAGCGATGGCATGGATGGATTCTTTTGTCACGCCCCGATGGGTGGTCACGTACACGGCATCCACGCCCTGGTTCGCAAGATCTGCGTAGCAGCCTGTGGCGTTGGTGATGGCTGTGGCGGTCGGCACGCTGCTCGATACGGCATGACACGGGATGATCCTGAAGCCCAGTTCCTTGCTGACCTGTTCGACGGCATCCAGAGCGGCATAGGTTCGGCCCGCCGGGCTGTCTTCGTATACGATGCCCAGGGTCTGAAATGGCACGATGTCATGGAACAGCCGCAACTGACGCTGATAGCGTTGTGGCTCGACACGCGCATGCAGGTTGTCGCGCCCGCTGTCCTCTACGCTGTCGATGATGCCCGCTGCGATCGGATTGCTGGTGGAGCCCACCACAGTGGGCACCGGCGGGCCGATGGCGCGCATGTCCTGGCCGGCCCAGGTGCCCATGGCGAGGATCAGGTCGATGTCCCCCCGTGTGGCAATGCGCTGTGCAATGGCATCGCGGGTGGGTTCGCGCTGCGCCGCGTCGAAGTCGCCTGGTTGCCACCAGGCGTCGGCGACGAATGTCAGGTCATCGCCTTTGGCGTGTTCACCCAACCAGAGCCACAAGGCCTTGCCGTTCATGTCGGTGGGGATGTCGTCATCCAGAGCCAGCCAGCCCAGGCGTTGCAGCCCCTGGACGATGACGCGCAAGGTGCGCGGATATTCGGCGTATTCACCACTTTCCAGATAACCGATGCGCCAGGGGCTGCCATCGGGCTTGCGCACGGGGGTGGTAGGGTAGAGGCGTGGGGCCGCGGCGGATGGCGTGGCGGCCACGGGGGGCGCGGCATCGGCAGCCTGCGCCGTGGGCGCGAGCCCGGAAAACAGGCTCACAGCCATGAGCAAGGCAATCAGGGTGCGTCCAATCATGAACATGTTCTCTTTGCAGCAATGACGGTAATGTCGTCTGATTGTTCCAGACCCCGTGCGAATCCGTGGATGTCATCCAGCAGGGCATCGGTCAGGGCCCGGGCGCCCACCCCGGATGACCGGGCAAGAATGCCGTGCAACCGCGCCTCGCCATAAAGGGTGTGGTCGGGCGCCCAGGCTTCGGTGACCCCATCGGTGTAGCCGAACAGGAGCTCCCCACAGCCCAGTATCGTGTTGAAGGCCTGATAGGGCAAATTGCCCTGTACGCCACAGGCCGGCCCGCTGCGCCCTTCCAGCAAGCGTACGTGGCCATCGGTGGCCACGATGCCCGGTGGCAGATGACCGGCGTTGGCCCAGGCCAGCTGACCGGTGGCCCGGTCCAGGACACAGACAAGCAGGGTGACGAACATCATGTTGGGGTTGTGTTCGGCCAGGCGGTTGTTGATCCGCGCCACCATCTGCCCGGGGTCGCTTTCATCTTCGGCCGATGCGCGCAGCAGGGTTCGGGTGACGGCCATGAACAGGGCTGCGGGTATGCCCTTGTCGGATACATCGCCAATGGCCAGGCACAGGCGGCCATCGGGCAGGACAAAGTAATCGTACAGGTCGCCGCCCACTTCGCGTGCGGGCTGCATGGTGGCGTGCAGATCGATGTTTCCGAGTGTTCCGCTGGCAGGTTCCTGTGGCAGCAGGCCCATCTGTATCTGGCGCGCAATGGCCAGTTCGCTCTCGAAGCGTTCGCGTCGGGACGTCTCGTCGAGCAGACTGGCGATCTTTTCACGCAGTTGCTGGTCCATGTACATGAAAGTGGCCGCCAGGCGGCCGACCTCGTCGGGTTGTCTGTGTGGCAATTGCGCGATGTAGGGCGGAATGTGGCCCGCCTGCTGCAGGTCCTGTTCGGGCAGTGCTCGCGCGAAATCGCTCAGCTGCCGCAAGGGGCGGCTGATGCGTGCGGACAGCACCCATGCGACCGCGAGCGAGACGAGCAGCACCAGCAGAAAGGCCAGACCCAGGCGATCGCGCAGAGCCCGCGCTGGCGCAGTCAGGTCATTTTGCGGCACGGCGGCCACGATGGTCCAGCCGAGCGGCTTGAACCAGGCCGTGCTGATCTGCCAGGGGTTGCCGCGACCTGATTCGTCGAATGTGAAATTCTCGATGTGGCCCGACTCGCGATGCCGCATGATATGTTCGCGCAACGTCGCGCTGCCGTCGATGTCGTGCGCAACCAGGAACGCGTCGTGACCCGATGGTGGGGCAGAGACCAGTTGGCCTTCATCATCGAGGATGAACACAAATCCCGATTGGGCCAGCCTGAGTGAGGCCAGGGCGGCGCGCACGGACTGTTCCATTTCCTTGCGCCGCTCGTCGAACTTCTGCTCGACCTGGCGCGCATTGCCGGTGATGGAAAACACCCAGTCCCAGGGCTCGAAATAGCCAAAATAAGCGTACATCAGGTCACCCTCGATCGGGTCGCCCCCGATCGGGCTGGCCACCGGCCAGCGGTAAATGGCAAAACCGTGACCGGTGATTCTGGCTTCGTCATGCATCGATGCCGCGAGCGCACGGCCTTTGTAGTCCTGCAGGCGCGACAGGTCGGCACCGACCCAGTCCGCCCGGCCGCTGGCGATGATGGTGAAGGTGTCGTCAAACGCGAAGCCGAAGCGCCCGTCGGCCATGTCCAGTGTATTGATCCAGGCCCGCGCCTGGGCCTGGGCCGCGGGCGTGCCGATCACGCCAGTACGGGCCTGCTCGGCGTACACGGCCAGCACCGACTGTACGGTGGCGCCGAGTTGCAGCAACTGGGCGCGGCCGCTGCGCACCGTGGTGATCTTGTCGGTCAGCAGGGCCCCCCAGCGGGCTTCGCTGTCGTGCAGCAGCAGATCGAGGATATTGCGCACGGCATGCTTTTCGCTGGCCACCACGGTGTGGGTCACGCTGCGTTGGGTGATCAGCAGGACCGCCATGGCGCCCAGCAGTGTGGTCAGGCCCACCAGAAGAAAGATTTTGCTGCGCAGTGAGCGTGGCCGCATGAGCAGACCCCGGAAGGAAGAGAAGCGCTGGAAGCAGCGAATCATGCCGAAGGGCAGTGGGGCCGTGGCCCCGGTGTGCCCAGCACGCATTGTAAATTATCATGGAGGCCGCTACCTGTTGCTGCCGGCATTCCGCCGGCCCCGGTGTGCCCAGCGAGCTGAGCATGTTGCAGCCCCATTCCTCGCCCTACGGACGCGGCCGGTTTCGAGCCGTCCTCGTGGCCTGTGTGCTCGTGCTGCTGTTGTCCCAGGCATTGATCGGGGCATTGAGCCTTTCGGCGCTCAGGCAGCTGTCACGCGAGAACACGGCCGAGCGCGTCGGGCTGTCCGTGGACCAGACAGCAGGCGAAATCCGGATCGGCATGTCGCTGGGCAAGCCGCTGGAGCAGTATTTCGGTCTGCCTTTGCTGTTGGCGGGCCTGCACGACAGCCTGCCGGACCTGCAAGGCGCGGATGTGGTCCTGGCCAACGGCGATCGTCTGGCAGCCACCGGCGACTCGTTGGCGGGCACTGGGGTGCTGAAGGCCCTGCAGGGGGCAGGGCAGGGCGATCCGTCAGCGGCAGTCCGCATGCTGGGGTCCGGGGCGGCCTGGCAGGAACAGGAGGGTCGGCTGGTGGTCGCCGCAGCATTGCGTGATGCCGCCGGTGCCTTGTTGGGGGCGGTACGCGTGCAGGTGCCGGCCGCAGTTCCCGACCGGGGCACACTGATCGCCGACAACCTTCGGGCATTGGCCCTGTCCACCCTGGTCGCCTTCCTGTTGCTGCTGTGGTTGTTCCGTCCTGCCGTGATACGGCAACAGGAGGCCGATGCGCGCCGGTTCCGGCTGCTGCTGCCGCTGCTCGTGCTGCTGCTGGCCCAGGGGCTCTATATTGCGCATACCGTGCATGCATTTCGATCGAGCTGGCTCGATGTCGCACATCAAAATACGCATGTTGTGGGCAGCCGCCTGCAGGCCGACCTGAATCGCGTGCTGTCCCATGGCATCGCGGCCAATGCGATGCGCGATGTCGAACGACCCATGGCACGGCTGGCCGCAGCCTTCCCCCTGATCGATGAAATCGGGTTGATCGATGCGCACGGCAACTGGCTGAATCGGGCCAATGCACAGGGTGCCCTGCCGGTCGGGCCAGATGATCGGGCTCATCCGGTCGATTTGTCTGCGCACGCCACCCGCCATGGCAACACCTTGTTGTTTGCACTTCATGGCCGTTCGCAGGCACCCGTTGCCTACCTGCGCATTGTCCTGAACGACCAGCGCATGGCAAAGGACACCTGGGCACGGGTGCTGGACGCAGGTACGGTCGTGGTCGTGGCCCTGGTGGCCGTGTTCGAGCTGCTGCTCCTTCTGGCCATGTTGATGGATCGCGCGCTGCGGGCACGCGAACACGCCGCGGCGACCGACGGTGCGGGTCACGGGGATCCAGTGCATGCGGGGCGTACCGCCCGGCCGGTCATGTTCGGCTTTCTGTTTGCCATGGCCATGCCCGTGAGTTTCCTGCCGCTGTATGCACGTTCCCTGTTGCCGTCCGCCGCACGGATTCCCGGTCTCGAGATCCTGTTGGGCCTGCCCATCGCGGCCGAAATGGGCTGTGGATTCGTTGCGGCCTTGCTGGCCGGGCGCCTCGCCGATCGCCGCGGCTGGGTCCAGCCCGTGCTGGCTGGCCTGCTGATCGCCATGGCGGGCAGTGTGGCCAGCAGTCTCGCGCCTTCATTGCCCTGGCTGGTGGTCGCGCGGGCACTGGCCGGACTCGGCTATGGCCTGACGTGGATGGGGCTGCAGGCCTTCATCGTGCTGCTCAGCCCGGCTGCGCACCGGGGCCGCAATATGGCCATCGTGGTGGCGGGGCTGTTTGCCGGCTATTTGTCCGGCGCGGCTGCGGGCGCCATGCTGGCGCAGCAACTGGGCGCACTGGCCGTGTTCCTGCTGAGTGCCGGCCTGCTGGCGCTGCCATTGTTCGGCGTGTTCTGGCTGATGTGGCCCGATCGTGACACGATGCCGGCGCGGCGATCCCGCCTGCATCGGCCCGGCGCTGCCGAGGCGGCGGGTGCAGCAGCCGAGGGGGCGTGGCGTGCCCTGTCCCGGCTGTTGCTCAGTCGTGATTATGGTCTCGTGCTGCTGGGCTCTGTCATTCCATTCTCCGTCGCCCAGACAGGCCTGCTCAGCTACGCCCTGCCTCTGTACGTGGAAGCTATGGGGGGGACGACGGTGAGCGTCGGTCGCATCATCATGCTATACGGCCTTTGCGTCATTTACCTGGGGCCACCGATGGCGCGAATCACCGATGGCAGTGCGCACCGGAAAACCTGGATCGTAGCCGGTGGCGTGCTGGGCAGCGCGGGCCTGCTGAGCCTGTACTGGATCGGTGGCATGGCCATGGTCACGCTGGCCGTTTTACTGCTGGCCATGGCCAGTTGCCTGGCCGGGAGCGCCCAGGTGGCCTACATGCTGCAATTGCAGCGTGTCCAGCGTCATGGGCTTGGCCGGGCCACCAGCGTGATGCGGGCGGCCGACAAGCTGGGGCAGATGCTGGGGCCCTTGCTGATGGGCCTGCTGCTGATGCAGGTCAGCATGGCCGTGGGTCTGGCCGCGACAGGCCTCATCTATCTGCTGGCGACGCTGGCATTCTGGCTGCTGGCACCACAGCAGGACGTCAGGCCACCTGACGATGCAGCACGCGTGCAGTGAGGCCAGTGCACAGTTGTGCCGGGATCATGCCGGCCCGATGGGCGACGTGCTCGATGGGCAGGCGCGCATCGCCCCAGAGCGTGACCGGGGCATGCCGTGGCGGACGCGCCTGGCCGGTGACGTCGATCGCCAGGGTATCCATGGTGACCCGTCCAATGATGCGCCTGAGCTGCCCACCGACCAGTACGCGGGCATCGGGCCCGGGCTGGCGTGGATAGCCGTACGCATAGCCGCAGCCGACCAGGCCCACCTGCATGTCATGCGGGGCCAGGAAATCCCCTCCGTAGCCCAATCGGGCCCCGGCCGCGAGCGCAAGAACATCGCGCAGCGGCGCCTGCAGGCGCATGGCGGGCTGCAGGCCCAGGGTCAGGCCACTCTGGTCGGGCAGCGGACTGATGCCATACAGCGCGATGCCGCTGCGCGCCCAGTGGGTGTGCCCGGCGGCCTCGGGTTCGAGCAGCAGCGCGGCAGAGTTCTCGGTGCAGACAGGGCCGGGCAGCCCACGTCGATGGACAGCGAAATATTGCCTTTCTTCGCGCAGCCGGGCCGGGTCTTCCGCACAGGCATAGTGGCACAGATGGCCGGCACCACGCACATGCCCGGTGCGGACCAGTTCGGCCAGAAGCCGATAAGCCGGGCGGTAGTCTGCCGGCCCGAAACCGCCGTGATTCAATTGCCCTCGAAAACGCAGCCAGGCGTACAGAGGCCGGCCTGGCGGGCAGCGACCGAGTTCACGCAGCGCGCGCCAGTCGTCAATGATCCAGTGTACGGGAAACAGGCCTGGATCATGGTCGCCGTCGGCCTCGAAGGGCGTACCCATGATGAGCAGTGGCTTTGTCCAACCCAGCCGTCGACACGCCAGTGCTTCCTGCAGGGAAAACACGGCGAGCCCATCGGCCTCCCGCAGCCCCGGATAAACCATGTGCAGGCCGTGGCCGTAGGCGTCAGCCTTGACGACAGCCCAGATCTGCGTGCCCGGTGCTGGCCGCTGGGCATGCGTGCCAGCCAGAAGATCATGCAGGTGCCGCAGGTTGGCGGCGATGGCCTTGGGATCGATCAGCGCCTGAACGGCATGCACATGGGGGCCGTGTTTCGGGGCGGTCGGTTCAGTGAGTCGGGACACGCTTCAAGGCCTTGGTACGCTGGCATGAACCACCAGTCGCAAGTGATTGTGGCGGTCGCGATGTTCGTAATGGATCTCATCCAGATAATGACGCATGAGCCGCAAGCCGTGCCCGCCCTGGCGGGCGTCATCGACGGAGCCCGCCAGCGGTGGCAACGCGATGCGGCTTGGGTCGAATGGCATGCCATTGTCGATGATATCGACCGCCGTACGGTCGGCGCCCTGAAGAATGCGCAGGTGGATGCGCCGCGATTCAGTGGCCGCATGGGTCTTGAAGCCATGCATCAGGATATTGCTCAGCGCTTCATCCAGGCACAGGGTCAGACGCCGCGTCAGCGATGCGCTCCAGCGGCCTTGCTCGGCGGTATCAGCCAGCCAGGACAACGCCTGGGCCACGACACCAGGCCTCGCATCGAGCGACAGCGTGGCCCTGACGCACAGGGTGGATTCGCTGCCATCCATGCCCGTCAGTGCGCAAAATGCAGCTGGAGATAGGCTGTGTCTCCGCGCTGGCCGCTTTTCAGGTTGTCGGCCAGGCGCCTGAGCAGTACGCCCGATACACCCGACAGTGTGCGCGCCATGGCGGCCTCGAAGGCGTCATCGTCGAGTTCCAGCAAACCGGCATCCACCGTGGTCTCGGGGCGGCTGACCGGCAGCGGGGCACCATCGTGCGTGAACTCGAAATCGAGATTGAATTCATCGAAAGAGCCCTTGATTTCGAGCAGGCGCCGGTTGTTCCCCGCGGCAACAATGGCTTCGGCCGCCTCGAGTGCAGCCTGCGCTGCCCGCCTGACGACATCGCGCCGGGCATTCCAGGCCGCCCCCTGGCCTTCGACGAAATCGGTGATCGCGCGTGCCATTTGTGCATGATCGATGTCGGCGAGGGCCAGGCGCGCGTGCTGTGAAATGCCCAGCCTGAAAATCAGATTCAGGATGATGGCCGTGAGGCCTGCCACGATGATGCCATTGCTGGCGATGAAGCGCACGGGCTCGGGCGCCTGTTCGGCCAGGCCTGGGTCGAACATGACGCCCAGGCCGGCCACGAAGGACAGGCCCACCATGAAAATGCCCCGGGCGTCCAGTGCGCGCGAGGCGATCAGTTCGATGCCGGAGACGATCAGGTATGCTGCTGCATACAGCCCGACCGCGCCAATGATGGAGCGCGGGATCAAGGTGAGCGCCAGGGTGAATTGTGGCAGGAATGCGGCGAGGGCCAGCAGGGCGGCGATCATCAGACCTACCCAGCGCGAGGTGGTCCGGCTGATGTGTGCAAGGGCGATGTTGGCGGAAGACACCGCACTGGGGTAGGCGCCCAGCCCGCCGGCCAGCAGGTTGCCCAGCCCATTGGCGCGCATTCCGGCACCGATCATCTGCATGTCGGGCCGGCGCCAGTCGCTGTCGTTCATCTTGTGCAACAGCACCACGCAGCCGAATACGTCGAGCTGGGTCATGAGGGACAGCACTGCAATGGCGATCAGCACGGTCGGATCGACAGCGAAGTTTGGTGCGGGCACGGACGGCAGATCGAATACCGGCGCCGCGGCCAGCTGCTCGAAACCCTGCAGATGCCCCAGCAGCCCGGCGAGCACGACCCCGACGAAAAGCCCGGCAAGCAAGGCGAACAGCTTGCTGCGCCGGTTGCCCCAGATGGACAGCACCATGATGACGGCCAGGGTGACCAGACCGACGAGCACATCGGTGCTGTTGAACTGGCCATGGCCGTCCATGCCGCCGATCTGCTCCAGGCCTGGCGTGATGAGCGACAGGCCGGCCACGCAAACGGCAACCCCCGCCACAGTGGGGGGCAGCAAGGCGCGCAGATAGGGCATCAGGTAGCCGGCGCAGATCGACACCAGGCCATTGACCAGGCCCACCAGCACCAGCCCGCCCAGACCGTACCTGGCCGTGACCAGCCCGATCACCAGGACCAGTATGGGATCGGGTATATGGACCAGCAGCAGCCCGGCGCCCAGCTTGCCGCCCCAGGATTGCAGAAAGGTCGCCAGCGCCATGCTCAGGATCGTGGCAGTGACCAGGCTGCGGGTGGCCTCGCCGTCGAGTTCGCCGATCTGGGCCGCGGCCAGAACATAGGCGATCAGGGCCAGGGCCGTGGCCATGTGCTGCACACCGAGCCCGAACAGGGTGGCGGTGGGCGGGCATTCAGCGTCGGCGTAGACGAGATCATGGGGGCGCCGGAAAGGCGGGGACGCGGGCAAACGGAGGCGAGACAGAAGTGTCATCCGGGGGCCTTGTTTTCGTGCTTGATGTTCGGACTGCACGGCCGCTGCCGACGCATGTTGATTATTATATGGTCTTCGATCGTGTTTCATTTCAATCAGGTTGGCCACGCATGAACATACTCAGTGAAAGAAACGGTGCGGTGCGCATCATCTCCGTGATTGGGCAGATCAATGGTGGCAATGCGGTCGAAGCCGAAACCCGGATGCTGGCCCAGTTGCAACACGATGACGCAGACTGCGTACTCGATCTCGCCGAAGTCGACTACATCTCCAGCGCCGGCCTGCGGGTCGTGCTGATGCTCGCCAAACACCAGAAGCAGCATGCCAGCCGCCTGGTGCTGTGCCGTCTGCAGCCCCATGTGCACGAAGTATTCGACATCAGCGGCTTTCTGTCCATTCTTTCGGTGGTGCCAGACCGCACGGCGGCCCTGGCATGGATCGCCGGGGCCGCTGACCAGCCCTGACGCGCGCCGCCGGGCCAGCCACTGGCCTCTGCCCCTGGGGTGGCCCGTCAGGCCGGCCGCTGGCCTGATTCTGGGGTGGCCCGTCAGGTCAGCCGCCGGCCTGACCCTGGGCGGCCAGCCGCCGCAGGGCCGTCAGGTAACCGGCGCGCCGCTGGCGCTGGATGGCCTGCATCGAAAAATCATAATGAGCGGCCAGGGGCTCTTTGGTGGAGCCGTCGCGCACGATGCGGGTGATGGTACTGGCCCCCCCTGCGCCCATCAGCTGAATATAGCGCGGGTGTTGCTTCAGGCGGGCAGCAGCGTCGGGCTCGACCGCGCTCATGACCTCATCGACCAGGTCCTTGAATTCATGCACCAGCTCGCGCACATGGGCATCGTTGCGGATCCGTTCGCCATAGATGATTTCGTCGCGTCTGGACAGGACTTCAGCCAGATTCGAGGGCAGCGGCCGTTCGCCCGGGAACAGGTCGACGATGAATACCTGCTTGTTGTCCGGGCCGCTGCGCAGCAGGACCTGCTCGAGTGGAGAATTGCTGATGATGCCGCCGTCCCAGTAGTGGCGCCCGTCTATCGTGGTCCAGGGAAAGATCGGCGGCAGGCTGCAACTGGCCAGGATGTGATCCGGGGTCAGGGTATCGACCCGGCTGTCGAAATAGACGAGCTCGCCCCGGTCGACCTCGACGGCCGAGACGATCAGCCGGATCGGGCTGTCGGCCAGTTTTGCGAAATCGACATGCCTGGCCAGCAGCTCGCGCAGGGGGGCCGGGTCGTAGAGGCTGGTCCAGCTGGCGGGCCACCACTCACCCTGCACGCCCGGAGACAGCCAGCGTGGCTTGAAGAATTCGGGGATCCCCCACAGGATGGTCGCACCCACCGCCATGGCACCGCCCAGCGCATCGGATGCGGGCACCGGGGCCAGAACGCCGATTTCATCCCAGAATGCTGCCACGGCTTCCGCGGCCCGGCCCGGGTTGCCCGCCACGATGACCCCGTTGATGGCCCCGATGGATACCCCGCCGACCACATCCGGCATGATGCCGGCCTCGTCCATGGCACGGATGACACCGCATTCGAAAGCCCCCAGAGCCGCGCCGCCCTGCAGGATGAGGATGGTTTCACGCGCCAGGCTGTCAAGCGCAGCACCTGGATCGGCCAGTTGCCGTTCCGCGCCGCGCACCGGCATGCGATCGCGAATCAGGCGCTTCAGGAGCTGGGTTTCTTCAGGTGGGCGCCCAGTGGAGAACAGCCCTACGATCACGCCGTCTTCGAGATAGAGCTCGGCGAACGAGCGCTCGGCCAGATCACCGCGGGTGATGCGCTGCCCGGCCTGGTCGCTGCGCCCCAGGAAGGTGAAACTGAAATCCAGGAAATCGCAATAGTAGTGCAGCACGCTGGCATAGGGGATGCGCTGGCCGAGCATGTTCTTTGCGGCGATCTGCCCCTGCCGGCGTGCGTTCTGCCAGTGCATGGAACGCTGGCGCTGGCCATCGGCCGCTGGATAGTTGGCGACATCCCCGGCAGCGAATATGCCCGCCTGGTTCGTTTGCAGGAACTCGTCGACGACCACGCCATCATCAACGGCAATGCCGGACGCTTCGAGGTAGTCGGTCTGTGCGGCCGTTCCAATGGCCATGACGACGGTGCTGCACTCGATGCTCTGCCCGCTCGTGGTTTCTATCGCCGCGACCTTGCCGCGACCATGAAACCGGCTGATGTTCTGGTTCAGCAGGACGTCGATGCCGTGATTTTCGCAACGCTGCAGGAAATACGCCGACAGCAGGTCTGAATGGATGCGCGGGAAGACCCGATCGGCCCGATCTAACAATGTAACCTTCAGGCCCATTCGGGTCAGGGTGGTGGCCAGTTCCATGGCAATGAAGCTGGTGCCGACGATGCCCACCGGCCCCGGGTTTTTTGCGATCCATTGCTGCACGGCGCGCGCATGGGCGAGGGTCCGATAGACGAACACGCCGTGCAGGCCGGCCCCCGGGACATCGAGACGGCAGGCGTGCGCACCGCTGGCAAGCAGCAATTGACCGTAATGGTAGCGGCGCCCGGATGCATCGATGACCTGGCGTGTATCCGGGCAGATGCGCTGGGCGCGGCAGCCAACCCGTACATCGATCCCCGCGTTCCGGTAAGCGTCAGGCTCGCCGAGCCACATCTGCTCGATGGTGGTTTCGCCGGCCAGAAAGGCCTTGGTCAGGGGCGGGCGGTTATAGGGATATTCGGCTTCTGCGCCCAGCATCAGGATGGAACCCTGTTCGCCTTCGTTGCGCAGGGTCTGGGCTGCGGTCACGGCCGCAATGCCACCCCCGATCAGGAGAAAATCAGCGTGTTCGGGTTGTTGTGGTTCAGTCGGTGGAAGTTCGGGCTTCAGGGCGTTCGCTCCAGGGTATGGACAGATCGGGATATGGTAGCACCGGCCTGCGGCATGCCGCTCGGGCACCGGCCGTGGCGGCTCTCTGCGGTCTGGTGGAATCGGGGTATCAGCGGGCCTGCGAACGCATGCCCAGTGACAGTTCAACCAGCCAGGCACAGCCGAGCAGGGTCATGTTGATGGCCAGATACAGCAGGCCGGCGATGATGAAGGTTTCGACGATCAAGTAGCTTTGGCTCATCAGCTGGCGGGCCAGGCCGGTCAGTTCCATGACCGCGATCGTCGAAGCCAGGCTGGTGCCCTTGATGGCCAGCACGAGCTCGTTGCTGTAGGCCGGGAACGCCTGGCGCAAGGCCAGGGGGAAACGGATGCGCCTGAAGACTTGCACGGCCGTCATTCCGAATGCAGTTGCTGCGTCTGTCTGGCCGCGGGGCACGGACTGCAGCCCCCCGCGTATGGCTTCGCTCATGTAGGCCCCGCTGTTGAGCGAGATGGCCAGGATGGCGCAGCGCGCGCCGTCACTGAACAGCCACCACAGCCCGGGCTGCTCGCGCACGTATGGCAGGGCGCCGATGCCGTAATAGAGCAGGAACAATTGGATCAGCAGGGGCGTACCCCTGAAGACCGTGCTGTACAGGAACGCCGGCCACGCCAGCAGTTTGCGTCCGGATTCACGCATCAGGGCGGCGACCAGCCCCAGCAGGGACGCGAACAGAATGGCACTCAGGCCGATTTCAAGAGTGACCCGGAACCCCTGCAACAGGACCGGTATGGCCTTCTGAAAGAGCTCGATCATGCGCGCACCACCCGCATGCCGCGACCATAATGACGTTCAGCCCAGACGAATGCCGCCTGGCTGAAGGCGCCTATGATGAAGTACAGAACCCCGGCCAGCAGATACATGGCAAGCGGCGCACGGGTGGCTGCCGACCCCAGCACCGCGGCGCGCATGAGTTCGACCAGACCCACCAGAGAGATCAGGGCGGTGTCCTTGAGGGCGTTCTGCCAGACATTGTTCGCCCCCGGCAGCGCATACCAGAACAGCTGCGGCAGCATGATACGCCACAGGCATTGCCCACGGCTCATGCCGATCGCCCGGGCCGCTTCGAGCTGACCGGGGGCGATCGCCTTGAACGCGCCGCGAAAGACTTCGACGCTGTATGAGCCCGAGATGAGGCCAATGGCGACGATACCGACCAGCATGGGGAAGAAGGCGCTCATCAGGTCGTCGAGGTCCAGCCAGTCTGCCAGATCGGCCGCGGGCTGCACCGTGGCGAAGAACAGCAGGTAGATGATGAGCAGTTCGGGCACGCTGCGCACGATCAGCGTATAGAGATTGACCAGGCCGCGCCAGAGCGGATTGCCGCCCGTTTTGAGCGCGGCGCCGCCGACGCCGATGATCAGCCCCAGGAGGATGCCGCACAGGCTGATGAAGAGGGTCATCAGTGCTCCGCGCAGCAACATGAGGCCCCAGCCGGAAGCCAGTATGTCGTGCAGGGACGCCATCATGAGGCCATACCCCATCGCCGTGATGAGGTACGCAGGCCCTTACTTGCAGGCTTCGTAGTTGGACAGATCGACACCGAACCACTTGATGCTCGAGGCCTTGATCATGCCTTCGCTCATGAGCTCGCACAGTGCCTTGTCGACCCTGGCCTTGAGTTCGGTATTCTTCTGGTTGATGCCCGCGCCGATTCCCAGGCCGAGGATTTCGGGGTCGGCGCTGCTCTTGACGATGTAATCGCCCATGGCAAACTTGCCCTTGCCCGAGGTATCGAGAAACTGGCTCTGCGGGGTGACTTCCGAAAATGTGGCATCCAGGCGCCCGGCCACCAGATCCATCTGCATCTGATCCTGGGTTTCATAGGTCTTGAGTTTGAGTGCCGGAGCGTATTTCTGCAGATAGGCCCCCTGGGTTGTGCCGCCCTGCACCCCCACCGACTTGCCGGCCAGGCCGTCGAACAAGGCCTGCTGTGCGTCCGCCTTGATCAGCGGGCTGCCGGAAGGCAGCACGAAGGCGGAATCTTCAGAGGCATAGGGGATGCTGAAACTGATCACCTTGCCGCGTTCGGGCGTGACCGACATGCCGGAGATGACCAGATCGAAGCGTTCAGCCTGCAAGGCCGGGATCAGGCTGTCGAACGCCTGCACCACGAAGCGGCATTTCATTTCGAGTTTCGAGCACAGGGCCTGCCCCATGTCGGCATCGAACCCGGTGACCTGGCCGCTGGCATCCACCATGCTCCAGGGCGGATAGCCGCCCTCGGTGCCGATTTTCAAAGTGGCGGCCGAGGCCGCAGTGGCCACCCCAGCCAGACCAAGCAGGGTGAGTACGGTTGCCTTGCGTACGATGGAAGTCGCCATGGCTGGGTTCCTTTTCGAGGTTGGGTGTCTGGAACGACACAATTTCAGAATAACGCAATAGTAGTCCATCGGCTGCCCGCACCACAGTGGCTGGCATCCTCCTGTGCCTCTGGCTGGCTGCTCGGCAGCACGGCGGTTCAACCCACCTGGATGGGGATTTCTGCATGGCGCACGCGGCTGTGCCGCTGGGTGCCCAGGTTGTAGACCAGCGTAAGCGGGCCCAGACGCCCGACGAGCATCAGCATCATGAGCAGGATCTGGCTGGGCCGGCTCAGGGCTGGCGTCAGTTCGGGGCTCAGCCCGGTGGTGCTGAACGCCGACATGACTTCCATGACGATGCTGATGAATGGCAGGTTCTCAAGCAGGCTGACGGCAAAGATGCCGATGCACACGAGCAGCGCGGAGACCATCAGCAGGGCCAGGGCCTTGTGTATGGATTCCGGTGAAATCGTGCGGTTCATCAGCACGACCTCTTTGCGCTGGCGAATGTACGAACGCACCACGGCCATCAGGATGATGAAGGTGCCCAGCTTGATGCCACTGGCCGTGGACAATGATCCGCCGCCGATGAACATCAGGCCCACCAGCAGGAAACGGCTGCTGTCGCGCAACTGGTCGATGTCGACACTCGCAAAGCCGGCCGTGCGGGCCGATATGATCTGCGTCCAGGCCGCCAGCCCCTGATTCGCAACCGGCAACGGGCCCAGAGTGAAGGGGTTGCCGGCTTCGATCAGCCAGAACAGCACCAGCCCGCACAGGTTGAGCAACAAGGTGCCCAGGATCATCAGGCGCGTATAGTACGACAGCGTGGTCCAGGCGCGCTTGTTGTAGATGTCGGCCAGCACACTGAAGCCCAGGCCACCCAGAATCACGCAGAAGGTCAGCACAAACGTGGTGACCGGATCACCCGAGAAACTGGCCAGGCTGTCGGGAAACAGGGTCAGCCCCGCATTGTTGAAGGCTGACACCACATGAAAACCAGCCATCAGGAAGGCGTGCTCGAGGCGGTCGTGGCGCCACCACCAGAGCGTGAGTACCAGCATCGCAGCCCCTTCGATCGCCAGCGAGAACTTGAGCACCGTGAACGCCGTGCTTCGCACCCGTTGCATGCTGGTCTGATTGAAGGCCTCGAGTGCCAGGGCCTGGTACTTGAGGCTGACCCGTTTGCCCAGCGTCACGGCTGCAATGATGGCAAAGGTGACAAAACCAATGCCACCGATCTGCACCAGCCCCAGCATCACGGCCTGGCCGAAGAAGCTCAGATCGTGGATTGGATCGATGATCGTCAGGCCGGTGACGGTGACCGATGATGTCGCCGTGAAAAATGCCTCGAAAAGCCCGAATGGCTTGCGCTGGGAAATGGGCAGGGCGAGCAGTATCGTGCCAAGCAGGATCAGAATCCCAAAGCTGCTGGCCAGGATGGCGGGCGGGCTGGCCTGCAGCTGCCCGGTGCGGCGTGCGCGCCGGTAGATCTTGATGGGGCGTATGGGAAATCTGGCCATGGGGCATATCCGCACAGACTGATCGTGCCAGGCGCACGGCAGCGGGCTGGAGGCGTGGCGGATTCAACGCAGCTTGGGCGCTGCCATCTTGAGGTATTGTAAATGGCCAAAGAGGATCAGGGTATCCTTGGCCCGGACCACGAACTGTTCGGTGGGGTGCACTGTGGTATCGCCGCGGCGCTTGACGGCCAGCGCCTGGATATTGCCCGGAGGCTCGGTCATCAGGGCATCGCCCAGGGTACGGCCGTCGAGCTTGTCGCTGGCTTCGATTTCGACCACGAATTCGCCATTGCCCAGGGCAATGTAGTCATTGACCATGGGGTAGCTGAGCACCTGGGCAATGCGTATGCCCATTTCTTCTTCGGGGTGGATGATGCGGTTGACGCCCAGTTTGTTGAGAATCAGGTGATGGGCCCGCGATGAGGCCTTGACCCACACGGTCTTGACGCCCAGGGCCTTCAGATGCACCGTGCATACCAGGCTGGACTGCACATCTTCACCGATGGCCACCAGAACCATGTCGTAGTCGGCCAGTGCGAGATCGGCGAGCGAATCGCTGTCGGTGACATCGACGATCATGGCCTGGGTCAGCCGGTCGGCATACTGGGTCACGATTCTTTCATCGCCATCCACACCCAGCACGGAATGCCCGAGGCGCATGAGTTCAAGCGCTGCGGCCCCGCCGAAGCGCCCCAAGCCAATGATGGCAAACTGCCCCATGACCGACCCCCGTCAGTTTGCCAGTTGCTGCCGCACCAGGCTGGATACGTGCGCCATGTCGGCCCGCCCGGCCAGGGCGGCCTTCAGTTGCCCCATGGCGGCGCCCATGGCGGCGCCACCGTGCAGGCCCTGGCCCTGGACCTGGGCAATTGCAGCGGCGACCGCGGTGGCGATTTCTTCGGGACCGGCTTGCTGCGGCAGGAATTCGAGGAGGATGTCGAGTTCGGCCTGTTCCTGGGCGGCACTATCGGGCCGGTTGGCTGCGCTGTAGGCGGCGATGGATTCACGCCGCTGTTTGGCCTGCTTCTCGATGATGGCCAGGATGGCCGCATCATCCGGGGTGATGCGTTCATCGATGGCCTTCTGCTTGATGGCGGCCTGCAGCAGCCGCAGAGTTTGCAGGCGGGTACTGTCGCGGGCCCGCATCGCCGCCTTGACGGCGTCGGTAATCCGGGCGGCGAGTGCTGCGCTCATGGTGATGATCCTGTACGGGTAAATGCCTATTCTAACGGTTGATGCGCCAATCGTGTCGCTCGACGGCCCGGCCGGCCGGATCGTGGCTCTGTTCGCAAAACAGGATCGTCCCATCCTTGCCCAGTGCCAGTACGCTCGAGCTGCGTGTGCCGTACTCCGGGCTCACAATGAACGGGCTGCTGAGCAGCCGCTCGAAATCGGGTGACAGACCAGTATCCGGCAATTCGGCGTCCTGCGCAGGCGTGCCGTCATGCAGGCGCTCGAGCACCTGCTCCGGCTGCCGTATCCAGGCGCTGGCCGCGAGCGCTTCCAGCGCCGTGCGCAAGCGCCTGGCCTTTGGCCACGGGGTATCGAGCAGGTGATTGGAGACGACGTAGTGGCCGGGTGCCAGTGCGCGTGGCCCGGGCCGTGGATCGCGGTTGCTGTAATACCACCATTGGGCCCGGGTGCCGACGATCAGGTTATAGCCAGCATGAGCCTGGGCAGCATGTGCCAGGCGCAGCATCCAGGCATCCGGGGCCTCCTCGCTGAACAGATAGTCGCGTACCAGGGCCCCTCTGGAGGGTGCGCCGGCTGGCGCCTGGACACCCGGCTCACGGAAATTGGTCAGCAATGCAAACCGGCCGCTGCGGGTACAGCCCATCCAGGTGCCGCCTGCCTGCAGGTCGCGCCCGGCCAGCACTTCGGGATGCCCGGGCCAGGGGCCCAGAGGGGCGGTCGGGCGATCGTGGAATTCATCCCGGTTGGCGGCAACCAGGACGGGCCAGCGCGACTGGCCAAGAGCGAGAAAGGCGATACACATGATGGGTCGTGGGCACGGGAGTGCAGAAGGAGATCTTCCAGGCGGGCGTCTGCGTGATTTTGGCACGCCTGTGCCGATATTGCAGTGCACACAGCGCGTTCAGGGCTGCACGGGCTCGCCAAGCATATACATGGGCTTGCCGTGCATGCCGTTCGTTCCGGAGCTGTGCCACAAGGTATACTTGATGGTTTGGTACGCCCGCGAGGGGGCGGCCAGCTTCGGTTCCTGCCTTTTCGGGCGCTGTCCCACGTCACGACAACCAACGACATCATGCAGAAAAACAGTTACAGCTACGAAGAGCTATTGTCTTGCGGCCGCGGTGAGCTTTTTGGCCCGGGCAATGCCCAGTTGCCTCTGCCCCCCATGCTGATGTTCGACCGCATCGTGCACATCGATGATCGTGGCGGGCCGCATGGCAAGGGCGAAATCATCGCCGAACTCGATATCCAGCCTGATCTCTGGTTTTTCGGCTGCCATTTTCAGGGCGATCCGGTCATGCCGGGCTGCCTCGGGCTCGATGCCATGTGGCAACTGGTTGGCTTCTTTCTGGGCTGCTGTGGCGGCCAGGGCCGGGGGCGTGCACTGGGCGTGGGTGATGTGAAATTCACCGGGCAGGTCTTGCCAACGGCACGAAAAATACGTTATCACATCGACATGAAACGTGTCATGATGCGTAAACTGGTCATGGGCATTGCAGATGCCCGCATGGAGGTCGATGGCCACGAGATCTATGTGGCGCACGACCTGCGCGTGGGTCTGTTCACCCGTACCGACAATTTCTAGGAGCTCCGATCATGCGTCGAGTGGTCGTCACTGGCATGGGCATCGTATCCAGCCTCGGTAACAACCAGGCCGAAGTCCTCGAAAGTCTGCGCGCGGGGCGCTCCGGTATCCGCCACCAGCCCGACTACGCCGAACACGGCCTCAGGTCGCAGGTGGCCGGCACCATACAGCTCGATGCGCTTTCGCTCATCGACCGCAAGCTGGGCCGTTTCATGGCATCGGGCCATGCCTATGCCTGGCTGGCCATGCAGGAAGCCATCCAGGACGCGAGCCTCGCGCCCGAGCAGGTTTCCCATCCGCGCACCGGCCTGATTGTCGGTGCCGGCGGGGCTTCGCATTCATCGATCCACGAGGGCATCCAGATCCTGCAGGAAAAAGGCGTGCGGCGCGTCGGGCCCTATATGGTCACCAAGGCCATGGCCAGCGGCGTATCGGCCTGTCTGGCCACCGGGGCACAGATCAAGGGGGTCAACTATTCAATCAGTTCGGCCTGTTCCACCAGTGCGCATTGCATCGGCAATGCGTACGAACAGATCCAGCTGGGCAAGCAGGACATCGTATTCGCCGGCGGGGCCGAAGAAGAACACTGGTCGCTCTCCTTCATGTTCGATGCCATGGGGGCCTTGTCGACGCGCTACAACGACACCCCTGAAGCCGCATCGCGTACCTATGACGCCAATCGCGATGGCTTCGTGATTTCCGGCGGCGGCGGCATCGTCGTGCTCGAAGACTATGAACACGCCCGTGCCCGGGGTGCGCAGATTCTGGCCGAAATCGTGGGGTATGGGGCCAATTCCGATGGCTACGATATGGTGGCACCGTCGGGTGAAGGCGCCGAACGCTGCATGCGGCTGGCGCTGCAGGGGGTCGACATGCCGGTGGATTACATCAATACGCATGGTACGAGCACGCCCGTGGGCGACATCAAGGAACTCGAAGCCATTCGCAGTGTATTCGAGGCCAACCAGCCCTTGATTGCATCCACCAAATCCCTTTCGGGCCATGCATTGGGCGCGGCTGGCGTCAATGAAGCCGTATATACCCTGTTGATGATGAAGCACGGCTTCCTGGCGGCATCAGCCAATATCGAAACCCTCGACCCGGCGGCGCACGACATGAACATCCTGCTCGAAACACGGCCTCGGGCCGATGTGCAGACCGCCCTGTCCAACAGCTTCGGCTTTGGTGGTACCAACGCCACCCTGGTGTTCTCGCGCGCGCGCCTTTGACGGCGTGCAAGGCGGCCAGCCCGCCGTGGTTCAGTGGCCGCGCACAGAGGCCAGCCCACTGTGGTTCACGGGCGGCGCACGGCGGCCCCAAGTCCACTATGGTTCAGGAGCGGTACACAGCAGGGGGCAGCACACAGGGGGACTGGCCCGCTGTGCGGTTCAGGGGCTTTCATCAGCCCTGTGGGCGCACGACACGGGCCCTGACCAGCCGGTTGCTGCCGGCCAGCCAGCCGGCTGCACTCGCCAGCAGGCCAAGAGCCAGAAGCAATATCCACACAGAATCAAAATTGCCTGAAAGATCATGCAGGAAACCGATCAGCAGGGGGCCGCTGCAGGCGAGCACATAGCCGATGGTCTGTGACATGCTCGACAAATAGGCCGCCACATGCGAATCGTTCGAGCGCATCACGATCAGCATCAGAGCCAGTGCAAACAGCCCGCCCTGGCCTACGCCCTGTGAAACAGCCAGAAACCACGCCAGCCACGGCGGGCCCGACACCAGGCCGATGAGCGACAGCGTGGCCAGGGCAGTCAGGACCACCGCCAGCAGACGCTGGTCTCGGCTGCGTGCGGCCAGCATGGGGACCAGCAGGCAGGCAAGCACCTGCACCAGAATGGATACGGACGTGATCAGGCCGGCTTCGGTGCCATCCAGGCCGCGCGCCCGCAACATGGGCGCCATCCAGCCCAGCACGCAGTATGCGAGCGCCGACTGCAGGCCCATGAACACCGTCACCGCCCAGGCCAGTGGATCGCGCCGCAGGCCCTGCACCTGCAACAGACGGTGTTGTGGACGGTCGGATCGCTGCCCGCTCTTGCGGAAGATCAGGGGCAGCCACGCCAGCAAGGCGACCGCGGCAGGAATGGCCCACACCGACAGACCGAAACGCCAGTTCTGATCAAAGTGGCCAATCAGCGGCAGGGTCACGGCCGATGCCAGTGCAGCGCCCCCGCACAGGCTCATGGTGTACAGCCCTGTCATCAGGGCGGCATGAGCGGAGAAGTCGCGTTTGACCAGGCTGGGCAACAGGACATTGCCCAGGGCAATTCCGGCGCCCGCCAGTGCAGTGCCCGCAAACAGGATCCCTGTGCCCCATTGCGCGCGCAGCAGCGTGCCCATGAAAATCAGGACCAGAACCAGAACCAGGCTGCGCTCCATGCCGATGCGCGCCGCACAACGTGGTGCAAGCGGCGCAAACAACCCCATGCACAGCACAGGCAGCGTGGTCAGGTAGCCCGCCTGTGCGCCTGTGATGCCCAGGCCATCCGTGACTTCCGGAAGCAGTACCGACAGACTGGCGAACAGCGCACGCAAGTTGGCCGCCAGCAGCAGCAGGGCAATCGCCGTGATCCAGAGGCCCCAGGATCCGTGTCGAGGCGTGCCGGACGCCATGCGTGTGGCCATCGATCAGTTCAGCGCGCAGTGGTTCTGGCCACGGTGCGCGATCGCATGTCGGGCAGGAAGAAAGCCACCACCCCCAGCACCGGCAGCCAGGCACACAGGTGATAGACGAAGGCAATGCTGGTGGCATCCGCCAGCCAGCCCAGCACCGCCGCGCCGATGCCGCCCATGCCGAATGCCAGACCGAAGAACAGGCCGGATACCGTGCCCGTCTTGCCCGGCATGAGTTCCTGTGCATACACGATGATGGCCGGGAATGCCGAAGCGATCATGGCCCCCGCACAGAACACCAGGATCAGGGTCCACTCGAGATTGACATAGGGGAGGGCGAGGGAAAACGGCGCGGTACCCAGAATGGAGCCCCAGATCACCCGTTTGCGGCCGATACGATCGCCCACAGGGCCGCCGACGAGGGTACCCGTGGCCACACCCGCCAGAAAGACGAACAGGGCGTACTGGGCCTGCTGGACTTCCACATGGAAGCGGTCGATCAGAAAGAAGGTGAAGTAGCTGTTCAGGCCGGCCAGATAGAAGTATTTACTGAAGATCAGCAGCAGCAGGATCGACAGTGCCCAAAGGACCTGCCTGTGATCAAGCCCGTTATCTGCCTTGCGCAAGGATTGACGACCGCGGCTGCTGGTCAGGTTGGCGGCATACCAGCGGCTGACCCCGTACAGGATGAGTATGCCCAACAGGGCGGCTGCAGACACCCAGATGACGCTGCGCTGGCCATGGGGCACGATCAGCAGCGCGGCCAGCAGCGGCCCTATGGATGAACCGATGTTGCCACCCACTTGAAAAATGGATTGTGCCAGGCCGTGCTGGCCTGCCGAGGCCATGCGCGCGACCCGCGATGATTCGGGGTGAAAGACCGAAGAGCCGGCACCGACCAGCATGGCCGCCAGCACGACCATGGGAAAGTTCCACGCAAAGGACAACAGTATCAGGCCACAGAACGTGAACCCCATGCCGATCGGCAGTGAATAGGGCATGGGGTGCCGGTCGGTGAAGCGACCCACCATGGGCTGCAGCAGGGAGGCCGAAAACTGGAACGCCAGCGTGATGACCCCGACCTGCGCAAAACTGAGGTCGAAATTGCCCTGCAGTATCGGGTACATGGCCAGCAGCACCGACTGCATCATGTCGTTGAGCAGGTGCGTGAGGCTGATGGCCCCGAGCACGGGGTAGGCCATGCCCGCCGGCTTGCGCGATGTGTCTGGGCGTATTTCGGAGTTGGGAGCGAGAGCTGATTTCATGCAACGGGCCGATGCAGGTACGGGTGGGTGGACGCCGAGCCGCAATGGATATCGGGGTTTTCGGTCGTTCAGGTCATTGTACGATGATCCCATGAGCCATTCTGGACATCCAGAAAAAACCCCGACGCGAAGGTCGGGGTCAGAGTGCGGGCAGGGTATCGCGTCAGGTGCCTTGGCCCACTGCGGCAGGCGCCATCGACGGCTGGGCCTGTGCGGCCGGTGCCGGGCGTGCTTCGAGTGAGGCCAGGAAGCGCCACACGAAGAGCAGCGTGATCAGCAGCAGGCCAGGGTAGCCGATCCCCCCCAGGACATACGGGATGGTGGGGTCCCCCTTGGCTACGACCTCGAGGTTGAAACTCAGCAGCCCCAGCGTGATGATGGCACCGAAAATCCACATGCCCATGAGCCACAGGCCCGCCTCGACGCCGCGCAACTGCGCCGACCAGCGGCCGCGGACTGGCCGCACCGCGGCTGCAGGTTCTTCGACGGGCGCCTGGCGCGAGCGGTAGCCGATGGTCAGCAGGTCGTAGATCAGCAGCCCTGCGCCGGTCGTGAACACCAGCCCGAAGATCGGCACCAGTATCTTGTAGAACTGCATGGCCGGGAAGATCTCGCCGCCGAACCAGGACAGCCCCATCGAGCGGTACAGGAACACCTGGATCGTGCCGCCTATGGCAAAGCCAAAGGCGATGCCCAGCATGCCTGTGAACACGAGCCAGAATGCAATGCGTCCGAGACGCTGGTCGAAGTTCTTGACCCCGCGCAGCAAGGGCACCGCGTAGTACGCGGCGGCAATCCCCAGCATGCCGAAGGTGCCGAACAGGGCCAGGTGGGCATGGCTGGGTGTCACCCATGTGCCATGCGACCAGACGTTGGTGAGGGCGAACGTCATGGTGAAGCCGAGGATGCCTGCGCCCACCTGTTCGAGTACCACCGAGCCCAGGATGAAGTAGAACGCCGGTGCATTTTCGAGCGGCTTGCGATCCTGGTGGGCATCCAGATAGATGTGCCAGAAGCAGAATACCAGCGGCAGGGGCTCGAGCGCGCTGAAGAGCGAGCCCCAGAACTGCCAGAATTCGGGCGTACCGATCCAGAAGTAGTGGTGCGCGTTGCCGATGAGGCCAGACAGCCACACCATGGCGACGCCCCAGAATACCGCGTATCCGACCGCCTTGACATCCGCCTTGAACATGAGCACCAGCAGGAAGCCGACCAGGCTGATGTGGATGACTTCCCAGACGCCTTCGACCCAGTAATGGACCACATACCAGCGGAAGTACTCTTGCAGGTCGATGCGCTCGACGAAGAAGACGCCAAACAGCCAGACGAAGGTCAGTGCCACCACCCCGATGGCCAGCCCCCAGTGGATCTCGTTCCATTCGCGGCGCGGCGGGAAGGTGCGCAACAGGATGTAGGCCAGAATGGCGAAGCCCACGAAGATCACAACGTCGGCTGCACGGCCGGCTTCGAGGTATTCGAGACCTTCCTGCAGCCATGGCTGGCCGGCCCACCAGCCTGCAATGCCTTCGGCGGCCAGC
The DNA here is from genome assembly GCF_041677825.1 of Castellaniella sp. GTDB lineage: Bacteria > Pseudomonadota > Gammaproteobacteria > Burkholderiales > Burkholderiaceae_B > Castellaniella. The sequence continues at coordinate 86,568 of NZ_JBAYPG010000001.1, forward strand.
GACTGCGTCCAGACGTTCCAGATCGTGACGGCGAGCAAGGCCCAGAACAGGAACTTGATCAGGCCGGTTGCAGCGAGCTCACGATGTGACAGCAGAGGCCCGACAAACAGGATCGTGCCGATGAAGCCGGACAGGATCCACAGGATGCCGAGATTGGTGTGTTCGGCACGCAGGATGTTGAAATTGGCCACCCCGGCGAGCAGGGTGGGGTCGACGTGCTGCGTGGCGATCACCAGCCCGAAGGCGACCTGAAAGGCGAACAGCACCAGCATCAGCATGAAGAAGCGCAGACTCAGGCGCTGTGTGACGTATTCAATCTTGAGCATGATGATTTCCCCTTACAGGCTGCGAAGATAGGCAACGATGGCTTGCATGTCGGCTTCGTTGACCAGTGCGTCATAGGACGGCATGACGTGTGGCGGATAGCCTTCGACCACCTGCGCATCGGGTTCACGGATCGAACGTACGATGTATTCTTCGTCAGCGACGACTGTGCTGCCGTCGGCGAGCTTGACATCATGGCCAAACAGGCCACCCCAGCCCGGCCCCACCATGCGGGTCTGGTCGGTGGCATGACAGGCCACGCAGCCCAGATCGCCCACCAGTTTCTGCCCTGCAGCCACCAGATCGACCGCGCCACCGGCATCGGACGGGCTGCTGCCGGCCGCCGCGACGGGCGCTGCCTGCGCACTGGCTGCAGCGGCGACAGAGGCCGCCTGGATCGGCAGGCGCCGGTCTGGATCGGGTTTTGGCGGCCAGCCTTCGTTGTTCATGGCCGAGGTATATTTGAAGAAGGCCATGAGTGCCTGGATTTCGCCCGCGTCCAGTGGCAGATTGGGCATCAGGCTGTGTTGCCCGCCACGGTGATCCATGCGTTCGGCCGCCCCTGGATATTGCTTGCGATAGGCGTCGATGTCGGCCACGCCCGCTTCTTTTTGCACCAGAGGATTCTGCAGCTGGACCTGGACGGCCGCCGTGGTGGGCCAGCCACCAGCAGAGGGCAGGAAGGCGGCGAGCCACGCAGGGCCCGTGTCATGATAGATTTTTGTCAGGTCGGGGCCGAAATAGGCACCATTGCCCACGATGGTGTGACAGCCCATGCAGTTGTAGGCCTGGAAGACGCGCTTGCCAGCCACGGCATCGACATCACCATACTGAACGACCGAAGGGATCGTCTGGTTGCGTGACGGCAGAAACGACCATGCCGACAGCAGGAGGAAAATGACCAGCATCAGCGCCAGCACAGCCAGGGCCGTGTGACGCTTGATGTGTTCGCGACAGTCGGTTCCGTTCAGACAGCTCATTTCGAACCCCCGGCATTTTCTTGTTGACGAGCCTGTTCATCGTGCTGGAACAAGGTTCTGAGGCTGCCCAGGAAGGCATAGAACACATAGATCGCCAGCACATAGCCGATGATGATGTAGATCCACCACATCGTTGGAGATTCGGCCCAATATTCAAAATCTCGCCAGTAAGGCCATGAGAGCAGGACACTGAGCAGGGCGGCCAGTGCGGACAACACAAAGTCAATCATTCGCTGAGCCATTTCATTCCCTCCTTTCAGGCAGAATGGCTCATGCAGTCTAGAAATCGAATGGCTTCAAGGCAAGAATGCCATCATTTTGAAAATGGGAAACAAATGATTCATTTCAATTCATGTGCAATACAAATGAATCAAGTGATTGAAGTTTGATGAATTGCGCGTCGGATCATATGCCCGGAAAAAAGCAGTCGATATTTTTTTCAATTACAGAATTATCATTATCAATCAATTGCTTATATCGATTCATTGCCGCTCTTCATGTGTGTGGATCCTACCTGTTGAATATCGACGGCAGCATCATGGTTTTTATGATGGGATGGTCCGTGCTGTCTGCAATGATGCAGATCAATTTTCGCTTCAAATAGGGAATACCCTGAAGTTCGACCAATGGGGCCCATCCGGCGTGTACCCACGGCCCGGCAGGCTCATTCGATATTTTGAGCCTGCTCGCGCATCTGCTCGATCAGCAGTTTCAGATCGATTGCGGCCTGGGTGACACTCAGCGCGGCCGCCTTCGAACCCAGGGTGTTGGCTTCGCGATTCATTTCCTGAAACAGGAAATCCAGCCGCTTTCCGTGCCCGCGCCCCGTTGAAGGCGCCTGCTGATCGAGCAGGCTGCGGAGTTCCTGCACATGAGATTCGAGGCGTGTCAATTCTTCGGCGACATCGCTGCGCAGCCCGAAGAGGCTGGCTTCCTGCGCGATGCGTGCCGAAAGTTCACTGCCACTGATCTGGTGCAGCCCTTCCGGGCTGGCCTGTTCGAGGGCCTCGCGCAGGCGCCCGGCGACCTTGTCCTGATACTGTTGCAGCAGCACGGGCATGTGCGCCTGAACCCTGCTGACCAGCGTTTGCATCTGAGCGGCCATCTGCAGCATGGCGGTGGCCAGACGGGCGCCTTCACGCTCACGTTGCTGACCGAGTTGCTGCAGGGCCTGTATACAGGCCTGCTCGGACAAGGCCAGCAGCTGTTCGGCCCGTTCGCCACGCTGTGGACCCGCAAGCCGGGGCAGTTCGTTGAATGTGGGCGTCGGCAGATCGGGCAGGATCTGGCGGGCCTGCGCCAGTTGCCCGGCCAGAGCCTGCAGCGCCGGCAGGTCGAGCGGCTGACGCAGCATGTCTTCCGAGCGCTCGAGTTGCATGCGCAGTTCGACCTTGCCACGCAGAATCTGCCCGGCCATCAATTCGCGCAAGCGTGCTTCGGCAAAGCGCAGGTCTTCGGGCAGGCGCAGGGACACATCCAGAAAGCGGTTGTTCACGCTGCGAATTTCCACCGACAGAGTGGCCTGGCCCGTGCCGATTTGCGCACTGCCGAACGCCGTCATGCTGCGTATCATGAAATGGTCCCGTCCTGATTCTCTACAATGTGCATTATTGTAGTGTGTCAGAAGAGTGGTTTTCCCATGTCGTCCCAACCCCTGTGTCCATCCACCACCCTGTATCAGGCCCGTCATGGCGGGCGCGGCCCTGATCAGTTGCGCGTGGTCGAATTCACGACCGGTTTCACCCGCCATGCCGAAGGGTCGGTTCTCGTGCGCATGGGTGACACCCACGTACTGTGCAACGCCAGCGTCCTCGCGCGGGTGCCCGCATTTCTCAAGGGTCGGGGCCGGGGTTGGGTCACGGCCGAATACGGCATGCTGCCCAGGGCCACCCAGGAACGCAGCGACCGCGAGGCCGCACGCGGCAGGCAGGGCGGGCGCACACAGGAAATCCAGCGGCTGATCGGCCGCAGTCTGCGCGCGGTGTTCGATCTGCACGCGCTGGGCGAGCGCACCCTGCATCTGGACTGCGATGTCCTGCAGGCCGATGGCGGCACCCGTTGTGCCAGCATCACAGGGGCATGGCTTGCAGCAGTGCTGGCAGTCAGAGAGCTGCAGGCCCGGGGCCTGCTGGCCGATCAGCCAGTGCGCGGCCAGGTGGCCGCCGTGTCCGTTGGCCTGGTGCGTGATCGGGTCTTGCTGGATCTCGATTACGCCGAAGACTCCGGTTGCCACACCGACATGAACGTGGTCATGGCCCGGCCCTGGGGCAGCGATTCCACGGCCGGTGCCGATTTTGTCGAAGTGCAGGGCACCGGCGAAGGTGGCAGTTTCACGCGCGCCCAACTGGATGCGCTGCTCGACAGCGCCGAAAGCGGTATGCGGGATCTTTTTTCGGCCCAATGCCGGGCACTGGAGCTGGCGTGAGCATCCACAACGAGAGCCCGCGCCGCGTGGTACTGGCCTCGGCCAATCCAGGCAAGCTGGCTGAATTTTCGGCCATATTGTCCACGGCGGGCTTGAACATCGTCAGTCAATCCAGCCTGGGGGTAGACGAAGCGCCCGAGCCTCACAGTACATTTCTCGAAAATGCCCTGGCCAAGGCCCGCCATGCCAGCCGCCAAACGGGCCTGCCGGCGCTGGCCGATGATTCCGGGCTGTGCGTGGCGGCCCTCGGGGGCGCGCCCGGGGTCCATTCGGCACGTTATGCGGCGCTGCAGGGCGGCTCGCGTGGCGATGCCGCCAACAACGCACAGTTGCTGCGCGCGCTGCAACACGTACGCGACCGACGGGGATTCTACGTGGCCGTACTGATCTATCTGCGCAGCGCAGACGACCCCCTGCCGCTGGTGGCGCAGGGCCTCTGGCACGGCGAAGTGCTGGACGCACCCCGTGGCCAGCACGGTTTCGGCTATGACCCGCTGTTTCATGTGCCTGCACTGGGCAAAACCGTCGCGCAACTGCCGGCCGAACTGAAGAATCGTCACAGTCATCGTGCGCTTGCACTGGCGAACCTGCTGCAGCAGTTGCGCACCGACGCGGTGCGCCGGACCTGAAGCGTATTCATGAACCCTGTATGGCCTGCCTGAAATGAAGCGCCTGATTCCTGTTCCAATGCCGGGCGATGACCAACCGACGGGTCGGCCCGGGGTGCGTGGCCGCCCGGGCCTGGTCGCCTTGCCCCCCCTGTCGGTGTATATCCACGTGCCCTGGTGCGTGCACAAGTGTCCCTACTGCGATTTCAACTCGCATGAATTCAAGGGCACCCTGCCGGAAGCCCGCTATCTGCAGGCGCTTGCTGCCGATCTCGAGCAGGCGGTACCTGATGTCTGGGGGCGCCAGGTGTCCACCGTGTTTTTCGGTGGCGGCACGCCCAGCCTGCTGTCGGCCGAAGCGATCGATCACGTGCTCAGCCTGCTGCGCGCCTACCTGAATCTGCCGCCGGATTGCGAAATCACCCTGGAAGCCAACCCGGGTACCGCTGAATCCAGCCGCTTCCAGGGCTACGCCCAGGCCGGTGTGAACCGGATTTCCCTGGGCATCCAGTCGTTCGACGATACGATGCTGCGCCGGTTGGGCCGCATCCACGATGGCGCCCAGGCCCGGGCAGCGATTGCCATGGCCTGTGACGCCGTGCCCAGGGTCAATCTCGACCTGATGTTCGCCCTGCCGCAGCAGACCATGGCACAGTGCGAGGCCGACGTGCGCGAAGCGCTGTCGTTCGGCACGGGCCACCTGTCTCTCTACCATCTGACGCTCGAACCCAATACCGTATTCGGCAAGTATCCACCCCCGGTGCCTGCCGATGATCTGGCTGCCGGCATGCAGGATCGTGTGGCCGAACTGGCCTGCGCGGCAGGCTACGAGCGCTACGAAGTCTCGGCCTATGCCCGTCCGCATCAGGAATGCCAGCACAACCTCAACTATTGGCGTTTTGGCGATTATCTGGGGCTGGGCCCGGGCGCACACTCCAAGCTGTCGTTCCAGAACCGGATCACCCGCCAGGCGCGAGCGCGGATGCCCGAAGCCTGGATGCAGCGGGCGGCGCGCGGCAATGGATCCCACGTGGTCGAGCGGCGCGAACTGAGCGCGGCAGATCTGGGGTTCGAATTCATGCTGAATGCCCTGCGGCTCAGGCAGGGCGTCGATGGCGGCCTGTTCATCGAGCGTACGGGCCTGTCGCTGATGTCGATTCTGCCCGCCATGCAAAAGGCGGTCGAGCAAGGCCTGCTCGAACCCGGTCTGGGCCGGATCCAGGCCACCGAACGCGGCTGGCAATTTCTCAATGAACTGCAGATGGTGTTCCTGCCCTGAGAATTGTTTGCCCACTGACGATAAAATAACAAGCTTTGCGGTATTGGCTTTTCCATGTTTCGCCGCCCGCCGCATGTCCCGCCGGAGCCCGCCAGCATGTCCACACCCGAAGAAATCATCCACCTGATTGCCGAGCGCGAGGTGCGTTTCGTCGACCTGCGCTTCACCGATACGCTGGGCCGCGAGCATCATCTGACCCTACCGGCCAGCCAGATGGATGAAGATCGCATGGAATCGGGCATTGCCTTCGATGGCTCGTCGCTGCCCGGCTGGAAGGGCATCGAGGCCTCCGACATGAACCTCATGCCCGATCCGGCCACCGCCCGGCTGGATCCCTTCCGCGATGAAATCACGCTCATTCTCACATGCGATGTGGTCGAGCCCGCCGACCTTAAGGGGTACGATCGCGATCCGCGCTCGCTCGCGCGGCGCGCCGAAGCGTACCTGAAGTCCAGTGGGCTCGGGGATACGGCCTATTTCGGCCCGGAACCCGAGTTTTTCGTGTTCGATGGCATCAGCTGGCATGCCGACATGGCGGGCTGCTTCGTGCGCATCCAGTCGGATGAGGCCGCATGGTCCAACGCGCATGAAGCCAACGGCGGCAACCCGGGCTACCGGCCCGCCGTCAAGGGGGGGTATGTTCCGGTGCCGCCCATTGATTCATTTGCCGACATGCGTGCCGAAATGTGCCTGCTGATGGAGCAGATGGGGGTACCCGTCGAGATTCATCATCATGAAGTCGGCCATGCCGGGCAACTCGAGATCGGTACACGGTTTGCCACCCTGGTGCAGCGCGCCGACTGGACGCAGACCATGAAGTACGTGATCCGCAACGTGGCCCATTCATATGGCAAGACAGCCACCTTCATGCCCAAGCCGATCGAGGGCGACAACGGCTCGGGCATGCATGTGCACCAATCCATCTGGAAAGACGGGCAGAACCTGTTTTCCGGCAATGGCTACGGCGGTTTGTCCGAGTTTGCGCTGTACTACATTGGCGGCATCATCCACCACGCGCGCGCCCTGAATGCCATCACCAACCCGGGTACCAATTCGTACAAACGGCTGGTGCCGCACTACGAGGCACCGGTGAAACTGGCGTATTCAGCACGCAACCGTTCGGCGTCGATACGCATTCCCTATGTGTCCAACCCCAAGGCGCGCCGCGTCGAAGCCCGTTTTCCCGACCCGCTGGCCAACCCCTACCTGGCCTTCTCGGCCTTGATGATGGCCGGGCTCGATGGGGTCCAGAACAAGATTTACCCCGGCGATCCCGCCGACAAGAACCTGTACGACCTGCCGCCCGAAGAAGATGTCAGAATCCCCACGGTCTGTGCCTCACTCGAGCAGGCGCTCGATGCACTGGATCAGGATCGCGAGTTCCTGGTGCGTGGCGGGGTGTTCAGCAATGACCTGATCGACACCTGGCTGGACCTCAAGGAGCGCGAACTCGACCGGTTGCGCATGACCCCCCATCCGGTCGAATTCGATTTGTACTATACCCTTTGAGGATACAGCCATGGCTGCATTTCGTACCGAAGAAGTGCTCAGTGTGCATCACTGGAATGACACGCTGTTTTCGTTCACCACCACGCGCGACCCGGGCCTGCGTTTCAGCAACGGGCACTTCGTGATGCTCGGTCTCGAGGTCGAGGGCAAGCCCCTGCTCAGGGCCTACAGCATTGCGAGCGCCAATCACCAGGAAAACCTTGAATTCTTCAGCATCAAGGTGCCCAACGGGCCGCTGACCTCGCGTCTGCAGCATCTGCAGCCGGGCGATCGGGTGCTCATCAGCCGCAAGCCCGTCGGCACGCTGGTGGTCGATGATCTCAAGCCGGGGCGCAACCTGTACCTGTTCGCGACCGGCACCGGGCTCGCCCCCTTCCTGAGCATCATCCAGGATCCGGATGTCTACGACCGGTTCGAGCACGTGGTACTGATGCATGGGGTCCGTTTTGCCAGCGAACTGGCCTATACCGATCTGATCCAGAAACAGTTGCCCGAAGATGAATATCTGGGTGAAATGGTGCGCCAGAAGCTGATCTACTATCCCACGGTCACGCGTGAGCCCTACAGGAATCAGGGTCGGCTCACCACGCTGGTCGAGAGCGGAAAACTCTTCGAAGACATTGGTCTGCCGCCGCTCGATCCAGCCCAGGACCGGGCCATGATCTGCGGCAGTCCGGCCATGCTGACCGATATCCGGGCGATGCTGGATGCACGTGGTTTCGTCGTTTCGGCCGGGGTAGGCGAACCGGGCGACTACGTGTTCGAACGTGCATTTGCCGAGCGCTGAACCCCCGGCTTTTATTCTTTGCCCCGGCTCGTTAAACTCTGGTTGTCAAACAATTCTGCGGATCATTCATGAGCAAGCACATCATTCATACCGACAGCGCACCTGCGGCCGTGGGCCCCTACTCACAAGGGGTTGCGGCGCCCGCTGGCAGCCGCCTGGTATTTCTGTCCGGCCAGATCGGCCTCGAACCAGGCACGGGCGAACTGGTCTCGGAAAATTTCGAAGGCCAGGTGCGGCAGTCCTTCACCAATCTGAAGGCGGTGGTCGAAGCGGCGGGCGGATCCCTCGAAAACATTGTCAAGCTCACCCTGTTTCTCACTGACCTGAGCAAATTCGCCAGCGCCAATGCCATCATGGCCGAACTCATCCCCGAACCTTATCCGGCCCGTTCCACCCTCGGGGTGGCCAGTCTCCCCAAAGGGGCGCAGTTCGAGGTCGAGGCGGTCCTGGCGCTCTGAACAACCCGGTCGTCTTGGTCCAGGCTGGCCGCCAGCGCCCCGGGGGACGGGCAACAGGGTCTTCGGGCAGTCGTCAGGCCCGGCTGTTCGAACGGCTGGGCCTGTGCAATCCGGTCGATTTCATCACGCACCTGCCGCTGCGTTACGAAGACGATACCCGGATCACCCCGATCGCGCAGGCTGAAATTGGCGCCTATGGCGTCTTCGAGGGCGAAATTCTCTCCTGTGCCGTCCAGGTGGGCCCGCGTCGCGAACTGCAGGCCCAGCTTGCTGACAAAACAGGGCGTCTGAGCCTGCGCTGGATTTATGTCTATCCCGGCTTGCAGACCCGGGTCGCACAGGGCAAACGGCTGCGGGTACGCGGCGATGTCAGGCAGGGTTTCAATGGGCCCGAGCTCATGCACCCGCGGATTTCCGAGCCCGATGTCCAGCTGCCCGAGACCTTGACGCCGGTCTACCCCACGACCCAGGGGCTGTCGCAGGCCAGTCTGCGCAAGGCCATCAGTCAGGCGCTCGACAACACCGATCTGTCCGATACCCTGCCCGAAGCGCTTCTCGATGCCCACCACCTGGCGGCTTTCGAGCCCAGCCTGCGGTTGTTGCACCATCCAGACCGGGATGTCGACGCGACGGCCTTGCAGGAACGCAGCCATCCCGCGTGGGTGCGCATCAAGTTCGATGAACTGCTGGCCCAGCAACTGGCATTGGCGGATGCGCGCGCCGCCCGGCAGGCCTTGTGTGCCCGGCCCTTGACCAGCCCCGGCGCGCTGGGCCGTCGCCTGCTCGGGCGCTTGCCCTTCGAACCCACACAGGCCCAGCGTCAGGCCGCCGGGCAGATCTGCCAGGATCTGCAGCGTGCCCACCCCATGCATCGCCTGCTGCAGGGCGATGTCGGCAGTGGCAAGACCCTGGTGGCTGCCCTCGCGTGTGCTCACGCCATCGAGGCCGGGGTCCAGGTGGCGGTCATGGCGCCCACCGAGATCCTTGCCGAACAGCTGCATCGCAAGTTGCACGAATGGCTGCAGCCGCTCGGGGTCACACTGGCGTGGCTCGGCGGCAGCATGCCGGCAGCCGAGCGGCGGCGCAGCCTCGCTGCCCTGGCATCCGGCGAGGCGCGCCTGCTCGTGGGGACCCAGGCCTTGATCCAGGACAAGGTCGACTACGACAACCTGGGCCTGGTGATCAGCGACGAGCAACATCGCTTCGGCGTCGGGCAGCGTCTCGCCCTGAGCACCAAGGGGGCAGTCGCGGGCGTGCTGCCCCATCAGCTGAGCATGAGCGCCACACCCATCCCGCGCACACTGGCCATGGCGTTCTTTGCCGACATGGATGTCTCGGTGCTGGATGAAATGCCGCCCGGCCGCAGTCCCGTGCGCACGCGTCTGTTCGATGACCGGCGCCGCGAACAGGTCATGGATCATGTCGCGGCTGCGCTGCACAACGGGGCCCAGGCCTACTGGGTATGCCCGCTGGTCGAAGAGAGCGAAGCCCTGCAGCTGCAGACCGCCGTCGACACGCACGCACGGCTGGACGCCGCGCTGCCCGATCTGCGCGTGGGCCTGATGCATGGCCGCCTGCCGGCCGCCGAAAAGACGCGGGTCATGGACGCCTTTCGGGCCGGGCAGCTCGACTTGCTGGTCAGCACGACCGTGATCGAAGTCGGGGTCGATGTCCCGAATGCCACGCTGATGGTCATCGAGCAGGCCGAGCGTTTCGGGTTGGCGCAGCTGCACCAGCTGCGCGGGCGGGTCGGACGGGGGGCCGGGGCATCCACATGTATTCTGTTGTATCACCCGCCGCTGTCGCTGATTGCCCGCGAGCGCCTGCGTGCGCTGTACGAAACCACCGATGGCTTCGAAATCGCACGCCGTGACCTGGCCTTGCGCGGGCCCGGCGAATTGCTGGGGATGCGTCAATCGGGGCAGGCCCTGCTGCGCTTTGCCGATCTCGAGCTTGACGAGCAGCTGCTCGAACTGGCCAGAGACCTGGCCAGGTGTCTGCGCACGCGGTATCCGCAGCATGCACAGGCCCACCAGGTGCGCTGGATGCCTGCCATGATGCAGTATTTGCGCGGCTGAGCCGCCAGGGCGGGCTCGTTCTGCCCGGCCCGGTCTTTCAGAATGGATGTACGAACATGACCCTGACCGAACTGAAATACATTGTCGCGGTGGCGCGAGAGCGCCATTTCGGGCGGGCCGCGGAAGCCTGTTTCGTCAGTCAGCCGACCCTCTCGGTGGCCATACGCAAGCTCGAAGACGAACTCGAAGTGACCCTGTTCGAACGGGGCGGGGCCGAGGTCACGATTACCCCGATCGGCCTGCGGGTGGTGGCCCAGGCCCAGAAAATACTCGAGGAAAGCGCCAACCTGCGCGAAATTGCCCGCCAGGGGCATGACCCGCTCGAGGGCCCCTTGCGCGTCGGCGTAATCTACACCATTGGCCCCTATCTGCTGCCCTGGCTGGTGCCCGAGCAGATCCGCAGCACCCCCCGGATGCCGCTGCTGCTGCAGGAGAACTATACCGCGCGCCTGCTCGAACTGTTGCGCCAGGGGGAAATCGATTGCGCCATTGTGGCGCTGCCCATTCCCGAGAACGGGCTGGCGCAGTGTGATCTGTATGACGAGCCGTTTTTCGTGGCGCTGCCGCACGAACATCCCTGGGCGCAAAGGCCACGCATTGCCGCGCGGCAGTTGAAGGAAGAAACCATGCTGCTGCTCGGCACCGGCCACTGTTTCCGCGACCAGGTGCTCGAAGTCTGCCCCGAACTGTCCCGGTTCTCGGCAACCAGCGAAGGCATACAGCGGACCTTCGAAGGCTCTTCGCTGGAAACCATACGCCACATGGTGGCGGCCGGCATCGGCATTACGGTGATGCCGGCCAGCGCGCTCGGGGTGCAGGGCGCCGAGAGCAGCCTGCTGCGCTTCGTGCCGTTCGAGCCGCCGGTACCGGACCGGCGCGTGGTGCTGGTATGGCGCAGGAGCTATCCGCGCCTGGCGGCCATTGCGGCTTTGGTGCACGCCATACGGCACTGCGGCATGCCAGGTGTCCAGCAATTGGAAGACAGCCCTGCCATGCTGGCTGTGGGCGCCTGAAAAGAGATGGCGCGGCGCACCCGGAGAGCACCTGCTTCATGCGCAGCGTGCTATTCTGGCATCGTTCGTCATTCCCAAAAGGAGCCCTCGATGGCCAAAGCAAAGAATCCTTCCGCCCAGATTGCACCGCCCAGTGGCCTGCCGATCGACATCGGGATTTCCGATCAGGATCGCGCGGCCGTGGTCACCGAACTCTCCAGGACGCTGGCCGATACCTACACCCTGTATCTGATGACACACAATTTCCACTGGAATGTCACCGGGCCCATGTTCAGCGCACTGCACAACCTGTTCATGACGCAGTACACCGAAATCTGGCAGGCACTCGATGAGATCGCCGAGCGCATCCGTGCCCTGGGGCACTATGCACCCGGCACATACGCCGAATACGCCCGGCTCAGTTCCATTGCCGAACCGACCTCCGTACCCAGCGCCGAGGGCATGCTGCAGATGCTGGTCGATGGCAATGAAGCCGTGGCCCGTACTGCGCGCGCTGCGTTTCGGGTCGCCGACGAAGTCAACGACCAGCCCACGGCCGATTTGCTCACGCAGCGGCTCGACATCCACGAGAAAAATGCCTGGATGCTGCGCAGCATGCTTGCCTGAGGCTTGCATGGTGTCCTGAAGCCCTGGCTTTCGGGGGAAAACCCTCATCCTGGGTGCTACCCGAGATGCAAGGCCTTCGTGTATTCTTTTCGGGTCATTCACAGGAGGTCTTATGAACGTACGCTTTACGCCGATGGCAGCCGCACTGGGCCTGGCCGCAGGCATGATGCTTTCTTCCGCAGCGCATGCCGACACAATCCGCATCGCGATCGCGGGGCCCTACACCGGGGCGTTGACGCAATACGGCGATATGGTCAAGGAAGGGGTGGACACCGCCATTGAAACCATCAACGCATCAGGTGGCGTACTGGGCAACCAGCTCGAGGCCGTGGTCATCGATGATGCCTGCGAACCCAAGCAAGGGCCTGTCGTGGCCAACCGTGTGGTCAACGAAAAAATCCACTACGTCGTGGGGCATGTGTGCTCCGGCGCGACCATTGCGGCCACGCCGGTGTACAACAACGAAGGCGTGGTCATGGTCACGCCATCGGCCACGTCGCCGGCGGTCACCGATGGCAAGGGTTACGACACCATCTTTCGCACCATAGGGCGCGATGACCAGCAAGGCCCTGCGGCAGCCGATTTCATCAAGAACAAGGTCAAGCCCAAGGCGGTGGCCGTGCTGCATGACAAGCAGTCGTATGGTCAGGGCATCGCGCAGGCCGTCAAGAACGATCTCGAAAAATCCGGTATCGATGTCGTGCTGTTCGAAGGCATCAACGCGGGCGATAGCGATTATTCAGCGGTCATCACCAAACTGAAATCCTCCGGGGCCGATTTCGTGTATTACGGCGGCTATCATCCAGAAATGGGCCTGTTGTTGCGCCAGGGGGCCGAACAGGGCCTGCAGGCGAAATTCATGGGCCCCGAGGGCGTGGGCAACCCCGACATCAACGCCATTGCCGGTCCGGCGGTCGAAGGCATGCTGGTCACGTTGCCGGCTGATTTCACCACGGATCCCGCCAATGCGGCCGTCGTCAAGGCGTTCAAGGACAAGAACCGTGACCCGGGCGGCGCCTTCCAGCTCACGGCCTACGCCGCGGTCGAGGCCATTGCCGATGGCATCAAGGGGGCAGGCAAGGACGACCCGGCCCAGGTGGCCGAATGGCTGCATGCCAATTCGGTCAAGACGCCCATCGGCGAGATCTCCTGGAACGATCAGGGCGATCTCGAGTCCTTCAAGTTCGACGTCTTCACCTGGCACGCCGACGGCAGCAAGTCGGTCTTCGACTGACCCTCGCTTCGGGGCGAACGCGCATTCACGTCAAAGCGTTTGCGCGTTCGCAGCAGGGCGTTCGCACTTGCACCGCCCCGAATTTGCGGTGCCGCTTGCGGCACCGCTTTTGAATTCTCGAAAATTCGCTTCAGACATCGAAGATTCGATTCACCAAGGCGCGACTTCTTTCATACAATACGCCCATGAAAGAAGAATTCACTCTGGCCCTCATTGGCGGGGGCAACATGGCCGGGGCACTCGCCAGCGGCCTCATCGGCCGGCGCTGCGCGGCTGATCATGTACACGTCATCGATCCGGTCGAGGCTACGCGAGCACACTGGCAAGGCATGGGCACCACGGTGGCCGCCACCCCCGATGCGCAGTTGGCCGCATGCCGGGTCTGGTTCTTTGCGGTCAAGCCGCAGGTCATGGCTCAGGTCGTACAGCAGTGCCGGCCCTGGCTGCAAGCCGATACGCTGGTGGTCAGCATCGCGGCGGGCATCCCTGCGCAGGCACTGGCCCAGTGGCTGGGCACGCCCGGGCAGCCGTTTTCCCGCGTGGTACGCTGCATGCCCAATACGCCAGCCCTGATCGCCGCCGGCATTACCGGCATGATGGCACTCGGCGGGGTCGATCAGGCAGATCGCGAACTGGCGCAAGATCTGCTGTCGGCGGTGGGCGAGGTCCTGTGGGTCGCCGATGACGCCGCGATCGACGCCGTCACCGCGGTATCCGGCAGTGGCCCGGCCTACGTGTTCCTGTTTCTCGAAGCCCTGATCCAGGCTGGCATGCAGCAGGGCCTGTCGGCCGATCAGGCGCGCAAGCTGGCGCTGGCCACGTTCAACGGCGCCACGCAACTGGCCGGCCTGTCACCCGACTCACCGGCCATTCTGCGCGAGCGCGTGACCTCGAAGGGCGGCACCACGGCGGCGGCCCTCGAAGTCTTCATGGCGCATGATCAGGCAAAGATCATTCATCAGGCGGTGGCTGCGGCCACGCGCCGGGCCCGTGAACTTGCCGGCCAGTACGCGCCATGAGCCATTTCCACGCCATGTCGCTGCGCCAGTTCGCGATCGCATTCGCCTGTATGGTCGCCATTGTCGTGGGCTCCAATATCCTGGTGCAATACCCGATCAATCCGTGGCTCACCTGGGGCGCCATCACCTATCCGGTGTCGTTCCTGGTGACCGATGTGCTCAACAGGCGCTTTGGGCCGCGGGCGGCCCGCAGGGTGGTGTATGGCGGCTTTGTGGCGGCACTGGTCGTGTCGATCTGGCTGGCCAGCCCACGCATTGCGCTGGCCTCGGGCAGCGCCTTTCTGATCGCCCAACTGACCGACATCACGATCTTCAACCGCCTGCGCCATCAACGCTGGTGGCGCGCGCCGTTCATCGGCGGTGCGATCGCAGCCGTATTCGATACGGTGGCCTTCTTCGCCATCGCCTTTGCCGGTACCGATGTTCCGTGGCCTACGCTGCTGGTCGGTGACCTGGCCGTCAAATTGCTGGTGAATCTGCTCATGCTGGCACCATTCAGGGCCCTGATGTGGAACCTGGCCCGTCCTGCTGCCTGAAGAAGCACACGCCCCGCCGCCGAAGGGCCCAGGAGACCGGCAAGAATTAGGGATTAACCGTAGTGACAGGACGCTACCGCAGCCCTCAGAATACGCCTGCCGCTCAGGGCGGAAAGCAATCACACAGGCTTGGTGCCCCTGGCCATGTCCCTAAAAGGGTTCTCGTTCAGCCAGCGGCGCCTCTACCGGAGACTACCGAATGAAGCTTACGTTGCGCATCACTCCCATACTGCTTGCTTTTGGCGCCATGGCGCTGGCTGCGGGCACCCAGGCCGAAACCCTCAAGATCGGCATCCCGCAGCCCATGACGGGTCCCAACACCCAATATGGCGACCAGATCCAGGCCGGCGCACTGACTGCCATCGATGCCATGAACGAGGCCGGCGGCATCAAGGGCATGCAGATCGAAGCGCTGCTCATCGATGACGGCTGCGAACCCAAGCAGGCCGTGCCAGCGGCCAATCGGGTGGTCAACTCCGGGGCACAGTTCGCTGTGGCCCATGCCTGCTCCGGCACCACAGTGCCGGCCGTGAACGTGTATGAGCAGGAAGGCATCGTAGCCATCACACCGGGTGCCACATCACCCCTGGTCACCGACACGATCAAGCCGCATTATTTCTTCCGCACCATCGGGCGTGATGATCAGCAAGGGCCATTCGCCGGCCGGTACATCATCGAGCAGCTCAAGCCGCAGAAAGTGGCCATCCTGCACGACAAGCAGACCTACGGCTCCGGGGTCGCCACGCAGGTGCAGAAAACCCTCGAACAAGGCGGCATCAACATTGCCATGTTCGAAGGCATCAACGTGGGTGACAGCGATTATTCGGCCGTCATCTCCAAGCTCAAGGCACTGGGCCCCGATCTGGTCTATTTCGGCGGCTACCACCCCGAACTCGGCCTGCTGCTGCGCCAGGCGCGCGAGCAGGGGCTGGCGGTCCAGTTCATGGGCCCCGAAGGGGTGGCCAACAAGGATCTCGCGGCCATCGCCGGGCCGGCCATCGACAGGCTCCTCACCACGCTGCCGGCCGATTTCACCAAGCGTGAAGGCAACGAAGCGGTCCTCGAGCAGTTCAAGAAGTACAACCGCAGCCCGGATGGGGCCTTCACCATGACCGCCTACGCGGCCATGCAGATCCTGGCCGACGCCATCAACGCGGTCGGCACCGATCCCGCCAAGGTGGCCGACTACATGCACGAGAACAGCTTCGACACCGTGATCGGCAAGGTCGACTACGATGCCAAGGGTGATCTCAAACAGTTCGAATTTGCCGTGTTCCAATGGGACGCCGACGGCAACATGACCCAGATCCAGCCCTGACGGGCCCGGACAGCCCCGGTGCATGCCGGGGCATCTACCACCCGGGCCCGTGCAAGGGCCGGGTGTCTTCCCGTTCAACCCCGAGCCATCATGTCCGACCTGCTCCCCCTATTGACGCAACAGTTGTTCAACGGCCTGTCGCTGGGTGCCATCTATGCCTTGATCGCCATTGGCTACACCATGGTGTATGGCATCATTGGCATGATCAATTTCGCTCACGGCGAAATCTACATGATCGGGGCCTACGTGGGGCTGGTCACGCTCTCGGCCATTGGCATCGGCAGTGGCGTTCCCATCCCCCTGATGATTCTGGCCATGCTGGTGGTGGCCGTGCTGGTCACTGCGGTCTATGGCTTCGCGGTTGAAAAAATCGCCTATGCGCCGTTGCGCAACAGCCCGCGCCTGGTGCCCCTGATCTCGGCCATCGGGATGTCGATTTTCCTGCAGAACTGGGTGGCCACAGGGCAGGGGGCCCGCGACATGGCCGTACCGTCGCTGGTCACCGGGTCACTCGAATTCACCATGGGTGCCAGCGACTTCACCGTGACGGCGCCTTATTCGCGCATCATGATCATTCTCGTCACCATCGTGATGATGATCGGCCTGTCCCTGTTCATCAAGTATTCCCGCACAGGCCAGGCCTCGCGGGCCTGCTCGCAGGATCTCAGGATGGCCAATCTGCTGGGCATCGATACCAGCCGAATCATTTCCATCACCTTCGTCATCGGGGCCATGCTGGCTGCCGTCGGTGGCGTACTGATCGCACTGGCCATCGGCAAGCTCAATCCTTTCATCGGCTTCATCGCTGGCATCAAGGCCTTCACGGCAGCCGTGCTGGGTGGCATCGGCAGCATCCCCGGCGCCATGTTGGGCGGGGTGCTGCTGGGTCTGGCAGAAACCTTTGCGGCGGCGTTCATTTCCTCACAGTACAAGGACATCGTCGCGTTCATGTTGCTCGTGCTGATTCTGCTGTTCCGTCCCACAGGGCTGCTGGGCAAACCCGAGGTCGAGAAAGTCTGATGAGTCAAACGATCAAAAACGCCCTGGTTGCGGCCCTGATGGCCGGGGTCATCATTGCACCGGTGTTTGGCCTGCAAATCCTGCGCCGGGGCCAGGAAACCTACCTGCAGCCCGACTGGAAGATGATCATTGGCGGCATGCTGATCATCTTTGTGGTCCAGATGCTGCGTCCGCTGTGGAAGCGCCGAAAGACGGGCACGAAGCGTCTGCAGATCCCGGCGATCACGGATTCCATACGGCGCAAGGTGATACTGGTATTGGTGCTGTTCGCATTGGTCTGGCCATTTTTCACTGGCCGGGCACAGGTGGACATCGCCACGCTGGTGCTGATCTACGTCATGCTCGGCCTGGGCCTGAACATCGTGGTGGGCTATGCCGGGCTGCTCGACCTGGGTTTTGTGGGTTTCTATGCCGTCGGGGCCTACACCTACGCCTTGCTCTACCATTGGCTGGGCTGGTCATTCTGGGAAGCACTGCCTTTTTCCGGGATGGTATCGGCCTTTTTCGGCTATATCCTGGGCTTCCCCGTATTGCGCCTGCGGGGCGATTACCTCGCCATCGTCACCCTGGGCTTTGGCGAGATCATCCGCCTGCTGCTCATCAACCTGTATGACTTCACGGGGGGGCCCGATGGGGTCTCGGGGATTCCCAAGCCGTCATTCCTGGGCTACCAGCTCACACGCCGCTCGCTCGATGGCACGCCCACGTTCCATGAGGCGTTCGGGATCCCGTTCAATAGCGAACACGTGGTCATCTACCTCTATCTGCTGGCGCTCATTCTGGTGCTCATTACCTTGTTCGTCACCAGCCGGCTCATCCGCATGCCGATCGGGCGCGCCTGGGAGGCGCTGCGCGAAGACGAGATCGCCTGTCGCTCCCTGGGCCTGAACCCGCGCAACATCAAGCTGTCGGCCTTCACCATGGGCGCAATGTTTGCAGGGTTTGGCGGCGCCTTTTTCGCGGCGCGCCAGGGCCTGGTCAATCCGGAATCATTCACCTTCATCGAATCCGCCCTGATTCTGGCGATCGTGGTGCTCGGGGGCATGGGCTCGCAGGTCGGTGTGATCCTGGCCGCGGTGCTGCTCACTGTGGTGCCGGAACTCGCGCGCGAATTTGCCGAATACCGGATGCTGATCTTCGGTCTGGTCATGGTGGTCATGATGGTCTGGCGGCCGCAGGGTCTGTTGCCCATGAAACGCCCGCAAGTGGAACTGGAATCATGAGCGATACACTGCTGAGCGTGAGTGCGCTGACCATGCGTTTTGGTGGCCTGCTGGCCGTCGATCAGGTCGGATTCGATGTACGTCGTGACGAGGTCTTTGCCATCATCGGGCCCAATGGCGCCGGGAAAACAACGGTGTTCAACTGCGTGGGTGGATTCTACAAACCCACCACCGGCGCCATCACCATGGATGGGCAGCCGATCACGGGCCTGCCCAGTCACAGGGTGGCACGCCATGGCCTGGTGCGGACGTTCCAGAATGTGCGTCTGTTCAAGAGCCTCACCGTACTCGAAAACCTGCTGGTGGCGCAGCATACGCACATGGAAACCGGCTTGTTGCAAGGCCTTCTGAAACTGCCTTCTTTTCGCCATTCCGAAACCGAGGCCAAGCAGCGCGCTGTTCAATGGCTCGATTTCATGGGCATACGGCAGTATGCCAACCGCGAGGCGGGCAACCTGGCCTATGGCCACCAGAGACGGCTGGAAATCGCACGCTGCATGATCACCAGGCCGCGCCTGCTGATGCTCGACGAACCGGCCGCCGGTCTGAACCCCCAGGAAAAGCGCGACCTCCAGGTACTGATCGATCAGTTGCGCCACGAATACAACGTCGCCGTGCTGCTCATCGAGCACGACATGAGCCTGGTCATGGGGGTATCGGACCGCATTCTGGTGATGGAGCACGGCAAGCCGATCATGACCGGCCTGCCTGATGACGTGCGTCGCGACCCACGGGTCATCAAGGCTTACCTGGGGGAATGACCGTGCTCAAGCTTGAAAATGTCAGTACGTTCTATGGCGCCATCCAGGCACTCAATGACGTGTCGGTCGAGGTCAATCAGGGCGAGATCGTCACGCTGATCGGCGCCAATGGTGCAGGCAAGACCACCTTGCTCATGTCCGTCTGCGGCAACCCCAGGGTGAGTTCAGGCCGGATCACCTTCCTGGGTGAAGACATCACCCACCTGCCCACGCATGTCATCATGCAGATGGGCATGGCCATATCCCCCGAAGGGCGGCGCGTGTTTCCCGATCTCACCGTCCACGAGAACCTGAACATGGGGGCGTTTTTCCTGAATCGCAGCCAGACCGAAGACAGCATGGCCCATGTGTTCGAGCTGTTTCCACGCCTGGAAGAACGCGCCAGCCAGCGCGCAGGGACCATGTCGGGTGGCGAACAGCAGATGCTGGCCATTGGGCGGGCCCTCATGACGCGCCCGAAACTGCTGCTGCTGGATGAACCCACGCTGGGTCTGGCGCCCCTGATCATTGCACAGATCTTCGACATCATACGCACCATTCGCGATGAAGGCGTGACCGTGTTTCTGGTTGAGCAAAATGCCAACAAGGCCCTGCAGGTCGCCGATCGGGGCTACGTCCTCGAGACGGGTCAGGTCGTGATGGCCGACACGGGGGCCAATCTGCTGGTGAACGACGATGTGCGCAAGGCCTACCTGGGGGCCTGATCGAGCACCCAACTCAGGCCAGATCCTGCGCGGCAAGCGCGGCCTGTACGCCGGGGTCGCGCTCCATGCGGGCATGGAAGCGGGTGAGCTCGGCGAAGTCGTCCACGGGGACCCCTTTGGCGTGCGCCCAGCGCAACAGGACATACAGGTAAGGATCGGCCACCGAGCGTTTGCCGGTGAGCCAATCACGCCCGCGCAGCTGGTCATTGGCGATGGCAAAGAAGCTGCGCAGCATTTCGGTGGCCTTGGCCGATACCGCCCGGGCGGCCGCCTCATCGCCAGCGGTGAACAGGGGGGCCTTGAAGACCAGGCCGAATGTCCGGTGTATGTCGGAATTGCAGAAACTGAGCCAGCGCCGGGTTTCCGCGCGGCCGATGGGATCATTGCCAAGCAGATCGGCTTCGGGGTTCAGTTCGGCCAGGTATTCGAGTATGGCGGCGCTTTGCGTGAGGACGAAATCGCCATCGACCAGCGTGGGGACCAGCCCTTCGGGGTTGAGTGCGAGATAGGCGGGTTCTTTGGTTTCTTCGCGGGTAAGCCGTTGGGTATCATAGGGCTTGCCTATCCATTCGAGCACGATGTGGGTGACCAGGGGACAGGCACCGGGAAAATAATAAAGCTTCATCTGGGTTCCAATTGGGGCGTGAGCAACAGGATATGTTATACCACTGGCCAGCTGTCACTGGCATGTCGCCTGGGCGCATCAAACTGACAGGCGGGTCGCGCGTCGGTTAGACTACAGGCCATCGCTGCATTCCACGACTTTTGTTTCTGCCATGTCTGACGCTTTGCGCATTGCCATCAATGGCTACGGAAGAATAGGGCGCTGCGTTCTGCGTGCGCTGTTCGAATCATCCTACCGGCAGAACATGCAGATCGTGGCCATCAACGAGCCGGCCGATCTCGATGCGATGGTGCATCTGACCCGTTTCGATTCCACGCATGGCCCCTTTCCCGGTACGGTCGAGACCCAGGGCGATGCCATGGTGATCAACGGCCAGCGCATCGCCATCAACCATGCGCTGGCGCCCGAAGGGGTACCCTGGGATGACCTGGGGCTCGACGTGCTGCTCGAATGCTCGGGGCATTATTCGACTCGCCCGCAACTCGAGCGGTTCGTCACGGCCGGTTGCCCCAGGGTGCTGGTGTCGCATCCCGCACAGGGTGCCGACGACGTGGACCACACCGTGGTCTACGGCATCAACGAAAATGGCCTGGGCAGCCACCAGAAGATTGTCTCGGCCGCATCCTGCACCACCAATGCCAGTGTGCCGGTGCTCGACATCCTCGAGCGGCATCTTGGGGTGCACAGCGTGATGCTCAGTACGCTGCACTCGGTCATGAACGACCAACCCATGATCGATGGCTATCACCATACCGACCTGCGCCGCACGCGCTCGGCCATGCAATCCATCATTCCGGTGGCCACCGGTCTGGCTGCCGGCGTAGAACGGCTCCTGCCCCATCTGGCGGGCCGGATCCAGGCGAAGGCCATACGCGTACCGATCCACAATGTATCCGCGATCGATCTGGTGGCGCACCTGAAGCAGCACACGACAGCCCGGGCGCTGAACGCTCTGTTCGAAGAGGCCGCCCACGTACAGCCCGATCTGTTCGCGTGCACGCGCCAGCCGCATGCATCCGTGGATTTCGTGCACGATCCGCATTCCGTGATCATCGACCTGGGCCAGACCAGCGTCAACCAGGGGCATTTTGCGAACCTGCTGCTCTGGTTCGACAATGAATGGGGTTTTGCCCGTCGCATGCTCGATGTCGCCAGCGCATGGGCGCGCTGTTTCAAGGCCGGGCCATCATGACGGCAGTGGCCTGTCCCTGGTCCCGATTTTCATTGCCTGAATCATTTTTTTCTCCAGGAGTTCTCCATCATGGCTGACTGCCGCACTGAAACAGATTCGATGGGCGCCGTCGAGGTCCCCGCGACGCATTACTGGGGGGCGCAAACCCAGCGCTCCATCGAGAACTTTCCCATTGGCGTCGATCGATTTCGCTGGCAGTCACCGATGATCCGTGCGCTGGGGATCCTGAAGAAGGCGGCCGCCCTGGCCAACGCAGAGCTCGGCGAATTGCCGGAAGAGATCGCCGCGCTGATCGTCCAGGCCGCAGATGAGGTCATCGACGGCCGGCATGATGGCGAATTCCCGCTGGTGGTGTTCCAGACCGGATCGGGTACGCAATCCAACATGAATGCCAACGAGGTGATTTCCAACCGGGGGATCGAACTGGCAGGCGGCAAAATGGGCTCCAAGGCACCGGTCCACCCGAATGATCATGTGAATCGTGGCCAGTCATCCAATGACACGTTTCCCACGGCCATGCACATCGCTGTGGCCAGTGAGCTTCAAAGCCGATTCTTTCCGGCCATCCGCACCCTGCGCGATACACTGGCTGCCAAGGCTCACGAAACCGGGCAGATCGTGAAGACCGGCCGTACGCATTTGCAGGATGCCACGCCCATCACCGTAGGCCAGGAAATCAGCGCCTGGGTGGCGCAGATCGATTTTGCGCTCGAATGCGTGCAACTTGCCTTGCCAGGCATCCATAGCCTGGCGATCGGCGGTACCGCCGTTGGCACCGGCCTGAACGCACACCCCGAGTTCGGCGCGCGTGCGGCCGCCCATATCGCCGCACTCACGGGCCAGCCCTTTGTGAGCGCAGAGAACAAGTTCTTTGCACTTTCGGCCCATGACGCCCTGGTGAATCTGTCGGCGGCCTTGCGTACGCTGGCCGGCGCGCTCATGAAGATCGCCAATGACGTGCGCTGGCTGGCAAGTGGCCCACGCTGTGGTATTGGCGAACTGGACATTCCCGAGAATGAACCCGGTTCGTCCATCATGCCGGGCAAGGTCAATCCCACCCAGTGCGAAGCCCTCACCATGGTCTGTGTTCAGGTCTACGGCAACGATGCGGCGGTGGCATTTGCCGGCTCGCAGGGCAATTTCCAGCTCAATGTGTACAAGCCGGTCATGGTGCACAATGTGCTCGAGAGCATCGAATTGCTGGCCGATGCCTGCCTTTCGTTCAATGCGCATTGTGCCGTGGGCATCGAACCCAATCTCCGGCGCATCGAGAGCAACCTCGAAAAGAATCTGATGCTGGTCACGGCCCTGAATCGTCACATTGGCTACGACAAGGCCGCGGCCATCGCCAAAAAGGCCCACAAAGAGTCCAGCACCTTGCGCGAGGCTGCCCTGGCGCTGGGTTTTCTGACCGATGCGCAGTACGATGAATGGATAGTGCCCCTGGACATGACCCATCCCAGCACGGCCTGAGGCCGATGATCCGATGCAGATCGTCCCGATCCTTGCGCCAGGCTGGGCCCGGCAGCGCGTCAGGCGCTTCGGGCATTGCGGGTCGAACCGGTTCTTCATCCCGGGGCAGGGGATACGGACATGGCAAACACGATACACATCAAACGGGCCTATGAAGCGCCCGACGATACCGACGGCCTGCGCGTGCTGGTCGACCGCCTGTGGCCACGCGGGCTTTCCAAGGCTACATTCAGATACGACCTCTGGTGCAAGGATCTGGCCCCCAGCACGGCGCTGCGCACGTGGTTTGGCCACAAGCCCCAACGCTGGGACGGCTTTCGGCAGGATTATCTCAAGGAACTGCAGACACCCGAAGTCCAGCAGCGCCTGAAGATGCTGCTGGATCAGGCTGGGGATCGATCCCTGACCTTGCTGTATGCTGCCCGTGACACGGAGCACAATCAGGCAGTGGTCCTGGCCGATGTCCTGCGAACCTTGCAGGCATGATCCAGCTGGAAGCGCAGACAGAAACAAAGACGGCAAGGGCAGGGGGCGCAGGGCGGCGGCCGGTTTCGCAGGCCCATGGTTCGGGCACTCATGGTTCAGGTGATACATGCTGCTGATCTATTTTGGTTCACAATCCGCATGGGCACTGGGCCTGATGCTGCTGATCTTCGTGCTGGCGGCGGTGATCGCGATCCAGGCCCAGCGCCAGAGGGCTCAGGCCGGTAACGAAGAACTGCCCGGCATGATGGGCGAGGTCACCCAGGACACCGATCTGCGTGGTCGCGGCTGGGCCCTGGTGCGCGGTGAGGTCTGGCAGATCCGGGCCCGCGTGCCACTGAAAACCGGGCAGGCGATCCAGGTGCGCAGTGTGCAGGGCCTGGTACTGCAGGTCGAGCCGTCAGGCGATTCCAACGAGATCACAGAGGTACTGTCATGATGTTCCTGAATATGGGCTCCTTCATCAGCCTGATCGTACTGGTTTTCCTTTTTACCGTGCTGCTCCGGCTGTTCAGGATTTTGCGCGAATACGAGCGGGGGGTCATTTTTACGCTCGGCCGGTATGGGGGCACCAAGGGGCCCGGGCTGATCATCGTGATTCCTTTCCTGCAGCAGCTGGTGCGGGTGGATACCCGCGTGGTCACCATGGACGTGCAGCCGCAAGACGTGATCTCGCGCGACAACGTGTCGGTGCGAGTCAATGCCGTGGTGTATTTCAGGGTGGTGGACCCGGCCAAGGCCATCATCCAGGTCGAGCAATACTACGAAGCCACCAGTCAACTGGCGCAGACGACCTTGCGTGCGGTGCTGGGCAAGCACGAACTCGACGAGATGCTGACCGAACGCGAAAAGCTGAATACCGATGTGCAGACCATTCTCGATGCCCAGACCGATGGCTGGGGCATCAAGGTCACCAATGTGGAAATCAAGCACATCGACCTGAACGAGACCATGATCCGTGCCATGGCGCGCCAGGCCGAAGCCGAGCGCGAGCGGCGCGCCAAGGTCATCCATGCCGAGGGCGAACTGCAGGCCTCCAGGGCGCTGGCTCAAGCCGCCACCATCCTGGCCAGTGAACCGTCTGCCATGCAGCTGCGCTACCTCGATACCCTGACCCAGGTGGCAGGCGACAAGTCATCGACCCTGGTGTTTCCCATCCCCATCGATCTGCTGGCCGGCTTCATGCCGCAGCACGGTGCTGCGCCTCGGCCAGGAGCTGGCCCAGTATCGCGCCCACGCGCAAATCTTCAGCCTGCCCCAGATGGTTCAGACGAACCCGCCCCAGATCATCCAGAATGAGCAGAGTAGGGGTGCCTTCGAGCCGCCAGGCCTGCATGGTCTGCGGGATGGGCTGACCCTGCAGGCCCGGCATGTCCATCCCTACCGGAAAGTGGATGCGGTACTCGTGGATGAACGCCCTGAGTGCGACTTCGGTCATGGCGTCATGGTGCTCGAACACGGTGTGCAGGCCCACGACCTGCAGCCGGTCGGGCGGAAATGCCTGGTGAATGGCCTTGGCCTGGGGAATGCCGTGCGCCACGCAGCCCGGGCACAGCATCTGGAACGTATGGATCACCACCACCTTGCCACGCAGGCCATCGAGAGAGGGCGCAGCAGCGTCGCCAGGCCAGTTGAGCCAGGTCTGCACAGACCACTCTGGCAGCGCATGCCCTGATGTCATCGTCGTGTTCCCAACAGCATATTCAATCACCATCATAAACCAGCAGCGTCCCGGACGCTTCCACTTGGCAGAAAACCGGACATTTCCATTCAGCCTTGACAGTCGGCGCCTTGCGTTCGATCGAGACCGATCCGGCGCAGTTCGCGCACACCGGTGGCATCCGGCAGGATCCGTGCCCGGCAGTGCGGGATTGCAATACCAATACGGCGCGCATGCCTATCTTTCAATACCCGGGTCAGTCGTGGTGTAATGGAGCCTGTTCAATCCGTTCATAATCTGGATACTTTGGAGACCCTGCCCATGAAATTTTCCGTTGTTGCACTGAGCCTGTCCTTGATGGCTGCCGGATCTGCCGCCCAGGCAGCACCTGATTTTGCGCAGGTCAACACCATCCTGACCAACAATGCCTGCCTGGCGTGCCATGCCGTCGACAAGAAAGTCATCGGCCCCGCTTACGAAGAAGTGGCTGCCAAGCACAAGGGGCAGGCCGATGCAGCGGCCGTGCTCACCAAGCACATCAAGGAAGGCAGCTCCGGGGTCTATGGGCCGATTCCCATGCCCCCCAACGTGGGCATCTCCGATGCCGACATTGCAGTCGTGGTCGAATGGCTGGTCGCGGGTGCACCGCACTGATATCCGGCAGACCACTGTTTGCTAAAATGCAGCGCCAGCCATCAGGGCTGGCGCTTTTTTTGGCATGATCGCGTTCTGCGGCCAGCCGTCCGGATGCGAGCTCTGTGCGATCGGTGGACTGAATCGAAATGGATGCATTCTGGGTGTGCGTCGGTGTAGTGGCGCTGGGCGAAATGGGCGACAAGACCCAACTGCTGGCCATGGTGCTGGCAGCGCGATTCCACCGGTCAGGCCTGATCTGCTTCGGCATCTTTCTGGCTACGCTGCTGAACCATCTTCTCGCCGGTCTGGTCGGCCAGACCATCGCCCACTGGTTCGATCCCGACATACTCACGTGGGTGCTTGGCCTGTCCTTCCTGGTGATGGCGGGCTGGCTGCTGTTTCCGGATCGCATTCAGACACTCGGGCCGCTGCGCGGCACAGGGATCCTGTGGACCACCATCCTGATGTTCTTCCTGGCCGAAATGGGCGACAAGACCCAGATCGCCACGGTGGCGCTCGCGGCGCGCTTCGACAGTCTTGCGCTCGTGGTGGCAGGCAGTACGCTGGGCATGATGCTGGCCAACGTGCCCGCAGTCTATCTGGGCGCACGCCTGACGAACCGCCTGCCGCTGGCCTGGGTCAGGGCGGGCGCCGCCTTGCTGTTTGCAGGGCTGGGCGTGGCGACCTTGCTGGCGGGCACCTCGTGGCTTCAATAGCAAGCGGATCCATTACTTGACATAATATACATTATGCGCATTTCAGCCCAACGCTCGGATCCTGATATCATCGGCAAAAGACATTCTGGATCACGGGCCTGTCGTCCCCGGCAGGCTCGGCAATACAAGGGGTTGATATGGCATTGATTGCGTTGGTCACCGGCGCCTCGGCCGGCTTTGGGGCGGCGATTTCCGAAGGGCTGATCGCACAGGGGCATGTTGTGATCGGTGCCGCTCGCCGCCTCGAGCGGCTCGAGCAATTGCGCGCGAAACTGGGTACCGATTTTCACCCTCTGGTCATGGATGTCACCGACCCAAGCGCTGTCGAGCAAGGGGTTGCCAGGGTTCATGCCGATTTCGGGGGCATCGATGTACTCGTCAACAACGCCGGGCTGGCGCTGGGTATCGCACCGGCACAAGACTCGAAACTGGCCGACTGGGAACAGATGATCGCCACCAACGTGCTCGGGCTGACGCGGCTCGTGCATGCCGTGCTGCCAGACATGGTGCAGCGCAACCGAGGCCACATCATCAATCTGGGCTCGACGGCGGGTACGCACCCCTATCCTGGCGGCAATGTCTACGGGGCCAGCAAGGCCTTCGTGCACCAGCTGAGCCAGAACCTGCGGGCCGATCTCTGGGGCACGCGCGTCCGGGTCACCACCATTGCACCCGGGCTGTGCAGCGGCACCGAGTTCTCGCAGGTCCGTCTGGGCGATGCCGCCCTCGCCGACGCCGTCTACCAGGGCGCTGATGCGCTGACCGCCGAAGATGTGGCCGATGCCGTCATCTGGGCGGCCACACGGCCGGGCCGGGTCAACATCAATGCCATCGAACTGATGCCGGTGACACAGGCCTTTGCGGGTCTGAAGATCCACCGGGAAGGCTGATGACCATGCAGAACTGCTTTTCCATGCGTTTGCCGCAGCGCGCAATCCCCCTGTTGCTTGCTGGCCTGGTCCTGGCAGGTTGCGCGAGCGGCCCGCGCGATGATCTCTCGCTGGTGCCCGCGGCCCTGGATCAGGAAACCAGCAGCCAGGGCTATTTCACACAACCCCTGCGTTATACGCGGGTACCCGAAGGCTGCAAGGGTACGTGCCCGAAGCTGGTGGTGGATTCACTCACGTTTCCCGGCCACCCCAGGCTGGGCACCCTGGTCGATTATGCGCTGGCCAGCATGACGTGGCTCGATCAGGACCGGCCGGCCCCCTACGAAACGATAGCCGAATTCGAAACGTACTACCTGAAGACGGCAGCCGCACGCGATGAAGTGAACCTGATTGCGCGCACGCGATACCGCAATGCCGATCTGACAACAATCGAACTGACCTCGGGCCAGTACCAGACCGGCATGGCCCACGGGATCACAGGCACGCAATTCATCAATTGGGACAACGGCGCCGAAAAGGTGCTGACCCTCGACGATCTGCTGCAAGCGGGTTCACTGGGCGCCTTCAACGAGCGGCTGCGCGCCGCGCATGCGCAGTGGCTGCTCGAACACGCCGACAGCATCGACACGATGGCCGACTTCAAGCGCATGTGGCCGTTTGCCCCCACCGACAACGTCGCGCTCACCGACCTGGGGCTGGTGGCCAAGTACCAGTCGTACGAAATTGCGCCCTATGCCTGGGGGCAGCCCGAACTGCTGATCCCCTATGCCGAACTCAACGACATCCTGCGCCCGCGTTACTTGCCACCGGCCCGCTGAGGCCCTCAGGGCATGGCCGCAGGTGTATCCTCGAAGCGTCCCAGGTCGAAATAGCGCGAGAACGAGGACTCGTCCTGGGCGGGCGTGCCCTGCCCCGCAAGTTCGGATGCGATACTGTCCGACTGAGCCGTGCCCGGCACCTGATACTCGGTGATGCTGCGCGCTCCGGCGGGCACCTGGGCTCTGGCCTGGGCCTGGCGCTGTGCCGCAAAGGCTTGGGACTCACCGGCCAGCCAGGCGGCCATTCGCGTATTGTTGCGCTTGTGGGCCCAGTCGATGGCCGTCTCGCCGGCGGCATTGAACATGGTCGGGTCCGCCCCCTGCGACAGCAGCAGTTCGGCCATGTCCCGCTTGCCGGACAGCGCAGCCATCATGAGCGGTGTCGTGCCGTCCGGCCCCGGCGCATTGACGATGGCGCCCTGCCCGATCAGCAATCGGGCCATGTCCATCTGCGCCTTCGAGGCCGCATAATGCAGCGGTGTCCAGCCCAGGCGATTGACCTGCGCCCCCGCCTGTATCAGCTTCTCGGCACGAGCGGTCTGCCCCAGTATGGCCAGGTACATCAGCGGGGTTTCGTCCAGCGCGTTGGGCTGGTCGATCTGAACCTCGGGGGTGACGGCGAGCAGATCGAACACGCGCCACGATTGGTCCCTTGCGGCCTGTGTCAGGGCTGGATTGCCCTGCGTGTTGAACGCCGTCGGATCCACCCGGCGCAGAAGCATCTCCTGTACGGTCGTGGCGTCATCCCGGCGTATCGCCGACCACCAGTCAGAGGGTGGGTCGACCTGAACCTGTATGGCCAGGCAGAGGGCCGGAACGAAGACCAGCCAGGCCAGCAACAGCCTGCGGGCCCACCCCTGGATCGGCAGCCCCCGCCCAGCCCCGGATCGCGGCTCGATTGCGTGCCGCGGACGACCCTGCCTGAAGGCACGCAACAGGTTGAAGTTTGTCGTGGGATAAACCATGGAGTCTCCTGGGCGACCTGCCCCGAACGCCCGGGCCTGTCGCGTCGTGTGTCAGGCTTCAGCAGACGCGGCAGCCTTCTCGAACAGCGTGAAATAATTGTGTGTGGTGGCTTCGGCGATGGTGCCGACCGGTACCCCGCGCAGTTCGGCAATCTTCTCGGCCACGTGGATGACGCGTGACGGGTCGTTGCGCTTGCCGCGGTGGGGAACCGGCGCCAGATACGGTGCGTCGGTCTCGATCAGCATCCGCTCGAGGGGCATGCGGCGGGCCACATCCTGGATCTCGCGCGCATTCTTGAAGGTCACGATGCCCGAAAAGGAAATATGGAAACCCAGATCCATCGCCGCTTGCGCCACATCCCAGTTTTCGGTGAAGCAATGCATGACACCCGCATGAGCCTGCTCCTCGCGCATCAGACGCAGGGTGTCGGCCGCCGCGGCCCGAGTATGAATGATCAGCGGCAGCCCCGCCTGGTTCGCGGCCTGGATATGCAGACGGAAACGCGCCTGTTGCGTGACAGACGGTTCGCTGATACGAAAATAATCCAGCCCCGTCTCGCCGATCGCCACCACCGCCGGATGCCCGGCCCGTTGCAGAAGGTCTTGCAGTGTGGGTTCCAGACCGTCTTCATCTTCGGGGTCATTGGCCGGATGCACCCCCACGGATGCGCGCAGGAGGCGGGGATGCGATTCGACCAGCGCCAGCAGGCCCGGCCAGTCGCGCAAATTGACACCCACCACCAGGGCGTGCCCGACCTGGGCGTGGTGCATGCGGGCGAGAATCCCGGGCAGGTCCGCAACCAGAGCCGGATCATTCAGATGACAATGTGAATCGACATACATAGTGTCAGCCTTGAAAAACGGAGAGCAGGCGGTTGGCGGCGTGGGCGGCCCATGAGCCCGGGTTGAGCGGATGGCGCGCGAGGCGTTGCTGTTCAACCAGCCAGCGTGCGACGCCGGCCCAGTTCGATGCGCTCAGCTGCCTGGCCGCCTGGGCAAGCTCGGCCTGCATGCCGGGATAATAGCGGGCAGGCTGCCCGCGCTCGACCAGACCGATATCGAGCCACAGGCGCTGAAAGGCATCGATCCAGACCTGTGGATGCTGTTGCAGAAGCGCTTCTGCCAGCATCGGGGCCCCCGCCTTGTCTGCCGAGAGCGAAAGAAATGTCTGCAGAAACTCTGGAATCACGGCCTGATCGGCCCTGTCTGTGGCCAGCAGGGGAGCGCCTCCGCTGGCCGCCAGGCGCGCTGCGGGCTGATCGACCCCCTGGGCCTGCAGCCACTGCAGTGCCTGGGCTGTGGTGGGCGGTGGCAGATGCAGACGACGGCAGCGCGATACGAGCGTAGGCAAGAGGCGATCCGGCGCATCGCACACCAGCAGGAATGCGGTGCGCACAGGCGGTTCTTCGAGCGTCTTGAGCAATGCATTTGCAGCCGCGGGGTTCAACGCCTCGGCCGGATACAGCAAGGCCACCCGCCAGCCGCCCCGGTGTGTCGCCAGATTGAACCACGGCAGCAGTGCGCGCAGCTGGTCGATGCGGATCTCGCTGGAGGCCTGCTTGCGGTTGTCCATATCCACCTCATCGCCCTCTTCCAGGGCCATGGCGTCTGGACGTATCCGGCGCAGATCGGGGTGGTTGCCTGACTGCACCCAGCGACAGGCCTGGCAGTGTCCGCAGGCGATACCGTGATCGGCCGGGCTCTCGCACAGCAGCGCGGCAGCACCGCCCTGGGCGAACGATTGCTGCCCGGTGCCGCGCTGGCCGTGGATCAGCCAGGCATGTGCAAAGCGTTCGCGTGCGGCGAGCCAGTGGCGTGCAGCCTCTGTTTGCCAGGGAAGGAATGACCCAGTTTGCATATCAGGATGTACTGCCGTTCGAGTGGCCGGCGAATTGATCGACCAACTGCTGCAGTATCCTGCCCAGCCGATCCTGGATCGCGTGCACGGGCAGACTGCCATCGAGCACATGAAAGCGTTCAGGATCTGCGGCAACGCGTTCATGATACGCCTGCCTGACGCGCAGGAAAAACGCCGTGGACTCCTGTTCGAAGCGGTCAGGGCCGCCCTCGCCCCGGCCTACGCGGCGACGGGCCAGATCGGGTGCCAGATCGAAGAGTAGCGTGCAGTCGGGTGTCCGGCCCTGCATGACCCAGTCATCCAGTTGGCGTATCGCCTCGTGTCCCAGCGCCCTGCCCCCGCCCTGGTAGGCGTAGGATGCATCGATGTGGCGGTCGCACAGCACCCATTGGCCTTGCGCCAGTGCGGGCTGGATACGCGTCTGCCAGAGTTCATTGCGGGCCGCGAACATGAGCAGGGCCTCGGTGCGTGCCTGCATGTCCTGGTGGAGCAGCAGCTCGCGCAGGGCTTCGCCCAGCGGTGTGCCACCCGGTTCACGGGTACTCAGCAGATGAACCCCGGCCTGGCGCAGCCACGCCTCAATCCAGGGGACATGGGTGCTTTTGCCAGCCCCATCGAGGCCTTCGAGTGTGATGAAACAGGCAGATTGGCGCATGCTCTGGATGTGCTCGAGTCAGGGTTTGTTCAGGATGTATTTGGCTACCGCCCGGTTGTGCGCGCCCAGGTTGGTGGAAAATTCGCTCGTGCCATCTCCCCTGGACACGAAGTAGTAATATTTGTGCCGTTCGGGATGCAGCGCGGCTTCGAGGGCCGCCCTGCCCGGATTGGCAATCGGTGTGGGCGGCAGGCCCGTGCGAGTATAGGTGTTCCATGGCGTGTCACGCTGCAGATCCTTTTTGCGCAAGCGCCCCTGGTAGTCTGGACCCAGGCCGTAGATCACCGTTGGATCCGTCTGCAGCGGCATGCCGGCCCGCAGGCGGTTGGCAAAGACACCTGCGACCCGGGCCCGGTCACCACCATGGCCGGTTTCTTTCTCGATGATCGAGGCCAGAATCAGCGCCTGGTAAGGCGCATCCAGTGGCAGATCGGGGTCCCGCGCCGCCCAGGCCTGGGCGAGGATCTGCTGGCCGGCCTTGACTGCCCGGCGCAGGATGTCGAGATCGGAGCTGCCCGGCACGAACACATAGGTATCCGGATGGAGCAGACCTTCGGCTGATTGCGCATCCAGGCCCAGTTCGGCCAGCAGAGCGGGCTCGTCCATGCCAAGGGTATCATGCCGCACCTGCGGGCTGGCGTCCAGAGCGGCGCGAATCTGCGCGAATGTCCAGCCTTCGGGGAAGGTGAGCCGTACCAGCGTCATGTCGCCATTGGCCATGCGCTGCAACAACTGCCAGGGCGTATCCCCTTGCCTCGCCTCGTAGGCACCGGCCTTGAGGTGTTTGTCCTGGCCGCTGAAACGGGCCAGGGCGACGAATGCGCTGGCCGGTATGTCGATGCCGGCGTGCTGCATGGCCTGTGCGATCTGCCTGGGCGTGCTGCCCCGTTCGATCAGATAATCCACGACGGGCGCCCGCATGGGCACCGCACGCTGCCAACCCCACCATGCCGCAACGGCCGCGGCGGCTGCGGCAAGCAACAGCGCCAACACCATCAGCCAGACTGCGGAACGGAGGAATTTTTTCATGCCCGCCAGTGTACTGTAATCTCCGGACGCTGCCGTAGCGATGGCAGCCCTGGAACGGTATGATGAAAGCTTCTATGATTTCCGGATGATTTGCGGCAAGACCATGGATCCTGCTCATTTTTCTGACCTGTGCGGTCAATGGCTGCTGGCCGACATCGCCTGCCTGCATTTCACGGGTCGCGATGCGCGCGCCTTTCTTCACGCCCAACTGACACAGAGTGTGCAGGATCTGGAACCGGGCCAAGCCCGTCCGGCTGCGTACTGTACGGCCCAGGGGCGGCTGCTGGCCAACGGCATGGTCTGGGCAACCCACGAGCCGGACGCTTTGTATCTGATGGTTGCCAGCGATCTGGCCAGCGGGCTGCAGCAGCGCATGCAACGCTACGTGATGCGTGCCGACGTGCGCATCGTGCTTGATGGCACCTTGCCCATCATGGCTGCACGCGGGCACGAACACGTGCCCGAACGCCTGCACGCCGCACCGTCCTGGTCGGTGCAGTCCGATGACAAGGGCTGGTGGGTGTCGGGCCCCGACAGCTGCCCTGCCCTGCCCTCGGCCTGGCACGTCAGCCACACAGCGGCACCAGAGGAGGCCATGCCGCAGGCCGACGATGCCGCAGCCTGGCGGGCCAGCCGCCTGCTGGCGGGTTGGCCCATGATCCGCGCTGCAACTCAGGGGATGTTCCTGCCGGCAGCGCTGAACATGGACCTGAACGGCACCATCCATTTTCAGAAAGGGTGCTACCCGGGCCAGGAAATCATTGCCCGCAGCCATTACCGCGGCACGGCCAAGCGGCGCCTGGCCGTTGGCAGCGGGCCCTGGCCTGATTCAGGGGCTGAACCCGCGGCGGGCACGGATCTGTTCGTACCGGGCGGCAGCGATCGGCCGGCAGCGCGGCTGATCGAAGCCTGCATCTGGAACGGCCGGCTGTATGCGGCGGCCGAGGCCCTGGTGGCCGATGGCCCCAGCCTGTGGCTGGCGCCGGGCCACGCGCAGGCGCCAGCCCTGGATCTGCACATGGCCTGAAAGCGCATCGGGGCAGCCACACGCCGGGCAGTCAGGCGCCTGGGTAGCCGAACGCCGGCCGCAAGCGCGACCGACGCTGCCAGGATCAGGACGCGGCCTGATACAGTTTGAGTATGCTCGAAAAATCAAGCTTGCCGTTGCCCTGCGCGCTGTGCAGGGCATACAGATTGCGTGCCAGTTCACCAAGAGGGGTGGTGGTTCGGGCGTGCATCGAGGCTTCGGCCGCCAGCCCCAGATCCTTGAGCATCAGGTCGACCCCGAACCCCCCGGCGTAATCGTGTGAGGCGGGTGCATGTTCCATGACCCCCGGCCAGGGGTTGTACAGCTCGGTGGCCCAGTTCCGGCCCGAGCTCTTGGCAATGATGCCGGACAGGGTGGCTGGATCCAGCCCATTGGCCACACCCAGCGCCAGCGCCTCGGCTGTGCCCGCCATCTGGATGCCGAGCAGCATGTTGTTGCATATCTTGGCCACCTGCCCCGCCCCGGATTCGCCGGCATGGAAGATATTCTTGCCCATGGCCTCGAGCAGCGGGTGCGCGGCCTGCAAGTCATCGGCCGCGCCGCCGACAATGAACGTGAGCGTACCGGCAACGGCGCCCCCTGTGCCCCCGGATACGGGCGCGTCGATCATGCGAATGCCGCGCTGGGCGGCCGCCCGGGACACCTTGCGGGCAGACTCTGGTGCGATGGTGCTGCACTCGATGACCAGCGTGCCCTTGGCGATGGCCGACAGCAAACCCTGATCGCCCAGATACAGGCCCTCGACGTGCTGGCTCGCAGGCAGCATGGTGATGACGGCATCCACGCCGGAGACCGCCTCTGCCGCAGAGCCTGCTGCGCTGGCACCGGCCTGCACGAGACCTTGCACCGCCGCAGGCACGAGATCGAAGACCTTCAGGGTATGGCCGGCCTTGAGCAAATTGTGGGCCATGGGGCTGCCCATGTGGCCCAAACCTATGAATGCGATGGTACTGCTCATGTCGATCTCCTTGTGGGAAGAATGAAAATCGGGACGGGATCAGCAGGTTTCGATGGCGGCCGGCAGCGCTTCGACCCCCAGATCGGCCAGGGGGTGTGTTTCGCCGTCTGGCCAGGGCACCTCGAAGAAGCGCTGCACCCATTGCTCGCTGGCCTGTTCGAGCGATGCAGGTTGCCAGCGCGGGGCCTTGTCCTTGTCGATGAGCAGGGCCCGGATGCCTTCGCGGAAGTCAGGCTCGGCGCAACAGTGCAGCGAGGCGACGAACTCGGTGCGAAAGACGTCGGCCAGCGAAGCATGACGCGCGTGTTCGAGCAAAGCCATGCTCAGGCGTGCGGATCCGGGCGAGCCTGCCAGGAACGTTTTGGCCGCGCGCTGCAACCAGGGGTCTTCATGAGCCTTGAGGGCCTCGATGCCCTGGGCAATGACCCCGAGATCGGCCCGATTGCAGATCTGGCGGATCAGTGCGGCGTGTGCCTGCAACGGGCCGGACGCATCGGGAGCCGCCTGCAGGCCATCGAGCAATGCGTCGACCTGCGCTGCATGGGCACCGGAATCGGCGTCCCAGTGCAGTGCCTGCAGACCGCGCAACAGGTCTGCCCCCGATGTGGCCGGCAGCATGTAGTCGGCCAGGCCGTAATGCAGGCAGTCGGATGCCCCCAATTGGGCACCCGTGAGTGCGAGGAAAAGGCCGATGCCGCGAGGCATGCGTGCGAGCATCCACGTGCCCGCGACGTCCGGATACAGGCCGATGGTGATTTCAGGCATGGCATAGCGGGTGGTTTCGGTGACCACCCGATGGCTGGCCCCCTGCAGTAGCCCGACCCCACCGCCCATGACTATGCCGCTGCCCCAGCACAGGATGGGTTTGGCATACGTATGGATGCGGTAGTCAAGACGATATTCCGTAGAGAAAAAGTCGCGCGCAGCCGGAATGGCCCAGGCATCCCCGTCCGGAGCATCCAGCATGCCGCGATACAGCCCGTGCAGGTCGCCGCCCGCCGAAAGCGCCCTGTCGCCCGCCCCCCGCATGACGACCGCCACCACCGCAGGATCGGCCTGCCATGCCACCAGCCGGGCGTCGAGCAGCTGGCACATCTCGAGTGATAACCCGTTGAGTGTCTCCGGGCGGTTCAGGGTGGCCACACCGATGCGCTTGCCCGAATGGCTGGTGAGTTCTTCGAACAATACGGAATCATTCATCGCAAATCTGCCTCTTGAGTAAGAATATGACGTGCCACAATGACACGCATGATTTCATTGGTGCCCTCGAGGATCTGATGCACGCGGGAATCACGCACGAGACGCTCGAGGGGATGGTCCTTGAGGTAGCCATAGCCACCCAGGATCTGCTGCGCATCCAAGCAGGACTGGAAGCACAGGTCGGTGGCCAGGCGTTTGGCCATGGCACAGTAGGCGGTGGCTGAAGGGTCTGATTCGTCGAGCCTGCTGGCCGCCAGCCGGACCATTTGGCGCGAGGCCACGATGTTGGTGAGCAGGTCGGCCAGCTTGAACTGCAGCGCCTGGAAATCAGCCAGGGGCTGGCCGAACTGGCGCCGTTCGTGCATGTAGCGGCGCGCCGTTTCGTAGGCCCCCTGTGCCGCCCCCACCGAGCAGCTTGCAATATTGATGCGCCCGCCATCCAGCCCTTTCATGGCAAAGCGAAAGCCCTCACCTTCTTCACCCAGGCGATTCTCGACCGGGATGCGCACGTTCTCGAAGGTGATCGGGCGGGTGGCCTGGCTGTTCCAGCCCATCTTGCGCTCTTTGCGACCGTACGTGATGCCCTCCAGGTCGGCCGGCACCACGAAAGCCGAAATGCCCTTGGGCCCGGGGCCGCCGGTGCGGGCCATGAGCACCATGACGTCGGTTTCCCCCCCGCCGGAGATGAATGCCTTGGATCCGTCGAGGACGTAATGCCCGCCTTCGCGCCGCGCGCTGGTCGTGAGTGATGCGGCATCCGAGCCCGCACCGGGCTCGGTCAGGCAGTAGGATGCCAGCTTCGCGCCCGTGGCCAGCTGAGGCCCCCAGTGATCGCGCACCGAAGGCTGCGCCCAGGCCCCGATCATCCAGGTGGCCATGTTGTGGATGGTGACGAAGGCCGCCGTAGAAGGATCGACAGCCGCCATTTCTTCGAAGACCAGCGTGGCATCCAGCCTGGGCAGGCCAAGGCCACCGATCTCCTCACTGGCATACATGGCGCAGAAACCCATTTCGCCCGCCTTGGCAAAGGCCTCTTTGGGAAAGATCTGCTCGGCGTCCCAGGTCGCGGCATGAGGGGCCAGTTCGCCCTGCGCAAATTCGCGCGCGGCCTGGGCGAATGCCAGTTGTTCATCACTAAGACGGAAATCCATGGGTCGTGTCTCCTGAGTTCGGGCTCTGCCAGTCGGGTTCAGGCCTTACTGTACCACCGGATCATCCCCATCACACTTGGCGTTTTGCGCCGTTCGGATGGCTTCATCGCCTTGGCCGGCAGGGCTTGCCCCGCTCCGGGTCGGTGTACCGTCAGGCCGGGCTGCCGAACGCATCTGGCGGCGCTGTCCAGCGCGCCTGCGGCGGG
This sequence comes from Castellaniella sp., assembly GCF_041677825.1. Taxonomy (GTDB): domain Bacteria; phylum Pseudomonadota; class Gammaproteobacteria; order Burkholderiales; family Burkholderiaceae_B; genus Castellaniella. The sequence continues at coordinate 124,013 of NZ_JBAYPG010000001.1, forward strand.
TTTCGAGCGGATCGAACACCAGGGGGCGGTACAGTTCGATGCGATCATCGTCGACCAGGACGCGCTGCCCCGTGCATGATTCGCCGTAAATGCCGATCGCTGGAAAATGGTCGGTGAATTCGGGAAACTCGCGTACAAAATCACTCTGGGCCAGCGCCTCGGCCACCGTCGTCCCGGCCGGCAGACAAAGGCTCTGGCGCCAGAGCCGGGTTGGCGCTGCAAAGGCGAAATGGATGCGTATTTCAGGTTCTGTACACGTCATGGGCACGCCGGGTGAACGAGTCGATGAAACTGCTGGCAATACGATTGAACACCGGCCCGACGACTGCCGACAGGGCCCGGCTGGAAAACGCGTATTCCATGATGTAGGACACCTTGCAGCCATCCGTGCCCAGGGCTTCGAACGTCCAGTACCCGGTCAGCCTTGAAAAAGGCCCGTCAACCAGGTGAAACACAATGCGGCGGGGGTAATCGTGATCGTTGCGGGTGGTGAAGCTCTGACGGATGCCGGCAAAGTGGATGTCGACCGTAGCCTGCATGCCGGTATCGTTCTTCCAATGGACCCGTGCGCCACCGCACCACGGCATGAATTCCGGGTATCGGGCCACATCGGCCACCAGGTCGAACATCTGTTCACATCGAAATGGCACCAGGACAGAGCGTTGAATCGAAGGCATGGAATGCGCAGGTTGGGTCCGTATGGATGGGATAGAATGACAGGATTTTACCCACCCCGGCCAGGGAAGGTTTCATGAGCATTGTAGAGAATCGCAAGGCTACCCACGATTACTTCATCGAAGAGCGTTTCGAGGCCGGTCTCGTACTCGAGGGCTGGGAGGTCAAAGCCATCCGCGCCGGCCACGTACAACTCAAGGAAAGCTACGTCATCGTGCGTGACGGGGCGCTCTGGTTGCTGGGCATGCACGTGAGCCCGCTGCCGACCGTGTCCACCCATGTACACCCCAATGCCACCCGGACCCGCAAGCTGCTGCTGCACGCCCACGAAATCAGCAAATTAATCGGCAAGGTCGAACAGCGCGGCTATGCCCTGGTGCCGCTGAACCTGCACTACAAAAAGGGGCGCATCAAGCTGGATTTCGGTCTGGGGCGTGGCAAGAAGCTGCATGACAAGCGCAGCACCCAACGAGACAAGGACTGGGCGCGCGAAAAAGAGCGCCTGATGAAACATGACACGCGCCAGCACAAGACGGGCTGAGCTCGCAGCCGGGCCCCGTGGCCCATCGCGGGCCTGGCGGCAGAACTGATGCCGGCGCCCCGTGCCAGGGCGCGATCGGTGCTCAGCCCGGCGCCCGAACGGGCAGGCCCTCGAGTTGCAGAAGACGCAACTTGCGTTCAAGCCCGCCGCCGTAGCCATTGAGCGTGCGGTTGCTCGCCAGGATCCGGTGGCACGGAATAATGATGCTGATCGGGTTGCTGCCGACTGCCGCCCCTGTGGCCCGCCCATGGCGCGCACTGAAGCCGGCCCGCCGGGCCAGTTCGCCATATGACAGGGTACTGCCGTAGGGCACGGCCAGCAGGGCTTCCCAGATTTTTTTCTGGAACCCGGTACCTTGTGCCGCGAGAGGAAGATCGAAGCTGCGCCGTTGGCCGGCCCAATATTCGCCCAGTTCTTTTTCGGCCTGCCGAAAAAGCCCGAGAACGGGCTGCGGCACCGTATCTTCGGCCTCGATGAGACGGACACCCGACGATACGGGCAGCGCCATGCCGTGGGCGCAATGCGCACCGGACTGCCTTGCCTGCCCCGGTTCGAGCACCCGGAACGATTGCAGGCGCTGCCCTTCGTGCATGCCATCGGCTGGCCGGCCTGCAGGGGCTGCCGGGCGCTCGAGGCCCGACACCCGAGGGCAGTCGGCCTGGTCGGCAAAATAGAGCCCCGCAAGCCCGGCGCTGTCTGCCCTGAGCAGAACAGCACCGAGAGGCGAAGAAATCAGGGCATGAAATGACATGGGATGGAACGCCTTGTCAGGCCGCTGTTGCCGGGATGGCCAGGCGCTGCCAGGTGCTGATCACTGTATCCGGATTCAGCGACATTGACAAGATACCCTCATCGCGCAGCCACAATGCCAGATCCGGATGATCGCTGGGCCCCTGGCCGCAGATGCCCACGTATTTGCCCGCTTTCAGGCACGCCTGGATGGCCCGGCTGAGCATGAATCGCACCGCAGGGTCGCGCTCGTCGAAATCTGCCGCCAGGAGTTCCATGCCCGAATCCCGATCCAGCCCCAGGGTGAGCTGCGTCATGTCGTTGGAACCAATCGAGAACCCGTCGAAGAACTGCAGGAATTCTTCGGCCAGGATGGCATTGGATGGAATCTCGCACATCATGATGAGACGCAGGCCGTTTTCGCCGCGCCTGAGCCCATGGCGGGCGAGTTCATCGACCACACGCCGGGCCTGCCCGAGCGTACGGACGAAAGGCACCATGATCTCGACATTTGTCAGGCCCATGTCATCGCGCACCTTCTTGAGGGCTTCGCATTCCATGCGGAAGCACTCGGCGAAATCGTCGGAGACGTAGCGGGATGCCCCACGAAAACCCAGCATGGGGTTTTCTTCTTCGGGCTCGTAGCGCGACCCGCCCACCAGCTTGCGGTATTCGTTGGACTTGAAGTCGGACAGCCTGACGATGACCGGCTTTGGATAGAATGCCGCGCCTATGGTGGCCACGCCCTCGGCCAGTTTCTCGACGAAGAATGCGCGTGGGCTTGCATAGCCGCGCGCAGCCGATTCGACGGCCTTTTTGAGGTCGCTGTCGACGTTCGGGTAGTCGAGTACCGCCTTGGGGTGCACGTTGATATTGTGGTTGATGATGAACTCGAGCCGCGCGAGCCCCACACCGTTGTTGGGGATCTGCGAAAAATCGAACGCGAGCTGCGGGTTGCCCACGTTCATCATGATCTTGACATCGATGTCGGGCATCTGCCCCCAGCGCACTTCTTCGATTTCGGTTTCGATCAGGCCATCGTAGATGCGGCCTTCGTCGCCTTCTGCACAGGACACCGTGACCTCGCGGCCGTTCTGGAGCACCTGGGTGGCATTGGCACAGCCCACCACGGCCGGGATGCCCAGCTCGCGTGCGATGATGGCGGCATGACAGGTGCGGCCACCGCGGTTGGTGACAATGGCCGAGGCGATTTTCATGACGGGTTCCCAGTTGGGATCCGTCATGTCGGTCACCAGGATGTCGCCCGGGCGCACCTGATCCATTTCGGAGGCATCGGCCACGACGCGCACCGTGCCCGCCCCGATCTTCTGCCCGATGGCCCGCCCGGTGATGAGAACTTCACCACTGGCCTTCAGACGATAGCGCTCTTGTACTTCGTGCTGCACCTGCCGGGATTTCACGGTTTCAGGCCGGGCCTGCAGGATGTACAGCTTGCCATCGACCCCATCGCGCCCCCATTCGATGTCCATGGGGCGTTCGTAATGATTTTCGATGATGGTTGCATAGCGGGCGAGCTCGATGATTTCCTGGTCGCTGAGAGAATAGCGGTTGCGCTCTGAGGCCGGCACCTCGACGGTACGCACGGCATGGCCGGATTCGCGTTGCTCGTCGAACTCCATCTTGATGAGCTTGGAGCCAATGCGCCGACTGATGATCGGATAATGGCCCTTGGCCAGCGAGGGCTTGAAGACATAGAATTCATCGGGGTTCACCGAGCCCTGCACCACGGTTTCGCCCAGACCATAGGATGATGTGATGAACACCACATCCTTGAAGCCGGACTCGGTGTCCAGGGTGAACATCACCCCGGCGCTGCCCCTGTCGGCCCGCACCATGCGCTGGATGCCGGCCGAAAGGGCCACATCGGCGTGCGCATAGCCCTTGTGCACCCGGTAGGAAATGGCCCGGTCGTTGTACAGCGAGGCGAATACATGGTGGATCTTTTCGAGGATGTCGTCGATCCCCACCACGTTCAGGAAGGTTTCCTGCTGGCCGGCAAATGATGCATCCGGCAAGTCTTCGGCCGTGGCCGATGAGCGCACGGCAAACGAACCCCGGCCGTCGGTGTCGAGTTGCGCAAAAGCGTCGCGGACGGCCTGTTCGAACGCTGCGGGCAGCGGCGTATCCATGATCCACTGGCGGATTTCTGCACCCACCGTGGCCAGTTCGCGGACGTCATCGGCATCCAGCGCATCGAGCCGGGCGTTGATGCGCCCGGCCAGATTCGACGCCTGGAGGAATTCACGGAATGCTTCGGCCGTGGTGGCAAACCCCCCGGGTACCCTGACCCCTGCATCGGCCAGCTGGCTGATCATTTCACCCAGTGAAGCGTTCTTGCCTCCTACCGAGTCCACATCCGCCATGCGGAGCTGCTCGAACGATACGACATATGACATGGTGTCACCCTTGAGATGGAATAAAGCGTGTTTGCCTGGCGCACACGCTGCAAGGCCGATGCCTGCTGCGACCCTGGTATGCGCCCGGCAAACCTGCCTTGCCAGCTCCTCTGGGGACTGGTAACCTTCGCGATTGTACCTTTTCTACGACAGGATGGCTGAGCCCGCCATGAGCGATGAACCCCTTGAGCAAACTGTTTTCATCGTCTCCGACAGCACCGGGATCACAGCCGAAACATTCAGCCACGCTGTACTGTCACAGTTCGAATCCATCAACTTCCAGGCCGTCCGCCTGCCCTTTGTCGATTCGACCGAAAAGGCCGAGGCGGTCGCGCGCCGCATTGCACGCCAGGCCGATTCCGGTGGCCCGCTGCCACTGGTATTCAGCACGCTGGTGGATTCGGACATCGCCGACCGCATCCGCGCAGCGCCCTGCATTTTCATGGACCTGTTCGGCACGGTCGTGCAGCATCTCGAAGAGGTATTGGGGGCCAAGGCCAGCCAGTCCGTGGGGCGTTCCCATACCAACGGCCTGAGCAAGCAATACAACAGCCGGATCGAAGCCATCAATTTCAGCCTGGCCCATGATGACGGGCAGTATGTGCATGGCCTCGAACAGGCCGACGTGATTCTCATCGGTGTCTCGCGCTGCGGCAAGACCCCCACCAGCCTCTACCTGGCCATGCAATACGCCGTGAAGGCGGCCAACTATCCACTGATCCCCGAAGATTTCGACCGCGCTGCCCTGCCTGCCACGCTGCTGCCCTTCAGGCGCAAGCTGTTTGGCCTGTCCATCCAGCCCGAACGCCTTGCCGAGGTGCGCAATGAGCGCCGGCCCAACAGCCAGTACGCATCCCTCAAGCAGTGCCGCGAGGAAGTCGCGGACGCAGAACGCCTGATGCGCATGGAAGGCATCCCGTGGCTGTCCACCACGACGCGTTCCATCGAAGAGATTTCCACCAAGATCCTCGACGAAGTCGGCCTCGAGCGGATGAGCTACTGATTGGCCTCACGCTGGCGGCGCTGCTCGAACAGGCAGATGGCAGCGGCAGCGGCCACGTTCAAGGAGTCCACCCGGGCGGCCTGGGGGATCCACAGACGCCATTGCGACTGTTGCATGAGCTCGGGCGACACGCCGCGGCCTTCGTTGCCGAACAGCCAGGCACAGCACGGGCGCAGGTCCTGGGAGTACAGATTGCGGCCCCCCTGCAGCGTGGTGGCCGCAAGCGGCACGTCCAGACGGGGCAACAGAGCCGACAGATCAAGGTTTTCGTACAGTTCGAGCACAAAATGGGCACCTTGCCCGCTGCGCAGCACCTTGGGCGACCAGGCTGCGGCGCAGCCTTCGGACAGGAACACCTGACCCAGCCCTGCTGCAGCGGCCGTACGCAGCAGGGTACCCAGATTGCCGGGATCCTGGACCCGGTCGAGCCACAGGCAGGTCTGGCGAATCCGGCCAGGGACGATCGGCCTGGGCGGCTCGACAAGGAAAAACAGGGCCGGGCCTTCAGGCACCTGTGACAATGCGCCACCAAGGGCGTCATCGAGAATGACTCGGGGGGCCGCCGCCGCAGCCTGCCACAGGGCCTGGACAGCCGCTGTGGCGAGGGCCGTCTGGCCAGCCAGCACCAGCTCGGGCCTGCCCTGGTGCGCCAGCCATGCCTGACACAGGTGAAGCCCTTCGAGCAGCACCCGGCGCTCATGACGGGGCGGCTTGCCACGCGCCAGGCGCAGGCACAATCGATAGTCAGGATTGTCACGTGAATGAACCCGACGAACAGGCGGCGAACCATTCATGCCCCTGGCTCCGGCCCGGGCGTTGAATCCCGTTCTGGCCCTGAATCCGGCTCTGGTTCGGACATTGACCGAGCCAGGCTCGGCGCGCCCATGGCTTCGCGTACCGGCCTGAAGCTGCGCCGATGCTCCGGACAGGGCCCATGACGAAGCAGGCTGGCCAGATGGCGTGCCGTGCCATAGCCTTTGTGAGCATCAAAGCCATACTCGGGGTACTGCTCGTGGAGCACCTGGCAATAGGCATCTCTGGCGGTCTTGGCCAGAATGGATGCTGCAGAGATCGCCGGCACCCGGGCGTCACCCCCGATCAGACAGGCGGCCGGGCAAGGCAGGCCACGCGGCAAGCGATTGCCATCGACCAGTACGTGTTCCGGCACACGAGACAGGGCGTGTACGGCCCGCAGCATGGCCAGCAAGGTGGCCTGCAGGATATTGATGCGATCGATCTCCAGAGCGCTGGCACTGGCCACGGCCCACGCCAGGGCCTTGAAACGGATCTCGCCTGCCAGTTGCGTGCGCCGGCCCGGTGACAATTTTTTTGAATCCGCCAGGCCTTCGATACCGTGCGCCGGATCGAGAATCACGGCGGCGGCGAACACCGGGCCAGCCAAGGGGCCCCGCCCCGCTTCATCGACGCCGGCGAGCCATTCGGCTGCGCACGGATACGGGTCGAGGTCCAGCAGATCGGTTTCATGTGCCATGAGCGACCTCCAGGATGGCCTGCGCGGCAAGCCGCGGCGTGTCGCGGCTGAGAGCATGGTGCAGCCTACCGAAACGCTGCACCGTGCGCTGGATGAGGGCCTTGTCAGTGAGCGCCGCCCAGACCGCCTGGGCCAGCGCTTCGGGGCTGGCCGCATCCTGCAGCAGTTCAGGGACGACGAAATCGCGTTCGAGGATGTTGGGCAGGCCAACCCAGGGCAGGCTGGGCGCCTGCTGACCGGACTTCCAGGCCATGATACGCCGCATCCAGGGCGAAAGCACATATGAAATCACCATCGGCCGCTTGAACAGGGCCGCTTCGAGGGTGGCCGTACCACTGGCCACCAGTACCGCATCCGCCGCGGCCATGGCCTGCCAGCCGACCGGCCATGCAGGCTGCGCTCCAGCTGGCCTGGACTGCGCCCGGGGATGGCAGGGGTCGGATGATGCCGGCGGCTCGATTGGTGTTGCGCCCGGCGCCTGGAGCAGACGACAGTGCTGGATGGGGTATCGGGCGAGAATGGACTCGAACTGTGCCTTGCGGGCCTGATTGACCATGGGCACCAGGACCTGCAGATCTGGATCCTGCCGTTGCAGGTGCTGCACGGCCTGCAGGAATCTGGGCGCCAGAAGGCGGATTTCGGATTCCCGGCTGCCCGGCATGAGCGCAAGCACACGCACCTCATGATCGACCCGCAGACAGGTTCGCGCGGCGCTGCGGTCAGGCGCCATTGGAATCAGTTCAGCCAGGGGATGACCCACATAGGTCACCGGCACCCCTTCGCGCCGATAGAGATCGACCTCGAATGGAAACAGCACCAGCATATGGGACACCGCGCGCCGGATCTGATGAATGCGCTCGTAACGCCAGGCCCATATCGAGGGGCCGACGAAGTGAACCGTAGGGATGCCCCGCCGCCGCAGCTGTTCCTCGAGACGCAGATTGAAGTCGGGTGCATCCACCCCCACAAAGACATCCGGTCTGAATTCGATGGCCTGTCGGCGCGTATTGCCCCATGTACGGATGAGGCCAGGCGCGCGACGCAGCGCATCAACATAGCCGAATACGGCCAGCGCATCCATGGAATGCCAGGTCTGCAAGCCGGCTGCCTGCATTGCAGGCCCGCCTATGCCGGCCAGCTGGAGCGCGTCGACGCTGCTGCGCAGGCCGGCAATGAGCCTGGCGGCCAGCAGGTCACCCGAGGGCTCGCCCGCGACCAGAACGCCACGCAAGTTGACATCCGTCCCGGCCTGAACAGAGGGGCTTGCCGTGCGCCGGATCATGGGCGGACAATTCCGCGCTCCGAAGCCTGCAGGAAATCGATCAGGGCCTGGACGGCCACCCTTTCGTCAGGGTGGTCCACCTGCAGCGCCTCGAGCACCGGGATGGCCTGCTCGACATTGAGCTGGCGTCGATACAGGATCTTGTAGCATTGCTTCAGCACCAGGATCTCGGCAGGCGTGTAGCCGCGTCTGCCCAGCCCTTCGGCATTGATGCCAACCGGCCGGAAAGGATCCCCGGCGCCGATCATGTACGGCGGGATGTCCTGCCGGATCGTGCTCGTGCCGCCCACCATCGCGTGCGCCCCAATGCGCACGAACTGATGCACCGCCGACAGCCCGCCCAGTATGGCCCAATCCCCCACGTGGATGTGGCCCGCGAGTTGCACCCCGTTGGCCATGACGACATGACTGCCAACCTGGCAATCATGTGCGATATGTACATAGGCCATGATCCAGTTGTCATCACCCAGGCGGGTCGTGCCGACGTCCTGGACCGTGCCGGTATTGATCGTCACATACTCGCGAAAGGTATTGCCGGCGCCAATTTCGAGTGCCGTGGGCTCGCCACCATATTTCTTGTCTTGAGGAATGCCCCCGATCGAGCAGAACCGGTAGAAGTGGTTGTCGGGCCCTATGCGGGTCTGCCCGTCGATGACACAATGGGACCCTATGCGCGTTCCTGCGCCAATGGATACGTGTTCACCGATCAGACTGTATGGCCCTACTGAAACGCCCGGCTCCAGCACGGCACCGGGCGCCACGATGGCCGTAGGGTGGATCTGGATCACACCCATCATTCCTCCAGAATGCGCACCGCACACATGATCTTGGCCTCGGCCACGATATGGTCGTCGACCTTGGCCACGGCGGTGTATTTGCAGATCGATCGGCTCAGTTTGTCGGCCGAGACTTCCATGCGCAGTTGGTCGCCAGGCACCACAGGCCGCCTGAAACGCGCCCCATCGACACCCACCAGATAGTAGGCCACCTTGGTACTGACCAGGTTCGGGGCCCCGGCATCGGCAAAGGAAAAGAGCGCGGCCGCCTGGGCCAGTGCCTCGATGATGAGCACCCCGGGCATCACCGGATGATGGGTGAAATGCCCCTGAAAGAATGGCTCGTTGTAGGTGACATTCTTGATGGCCACGATGCTCTTGCCCGGGTCCATCTCGAGCACGCGATCCACGAGCAGCATCGGCTGCCGGTGGGGCAGCCGCTCCATGATGTCTTTGATATCGAGTTCCATTATCGTGAATCCTGACGGTTTTGCGCGGGCTGCCATGTGGCCGCCTGTCGCTCGGTGGCGCGCAGGCGCCTGCGCAACTGTGCAAGTTGCCCGATGACTGCCGCATTGTGCTGCCAACTGGCATGTTCGGCCAATGGGTAGATGCTGGTATAGCGACCGGGTTTCGAGATGTCGGACATGACCGTCGTGCCGCCGGATATGTGTACGTCATCGGCAAGGGTGAGATGGCCACCGATCATGGCCGCTCCCCCGATCATGCATCGCTTGCCCATGGTGGTCGAACCGGCCACACCGACACAGCCGGCCATGGCCGTATGCTCACCGATGCGGCAATTATGACCTATCATGATCTGATTATCGAGCTTGACGCCATCTTCAAGGACCGTATCTTCGATGGCCCCCCTGTCTATGGTCGTATTGGCGCCGATTTCAACGTCATTGCCCAGAACGACCCGACCCAGTTGCGCGATCTTGGCCCACGCGCCCGGGTTTCGCTGATCGGGCGCAAACCCGAAACCATCTGCGCCGAGCACCACCCCGGAATGCAGTACGGCCCGTGCGCCGATGTGAACGTCGTGATACAGCGTGACACGAGCATGCAGCAGACTGTCGGCGCCGATCGAGCAGCCCGTGCCAATGACACAGCCTGCTCCGATCCGAACCCCGGAACCCATGCTGACGCCGGCTTCTATGACGGCCAGTGGCCCGATGTGCACGCCGGAATCCAGCACCGCCTCGGGGCTGATGATGGCCGTGGGGTGTATGCCTTGTGGCAGGCCCGCCAGCCTGTGCTGGTCGAACCATTGTGCCAGCAAAGCGTACAGCAGATAGGGCTGAGGGCAAAGAACGGGCACCCAGGCCGGCGGGTCGGGGTACTGGTGGCGGTAGGCATCCCAGTCTTCGGGCCGAAGAATGACCGCAGCGGCCGCGCAGGCTGGCAGCTGATCCTGAAGCCGGGGATTGGAAAGAAAGCTGATTTCCCATTGCCCGGAGGACGCCAGCGAGCCGATTCCCGCAATGCGGACCTGGTCAGGGCGGGCCCGTTGCCCGGAAAGCGTCAGAATGGCAGGATTCAGGCCGACTGTGTCGGCCGCCTCGAGCAACTGGCCAAGAGCCGGAGCCCGCTCGGGCACAAGCAGCACCGGCATGGGAAATCAACCGCCCAAGGCTGAAATGACCTGATCCGTGATGTCGACGCGAGGGCTGACCGTGACCGCATCCTGAATGATCAGGTCGTAGTTTTGCTGTTCGGCGATTTTCTTGATGGCTGCATCGGCCTTCTCGACAATGGTCGAAAATTCTTCATTGCGGCGCCGGTTGAAGTCTTCCTGGAATTCGCGCCGCTTGCGCTGCAGGTCGGAGTCCATGTCCTGCAACTGGCGCTGGCGCCGGATGCGATCGGATTCGGACAACACGGGTGCATCTTTGTCGAGCTTCTGGGCTTCGTTGCGCAGCTTGTCGGCCAGGGCCTGGAGATCCTGATCGCGCTTCTTGAACTCGGCCTCGATCTTGGTCTGGGCTGCCTTGGCAGGTTTGGAGTCGCGCAGAATACGTTCGGTGCTGACGAAGCCGATCTTTGTGCCTTCGGCATGCACCGGCACAGAGAATGAGGCCGCCAGCCCAATGACGGCAGCCACAATGAGCGCCCGATGATGATGCACGGTGCGCTGAATGGCATCAGAGACGGTCAGACCAGAAAGAAGCATGATATGAATTACCTGTATGAACGGCTGCAAAGAGGGTTATTGTGCCATTAAATGGGGTGAATCAGAAGCCGGTGCCGATCTGGAACTGGAACGCCTGTTTCTTGTCGCCTTCCTTTGCATTCAGGGCACGTGCGAAGGAGAGCTGCAAGGGCCCCAGTGGTGATTCCCAGGACAGGCCAAGGCCCGCGGAGTATTTCCAGCCGCACGGATCGGCCACCTGGTTGTACTCGCCCTGATAGCAGGGTGTACCGTCGGTGGTGTCGACCTGACCGATGTCGCCGAACACGAACCAGCGCAGCGTGCGATCACGCGACGCACCCGGGAATGGCAGATAGAGCTGGACATTGCCCACGATACGTCGCGAGCCCCCAAGGTAGGTATTGGTGAGCGGATCGCGCGGGCCCAGCGAGGCGCCTTCATAGCCACGCACCGAACCGATGCCCCCTGCGTACATGTTCTTGATCACTGGGAAGCCCTTGCCGCTGCTGCCGTATGTCTTGGCCCAGTCGACCTGGCCATTGACCGCAAAGGTGAAGGCGCGGCCGAGTGGCCAGTAATACTGCTGCTGCGCGCTGAGCTTGTAGTAGCGCAGATCCATCGTGGAGATGTCTGCAGACAGGCGCGTGAAGCTGCCTTTCTTGGGCGCCACTGCGCTGTCTCGCGTGTCCTTGGCCCAGCCCAGGCTGAGGATGGCCGCGTTGGTGGTGTCGCCGTAGGTGTCCACGAATTGCTGATACGCCCACGGTGCGGGGTCACTGACCCCGCAATTGACCCCCGGATAGCCCGGATTGCAGTTACGGATGTCCTTGAGCGAATTGCGCTCGAATGTCAGCCCGGCAAAGATGCGGTCGACTTCGGAGATGGGCACGCCGAAATTGAAGCCCAGACCCATGGATTCGACCGTATACCACCCCGAGTCGTCCCGGTCGGAGACGTCGTAGGGGGTCGTGCGCCGGTAGTACAGCGAGGTGGTCTTGCTGATGCCGTCTTTGGTCCAGTAGGGGTTGGTATGCGCAATCACCAGGGCCCGATTGGTCGCACTGGTGTTGACGTTCAGGGACAATGAGTTGCCACTGCCGAAGACGTTGTCCTGGCTGATGCCAGCCGAGAGCAGCAGCCGGTCGGTCGAGCTGTACCCTGCCCCGAGGCTGACCATGCCGGTGGGTTTTTCCTTGACGTCGATGTTGACGTCGACCTGATCCGGTGCCCCGGGCACGGGTTCGGTGGTGATGTCGACATCATTGAAGAAACCCAGCCGGTCGACGCGTTCCTTGGAGAGCTTGATGCTCGAGCCGTCGTACCAGGCGGCCTCTTGCTGGCGGACTTCGCGGCGTACGACCTCGTCGCGCGTGCGCGTATTGCCGCCCACATTGATGCGCCGTACGTACACGCGCCGGCCGGGGTCGATATAGAACGTGAGCTGGGTGGTATGGTCTTCGGAATCGAGCGACGGGCTGGGGTTGACGTTGGCAAATGCGTAGCCCAGCGAACCCAGATACTCGGTGATCGCCTTGGCATCCCTGTTGGTCTTGTCGGCAGAAAACAGTTCGCCGGGCTTGATGGTGATCAGGGTCTGGAGCTGGTCCTGCAGCCCCAGGAGGTCACCGGCCAGATCGACCCCGGCGATGGTGTACGGCTGGCCCTCATGCAGCGAATACGTGACGTAGATGTTTTCACGGTTGGGCGAAATGGTGACCTGCGGGGGCTCCATGGAAAATTCGAGGTAGCCGCGATCGAGATAGAACGAACGCAGGCGCTCGACATCGCCTTCGAGCTTTTCGCGCGAGTATTTGTTCGTACCGGTATACCAGGTCATGAAACCGCCGGTGGTGAGCTCGAGTTCGTCTTCGAGGGTACCGTCGGAAAAGGCTTCATTGCCGATGAATTCAATCTTGTCTATGGTGGCGACATCGCCCTCGAAGATATCGAAGGACACCCCGACCCGGTTGCGTGGCAGCGGCGTGGTGATGGGTGCCACCTGCACGCCATACTTGCCCTTGGACAGGTACTGCTGCTTGATTTCGAAAGTGGCCCGTTCGAGCATGGCCTGATCGAAAATGCGGCCCTGGCCGAAGCCCACCTGCATCAACGCCTTGGTGATTTCCTTGGCGTCGAATTCGCGCATGCCATTGAAGGACACCGACGCGATGGTGGGCCGTTCTTCGACCGTGACGACCAGAACGCCACCTTGGGCATTGATCTGCACGTCATTGAAAAAGCCGGTCGCATACAGTTGCTGTATGGCGGTGGCGGCTTCTTCCTGCGTGAAGGTCTGCCCCGGCTGCACCGGCAGATAAGTGAAGATCGTGCCTGGATCGACCCGTTCGACGCCCTGGATCTGGATGTCCTGGACGACGAACGGCGTGAAGGCCGACGCCACTGCCGGCGACAGCAAGGCTGCCAGGAGCAGGGAAATGGCACGCTTGGGCAAGAGGGGCTTACGAATCAACGGCATTCTGAGATTCCTGTCTGGCGGCGGCAATATGAGAAAATGTTTCCAATACCGATGCGGGATTGTAAGTCACAACCCGATCAGCTGAAAAGCCGATGAAAATCATTGAACAAGGCCAGGGTCATCAGCCCCAGTACCAGGCTCAGGCCAACCCGCTGCAGCGTGTCATGCAATTGCGCAGACAACGGCCGCCCGCCTCTCAATGCTTCGATACCATATAGCAATAGATGCCCGCCGTCCAGCATGGGAACAGGCAGCAGATTGAGCACCCCCAGGCTGATACTGATCAGTGCCATGAAGTTCAGGTAACTGGCCAGCCCGATGCGGGCCGACTGCCCGGCGTAATCCGCAATGGTGACCGGCCCGGTGATGTTTCTGATCGAAATATCGCCTGTCAGCATGCGCCCCATCATGCGCAGCGTGAGCCCGCTCAGCTCGAGCGTGCGGGTCAGGCCGGTCGCAAGGCCCTCGAGCGGGCCCTCGCGGACCAGGACCATGGGAAAATCCGCCAGCAAAAGGACGCCGATCCGGCCCGTGGTGCGGCCTTCTTCCTGTACGGCATCGGGCGTGATGGGCAGGCTGAGCCGTACATCACCGCGCTCGACGGTCAGCGGCACGGGTTGCGCCGGGTGCACCCTGATCTGCTCGGCAAATGAAAGTGGATCCGGGGCCTCGATGCCCGCAACGGACAATATTCTATCGGCACGTTGCAGGCCAGCCCGCTCGGCGGCTCCGCCTGGCTGCACGTCGCCCAGGACCACCGCCGGCGGCCGCAGTTGCAGCCCGACGGCCAGAAGAGGATCGCCACGCTCCGGATCCATCGAATTGGCAGGCAGCTTCAGTTGGGCCGTGCGTGCGCCCCCGGACGCCGTGCGCAGCTGCAGCACGACATCACCCCCTGTGGCGATGGGCTCGCTCAGCACCCAGCGGGCCTGGGGCCAGGAGGCAATGGCCTGATCACCCACCGATTCGATCGTGTCACCGGCCTGGACTCCGGCCAGCGCCGCTGGCGTGCCCGCTTGCGGCGCCCCGAGAAGAGCAACGGGTTCATGGGCACCCCAGACCGCCAGGCCGGCATACAGAAACACCGCCAGCAGCAGATTGGCCAGGGGCCCGGCCAGCACAATGGCTGCACGCTGCGCAAGGGGCTGGCTGTTGAATGCCTGCCGGCGTTCGGCCGCGCTGGCGCCGGGTTCGGGCTCGTTCTGCATTTTCACATAGCCCCCGAGGGGGATGGCCGACAAGGCCCATTGCGTGCCGTGCCTATCCTGCCGGCTGAGCAGCACAGGGCCAAAACCGATTGAAAAGCGCTCGACCCGCACCCCGAACCAGCGGGCCACGGCGTAATGACCCAGTTCGTGAAACGTGATCAGCAGGCCCAGGGCCAGTGCAAAGGCAAGCAGAGTGAAAAGCATCGGGGCATCATTGGAGCAGGCGAGAGGTCGAGACAGCCCTGCGTCGCGCCCGAGCGTCGAGTTCGAGCACCTCGTCCAGCGACTCGGGCGCGGTGCCGGGCAAGGACGCGGCATCATCCAGACAGGATTCTATGATACGCGCGATTTCAGTGTAGCGAATGTGACCGCGAAGAAAGCCATCGACAGCCACTTCGTTGGCCGCATTCATGGCGATGCAGGCGCCCTGCCCCAGCTGCAGGGCATCGAAGGCAAGCTGCAGGCAAGGAAAGCGCAGCATATCGGGGGGTTCGAAGTCCAGGCGCCCGAGACGCGTGAGTTCGAGCAGGCCGACGCCACTGTCCACGCGCTCGGGATAGGCCAGCCCATAGGCAATCGGTGTGCGCATGTCGGGCTGTCCCAATTGCGCCAGGATCGAACCATCTTCGTATTCGACCATGGAATGCACCACGCTCTGAGGATGGATCACCACCTGGATCTGCTGCGCCGGCATGGCAAACAGCCAATGCGCTTCGATGACCTCGAGGCCCTTGTTGACCATGGTCGCCGAGTCGACCGAAATCTTGCGCCCCATCTGCCACGTCGGGTGGGCGCACGCCTGATCCGGCGTCACCGCTTCGAACTGATCCAGCGGTATCAGGCGCAATGGCCCGCCCGATGCCGTCAGCAACAGTCTGCGTACCCCCGACGGGGGCGTGCTGGGGGCGCGCGCCCGATGCCCGTTATGGGGCAGGCACTGGAAAATGGCATTATGCTCGCTGTCGATGGGCAGCAGTTGCGCGCCAGACTGGCGTACCGCCTGCATGAACAGGCTACCGGCTGCCACCAGGGCTTCCTTGTTGGCGAGCAGAACCCGCTTGCCGGCCTGGGCTGCGGCCAAAGCGGCAGGCAGGCCCGCAGCGCCCACGATGGCGGCCATCACCGTGGTGACATCGGCTTCAGCTGCGGTTTCTGCCAGTGCCTGGGCCCCGACCCGGATTTCAGGTCGTGGCTGCGGCCCTACCCACGACTGCAGAAAGCGCTGTCTGGCCGCCGCATCGGGCACGATCACGATCCGCGCCGCGTGAACCCGTGCCTGCTGCGCCAGAGCCTCGATCCGGCTGTGTGCGCTCAAGGCGTGCACCACAAACCGGCCCGGGTGGCGCGCAATGACATCCAGCGTGCTGGTGCCGATGGATCCGGTGGACCCAAGAATACAGATACGCTGCAGAGCGGGCATGGTTCATCCAAAAGAAAGGAGCAGGACGGCCAGAGGTGCCACGGGCAGCACGGCATCGATACGATCGTACACCCCGCCATGCCCCGGGAGCAGCTGGCTCGAGTCCTTGACACCGGCCCTGCGCTTGAGCAGGGACTCGAACAGATCCCCCAGGATCGACCAGACTGCCAGGATCAGCCCTGCGGGCAGCAACACGGCCCAACCCCGCTTCAGCATCAGCAGTTCGCCATAGCTGCCGGGCCACCATGCTGCAGTCGCGAACAGCCACAGGATCGCAGCCGCCACCCCTGCCAGCGCCCCTTCGCGGGTCTTGCCCGGGCTGATGCGGGGCGCCAGCTTGTGCCGCCCCCAGGCCCGGCCCGCGAAATAGGCCGCGCTGTCGGCGACCCAGACCAGCGCCCACAGGCTGATGAGCGCGCCCGCCCCATGGTGCATCAACAACCACACCAGTGCATACCAGGTGGCCAGCAGCAGCAGCCCCCCCAGAACCACCGGGCGGCCACCCTGCCAGAGGGCCCCTGCGTCGACGCGCCACAGGATGCGCGGTGCCGCAACCACCCAGAACAAAACCGCCAGAGGAAGCACGAGGATTTCGAAGGCATGCGTCCAGCCCGACTGATGCAGTGCGGTGGCCCAGTGGGCATGCACCCCGGTTGCGGGCTGGGCACCCGGCAGGCTGGCAGAAAGCCCCCCCATCAGGATCAGCAGCCCGAGTGCCAGAATCAGGGCGCAGGCCTGCCCGCAGGGCACCAGCCGCAGCCACTCCCAACTGGCGCAGGAGATCATGACTGCCAGCAGGACGAGCATGGGCCATGGCCCCGGTGCCATGATCGCAGCGCCCAGGATCAGCAGCAGGACCGTTGCAGTGATGAGTCGTTGTTTCAGCATGCCGCGCTTCAGTGTCCAGCACCGGGCAGCTGCGCGCTGGTGCGGCCAAAGCGGCGTTCGCGCTGGCTGTACCAGCTGAAGGCCTGATCGAGCGCGCTTTCGTCGAAATCCGGCCACCAGCAGTCGGTGAAATAGAGCTCCGTATAGGCCAGTTGCCAAATCAGGAAATTGGATATGCGCTGCTCTCCGCCGGTTCGAATGAACAGATCGGGCTCAGGCGCATAGGCCATGGCCAACCATGGGCTGAGCGCGGCCTCATCCACGTTCTGTGGCCGGGCCGCAAGATCCGGATCCGCGGCGAGCATCGCGCGCATGGCTTGCAGGATATCCCAGCGGCCGCCATAGTTGGCGGCAATGGTCAGCGTCAGGGCCTGGCACTGCGAAGTCAGCGCTTCGGCCTGGGCAATCAGGTTGCGCAGCCGGTCATCGAACGCATTCAGTTCGCCCACCACGCGCAGGCGCACATCCTGTTCGCGCAGGCGATCGGCTTCTTTTTCGAGCGTGCGCACGAACAGCCGCATCAGCAACGAGACTTCGCCGGCAGGACGGCGCCAGTTCTCGGTGCTGAAGGCAAACAGCGTGAGGTAGCGCACGCCGCGTCGGCCACAGGCTTCGACGATGCGGCGCACTGACTGCACACCACGCATGTGCCCGGCCGTGCGCGGCAGGCGCCGCTGCGTCGCCCAGCGACCATTGCCGTCCATGATGATGGCCACATGGCAGGGCACCGAACCGGTTTCCAGCACGGCCATGGTAGAGGATTGGACCGGGCTCATAGGGCAGGGATTCTATGCCGTGGCCTGTCAGACCGTCATGATCTCGGCTTCTTTCTGCGCGATGATCTGGTCGATTTCGGCCACATGACGATCCGTGCGTTTCTGTACTTCATCCTGCCCGCGCCGTTCGTCGTCTTCGGAGATTTCCTTGTCCTTCAGAAGCTTCTTGAGCGCTTCGTTCGCTTCGCGACGCAGATTGCGCACGGCCACCTTGGCGTCTTCGCCCTCGGAACGCACCACCTTGGTGAGATCACGGCGACGCTCTTCGGTGAGCGCGGGCATGGGCACCCGCAGGTTGTCGCCCATGGCGATCGGATTCAGCCCCAGATCGGACTCGCGTATGGCCTTGTCGACCACGGCCGCCATGCCCTTTTCCCAGACCTGAACCGACAGGTTGCGGGCGTCGACCACGGTGACATTGGCCACCTGACTGACGGGTACGGGCGAACCGTAGTATTCGACCTGGACATGATCGAGAATACCTGCATGCGCACGCCCCGTGCGAATCTTTGCGAGACTGGTCTTGAGGGACTCGATCGATTTCCCCATGCGCTCGCTGGCTGAATTGCAAATATCGGAATAATTCATGGTGGATCCTATACCTGGACCAGGGTGCCTTCGTCGTCACCGCAGATGACGCGCCGAAGGGCCCCGGGTTTATTGATCGAGAAGACCTTGATGGGCAGCTTCTGATCGCGGCACAAGGCAAATGCCGTGGCATCCATGACTTCCAGCCTGCGCACGATGGCTTCGTCGAAACTGATGCGCGCGTAGCGCGTGGCGCCAGGGTCCTTGTTGGGATCTGCGCTGTAGATGCCGTCGACCTTGGTGGCCTTCAGCACGACCTCGGCTCCGATCTCCGCACCTCGCAACGCGGCGGCGGTATCGGTCGTGAAAAACGGATTGCCGGTCCCTGCCGCGAAGATCACCACCTTGCCTTCTTCGAGATAACGCAACGCCTTGGGTCGAATATAGCGCTCGACCACCTGATCGATGTTCAGGGCGGACTGCACGCGGGCATCTGCACCATGATTCTTCAGCGCATCCTGCAGTGCCAGCGCGTTCATGACCGTGGCCAGCATGCCCATGTAATCGGCCGTGGCGCGATCCATGCCCTGCGCGCCAGGCGCCACCCCACGGAAAATGTTGCCGCCACCGATCACCACCGCCAGCTGCACCCCTATCGAGACCACTTCATGGATCTCTTCGGTCATGCGCAGGATGGTGGCCCGGTTGATGCCAAAAGGATCACCCCCCATCAGCGCTTCGCCCGAAAGCTTGAGGAGGACGCGTCTATAGGCTGGTGTGGACATGCAGTGCTTTCCTGTCAGGACCCGCTCGCAGCGGCAGCCACCTCGGCGGCGAAATCTTCCGATTTCCGTTCGATGCCCTCGCCCACGACGAACAGGGCATAGCGGTTGATTTGAGCGGAATTGTCCTTCAGCATCTGCTCGACCGACTGTTTGTCATTCTTGACGAACGGCTGTGACAGGAGCGTAACCTCTTTGAGGAATTTTTGCACCGCCCCATCGACCATTCTGGCCACGATATCAGCCGGCTTGCCCGACTCGGCCGCTTTCTGCTCGGCCACGGAACGTTCGGCAGCGATCAGGGCCGGATCCACGCCACCTGCGTCGAGGGCGCGCGGCCTGGATGCCGCAATGTGCATGGCCAGATCCTTGCCGACCTCATCGGACCCCGTGAAATCGACCAGTACACCAATCCGCCCGCCGTGCAGATAGCTGCTCAGACGATCAGAGGTCTCGAACCGGCGGAACCGGCGCACGGCCATGTTCTCGCCGATCTTGCCAACCAGGGCGGCGCGCGTGCTTTCCACGGTCCCCTCACCCATCGCGAGCGCATTCAGGGCATCGACATCGGCGGGATTGCGCGCCGCGATGATCCGGGCCAGTGCATCGACGAAGGCGATGAAGTCTTCATTCTTGGCCACAAAGTCTGTTTCGCAGTTGACTTCGACCACCGCACCCGTCTTGTGGTCATCGGCCACATGCAGGCCGATCAGACCTTCGGCCGTCACCCGGCTCGCTGCCTTGGACGCCTTGCTGCCCAGTTTGACCCGCAGAATCTCTTCGGCCCGAGCGAGATCGCCCGCGGCTTCTGTCAGGGCCTTCTTGCATTCCATCATGGGCGCGTCGGTCTTTTCGCGCAATTGTTTGACCATGGCAGCAGTGATTTGAGCCATTGTGTTCTCCTGTTCGATCTGTGCATGGGCCGGCCACAATGGCCGGCCCGGGCCCGTAGCCGGAGTGCAAGCCCGGCGGCCTACAGGCGCGGGATGCAGGACGTCATTCCTGCTCGGGTTCTTCGGTCTCGACTTCGATGAACTCTTCGCCTTCGGCGAGCTCCTCGACCAGGCCATGCAGGCTCTGCTCGCGACCTTCAAGCACGGCGTCGGCCATGCCGTGGGCATACAGGGCGATCGCCTTGGCGGAGTCATCGTTGCCGGGAATGACGTGCTCGATGCCTTCGGGCGAGTGGTTCGTGTCGACCACGCCCACCACTGGAATACCCAGGGTGCGGGCTTCGGCCACGGCGATCTTGTGATAGCCGACATCGACGACGAACAGTGCGTCGGGCAAGGTGTTCATGTCCTTGATGCCACCGATGGACTTGTTCAGCTTGGCCATTTCGCGCTCGAACATGAGCGCTTCTTTCTTGCTCATCTGCTCGGTCGCGCCATCTGCCAGCTGGGTTTCCATTTCCTTGAGCCGCTTGATGGATGACTTGACCGTCTTGAAGTTGGTCATCATGCCACCCAGCCAGCGGCTGTCGACATACGGCATGCCACAGCGCTGTGCTTCGGCTGCGACGAGTTCGCGGGCAGACCGCTTGGTGCCGACGAACAGGATGATGCCCTTGCGGGCCGACAGCTGCCGTACGAACTGGGCGGCCTCGAGGTATTTCTCGACCGTGCGCTCGAGGTTGATGACATGGATCTTGTTGCGCTGGCCGAAGATGTATTCGGCCATTTTCGGGTTCCAGAAACGGGTCTGGTGGCCAAAGTGGACACCGGCTTCGAGCATGTCGCGCATGAGGCTCATGAAAATTCTCCAAAAGGGTTCGGTCTTGTACCTGGCCAGTATCCGGGGCTAACATGAACCCGCATCAGACACCCTTGGAAGGCCAGGGTACGCTATTCAAAAGCAACTTGGCCAAAAAGTGCCAAGCCAGTTATTCTAGCATTTCCAATACCATACGATCAAGCACCCATGATTCCCCTCGTCACCGACCCCCACGAACTCGACCAGATGCGTGCCGCATGCCAGGCCGCCGCCAGCGTTCTCGATTATCTGGCGCCTCATGTCAAGGCCGGAGTCACCACACGCACGCTGGATGAACTGTGCATGCAATACCTGACCGACGAACTGAAGGTCGAATCCGCAACCGTGGGCTACGCGCCCCCGGGTTATCCGCCCTATCCGGCCTCCATCTGCACGTCCGTGAATCACGTCATCTGTCATGGCATTCCGGGCGACCGGAAACTCAAGAACGGCGACATCCTGAACATGGACATCACCATCATCAAGGATGGCTGGTTCGGGGATACCAGCCGCATGTTCCAGGTCGGCGAGCCCTCCATATTGGCGCGGCGCCTGATCGATACAACCTACGAATGCATGTGGCTGGGGATCCACCAGGTGCGCCCCGGTGCCACCCTGGGCGACATCGGCCACGCCATACAGAAGCACGCCGAACGGGCGGGCTTCTCGGTCGTGCGCGAGTATTGCGGCCACGGGGTCGGGCGGCGCTTCCACCAGGATCCCCAGGTGCTGCATTATGGCCAGCCCGGCAGCGGCCAGCGGCTGGAACCAGGGATGATCTTCACCATAGAGCCCATGATCAATGCAGGGCGGCGCGAAATCCGCACACTGGCCGATCAGTGGACAGTGGTCACCCGCGACCACAGCCTGTCCGCACAATGGGAACACACGGTTCTGGTGACTGACGCGGGCCACGAAGTGCTGACGGTCTCGCCAGGCATGCCGGCGCCGCCGCGCCTGGCAGAGCAATCCAGCACTGCGTGAACCCTGTGCGCCCGGACGGTGCAATCGCTGCAGTTCGCAGCCGGTTGCTGCAGCGCCGCAGCCAGGCATTGGCTGCCTGGCGCGACCATCTGCGGCCAGAAACCCTGCTGCGAGCCTTGCGGCTGGCTGCCGATGAGGCTGTCAAGGCCCTGCTGGGCCACTATCCCCTGCCGGCCGGCGCCTGTCTGGCTGCGGTTGGGGGGTATGGCCGCGGTGAACTCTACCCGGGTTCGGATCTGGATCTGCTGATCCTGTTGAACCAGCCAGCCGATGCCGGGGCCCAGGCCCGCATCCAGGCGCTGGTGGCCGCTCTGTGGGACGCAGGTCTCGAACCGGGACACAATGTCTGCACGCTGCAACAGTGCCGGCAGCTGGCCGCTGCCGACATCACGGTGCAGACTTCGATGCTGGAAGCGCGCTGGCTCGCGGGCAGCCGAGCGCTCTTCGGGCGTTTCTCCAGCCAGTTGCAGGCCGAACTCAACCCGCGCCAGTTCTATCTGGACAAGCGGGCCGAGATGCAGCAGCGCCATGCGCATCATCAGGATACGCCCTATGCACTCGAACCGAATTGCAAAGAGTCTCCGGGTGGCCTCAGGGACCTGCAGGTTCTGCTGTGGCTGGCGCGCGCCGCCGGCTACGGCAAAGATTGGCGCGCAGTCGCCCGAACCGACCTGCTGACGGCAGCCGAGTTCAGATCGCTGCGTCGCGCCGAACTGGCCTTCAAGCGGCTGCGCATCGAACTGCACATACTCTGCGCACGCCGTGAAGACCGGGTACTGTTCGATCTGCAACCGCGTCTGGCCCAGCTGTACGGGTTTGTCGAGTGTCCACCCAGGCGCGCGAGCGAGCTGCTGATGCAACGGTACTACTGGGCAGCCCATGTCGTCAGCCAGATGAACCGCCTGCTCATGCTGAATCTCGAAGAGCGCCTCTTCCCCCTGCCCTGCGGTGAGGATCTGGGCCTGGACGACGATTTCATCGTACGCCGTGATCGCCTGGCTCTGAAGGACGAAGACGCCTTTGCGCAGCAGCCCGGGCTGCTGCTGAAGGCATTTCTGGTGATGCAGCAGAATCCGCGCCTTCAGGGCATGACGGCGGGCACCCTGCGGGCCATGTGGCACGCCCGCCAGCGCATCGATCGCAATTTCCGTGAAGACCCCGGACATCGCCAGATCTTTCTCCAGATTCTGCAGCAACCACGCGGCATTGTGCATGCCTTGCGCGACATGGCCTTGTGGAACATCCTGCCACGCTACCTGCCGCCGTTTCGTCGAATCGTGGGCCAGATGCAGCATGATCTGTTTCACGCCTATACCGTGGACCAGCACCTGCTCATGGTGGTGCGCAACCTGCGGCGCTTCACGCAGCCCGAGCACGCCCAGGAATACCCGCTGGCCAGCCAGTTGATGGCGGATCTGGACGACTCGTGGCTGTTGTATGTCGCCGCCCTGTTCCATGACATCGCCAAGGGGCGTGGCGGAGACCATTCAATCCTCGGGGCCGCCGAGGTGCGGCGCTTTGCGCGCCGCCATGGCCTGGATCGCCCAGCCACCCAACTGCTGGATTTTCTCGTGCGCGAGCACCTGACCCTGTCCAGGGTGGCGCAGAAAAAGGATCTCAGCGACCCGGACGTCATCCACGAGTTCGCCCTGCGCGTCGGATCGCAGCGCAGGCTCGCGGCGCTCTACCTGTTGACGGTTGCCGACATTCGCGGCACCGGGCCGCAGATCTGGAATGCCTGGAAAGGCCGGCTGCTCGAAGAGCTGTATCACAGAACCCTCGAGGCGCTGGGTGGCGCCCAGCCGGATGCCCATGCCGTGCTTGCCTTGCGCAAAGAGGCCGCAGCTGCGGAAATCAGGCTCATGGGGCTGCGTGACGAAAGCCGGGATGCGTTCTGGGCACAACTGGATGTCGCGTACTTCCTGCGCCATGATGCCAATGAAATCGCGTGGCATACACGCCAGTTGCACGCACTGCACGTCGGGCCGGACCCCGTGGTGCGCGTGCGCGTCCCTGTTCCGGGCGACATCCTGCAGGTCATGGTCTATGCCCCCGATCGGGCCGACTTGTTCGTGGACATCTGCGCCTGCTTCGACCGGCACGGGCTGGGCATCCAGGATGCACGCATCCACACGACGCGCCAGGGCTGGGCACTGGACAGCTTCATTGTCCTGTTGCCCGAGGGTGAACGCGACCCCAGAGCGCGTGCGGCCCTGCTCGAACATGGCCTGCAGGCAGTCCTCGAGGGCCGGCCGGATGTCGCTTCACCGCACGGTGCCCGCTTGCGTCGCTCGCGCCGCGCCCTGGTATTTCCGGTGGTACCCGATATCAAGCTGGTGGCCGATGGCCAACAACACAGCTGGAGGCTGTCCATCCAGGCCGCCGACCGCCCCGGCCTGCTGCATGATCTCGCGCGTGTTTTCACCCACTATGGCATCGATCTCAAAATGGCCAAGATCATGACATTGGGCGACCGTATCGAAGACATCTTCATCCTGGAAGGCACGAACCTCGATCAGGTGCGCACCCAAAGGCAGTTCGAACGGGACCTGCTCAACGTACTGGGCATGCCGGAAAAAGATGCGGGCATCCCTGACAAGACCATGGACATGCCTGAAAAGGACACGGACATCCCTGTGCGGGATGATCGGCACAACGGCTGAGCCGCTCGATCCCCAGGCCCATGATCGCGTACACTGACGCCTGATCCTGAAGCTGCCTGCCGACCTGCCAACATGTTGCCCACATCCCGTTTCGCTCTGCGCCTTCTGGCCCTGGTCTGTATCGCCGCATTGGCGGTGGCGCTGATCTCGCAGCACCTGTTCGGCATGCGGCCCTGTGCCTGGTGTGTGCTGCAGCGTTTCATCCTGCTGGTCATCGCCGTGATCAGCCTGCTGGCCAGTGCAGGCCGGGAATCCGGTGCCTGGCAACGGCTGGGTGCCTTCATGATAGTGCTGGCCTCCGCCTCGGGTGTTACGGCGGCCTGGTACCAGTATCGGGTCGCGGCGGTGTCGTTTTCATGTGCGCAGACATTCGCCGATCGCTTCATGACCGAATCCGGGCTGGATGGCGCCCTGCCCTGGCTGTTCGGCATTCAGGCCAGTTGCAGCGACGCGCGGGTCAGCCTGCTCGGGCTCGAGTATGCCCTGTGGGGGCTGGCCTGCTTTCTGGTCTGTGCCCTGCTGTCGGCCTGGGTGCTGCTGCGCAAGGCCTGATGCTCGCAGGCCGGATCAGTTCAGTGGACCCTCGTCGGCTGCCGGGCTGATGATGGCCCCCGAGCGCTGACCCTGATGGCGTTCGACCGCCAGGCGTGCCAGATAGGCCGGGTCGATGTCACCTGTGACATATTGTCCGTTGAAGCACGATGATTCGAACGTTTCGAGTGCCGGGTTGAGGTCCCGCAGCGATTGCTCCAGATCGGCCAGGTTCTGGAATACCAGGCCGTCGGCACCGATCTCGGCCGCGATCTGGTCCGTCGTGCGGCCTGTTGCAATCAGTTCGTCCTGGGTGGGCATATCGATGCCGTACACATTCGGAAAGCGAACGGCGGGCGCAGCCGATGCGAAATACACCTTGTGCGCGCCCGCGCCCCGGGCCATTTCAACGATCTGCCGGCTGGTGGTGCCGCGCACGATGGAGTCATCGACCAGCAGCACGTTCTTGCCGCGAAACTCGACATCGATGGCGCTCAGTTTCTGGCGCACCGATTGCTTGCGCACGGCCTGGCCCGGCATGATGAAAGTCCGGCCGATATAGCGGTTCTTGATGAAACCTTCGCGGTAATCCAGCCCCAGATGCGACGCCAGTTGCATGGCCGAGGGCCTGGATGAATCAGGAATCGGCATCACCACGTCGATATCGCCCAGACGCAGGCTTTTGGCGACATGATCGGCCAGATACTCACCCATATGCAGGCGCGCGTTGTACACGGAGATGCCATCCATGATCGAATCCGGTCGTGCAAAGTACACATACTCGAAAATGCAGGGCGTGCGCTGGGTCGCCGGATCGGCGCATTGGGCCCGGCTGAGTTCACCGTCTTCGGCAATGATCACGGCCTCGCCAGGCGCGATATCGCGCACCAGTGAAAACCCGGTGCCGGTCAGCGCCACCGATTCCGAGGCCAGCATCCACTCGGTGCCCTCATCGGTTTCATGCCGCCCCAGGCAAAGCGGCCGGATGCCATGCGGGTCGCGAAAGGCCACCAGCCCGAAACGGCTGATGTGGGCGATGACGGCATAGGCGCCACGCACCCTGCGGTGCACCGCACGCACGGCTTCGAAGATGACTTGCGCATCCAGTGTGGCGCCGTTGGATGCCTGCTGCAGTTCGTGTGCAAAGACGTTCAGCAGGACCTCGGAGTCGGAATTGGTATTGATGTGCCGTTTGTCATGGTTGAACAGCGATTCGCGCAGGGCGTGCCAGTTGGTCAGGTTGCCATTGTGCACGAACGTGATGCCAAACGGCGCGTTCACATAGAAAGGCTGGGCTTCATCCACGCTCGCGCTGGAGCCCGCCGTAGGGTAGCGTACCTGGCCCAGCCCGCTGTGGCCCGGCAGGGCCCGCATGTTGCGGGTACGGAAGACATCACGGACCAGGCCGTGGGCCTTGTGCATGTTGAAGAAAGGCCCGCTTGCGGTGGCCATGCCGGCCGCGTCCTGGCCGCGGTGCTGCAGCAGCAGCAGACTGTCGTAAATCAGCTGATTGACAGGGCTCTTGCCCATCACGCCCACGATTCCACACATGCAATGAGATTCCGGCTAGTAAGGAAGAAGTTCGGCAATCGAGGCCGGCAGCATGGACTTGACATGCACGAAGCCGCGTTCCGCGGCCGCCGACGTACGCGCCTGCCGCCACCAGGGCTCTTTGGGCAGTTCGGTATAACCCGCCAGGCCCACCAGAGCGAGTATGAGCACGATCCCGCGCACCGCACCGAACAAGGCCCCCAGCCCGTGGTCTGCCGGTGTCAGGCCGGTTCGATCGACCAGGGCCCCCAGGGCCATGTTGAGCAGGCCCAGCAGCAAAAGCCCGATGATGAATACGGCCGCATAGGCAGCCAGATTGCGCAACAGGCCGTTGTCGATCAACGGAACCAGCAGTTCGGAGGCCCGTGGGCCCCACCAGATCGCGGCCATGAATGCCGCGAGATAGGCGACGAGCGACAGGACCTCGCGCAGGAATCCGCGCAGCAAGCCGATGATGGCCGACACGGCCAGAATGGCCAGCACGAAGTAGTCGAAGCTGGTCACTGGCCGGCGATGAGGCCGTTTTCGTAGCCCAGGGCCCTGAGACGGGTCTGGGCTGCCTGCGCGGCCTCATGGGAGCTGAATGGGCCTACCCGCAGACGGTGCACGGTGCGACCGCCCGACTGCGCTGTTTCTACATAGGCATTGCTCACGCCGGCCTGGTGCAGGCTGTCGCGACGCTTGATGGCATCCTGCTCGGTCGCATAGGCGGCCACCTGGAGGTAGTAGCGCCCCGACCCGGCGGCACCGGAAGCACTCGCAGCCGAAGGCGGGGTCTTGCCGGCCAGCAGCGCCAGGGCCACAGCGCCATCGTCTGTGCGAGCCTCTGCGCCCGCCGCCGGCGCCGGGCGGGCCGCGTCGCGGGCTGGCGCAGACTCGACTGGCTGGCTGGCCGGCGTGTCCGTACCCGTTTCGGTGCGCGTGGACGGCGTGCTGGCCTGGGTATCGGCAGGAGACTCGGCCGGCGGGGTATCGGAGGCGTTCGCCGAGGCCCCCGGGGTGTCGTCCAGGGGCGTGACGAGACCCGATGCCGTATCGGGTATCGCCGGATCATCGGACCCGGGCAGCGCCGAAAACTCGTCGCCCGATGGCAGGCCCGACGGCGGCGCCGGGACGATGATGGGCGCTGGTGCGGGTTCGGATACCGGCTCGTCGAACAGCCATGTGACCAGAATGAACGCAGTCAGTACCAGAACCAGGGCACCGACCAGGCGCCGCCGGGCCTGGATGCGCAATTCCTTGATCCGGGCCGCTTCAGCAGCCCCACCGCGAGATGCCGGACGCCGTTCGGGCTCAGTTTTCTTGCGAAAGAACATGGTGCAGCATACCCATCAGACTGGAGGCGAAGGTCTGTTCATGGCAGGACATCCCGGCCTTCCTGGCGCAGGACTTCAAGCACAGGACCCACTGTGGCAAACGAGCCAAACACCAGAATTCTATCATTGTCCGTCGCCATCCTGCGGGCTTCGGCAAAGGCCAGCACCGGGTTGTCGAAGGCATGAACGCGCACATCACGGGCCTGCACGGCGGGTCGCGCCATGGGTCGAACCCCGGGCTTGTGGCTGCGGCGCACTTCGCTGGTCTGCGCCATGAAGGGATCGACCGGCGCCTGGTCGCCGCCGATCTGGCGCACGATATCCGCCAGTTCTTCAGCGCGCGTGCCCCGTGGCCCGCCCAGGGTAGCGCACATCCAGCGATCCACCCGACTGGACAGACGCTGCAGAGTTTCGGCAATGGCCTTGTCATGCAACATGCCGACCACCGCAAAGGTATGCGGATAATGCCCCATGCTGTCGAGGTTCTGGCCCAGCGCCGCCACCGCATGCGGGTTGTGTGCCACATCGAGAATCGTGTGCGGCAGGCCCGGCAGGATCTGCAGTCGACCGGGCAACTGCACATGCAGGAGGCCCTGGCGCACCTCTTGCTGGGTAACCACCAGCCGGTCGCGCAGCGCCTCGAGTGCAGCCAGGGCGGCCGACGCATTGAGCAGTTGGTTGGCACCGCGCAAGGCAGGGTACACCAGCGCGTTGCGGCGCTGTCCACGGCCACCGTAGGCCCATTGCTGCCGATCGCCCGAATAATTGAAATCGACCCCGACCCGCCAGAGATCGGCCCCGATTCTGCCGGCGTGCTCGACCACGCTGTCTGGGGGCATGGGATCGGCGCAGATGGCCGGTTTGCCAGGGCGGAATACATGCGCCTTTTCGAGGCCAATTGCTTCGCGGGTGTGGCCCAGCCACTCGGTGTGATCCAGGTCTACGCTGGTCAGTATGGCGCAGTCTGCATCGACGATGTTGACGGCATCGAGCCGCCCGCCAAGACCGACTTCGAGCACGACGACATCCAGGCCTGCGTCCTGGAACAGCTGGAGGGCCGCCAGGGTGGTCATTTCGAAATAGGTCAGGCTGACCCCCTGGCGTCGGGCCTCGACGCGCTCGAGCGCGCGCACGATGTCGCCATCGGCTGCTTCGACGCCCTGGATGCGAATGCGCTCGTTGAAGTGCAGGAGATGAGGTGAGGTGTACTTGCCGACCTTGTATCCGGCGTTCAGCAAAATGGATTCGAGCATGGCACAGGTCGATCCCTTGCCATTGGTGCCGGCCACCACGATCCTGGTGCAATCGAGCGCGAGTTCGAGACGTTCGGCCACCTGGCGCACACGCTCGAGCCCCAGATCGATTGCCTGCGGATGCAACGTCTCGATATAGGACAACCAATTGGCCAGGGAAGCGCCCGGCGCCGGGACAATCGCAGCAGGAGACATGGGGGTTCTGGACTCGGACAGGGAAAACGACAGGTGCTGATGTTAGCACCTGCCCCTGTTTTCCGATGGGTTCACCCTTGCGGGTGTACCGCTACTGCCGCCAGGATCCGGCTTTTATCTGCGCCGCACCGGAGGCAGATCGGTGCAATGGCCGTCGGCTGCTTCCGCGGCCATGCCAATCGATTCACCGAGCGTCGGGTGAGGATGGATCGTCTGGCCGATATCGACCGAGTCGGCCCCCATTTCGATGGCCAGCGCCACTTCGCCGATGAGATCGCCCGCGTGGGTGCCCACGATGCCGCCGCCCAGGATGCGCCCGCTGTCGGCATCGAACAGGAGTTTGGTGAAGCCCTCGTCGCGCCCATTGGCAATGGCCCGCCCGGAAGCCTGCCAGGGAAACAGCCCTTTCCTGACGACCACCCCTTCTTTGCGTGCCTCGTCTTCGCCAAGCCCCACCCAGGCCACCTCGGGATCGGTATACGCAACGGATGGAATCACCCGGGCGTCGAAAAATGATTTCTGGCCGGCAATGACTTCGGCTGCCACGTGGCCTTCATGCACCGCCTTGTGCGCGAGCATGGGCTGGCCGACGATGTCACCGATGGCATGGATATGCGGAACATTGGTGCGCATCTGTTGGTCAACCGGTATGAAACCCTGTTCCGTCACGTGGACGCCGGCTTTCTGAGCGTCGAGTTTCTGGCCATTGGGCCGACGGCCCACCGCTTGCAGAACCAGGTCGTAGCGCTGCGGTTCGGCGGGTGCCCCCGCCCCCTCGAAGTGCACCAGGATGCCCTCGGCCGTGGCTTCGGCAGCAACCGTGCGGGTGTTGAGCATGATGTGATCGAAGCGCCAGGCATTGCGCTTTTCCCAGACCCTGGCCAGATCGCGATCGGCGCCTGTCATCAGTGCGGGCAGCATTTCGACCACATCCAGACGGGCACCCAGCGCCGAATAGACCGTACCCATTTCGAGCCCGATGATCCCGCCTCCGATGATGAGCATCCGCCGGGGTATGGCCGCGAGCGCGAGCGCCCCGGTGGAATCCACGACGCGCGGGTCCCTGGGCAGGAAGGGCAATTGCACGGCCTCGCTGCCTGCCGCAATGATGGCCGACCTGAACTGGAGGATCGTCGTTGCGCCGTCAGTGGCTCGGACGTGCAGGTGATTGGCATCGGCAAAGCGCCCTTCCCCTGTGAGCACCGTGACCTTGCGCGCCCTGGCCATGCCAGCCAGACCGGTGGTCAATCTGTTGACCACCGTGTCCTTGTGCTTGCGCAGCGCATCCAGATCGATTTCGGGTTCGGAGAAACGGATGCCATGCGCAGCCAGGGCCTTGGCCTCTTCGAGGACCGAAACGCTGTGCAGCAGGGCCTTTGAGGGGATGCAGCCCACATTGAGGCAGACCCCGCCCAGGCTGGAGTGCCGTTCGACCAGAATGACATCGAGCCCCAGGTCGGCGGCCCGGAAGGCAGCAGAATAGCCCCCTGGACCCGCGCCCAGTACCAGTACGTCGCAATCGAGCTGCGCGGCACCCGCCGCACCCTCTGCAGCCGGCGCTTCGTGCGCCTGCGCCCCCGTGGCCTGCGCGCTTGTTTCAGCGTGCTCGCTGGCAGCCGGATCGGACGCATCCATATCGGCCGCGCCAGCCGGGCTCTCGGTTGCCGTGACGGCATCCGGCCCCTGGGCCTTGGCGCCAGATTCTTCGGTGATCCGCGCGAGCGGGCTGCCTTCGGACACCTTGTCGCCAATCTTGACCAGAATCTCGCGAACCACGCCACCCCGGTCCGCGGGGATCTCCATGGACGCCTTGTCGGATTCAACGGTGACCAGGCCCTGCTCCGGCACGATGGTGTCGCCCACTGCCACCAGGATCTCGATGACTTCCACCGCATCGAAATCACCGATGTCGGGCACATTCAGCTCGCTGATGCTCATGGGTTTTCCTTAGAGTATGATGCGGCGAAAATCCGCCAGCAGGCTTGCCAGAAAGGCATTGAACCGCGCTGCTGCCGCCCCGTCGATCACCCGGTGGTCATACGACAGGGACAGCGGCAGCATCAGGCGCGGCCGGAATTTCTTGCCATTCCAGACGGGCTGCATGGCTGCCCGGGAAACCCCCAGGATGGCCACTTCGGGGGCATTGATGATGGGCGTGAAGTCAGTGCCACCAATGCCACCGAGCGAAGAAATGGAGAAGCATCCGCCCTGCATCTGGCCCGGCGAGAGCTTGCCTTCACGGGCCAGGCTGGCCAGTTCGGCCGTTTCGCGCGCGAGTTCGAGCACCCCTTTGCGATCCGCATCGCGAATCACAGGCACCACCAGGCCATGGGGTGTATCGGCCGCGAAACCGATATGGAAGTATTTCTTGAAAATGAGATTCTCGCCCTCGAGCGACGCGTTGAACTCGGGATGCGTCTTGAGTGCCGCAACCACCGCCTTGATCAGAAAGGCCAGCATGGTGACCTTGATGCCCGATTTCCTGTACTCGTCATTGAGCTGCTGGCGCAGGGCTTCGAGATCGGTGATGTCAGCCACATCATTGTTGGTGACGTGGGGGATCATCACCCAGTTGCGATGCAGGTTGGCACCGGAGATTTTCTTGATCCGGGACAACGGCCTGGCCTCGATTTCTCCGAATTTCGCGAAATCCACCTTTGGCCAGCCCAGCACGCTGAACCCTTCACCAGCCGGCAGCGTGGTCCCCACAGGGCTGGCCCCGCCCGTGGCCAGGGCCTGCTTCACATAGGTGCGCACGTCGTCCATCGTGATGCGGTTCTTGGGGCCCGAACCCGTGATGTGCGCCAGATCGGCCCCGAGTTCCCGTGCAAACTTGCGCACGGACGGCGACGCATGCGGCAGATTGCGTAACGGTACATCGGCATCTGCGTACGAGGCGGTGGGTGAGGTGCGCACCGGTGCACGCGAGGCCAGGGTGTCGGGTTCTGCAGAGCCAGCCTGCACGGGTGCCGGCCCGACGGTACCGGGCCCGGCCGGTACGTCGGTCGGGACGCCGGGTACGGCCTGCGCCGCATGGCTGACTTCGGGCGCGGCAGCCCCTGCGGGGGCCGCGGATGGTGCCCCGGGTGGCTGAGGGGCCTGCGCGGGGGCGCCATTGTCGGCGGGCGGGGCATCGGCGACTTCGATCTGCATGATTTCGGAGCCCTGTGACACCTTGTCGCCCACCTTGATGCTCAAAGCCTTGACTGTACCGCCTGCGGGCGCCGGGATTTCCATGGAGGCCTTGTCGGATTCGACCGTGATCAAACCCTGTTCGGCCTGAATCAGGTCGCCTGGCGCCACCAGAACCTCGATGACCTCGACCTCGTCGAAGTCGCCGATGTCGGGCACCAACACCGGCAGCACGCCACCCAGGCCGGCCGGTGCCGCGGCTGCGGGCGGTGCTGCGGGCTCGACCCTGGCCGGCGCGGCGGCCGCCGGTACTGCATCGCGTGCCTCGGGTGCGGCTTCGGCCTGCGCCACGGCGGGCTCGAGTTCGAGGATGACCGAGCCTTCCTTGACCTTGTCACCGACCTGTACCCTGATCTGGCGAATGGTGCCACCTTCCGATGCCGGGATCTCCATGGAGGCCTTGTCGGATTCGACCGTGATCAGACCTTGTTCGGTCTGTATGACATCACCCACTGCCACCAGGACCTCGATGACTTCGACCGAATCGAAATCGCCGATATCCGGAACCTTGATTTCAATGGTGTTGCTCATGCTTGCTGTCCTCCTCAGGCGTACTGTGGATTGGCCTTGTCGGGGTCGATGCCATATCTGGCGAGCGCTTCGACACTTTTGGAGATATCGATCGTGCCCTCATCGGCCAGACTGCGCAAGGCAGCCAGCACCACGAAGTGACGATCGATCTCGAAATGCTTGCGCAGTTCGGAACGGAAGTCCGAGCGCCCGAAACCATCGGTACCCAGCACGCGATAGCGCCGCCCTTCGGGGATGAACGGACGAATCATGTCCGGGAAAGCCTTGATATAGTCGGTGGACGCCACGATGGGCCCCTTGGTCGACCTGAGTTGCTGCGTGACATACGCCTCTTGCTGCGGCCCGCCAGGATGCAGCAGATTGTGGCGCTCTGCATCGAGCCCATTGCGGCGCAGTTCGGTGAAGCTGGTCACGCTCCAGAGATCCGAGGACACCCCCCAGTCTTTTTCGAGCATGTCCTGGGCGGCCATGACTTCGCGCAGGATCGTGCCCGAGCCCATGAGCTGTACATGCGCCCTGTTGTTCTTGCGGCCCGCCGAACGCAAGCGGTACATGCCCTTGAGTATGCCCTCCTCATCGCCCTTGGCCAGCCCCGGCTGGGGATAGTTCTCGTTCATCACGGTGATGTAGAAGAAGACGTTTTCCTGATCCTGCATCATGCGCTGGATGCCGCTCTGGATGATGACGGCGACCTCGTGGGCAAACGACGGGTCGTAGGCCACGCAATTGGGAATCAGCGAGGCCTGGATGTGACTGTGCCCATCTTCGTGCTGCAGGCCCTCGCCATTGAGCGTGGTACGCCCGGCGGTACCGCCCAGCACGAAACCGCGCGCCAGCATGTCGCCCGCCGCCCAGGCGAGATCGCCAAAGCGCTGAAAGCCGAACATCGAGTAATAGATGAAAAACGGGATCATGATCCGGTTGCTGACCGAATACGAGGTGGCCGCGGCAATCCAGGAGCAGAACCCGCCCGCCTCGTTGATGCCTTCCTGAAGCAGTTGCCCATTGGCTGCTTCGCGGTAATACATGACTTGACCCTTGTCGACGGGGACGTACTTCTGGCCTTCCGGGGCATAGATGCCGATCTGCCGGAACAGGCCCTCCATGCCGAACGTGCGGGATTCATCAACCAGGATGGGCACGACCCGTGGCGCGAGTTCCTTGTCGCGAAGAATCTGGTTGAGTACCCTCACGAATGCCTGCGTGGTGGAGATTTCACGCCCTTCGATGGTCGGCTCGAGCACCGCCTTGAAGGTATCGAGCGAGGGTGCCTGCAGCGACTGATCGGCCTTTTCGCGGCGATGCGGCAGATAGCCGCCCAGTGCCTGCCGGTGGTCATGCAGGTATTTCATTTCGGGCGAATCCTTGGCCGGCCTGAAATACGGCAGATCCTCGAGTTGTTCGTCGGGGATGGGTATGTTGAAGCGGTCGCGGAATTCGCGCACGGAATCGACGTCGAGTTTTTTCTGCTGGTGCGTGGGGTTCTTGGCCTGCCCCACGTGCCCCATGCCGTATCCCTTGATGGTCTTGGCCAGAATCACCGAAGGTTGCCCCTGATGGGCCACCGCCGCCGAAAAGGCCGCATAGACCTTGTGTGGATCGTGGCCACCGCGATTCAGGCGCCAGACCTCTTCATCGCTCATGCGGCTGACCATTTCGAGCAATTTCGGATGCTTGCCGAAGAATTTTTCGCGCACGAACTTGCCATCATTGGCCTTGTATGCCTGGTACTCGCCATCGACGGTCTCTTCCATGATGCGGCGCAGCAAACCATCTTTGTCGCGAGCGAACAGGGGATCCCAGTATCCACCCCAGATCAGCTTGAGGACATGCCAGCCATTGCCGCGGAACGCACCCTCGAGTTCCTGGATGATCTTGCCATTGCCGCGCACCGGCCCATCGAGGCGCTGCAGATTGCAGTTGACGACAAAAATGAGATTGTCGAGTTTCTCGCGCGCCGCCAGCCCGATGGCCGCCAGGGATTCGGGCTCGTCGACTTCGCCGTCGCCCATGAAAACCCAGACCTTGCGCTGGCTGGTGTCTGCAATGCCGCGCGCATGAAGATACTTCAGGAAGCGGGCCTGATAGATGGCCATCATGGGGCCAAGCCCCATGGACACCGTGGAAAACTGCCAGAAGCCGGGCATCAGGTGCGGGTGCGGATAGGATGGCAGGCCCTTGCCCTGGCCACCGACTTCCTGGCGGAACCAGTCGAGGTTCTCTTCGGTGAGACGCCCTTCGAGAAAGGCGCGCGCATACATGCCGGGCGATGAATGCCCCTGGAAGTAGATCAGGTCGCCGCCGTGATCGGCTGATTCTGCGTGCCAGAAATGGTTCTGGCCGCATTCGATCATGGTGGCAAGAGACGCGAACGAGGCGATGTGCCCGCCCAGGCTGCCGCCATCGGGGGGATCGATCTGGTTGGCCTTGACCACCATCGCCATGGCATTCCAGCGGATGTACGAACGGATACGCTCTTCGAGCACCATGTTGCCCGGATGCATGGGTTCGAGCCCGGGCGGAATGGTGTTGACGTAGGCCGTATTGGGCGAATACGGGATGTGGGCCCCGCTGCGGCGCGCCAGATCGATCAGCTGTTCGATGAGGAAATGGGCGCGTTCGGCACCCTCGCGATCGAGCACGGCCTCGAGCGAATCGACCCATTCGCGTGTTTCCTGGGGATCGATGTCTGCCGTGCTGATCTGACCTTGATCAAGAGAGGACATGGTATGTGTCTCCTGTGGTTTGAATCGCTGGTGCCCCGATGGGGGCGCCAGAACCGAGGTTCATGCCGGGTGCCGGTGCTTGCCTTCGACGCCGGAAGCCCTGAAACTGGACGTGTGTCCTCATTCTAGGGAAGAGCAGACTGCAACACAAGTAAAATTTCATTTTATGAGTTTAAATTTCATTATATGAAAATCAAATTGCTTGAATCCTGACTAAAATGCGTACGTTGCCACCTTGCGACCACCATGGCCCCACCACAGCGAAAGTCTCTCATACCGACCACATTCTATGAGCACGCGCGCAACAGCCGGCGCCTGTACTGGCTGACGCCGGCCATCGTGCTCGTGCTGTATCTGTGCGTCATGGGTGCCTTCATCTGGCTGCAGCGCCTGCACAGCGACAGCGTCATGTTCGTCACCATCGACCAGGAAACCCGCCAGGAACGCCTGTTGATGGTGATCCTCGCACTCTCTCTGGTCATCGTCTTCAGCCTGCTCGCGCTCTGGCGCTACACGCGTTTCCGCACACAGGCCGAAGCCGCGCTGATCGCAGAAACGGGGTTCAGGCGCGCCATGGAGAACTCGATGTCGACCGGGATGCGAGTATTCGACATGCAGGGCCGCATCGCCTATGTCAATCCGGCCTTCTGCCGGATGATAGGCTGGAATGAGGCTGATCTGGTCGGTCGCACCGCGCCTTTCCCCTACTGGCTGCCGGGGCGCCACGACCAGCATCGTGAAACCCTGGCGCAGCTGCTCTCGGGGCGCACCCCGAGCAGCGGCCTCGAGATCGAGGCGCAGCGGCGCGACGGCTCGCACTTCACGGCCCGCATGTACGTATCGGCCCTGCGCGACCCACAGGGTGAGCAGATCGGCTGGATGACCTCGATGACCGACATCACCGAGCCCAAGAGGATCCGCGAAGCCCTGACAGCCGCTCACGAGCGTTTCATGACCGTGCTCGAAGGGCTGGACGATGCCATCTCCGTGGTCGCGGATACCCCCGAAGGCCTGGAATTGCTGTTTGCCAACCGCATCTACCGACGGCTGTTCGGGGCGCAGACAGCCGGCCATGCAGAATTGCTCGGTGGCCGCCTGGGCCGCTTCACCGATGAAACCACGGAAATCCATTCCGCGACGGCCGCACGCTGGTTTGAAGTGCATCACCGCATGCTGGCCTGGACGGACTCCCGCAGGGTCCGCCTGCAGGTCGCACGCGACATCACCGAGCGGCGCAAGCACGAGGAAGCGCTGCGCATCCAGCAGGAAAAGGCACAGCTGACCAGCCGCCTGACCACCATGGGTGAAATGGCCTCGTCGCTTGCCCACGAGCTGAACCAGCCCCTGACGGCAATCAACAACTACAACATGGCGGCCGTCGCCATGCTCAAATCAGGCTCGGCCTCCGATGCCGCGCTGTTGCAGGCGCTCGAGAAGGCGTCTCAACAAACCGAGCGGGCGGGCAAGATCATCAGCCGGATTCGTGACTTCGTCAAACGCAGCGAACCGCAGCGCCAGGCCACGAGTCTGGCCCGCATCGTCGAGAATGCGGTGGGGTTTGCAGACATCGATGCCCGAAAACGACAGATCGAAATCACCCAGATCGTGCCCGATCCCATGCCGGACGTACTGGCCGACCCCATCCTGATCGAGCAGGTTCTCCTGAATCTGCTCAAGAACGGGGTCGGGGCCATGGAACACAGCGAACACCACAACGTGCTGCTGCACATCACCGATCAGCATCCACTGGTCGAAATCGCGGTCATCGATCATGGCCATGGCCTGCGCAATCCAGAACGTCTGTTCGAGCCGTTCTACAGCACCAAGTCCGAAGGTCTGGGCATGGGGCTCAACATCTGCCGTACCATCATAGAATCTCATCATGGCCGCCTGTGGGCCAGCGCCAACCCCGAAGGGGGCACCATCTTTCGTTTCACGCTGCCCAAGGCGGCCCATCATCCAGAGCCTGCAGAGGCCACCATAGAGGACACGCAAGCATGACCGAATTTCAATCCAGCCATACCATTTTCATCGTCGATGATGACGAAGCCGTGCGCGACTCCCTGCGCTGGCTGCTCGAGGCCAATGGCTACAAGGTCCGGGTATATGCGGGCGCCGAAGAGTTTCTCGACAGCTACAGCTCCGAGCAGATCGGGGTGTTGATTGCCGATGTGCGCATGCCCGGCATGAGCGGCCTCGAACTCCAGGAAGCCCTGATCGAGCGCAAGGCGCCCTTGCCCATCGTCTTCATCACCGGCCACGGCGACGTTCCCATGGCCGTATCCACCATGAAGAAGGGGGCCGTCGATTTTCTTGAAAAGCCCTTCAACGAAGCCGAACTGCGCAAAATCGTGGCCGGCATGCTCGTCCAGGCCGAGGACCGCGTACGCGAGATGCAGGTGCAGCGCGCCCAGCAGGCCGTGCTCGATCGCCTCACGGCGCGCGAGCAGCAGGTGCTCGAACGGATCGTGGCGGGGCGGCTGAACAAGCAGATTGCGGGCGATCTCAACATCAGCATCAAGACGGTCGAGGCCCATCGTGCAAACATCATGGAAAAGCTCGAGGTCAACACGGTGGCTGATCTGATGAAGATCGCCCTCACCCGTCCCGAAGAGGCCTGACATGGCCGCTCGTCTGATCGATGGCAAGATGCTGGCCGCCACGGTGCGCGCGCAGGTAGCCGATCGGGTCCGGACCCTGCGGGCACAGGGCATCACGCCAGGCCTGGCCGTGGTCCTGGTGGGTGACAATCCGGCATCGCAGGTCTACGTGCGCAACAAGGCGGCCGCCTGTGAAGCGGCCGGGATACTGTCGCGTACCGTATCCCTGGCAGCCGACACGCCTGAAGGTGAGTTGCTCGATCTGCTGGATTCCCTGAATGCCGATCCGTCCATCCATGGCATCCTGGTGCAGCTGCCCTTGCCCGGGCATATCGATACAGGCCGGGTGATTGCCGCCATCGACGCCACCAAGGACGTGG
Organism: Castellaniella sp.; assembly: GCF_041677825.1. Taxonomy (GTDB): domain Bacteria; phylum Pseudomonadota; class Gammaproteobacteria; order Burkholderiales; family Burkholderiaceae_B; genus Castellaniella. The sequence continues at coordinate 162,835 of NZ_JBAYPG010000001.1, forward strand.
ACGGTTTTCATGTGGCCAATGCAGGGCTCCTGCTGACGGGCCGACCCCGCTTCCTGCCATGCACGCCGTACGGCATCATGAAGATGCTCGAATCCGAGGCTGTCCCACTGTGGGGCGCCGAGGCGGTGGTCGTCGGGGCCAGCAACATCGTGGGCAAACCGATGGCACTGCTGCTCCTGGCGGCCGGCGCCACCGTGACGATCTGCAATTCCAAGACGCGCGACCTCGGCGCACAGACGCGCCGGGCCGATGTTCTGGTGGTGGCGACCGGCCGATCGGGCATGGTCACCGGCGACATGATCAAACCGGGCGCAGTCGTCATCGATGTGGGCATCAACCGGCTCGAGAACGGCCAGCTCGTGGGCGATGTAGACTTCGAGACGGCCAGGCAGGTGGCGGCGGCCATCACGCCGGTACCGGGTGGTGTCGGCCCCATGACCATCGCCATGCTGCTGGTCAATACCGTCGAATCGGCCGAACGTCAGCTGCCGGCTTGAAATACCGCCCTTCAGTCCTCATATGAGCCTCATGAACAGCCAGTCTCCTGAAGCCGGCAATCCCCTGCTCGTTCCGGCCGAGTCCTTCATCGATTATGGCGCCGTCCAGCCCGCGCATGTCGAACCGGCCATACGCGCCCTGATCGCCGGGTGTCGCAGCGCCATCGATGCCGCAGCGGCCGACGGGGCAGACGCCACCTGGGACAACTTCATCAACCCCATGGAAGACGCTTCCGAGCGGCTGCACCGGGCGTGGTCGGTGGTGGGGCACCTGAACAGCGTGGTCAATACGCCCGAACTGCGCGAAGCCTACAATCGGTGCCTGCCGCTGATGAGCGAATTCTCCACCTGGGTGGGGCTCAACCGGGCACTCTACGCCCGCTATCGCAGTCTCGCCGACAGCCCGGGTTTTTCCAGCCTGTCACCGACGCGCCAGCGCATCGTCCAGCTGGCGTTGCGCGATTTTCGCCTGGCCGGCGTCGAACTCGAAGGCCAGGCCCGCGAAGACTGGGCGCGCAACGCCGAGCAACAAGCCAGCCTGTCGCAGAAATTTTCCGAAAACGTGCTCGATGCGACCGATCACTGGTCCCTGCTGATCGATGACCCGGCGCGCCTGGCCGGGCTGCCGGCCAACGTCGTCTCGGCGGCGCAGGCCGCAGCCCAGGCCAACGAACAGCAAGGCTACCGGCTCAGCCTGCACATGCCCTGCTATCTGCCCGTGCTGCAGCATGCCCAGGATCGTGCACTGCGCGAAACCCTCTACCGGGCCTATGCGACCCGGGCGTCCGAACTGGGTGATGCCACCTACGACAATTCCACCATCATCGAATCACTGCTGAGCCTGCGGGCCGAAGAAGCACACCTGCTGGGCTATCAACATTTTGCCAGCCTGCGCCTGGAGACCCGCATGGCCGACAGCGCCCCCCAGGTGCTCGAATTCCTGCGCGAACTGGCTGTCCGGGCACGTCCCGCTGCAGAACAGGACCTCCAGGTATTGCGCCGGTTTGCGCACGACGAACTGGGCCTGGATACGCTCGAGGCCTGGGATATCGCCTACGCATCCGAGCGCCTGCGCGAGCACCTGCACAGCTATTCCGATGAAGAACTTCGCCCCTACTTCACCGAATCCCAGGTACTGAAGGGCCTGTTCAAGGTCATCCAGGCCCTGTTCGGGGTTCGCCTGCAGGCGTGTACGGCCAGCACCTGGCACCCCGATGCGCGCATATTCCAGGTACTCGATGCCGCAGGCCACGAAATCGGCCGGCTGGGCATGGACCTCTACGCCCGTCAAGGCAAGCAAGGTGGCGCCTGGGTCGGCAGCGAGCGCAGTCGCCGGCTGTTGCCCAGTGGTGAACTGCACACGCCGCTCGTCTGGCTGACCTGCAACTTCCCTGCCCCGATCGGCGGCCACGAGGCGCAGTTCAGTCACGACGATGTCATCACCCTCTTTCATGAAAGCGGGCATGCGATGCACGCCTTGATGTCCCGCGTCGATGAACCCGCCGCGGCCGCATTTTCCGCCGTCGAGTGGGATGCCATCGAACTGCCGTCGCAGTTCATGGAAAACTTCTGCTGGGAATGGAACGTGCTGCAGTCGCTGACGCGGCACGCACAGACCGGTGAGCCCCTGCCGCGCGCACTCTACGACAAAATGCATGCCGCACGCAACTTCCAGAGCGGCCTGCAGACCTTGCGCCAGATCGAGTTCGCCCTGTTCGACATGCAGATTCATCTGCAGTCGCAGGGGCTGACCATTGCAGCCGTCATGGAGACGCTCGCCCAGGTTCGCCAGGAAGTGGCACTCATCATCCCGCCCGGCTGGCATCGCTTTCCGCACGCCTTCTCACACCTGTTTGCAGGCGGCTACGGTGCCGGGTATTACAGCTACAAATGGGCCGAAGTGCTGTCGGCCGATGCCTTTGCCGCCTTCGAAGAACACGCCCGCCCCGAACCCGATGGCGGGCGCAATGTGCTCGACGCTGAAACGGCGCGCCGCTACCTCGACGAAATCATCGCCGTAGGGGGCTCCAGGCCAGCCGCCGAGTCATTCAGGGCATTCCGTGGTCGCGATCCCGAGATCGACGCCTTGCTGCGCCACGGGGGCCTCGTGCCCGATGGCAGCGTACCCGCCGCGCCCTGAAAAACCTGGTGCGGTTGCTGTTCGGGCCTGCTGGCGCGCCAACCGCCGGTTCCTGGCCCCCGCCGCGTTCAGCGGCCGGCCCGTGCAGCTGACACCGCGCCCCGCAGGGCCGTGCGCACCCCCTCTTCAATGGTTGGATGGTAAAACGGCAGTGCGAGCATGTCCGGTACCGACAGTTCCATCTGCAGGGCCCACGCAAGCAGGTGAGCCACGTGTTCCGCATCGGGGCCTACCATTTCCGCACCCAGAAATCGCCGATCGCTGCGGCGCATATAGACATGCAACAGGCCCTGGTTGCGCAGCATGACCCGTGAGCGGCCCTGGCGGCTGTAATCGGCCTGACCGATCACCATGCGTTCGGGATCAAACGCCTGCCCACCCAGGCCAACACGCATGATCTGCGGGTCACTGAACACCACCTCGAGCGATGCGCGATGCGATCGCGCAGGCAGATCGGGCCAGGCCGCGGCGTTGCGGCCCGCCTTGTGGCCATCGTCCGAAGCCTCGTGCTGGATGGCATGCCGGCCCGTTGCGTCGCCCGCCAGGAAAACCGGATGGCCACGGATCTGCAAAGTGTCCGGATCCAGATCAGGATGGCCGTCGGCATCGACTTCAATGCCGGCGCGCTCGAGCGCCAGGGCCGCCAGGGTATGATGGCGCCCGGTGGTGGCGAGCACACGATCGAAGCGTTCGGTCGTGGGCGGCCCCTCGGGGGCCGCCCACGTGACTTCGACCTGTGGCCCCGAACACCGGACCTGCATGATCCGCGCCCGACGGACCAGCCCCAGATCCGGGGCCAGGCAGGCGACCGCAGCGTCTTGTATCAGTGCGTCCTGAACCCGGGCGAAATTGTCCGAGCGGGTCAGCGTGCGCACCCGTACGCCAAGACGGGCGAGCGCCTGCCCCAGTTCGACCCCGATCACCCCGGCCCCCACCACCAGCACGCTGCGCGGCAGGTCGTGCCACTCGAACACGTCGTCATTGACGAGCGCCTGCTTTCCCAAGGGCTTCAGGCTGTCGGGAATGACCGGCTCGGTCCCCGTGGCCAGTATGATACGCTGTGCCCTGACGATCTGGCCATCATCGGCCCGCAGCAGGCCCGGAGCCACGAACTGCACCCTGGCATCCAGCCGATGTCCGGCCGGCATGGCCTGGACGTCGGCCAGCACAAACCCCACGAAACGATCCCGTTCACGGCGTACCCGCTGCATGACGGCCGGACCGTCCACATGAACCGGCCCCACACGCAGGCCGAACTGGCTCGCATGGCGCGCATCCGCAGCGGCCTGCGCTGCAGCGATCAGCAGCTTCGACGGCATGCAGCCGACCCGGGCGCACATCGTGCCATGGGCGCCGGCCTCGATCAGCAGTGGCCGCAGGCCCGCCTTCACAACTTCGCGATAGGCCGACAGCCCCGCCGAGCCCGCGCCTACGATCGCCACATCGACGACCCGTTCTTTCGGCATGGTGGAGACCTCAGGCCGGCTGCACGTCGTAGCCTTCGGCCGCAATAGCCTGTTGCAGCTGCGATGCATCGACCGGCGCTTCGATGGTGACGCGGTGGCTGGCCAGATCCGCCTGCACGCGTGCGTCTGCCGACAGGGACTGCACGGCCCGGGTGATGGTCTGTACGCAGTGATTGCATGTCATGTCATGGACTACAAATGTGGCTTTCATCGAAAATGACTCCATTATTGAGATAGACCCGTCATCGGGATGGACTTGCCCATGTTAAACCTTGACACGGCGGCAAGCACAAGCCCCTGGATATGCAGAACACCCCGGCTTGACCTTGACACGAGGTCAAGCTGTATTCTGCCTGCCAAGACTCTTCACAAGGATGTATCCATGTCCAAACCTGCATCTGCTGCCATGACTCTGGATCTCGAAGTGGATGGCATGACCTGCGCCTCGTGCGTGCGGCGCGTTGAAACCGCGCTCAATGCGGTCCAGGGGGTGGCGCAGGCCAACGTCAACCTTGCCACGCGACGTGCGCACATCGAGCTGTCCGATGCGCATATGGACACCGGCCGCCTGCTGGATGCCGTCAGCAAACGTGGCTATGAGGCGCGTCTCCTGACCCAGACCGCAGCAGAGCAGGCTGCGCCAGACGATGACGAGGCGCACGCTGCAGGCCGGCGCTTTGCCTGGGCCCTGGTGCTCACCTTGCCGGTCTTCGTGGTCGAGATGGGCAGCCACCTGATCCCGGCGCTGCACCATCTGGTGTCCACTCGGCTCGATTTTCAGGGTCTGGCCTGGTTCGAATTCGTGCTCGTTACGCTCGTTCTGGCCGGGCCGGGGCGCGAATTCTTCACCCGCGGCTTCAAGGCCCTGTGGCATCTGGGCCCCGACATGAACACCCTGGTGGCGCTGGGCGCGGGAAGCGCATGGCTCTATTCGACACTGGTGACCTGGGTGCCGGATGCACTGCCCGCCGACGCACGCCATCTGTACTTTGAAGCCGCCGCCGTCGTCGCCACCCTGATCCTGCTCGGACGCTGGCTCGAGGCCCGCGCGCGGGGTCGGGCCGGTTCGGCCATCCGGCACCTGATCGGCCTGCAGCCACGCACCGCCTGGGTCCGTCGCGACGGTACGTGGCAGGAACAGCCGCTGGGGGATCTCGTCCCGGGTGACGAAGTCCGTGTGCGGCCCGGCGAAAAAATCCCCGTCGATGGCACGGTCATCGAGGGGTCATCCTGGGTGGATGAATCCATGATCACCGGCGAGCCGATCCCGGTGGCACGCGCGGCGGGCGACCGCCTGATCGGCGGCACCCTGAACACTCAAGGCAGCCTGATACTGCGCACGACCCAGGTGGGTGCCGATACCGTGCTGGCGCACATCATCCGGCTGGTCGAACAGGCTCAGGGTTCCAAGCTGCCGATCCAGGGTCTGGTCGACCGCGTGACGGCCTGGTTCGTCCCGGTGGTCATGGGTCTGGCAGTATTGGCGTTCGCGACCTGGTGGCACTGGGGCCCCGAGCCGGCCCTGACGCACGCCCTGATTGCCGGCGTGGCCGTGCTCATCATCGCCTGCCCATGCGCCATGGGCCTGGCCACACCCATCTCGATCATGGTGGCCACCGGGCGCGCCGCAGGGCTGGGGATCATATTCCGCCATGGCGATGCCTTGCAGCGTCTGCGCCAGGTGCAGATCGTCGCCTTCGACAAGACCGGCACGCTCACTCGCGGCCAACCGGCACTCACCGATGTCCTGCCCATCGGCGATTCCGATCGGGCCACCTTGCTGCGCAGGGTGGCCGCAGTACAGAGCGCGTCCGAACACCCCATCGCACGCGCCATCATGGACGCATACGACCAGGGCTGCGGCCCCTTGCCGCCGGTGAACGATTTCCAGGCGCTGACGGGTGCGGGCGTCCGGGGCCAGGTCGAGGGCCACGACTGCCTGCTCGGGTCGGTCACCTTGATGCGCAGTCACGGCATCGCGGTGCCCGATGACATCGCAGAACAAGTTCAGGCCTGGGCTGGCGAAGGCAAGACCGTGTTCCTGGCGGCCAGCGACGGGCGTCTCGCAGGCATTCTGGCCGTGGCCGACCCCTTGCGCGAAACGGCAGCACCTGCCCTGGCCGCCTTGCACGCTCTGGGCCTGAAGACCGCCCTGATCACGGGCGATCATGAGGCGGCGGCACATTATGTGGCGCGGCGCCTGGGCATCGATATCGTGCATGCGCAGACCCTGCCCGAACACAAGGCCAGCCTGCTCCAGGACATGCAACAGACGCTGGGCCCGCTCGCCTTCGTGGGTGACGGCATCAATGATGCCCCGGCGCTGGCCACAGCGGACGTGGGCATTGCCATTGGTCAGGGCACCGACGTGGCCATTGAATCGGCCGAAGTGATCCTGATGAACGAAGACCTGGGGTCCGTTGCGCGCGCGCTGGTGCTGTCGCGACTGAGCATGCGCAACATCGCCCAGAATCTGTTCTGGGCCTTCGCCTACAACGCGGCCCTGATTCCGTTGGCCGCAGGTGTATTCTATCCATGGTTCGGCTGGCAGCTTTCGCCCATGCTCGGCGCCGCTGCGATGGCCCTGTCCAGTGTGTTCGTGGTGGTCAACGCACTGCGGCTCAAATGGCTGCCTCTGGAGGTCTCACATGGATAGCTCGACACACCCGTCGCGGCGCGACATTGCCGCGGCCCCCCGTCCGCTCACGATAGGCGAGGTCGCCCGACAAACAGGCCTGAGCCCCAAGATGATCCGGTACTACGAGCAATATGGATTGTTCAGCCCGCAGGGGCGCTCGGAATCAGGCTACCGCCAGTATGATCTGAACGACCTGCATGCGCTGAAGTTCATACGCAGTGCGCGCGAACTGGGCTTTTCCCTGAAGCAGATCGGCGCGCTGACCGATCTCTGGCACGATCAGGCACGCGCCAGCGCCGAAGTCAAGCGCCTGGCACTGGCGCACATCGAGGCACTTGAGCAAAAGGCCGCAATGCTGCAGAGCATGGCCGCCTCATTGCGCAATCTGGCCCAGCGCTGTCACGGGGATGACCGGCCCGAGTGCCCGATACTGGAAGGGCTTGAAGCCGGGCATCCGGGCGACAGCGGCGATCAGGCCGAGAATTCGGGGCTGGGCTGCCACTCGGTCACGAATTCGCGGTAATCGGGCCGTATCACAGGCCCGGGCTGCTCGATCGGGGTGCCCAGGGCCAGATAACCCATGAAGCGCTCATCGAGGGCATCGAACCCCAATGCCTCGGCCACCCCGTCGAGGTACGTCCCCATACCCGTGCTCCAGAAACCCGCCAGGCCCAGGGCATGCGCGGCATTGAGCATGTTCATGACCGCAGTGCCCACGGACAGGAGGCTTTCTTGTTCCCGGATCCGGCCACTGGGATCCGGCCGACAGGCGATGGCGATGACCAGGGGCACGCGAGCCAGCCATGCGCGCCACTTCGTGATCTTGAAATCAGGCATGGGCTTGCCGGCTGCCTGGCCCGCCTGAATGGCCAGATCGACCAGCATCGGCACATGCTGTCGAGGGATCAGTTTGAAACGCCACGGCCGCACTGCGCCATGATCGGGCGCCCGCATGGCAGCCTGCAGGATCAAATCCAGCTGAACCGCATCGGGACCCGGCGCCTGAACGAATTTTACCGATTGGCGATCGAGAAGGACTTCGAGCAATGGATTCATGGACAGGTCTCCCGCATCAGGCAGAACTGGCCTGGATCATGAGCGCCTTCATGCGCCGTATGGCGGGCTCCCAGCCGTCGAATACGGCCTGCGCCACAATGGCGTGGCCAATATTCAGCTCGGCAATGCCCGGCAAGGCTGCAATCGCCTGCACGTTGTCATAGTGCAGGCCGTGCCCGGCATTGACCCGCAGGCCCTCGCCCACCGCCACCGCAATGGCCTGGCGCAAACGTTCGAGTTGCACGTGGCGGGCCTGCGGGTCGGCGGCATCGGCATACGCCCCCGTGTGCAGCTCGATGATGCCCGCACCGCAGCGAACTGCTGCCTGGATCTGATCGGCTTCCGGGTCGATGAACAGGGAGACCCGAATGCCCGCGCCGTGCAGGCGCTGTACGGCCGATTCGACTTCGGCTTCGTGGGAAGCCACGTCCAGCCCCCCTTCGGTCGTGAGTTCGAGCCGCTTTTCGGGTACCAGACAGACGTCCTGCGGCCGGACCTCGCAGGCGATCGCCAGCATTTCCGGGGTGATGGCACATTCGAGGTTCATGCGCGTGCGCACCGCCGCCCGAATCGCATGCACATCGGCGTCCTGGATATGACGCCGATCTTCACGCAAGTGCAGGGTAATGAGATCGGCCCCGGCGTCTTCCGCCCGCAGGGCGGCCTGCAGCGGATCTGGATAGGACACCAGCCGTTGCTGACGCAGTGTGGCCACATGATCGATATTGACACCAAGTTCCATCAGGACTCCTTTGCAGGGGCGGGCGGCTCATCTGCCGTATCTTCGCTGGCGCTGTCCTGCGCTGACCACCCGCCACCCAGCGCCTTGTAGAGGCCAACCCGATTGAACAGCGCCTCGGTGCCCAGCGCGATGAATTGCTGCTGTACGCCATACAGGCCGATTTGTGCTGTCTGTACCTGCAGAAAACTGTCCACACCGGTTTCATAGCGGACCTCCGAGAGATCCAGTGCCTTCAGGGCTGAGGCCTCGGACGCGCGCAGGGCATCGAGCTGGCGGCCATAGGTGGCTTCACCGGCCAGGCCATCGGCCACTTCGCGAAATGCAGTCTGGATCGTCTTTTCGTAGTTCGCAACCGCGACGTGCTCGCGCGCCTTGGCCAGATCGAGGTTGCCGCGAATGCCCCCGGAAAATATCGGCATGCTGATCTGGGGCGAAAACTGCCAATATCTCTGGCTGCCGCCAAACAGCGCGCCGAGTTCGGGGCTCGCGAACCCCAACAGGCCGGTGAGCGAGATATTCGGGAAAAATGCAGCACGTGCCGCCCCGATCTGGGCGTTGGCTGCCTTGAGGTCGTGCTCGGCGCCGATGATGTCGGGGCGGCGCTCGAGCAGTTGCGACGGCAGGCCGGGCGGGATGCGCTCGAGCAGCTGATCGCGCCCGTAGACCAGTGGTTCGGGCAGGTTTTCGGGGACTGGCATGCCGAGGATGAGCTGCAGGGCATTGTTGGCCAGCGCGATATTGCGCTCGGCCGCGACCAGATCGGCCATGACCGTATCCCGCTGCAGCTGCGCCTGGGCAAGATCGAGATCGGACGCCACCCCGACATCGAAGCGGGCCTGGACCAGATCGAGGGTGCCCTGGCGGGCCTGCAAGGTCTGTTCGGTGAGCGCCTGCATCGCCAGGCCGGAACGCAGCCTGAAATAGGCTTCGGCCATTTGCGCAACCAGCGCCAGCTGCACGGTGCGGCGCGCCTCTTCGGTGGACAGGTATTGCTGATAGGCGGCCTCGCTGAGATTGCGCACCCGGCCGAAGAAGTCGAGCTCGAACGAGGGGATGCCCACACCGGCGGAATAACTGCGGCTGACTGATTTTGCATCGGCGCCACCTGGCCGCATATCGGCCGGTGAGCGGGTGATCTGGCCAGACCCCTGTACCCCGATGACGGGCAGTCGTTCACTGTCGGCGATACCGAACTGGGCCCTGGCTTCTTCGACCCGGCCCATGGCGATGCGCAGGTCACGGTTGTTCTCGAGCGCATGCTGGATCAGCGCCCGCAAGCGTGGATCGAGGAAGAAATCCCGCCAGGCCGGCAGCTCGGCGGCATTGGCCTGCCCTGCCCCCTGCCCGGGGAAATGGCCCGGCACAGGCGCATCGGGACGTTCGTAGACTGGTGCCAGGGAACAGGCCGACAGGGCCAGACTCAACCCCACTACGAAGACCGGGCGCAAGGCAAAACCTGTCATGAGGACTCTCCTGTATGCCCGCTGTCGGCCACCGAAATATGAGGCGGCGCGTGACCCAGCAGCTTGGGCTTGGTCTTGAACAGTTTCAGTATCACCACGAAGAAGGTAGGCACGAACAGCACCGCCAGCGGGGTCGCAGCCAGCATGCCGCCCAGCACGCCAAGACCCACCGCATTCTGGCTGGCCGCACCGGCGCCCGTCGCCAGAACCAGGGGCAGCACCCCGAGAATGAAGGCGAACGATGTCATGAGAATGGGCCTGAAACGCAAGCGGGACGCTTCTACTGCAGAATCGATCAGGCTGGCTCCACTGGCGTACATGTCTTTGGCAAACTCGACAATCAGGATGGCATTCTTGGCCGACAGGCCGATGACCGTGACCATGCCCACCTGGAAATACACGTCGTTCGATTTCCCCATGAGCGCGCTGAGCATGACGGCACCCAGCATGCCCAGCGGCACGGCAAGCATCACCGACAACGGAATGGCCCAGCTTTCATACAGGGCCGCCAGCACCATGAACACCACGAGCACCGACAGGCCCAGCAATATGGCGGACTGGTTTCCGGCCTCGATTTCCTGGAATGAAAGCCCGGTCCATTCGTAACCCAGGCCTGGCGGCAGTTCGGCAATCAGGCGTTCCATCTCGGCCATGGCCTGCCCCGATGAATAGCCCGGTGCCGCAGAGCCACCAATGCGCACGGATTCGTAGCCATTGTAGCGTACGACCTGCACCGGGCCTTGTGTCCATTCGAGCGTGACGAAGGATGAAAGCGGCACCATGTCGCCCTGTGCATTGCGCGCATTGAGCTGCAGGATGTCGTCGGGATTCATGCGGGCCGCCGGCTCGGCCTGCACCCAGACATTCTGCACCCAGCCCTGATTCGTGAATTTGGTGATGTACGACGAGCCGATGGCGGTGGCCACCAGTTGGGCCACTTCAGAGAAGTCGACCCCCATCGCCGCCACCTTGTCGCGATCGATCTGTACCCGCAATTGCGGACCCGGCCCCAGGCCAGTGATGCGGGTCTGGGTCAGGATGGGGCTTTGCGATGCAAGCTGCAGCAACTGCTGGGCAGATGCCTGCAGGGTCTCCTGGCCCACGCCGCTGCGGTCTTCGAGACGCAGGTCGAACCCCGAGGCATTGCCCAGCGATGAGATGGCCGGCGGGATGATGGAAATGACCATGGCATCGGGCAGACCGAACATCAGCTTGCCCATGGCTTCCGCTGAAATGGCCTGGGCGGAGTTTGCCGGCCCCTTGCGGTCTTCGAATGGTTTCAGGGGCACGAAGGCGATCGCCGCGTTCAGGCCGTTGCCGTTGAAGCTGAAGCCCTGCACCGTAATGATGTTCTCGACCTGGGGCAGATGCATGAAATACTGTTCGACCTGCTCGATGATGCCTATCGTGCGGTTCGAGGTCGAGCCCGACGGCAGTTCGATGTTGGCGATCACGTAGCCCTGGTCTTCCTCGGGCAGGAATGACGTCGGCAAGCGCATGTACATCCAGCCCAGCACGCCGACCAGGATGATGAACACCAGCATCATGCGCACACCGCGCGTCAGGCTGCGCGCCACCCAGTGCGTGTAGCCGTGGGTAATGCGTTCGAACGAGCGGTTGAACCAGCCGAACACCCCACCCTTGCTCGCGTGCTGTCCCTTGGGTATGGGCTTGAGAATGGTCGCGCACAGGGCGGGCGTGAAACTGAGCGCCAGAAAGGCCGAAAACAGGATGGACACGGCCATGGCCACCGAAAACTGGCGATAGATGATGCCCACCGAACCGGACATGAACGCCAGCGGCAGAAACACCGTGGTCAATACCAGGGTAATGCCGACGATGGCCCCGCTGATCTGCGGCATGGCCTTCTTCGTGGCTTCCTTGGGGGACAGGCCTTCATCCACCATGATCCGTTCGACGTTCTCGACCACCACGATCGCATCATCGACCAGAATCCCGATCGCCAGCACCATGGCGAACATGGTCAGCACATTGATCGTGAACCCCAGCGCCAGCATGATCGCGAAGGCGCCCAATATGGCCACGGGCACCACGAGTGCGGGAATCAACGTATAGCGGACATTCTGCAGGAATACGAACATGACCACGAACACCAGCACCATGGCTTCGAACAGGGTATGCACCACCTGCTCGATCGAGGTCTCCACATAGGGCGAAGTGTCGTACGGAATCGCATATTCGATGTTGTCCGGAAAGAAACCGGCCAGTTCCTTCATCTTGGCCTTGGACAGCTGCGCCGTTTCGAGGGCGTTGGCCGTCGGCGTCAACGACAGGGCAAAGGCCGCGGTGGGCTTGCCGTTGAGTCGGGAGCCGAACTGGTAGTTGTCCGAGCCCAGTTCGACCTGTGCCACGTCGCGGATCCGGACCGTGGAACCATCGGTATTGGCGCGCAGGATGATGTTGCCGAATTCTTCGGGAGAATCGAGTTCACCCTCGACCAGCAGCGGCACGGCAACCTGCTGGGAGCCCGGATTGGGTGGAGCGCCCAGTGCCCCCCCCGAAATGACCAGGTTCTGCCGGGTGATCGCCTGATTGATGTCTCCCATGCCGAGCTTGTAGCCGACCAGCTTTTGCGGATCGACCCAGACGCGCATGGCCCGGCTGGATGCGAAAAGCTGGAACTTGCCCACCCCCTTGATGCGTGACATCGGATTCTGGATGTTGCGGGTGATGTAATCCGCCAGTTCGTCCTGCCCCATGGAGCCATCGGTGGACGATACGGTGACCACCATGAGAAAGCCGGAATTGGACTGGCTCACCTTCAGGCCCTGCTGCATGACAGCCGACGGCAGCCGCGCCGACACATTGGACAGGCGATTCTGCACGTCGACCTGCGCCATGTCGGGGTCCGTGCCGGATGCGAACGTGACGGTGATCTGCGCCTGGCCGTTGCTGTCGCTGACGGATTCGTAATACAGCAGCCCCTGGGCGCCATTGAGTTCGTTCTCGATGATGCTCGAGACACTGGTGGAGACTTCAGTGGCCGATGCACCCGGGTAGGTGGCGTTGATGTTGACTGTAGGCGGCGCAACCTCGGGGTATTGCGATACTGGCATGTTGGGAATGGCCAGCAGACCCGCCAGGGCAATGCCCAGGGCGACCACCCAGGCAAAGATCGGTCTGTCGATGAAAAACTGTGGCATGAATGCTCGCGAGAAAAGAAGGGATCAGCCGGCCTGCTGGCCTGCTGCCTCATTTTGACCCGAGCCGGACGCCGGATCTTTCCAGGGCATGGGCTGTACGGGTGCCCCGGGCCGGATCTTCTGAAAGCCGGCCACGACGAGCTGGTCACCCGCCTGCACGCCCTTGTACACGACATAGCCACCACCAGAGCGCGGCCCCAGCTGGACTGGCACATAGGCCGCCTTGCCATCCTGCACCAGCACCACCGTGCTCTTGCCGTCTGGCGTTCTCAGGATGGCCTGCTGGGGTACAACCAGCGCCTGGTCGTCAGCGCCCTGATCGAGCAATACACGGACATACAGCCCGGGCAGCAGCGTTTCTTCGGGGTTCGGAAACAAGGCCCGCAGATTGACCTGCCCGGTGCCCGGATCGACGGCAATGCCCGAGAACAGCAATGTGCCGTCATGATCATAGGGCTGACCATCGCCGAGCATGATGCTCACGCGGGAATTGCCGTGCGCATCAGGCCGGATCTCGCCACGGGCCACCTGGCTGCGCAGCGCCGCGATTTCGGACACCGGCTGGGTAATGTCGACATAGACTTCATTGAAACGGTGCACCGAGGCCAGCGTGGTGGCTGAAGACGCACTGACCAGCGCCCCCACGGTGACCTGTGCCTTGCCGATGCGTCCATCGATGGGTGAAGTGACCTGGGTATAGCCCAGATCGATCTCGGCCGCCTCGAGGACCGCCCGGGCCGCAGCCACGGCCGCTGCGGCCTGGCGCGCCTGGGCCTGTGCATTGTCGAAATCCTGCTGGCTGATGGCGTGATTCCTGATCAGCTTGGCATAGCGCTGCTCGAGCAGACGCGCCGAGAGATCGGCGGCTTCGGCATTCTTCAGCTGTGCAGCCGCCTGATCGCGCGCGGCCTGATACGGGGCCGGATCGATCACGAACAGCAGCTGCCCCGCCTTCACCACACTGCCCTGATCGAAATTGATCGATTTCACGATGCCCGTGACCCGGGCCCGGATTTCGGCGTCTTCGATGGCCAGAACGCGCCCGGGCAGATCAGCGGTGATCTGTGTCACTTGCGGCTGCAGTTCGATCACGCTGACAGGGATTTTCATCCCCCCTGCAGGCGCCTGGGGCGCCTGGCGATCACAGGCAGACAGGCCGAGCAGCATCACCAGAATGAAAAGACGCATGTGGCGCCCAGACGACCGCCTGTTGAAAATCATGAAAAAGACTCCGGTAAGGGCAGGGAAGGATCAAGTATAAAGGGAAACGGGAAAGCCCCTTCAACCCAGAAGGAGGCTGTCATCGGCCAGGATTTCCCCGCGCACCTGTTCGAACATCTCGAGCAGGTCCGGCACATCGAGCCCAGTGCGGGCGTCTCCCGAGACATCGAGCACGACTTTGCCATGGTGCAGCATGACGGTGCGCTCGCCCACATCGAGTGCCTGGCGCATGCTGTGGGTCACCATCATCGTCGTCAGGCCATGTTCGGCCACGATGCGCGAGGTGAGCTCGAGCACGAAACGCGCCGTACGCGGATCCAGTGCAGCCGTGTGTTCATCGAGCAGCAGAATGCGCGACGGGCGCAACGCCGCCATCAGCAGACTGACGGCCTGACGCTGCCCCCCGGAGAGCAGGCCGATGCGGTCCGTCAGACGATTTTCCAGGCCCAGCCCCAGCATGGCCAGCCGCTCGCGAAACAGCACGCGCATGTCGTCGCGCACCGCACGCCGCAAACTGCGGAACTGCCCCCGCCCCAGCGCCAGCGACATGTTCTCTTCGATGCTGAGGTTCTCGCACGTGCCGGCCATGGGGTCCTGGAAGACCCGGGCAACCTTGTGCGCCCGATCCCAGACGGCCAGGCCGGTGACATCTTCGCCGTCGATCAGGATGCGCCCCGAATCGATCGCCTGTTCGCCCGAAATGGCGTTCAGGAAGGTTGACTTGCCCGCCCCGTTCGAACCGATGACGGTGACGAACTGCCCCGTCGGGATGTCGAGGGACATGCCTCGCAGGGCCCGGGTTTCGATGGGCGTACCCGGATTGAAGGTCAGGTGCAGGTTTTGTGCGCTCAGCATGCTGTCAAGCCCTTTTCTTCTGCAGCCTCTGCTTGATGAGCGGAATGACCAGCGCCACCGTCACCAGAACCGCCGTGATGAGATTCAGATCCTGTGCCTTCAGGCCGATGAAATCCGCATTCAGCGCAAGCGCGACAAAAAACCGGTACAGCACGGCACCGAGTACGACGGCAAGGGTAATGATCACAAGCCGCCGCGAGGGCAGGATCGACTCGCCGATGATGACCGCAGCCAGCCCGATCACAATGGTGCCGATCCCCATGGAGATGTCCGCCCCCCCCTGTGACTGCGCAAACAGCGCGCCGGCCAGCCCGCACAGGGCATTGGAGAGGGCCATGCCCAGCAGCACCATGCGGCCGGTGTGGATGCCCTGCGCGCGCGCCATGCGCGGATTCGAGCCGGTCGAACGCATGGCCAGCCCGATTTGCGTGGCAAAGAACCAGTCGAGCAGCCATTTGGCCACCAGCACGATGAGCAGCAGGATCAGGGGACGGGCCACGTAGTCTTCCAGGCTGGCGGGCTGCAGCATCGTAAAGACCGTGGGCTCCATGATCAGCGGGATGTTGGGCGCATCCATGACGCGCAGATTGATCGAGTACAGGGCGATCATGACCAGAATGCTGGCCAGCAGGTCCATGATTTTCAGGCTGACATTCAACCAGCCCGTGACCATGCCGGCACAGGCCGCAGCAAATACGGCCGCCCCGGTCGCCAGAAAGGGGTCCGAGCCATGATGAATGAGGATGGCCGCGGTGGCGCCGCCCAACGGAAAACTGCCATCGACAGTGAGGTCGGGGAAATTCAGGATGCGAAATGAAATCAGCACGCCCAGGGCGACCAGGCTGAAAATCAGCCCGATCTCCAGGGCCCCCCACATCGAATAGACGGACATGATCTAGGCGGACACGGCTTGGACGGATCTTACTGGATCACCTGTGCAGCCGACTTGATCAGGGCCTCGGACAAGGTGACCCCCTGCTTTTCTGCAGCAGCCGGGTTGACGAACAGCTCGACCCGGGCGCTGGTTTCCGACGGGATATCGCCCGGCTTCTCGCCCTTCAGGATGCGCACGACCAGTTGCCCGGTCTGCAGCCCCAGGTCGTGGTAATTGACCCCCAGCGCCGCGATGGCGCCCCGCTTGACGCTGTCGGTGTCCGACGCGATCAGCGGGATCCGTGCCGAATCGGCCACTTTGACGAGTGATTCGAAGGCCGACACCACATTGTTGTCGGTGCTGGTATAGATCACGTCGACCTTGCCCACCAGACTGCGCGCTGCCGCGCCCACATCCACCGTACGCGCCGCAGACGCTTCGATCAGGGTCATGCCCGATTGCGGCAGAAGTTCACGCATCTGCTTGACCACCACCACCGAATTGGCCTCACCCGGGTTGTAGACCATGCCCACTTTTTTCGCATCGGGCACGATCTGCCGGATCAGTTCGACCTGCTTTTCAAGGGCCAGGGCATCGGACACCCCGGTGACGTTGGTACCCGAGGCATCCCAGGATGGCACCAGCTGCGCCGCGACGGGATCGGTGACGGCGGAATAGACGACCGGAATCTTCTTCGTGGCCGCGACCACCGCCTGCGCGGATGGCGTCGCGATGGCGACGATCACATCGGGATCGTCGCCCACGAACTTGCGTGCGATCTGGGCTGCAATGGCCGTATTGCCCTGCGCAGTCTGATACTGCCATTTGAGGCCCTTGGCCTCGGTATAGCCCGCCGTGGCCAGCGCCTGATGGACGCCGTCCTTGACGGAATCCAGTGCCGGATGCTCGACGATCGAGGTGACGGCCACGGACTGGGCCTGTACGCTGCCAGCAGCCATCAGACTGGCCAGTGCTGCAGCGCTGGCCAGCTGCCGAAAGGTGAAGGACAGATTCATGAGGAACTCCTGGGAGATTGCAGGGGATGATCCCTGAAAGTGCGTGAACTGGACAGGCGTGATTGTAGATCGGCCTGCACGACCGCCTGCACAAACTGGTGCATCTTGTGCGCATCCTTGAGGCCGGGCGCCGATTCGACGCCACTGCTGACATCCACCGCGTACGGCCTGCAGGCTGCCAGGCCTGCGGCTACGGTATCAGCCGTCAGGCCACCGGACAACACGACGGGGCGGGCACCCGGCATGACGACCACGTCCGACAGCAGGGCCAGATCGAACTTCAGGCCACTGCCGCCGTAAGCCGGGCTGTAGCTGTCGAAGAGCCAGGCAGACGCAGAGGTATATGCCGAACAAGTACCCGCGAGCTCTGCCGCCCCCGCCTGCCCTGGCGCCCCGACCCGGAATGCCTTGATATAGGGCAAGCCGAATGACGTACAGAAGGCCTCGGGCTCTTCACCGTGAAACTGCAGGATATCCGGCCGTAGCGTATCGGCCACGGCCTGCACGTCGGCGGCCTGCGCATTCGCGAACAGCGCAACCGTGGTCACGAAAGCCGGCACCTGGGCCCGCAGCCGCGCAGCGGCCTGCGTATCCAGATGGCGCGGGCTGGACGGATGGAACACCAGCCCTATGGCATCCACCCCGCAGCGGATTGCGGCCTGCAGGTCACTGGCGCGGGTCAGGCCGCAGATCTTGATGCGCGTGCGATCGTTCATTGAAAGGCCCCGCCCGGATCGTCGTCGAAATCATCCAGCCCGTAGGTGCTGTCCTGGCCGAAGGTCACCGTGGCTGGATCGATGACGGGTGCATCCCCCTTGTAGTGCGTGACCATGCCCGGAAAAACCAGTACGGCCGCCACCATCAGGATCTGGATAATGATGAACGGGATGGAACCCATGTAGATCTGCCCGGTCGTCACCTTGGCGATCAGCTGGCCGGTGACCCGGTCGTGATAGTCTTCCTTGGGTGCCACGGAACGCAGATAGAACAGGGCAAACCCGAACGGCGGGTGTACGAACGAGGTCTGCATGTTGACCGCGAGCAGCACCCCGAACCAGATCAGGTCAATACCCATTTTTTCGGCGACCGGGCCCAGCAGCGGCACGATGATGAACGCGAGTTCGAAGAAGTCGAGAAAGAAGGCCAGGAAGAAGGTCATGACACTGACCACCACCAGGAAGCCCAACTCGCCGCCTGGCACATGCAGCAGCAATTGCTCGACCCAGAGATCGCCGTTGATGCCCCTGAAGCTCAGGCTGAATATGGTCGACCCCACCAGGATGAAGACCACGAAACAGGACAATCGGGCGGTACTTTCCATGGCCTGGCGCAGCTGCCGCATGGAAAAACGGCCACGCGAGACCGCCATGACCAGCGCGCCGACGGCCCCCATCGCCCCCCCTTCGGTCGGTGTGGCCAGACCGATGAAGATCGTGCCCAGGACCAGAAAGATGAGTGCCAGTGGCGGAATCATCACAAACACGACGCGCTCGGCCAGCGCCGACAGGCGCTTCAGGCGCAACCACCGGTTGCCGAGCGCCATGACCAGCGCGGCACAGCCCCAGATCAGCAGGACGATGACGACCCGTTCGTCGACCGGGATGTTCTCATGGGTGCTGAAGTAGTGGTTGGAGCCCCAATAGGCGATGGCCGCGGCGATGAGTGTCAGCACCAGCAGAGAACGCAGCCCGCGGTGGCCATGTTCGTCCACGAAGCCGCGTGCTTCGGGCGGCAGGGCCGGGACATGCGACGGCCGCACGATGGCCACCAGAAGCACGTACGCCATGTAAGAGCCTGCGAGGATCAGCCCGGGCAACATGGCGCCCCGGTACATGTCCCCGATCGAGCGCCCCAATTGATCAGCCAGGATGATGAGCACCAGCGAGGGCGGTATGATCTGCGACAGGGTGCCCGAGGCCGCAATCACGCCCGAAGCCAGGCGGCGGTCGTACCCGTAGCGCAACATGATGGGCAGCGAGATCAGGCCCATTGAAATCACCGAGGCCGACACCACCCCTGTGGTGGCCGCCAGCAAGGCGCCCACGAAGACCACGGCGATGGCCAGCCCGCCCCGCAGGGGGCCAAACAACTGCCCCACGGTATCCAGCAGGTCTTCGGCCATGCCCGAGCGTTCGAGCACCAGGCCCATGAATGTGAAAAATGGTACGGCCAGCAAGGTATCGTTGCTGACGATGCCGAAAATGCGCTGCGGCAAGGCCTGGAACAGCAATGGACTCATCAGGTCCAGATCGATGGCCACCAGGCCGTAGAGCACGCCGGTCGCGGCCAGCGAAAAAGCCACCGGGAACCCCAGCAAGAGGAATACGATCAGGTTGAAGAACATGATCGGGGCCAGATTGCCGACGATGAATTCCATGGTTCAGTGCCCCTGGCCGTGCGCGGCCTGGCCTTGTTGCGCCAGCAGATCCTCGACCAGTGCTTCCTCGTCGGTCTTGCGGTCGGATACTTTCATGGGATTGGGGCACCGCCCGCGCAGGAAGCCAATGCATTTGATGAGGTGTGACAAGCCCGCGAGAATGAGCAGAAAGAAGCCGACGGGGATCAGCAGTTTCGCGGGCCAGCGGATCAGGCCAGCCGTGTTCGAGGAGAGTTCATGAAGTTCGAAGGACAGCCAGAAATAGGGAATGGACAGCCAGAATACGAGACAGGCCGCCGGCAGCAGAAAGAACAGCACGCCGAAGATCTCGATACCCACCTGCGTTTTTTCGGACAGCCTCTGAGAGAGGACATCGACGCGTACGTGTTCGTTGCGCAAAAAGGTATACCCCGCGGCCAACAGAAAAATGGCACCAAACAGATACCATTGCAACTCCAGCCAGGCATTCGAACTCAGGCTCAGGAATTTGCGGAATATCGCATTTCCGGCACTGACCAGCACCACCACCAGCACCAGCCATGTCACGGCCCGGCCGACCAGCGTATTGAGTGCATCCACCCAGCGAGACCACAGGAGTAGGAATTTCATGATGTTCCCAGCGAAGCAGCCGGGCACTTTTGGCGCCCTGCTCGAATAAACCGCTCAATTCTATACGAACCACCAGCCTGCCGACCTCGGTAATCCCCCGAACACGCTCAGAAAAACAAGGCAAGATGGTGCGCCAATGCCTGTCTGGGCGTCAACAGCGGCAGGCCGTGGCTTGCAGGATAACCGACATGAGCCAGATACAGCCCGTCGGCCATGAACGTCGGTGCCGCAAGCCGGCGGTCACGCTGTTCGAGCAAGTCTGCGGCCCATTCAGGCGGCCGGCGACCCCGGCCCACCATGAGCAGCACGCCCATCAGGTTGCGTACCATGTGGTGCAGGAAGGCATTGCCACGGAACTCGAACAGGAACCACCCCTGACGGCGTTCAACCGTCAGAGCATGCAGCGTTCGCACCGGACTCGCGGCCTGGCACTCGGATGCCCGGAAGGCGCTGAAGTCATGCTCACCCACCAGGTATCGGGCCGCTGCGCGCATGGCGGCCCCGTCGAGCGCATCATGGACCCAGCCCACCCGCCCCCGCAGGACCGGTGAGCGTACGGCGCTTGCGTTGAGCAGGTAGAGATAGGTGCGGTTCTGCGCCTCGAAGCGCGCGTGAAACAGCTCGCTTACCGGGCGTGCCCATTGCACGGCGACGGCATCGGGCAGCAGGGCATTGACGCCACGAACCCAGGATTCCATGCGGCGTTCGGCCTGAACATCGATGTGAATGACTTGCTGCAGGGCATGTACGCCCGCGTCGGTGCGCCCCGCACAGATGGTAGCGCAGCGGGCCCCGCCTAGAAAACGCTGCAACGCAGCTTCCACGGCATCCTGCACCCCCTTGCCGGCTGGCTGGGTTTGCCACCCATGCCAGCCCTGACCGTTATAGGACAGGCCCAGAGCGATGCGCGCCATGGGCGCCCTACTTGAGGTCGAGGTCGATATCCCGGATCTTTTCACTGACCATGGACTGCGCCTGGCTGGCTTCGAGCGCGGCAGCCTCGCGCGCCTTGCTGGCCTTGCGCAAGACCCAGGCAAAGATCAGGACCAGCAGGACGAGCACCCCGGACAGGAGTTTGACGACATGCTGTTGCCACCATGATTCGGGGCCCGATGCAGGGGCCTGTGGCGTGGCGGCCGCCGTTTTCGGCGTACCTTCGGCCGGCTGGGGCAGCTTGATGACGGCCCCCGAGCCTGCGGCCTGGGTGCCTGGCGCGCCGGATACCGAATCGATCGTGCTCGCCGAGCCTGCCGCACCCGGTGCACCCGCTGGTTCTGCCGATTGCGGCACGCTTGCCGGGGCGGTGGCGTCGGCGGGTGCCGCGGCATGCCCGGGGCCCGCTTCGGCCGAGCGGGCAGACCCGTCCGTGACGGCGGCCCCAGCACTGCGCGCGGCGTCTGTGGCGCCTGCCGACTTGCGGGCATCACCTGTCTTTGCGTCGCCCGCATCGGGCCTGGCGAGTCTACCATCCGCCGGCCCCCGGGCGTCCGCAGGGCCGGCATCCACCGCCGAGGCACTGGCCTCGCCGCCATCGACCGCTTCGGCAGCGCCACTGGCCACCCTGGAACCGCCATCGACCTCTTCGGCAGCGCGTGCGGCAGGGTGGGTCTCCCTGGCCAAAACACCAGCCTCGCTGGCATTGCCAGCCGCTTCGTCAGCGCCCGCCGTCGTACGCTGCCCTGAGCCGGCGGCGACGCCTTCGGGACCTGCGACGCCCTGCGCTCGCTCGCCAGCCACTGGAGTACCTGCAGCACCTGAATCCGCCGCGACGCCTTCGGGACCAGCGACACCCTGCGCACGGCCGACGTCCTCTGGGGTGCCTGCGGCGCCTGAACCCGTGGCGACGCTTTCGGGACTTGCAGCACCCTGCACACGTTCAACGTCCTCTGGGGTGCCTGAGGCGCCTGAATCCGCGGCATCCGCCATGGCGGCGCCTGCCGCTCCGGTGCCTTCCGTTGGCGCCGCCGTACCTGTGGCATCGGGCATCCCGACGCCAGCCGGGCCAGCCGGGGCGGACTGTTGTGCGGGTTCGTCCGAAGAATCGCCCATGACATCAGCGAGGTGCCCCAGAGAACTGCCCAGGCTCTCGACGCCCTGCACAATGGCCGCACGGGCGGCTTCCCCCTGTGCCTTGAGGGCCTGATCCAGATGCTTGATGTTGTCTTCGAGCTGGCTGATGCGGGACTTGGTCTCTTCGAGCGCATGCTCACGCGCCGTGGCGGTGTCCGGATCTTCGGCGGCCCTGGTGGCATCGATGCCTGCCGCCGCGGATGAGGAATCGGCTGCAGACGGGCCCGGGCCAGCAGAGCCGTTGGCTGAATCACCCGATGCAGGGGCAGCCTCGTTCGTGGCACCATGACCCGATGCCGCAGCCTGGACACCGCCGGCCACCGACGAATCAGGCATCTGGCCTGCCCCCCCCTGCCCGGATGCCACAGCCCCATGCGAGCGCGCTGCATCAGGCACCGGCCCCGTATCCGACAGGACCGACGGCCTCGAGATCGCGTCTGCGCCCGCCAGGGCGGCCGGACCAATCGAAGCCCCGGATGCCGCCGACCCCGACCGGAGCGCGTGGTCGGAATCCGCACTGGCTGCAGGCGCAGCAGGTTCCGTCAGGCGCAAGCGGTCTTGCGTCTCGGGCACGGACAACGCCGGAGGCTGCACCGGTGCATTCGATGCGGGCGCTTCGACCGCCTGCGCCTGGCTGGCCATCGCACGGTCGATGGCAGCCATGCTGGGCACCGAATCTGCCATCGAACCACGCAAGCGCTTGAAGGCTGCGACATGGGCCATGAACTGACGCCGGGCCTCGGCATCGGAAATGGACAGAATTTCCGCCAGATCGGGCATCTGCAGCGTAGCGCCTGCACGCACCAGATTGACGTTGTCATGGATGAAGGCGCGCGGGTTCACGCGCTGAAACGCCATCATGAGCTGATAGATGGACGCGCCTTGCGGGACACGGTAGCGGCTGATCTTGAACAGATTGTCGCCGCGCTTGACGAGTATGGCTTCTGCCGGGGGCTGCGCGTGCGCGGATGACGTGGAGGCACCACGCGAGCCGGCGCCCAGCCCCGCTGAGGCCCCTTTGCCCGGCGCAGGCGACACCAGAGACACCTGATAGCGCTGCTGGCCACTGGCCGTGGAGACATCGAGCAGCAGATCGGCCAGATCGGCCACGAAGGGACGATCGGAGGACACACGCAGCACCCTTCTGTCGCCTCCGGCAGCCGATGGCACCACCGAAACCTGCAGGCTGTCGAGTGCCACAGGTGGCGTCAGACCCGCTGCCTGCCATTCGACAGCCGGTGCGGGGCGAGCCGAGAGCGTATCCTGATCGGCCTGTGTGAGGTCGGACACTGGAATCAGCACCAGGAAAGGTTCGCCCGCAACGGACGCCAGCCGCGCGTGACCGAACGATGCCGCATGCGCTGCCCCGGCCGCCAGAAGGCTGCTGCCCAGCACGCCAATGGCCAGGCAGCCTGTGGAAAGATGACGAAATCGTGACAGGCGGCGGGCCGTGATGTTCATTCAGAGTTCACCCAGAGCAATACGCAACATGCGTCGTAGTGGTTCGGCAGCACCCCACAGGAGTTGATCACCTACGGTGAAGGCGCTGAGATACTGCGGCCCCATGGACATCTTGCGCAAGCGGCCAACGGGAATATCTAGAGTACCAGTGACCGCCACGGGTGTCAGGTCGCGCATGGAGGACTCTTTTTCATTCGGAATCAGCCGGGCCCATTCGGTGCCGCTGCGCACCGCCCGTTCGATTTCAGCGAGCGGAATGTCTGCGCGCAGCTTGATGGTCAATGCCTGACTGTGGCAGCGCATGGCGCCGATGCGCACGCACAGGCCATCGACGGGGATCGGATCACCCCCCCCTGAACCCCGTCCGAGAATCTTGTTGGTTTCGGCACCGCCCTTCCATTCTTCGCGTGAAACACCGTTGCCCAGATCCTTGTCGATCCAGGGAATCAGGCTGCCCCCCAACGGGACGCCGAAGTGTTCCTGCGGCAGGTCGCCTGCCTGCTGGGCATGCAGCACCCCACGATCGATTTCCAGTATGGCGGATGCCGGGTCATCGAGCAGCGGGCGCACGGATTGATTGAGCAAGCCAAACTGGACCAGAAGCTCGCGCATGTGGCGCGCGCCCCCGCCCGAGGCCGCCTGGTAGGTCATGGAACTCAGCCATTCGACCATGTCGGCCTTGAACAGCCCGGCCAGCCCCATCAACATGCAGCTGACCGTGCAATTGCCGCCGATGAAGTCGCGCACTCCGCGCTGCATCGCAGCATCGATGACCGGGCGGTTGACCGGGTCGAGCACGATGACCGCATCGTCTTTCATGCGCAGCGTACTGGCGGCATCGATCCAGATGCCGCCCCAGCCCGCCGAACGCAGCGCCGGGTAGACCGCCGAGGTGTAATCGCCACCCTGGGTGGACAGAATGATGGGCAGCTTCTGCAGGGCGGCGATGTCGTGCGCATCCTGCAGCGGGCCCGTGCCGTCGGCCCAGCGCGGTGCCCTGCCGCCGGCGTTGCTGGTTGAAAAGAATACCGGCTCGAACAGTGAGAAATCATTCTCTTCGCGCATGCGCTGCATGAGCACGGAACCCACCATGCCGCGCCATCCCACCAAACCAACTGCCTGAACCATGAAAATCTGCCCGAAACAAAAAGCGAAACTGCGTTGAACGCACTGAATCCTTCTATTTTAATGCTTTCAGCACAGCATCGCCCATTTCGGTGGTCGACACCCGGATCGTGCCCGGCTCATGGAGGTCTGGCGTGCGCAAACCCTGGGCCAGAACCTGCCCGACCGCCTGCTCGATACGCCGGGCAGCGGCGGACTGATCGAGCGAATGCCGCAGCATCATGGCCACTGACAGGATCATCGCCAGCGGATTGGCCTCGTTCTTGCCGGCGATGTCGGGGGCCGACCCGTGACAGGGCTCGTACAGGCCCTGACGGCTCGCATTCAGTGATGCCGAAGGCAACATGCCAATGGAGCCCGTCAGCATGGCTGCCTCGTCGGACAGGATGTCGCCGAAGAGGTTCCCCGTGACGATCACATCGAACGCCTTGGGGGCCTTGACCAGTTGCATGGCGGCGTTGTCCACATACATGTGGCTGAGCTCGACCTGGGGGTATTCGCGGGCCACCTCGATCACGGTGCTGCGCCACAACTGGGACGTCTCGAGCACGTTGGACTTGTCGACGCTGCACAGCCTGCCCTGGCGCCGGGCGGCCGCCTGGAAGGCGACATGGGCAATGCGACGGATTTCCCCTTGCGCATAATGCATGGTGTCGTAGCCCTGCTTCTGGCCCGCCCAAGGTCCCTCTTCGAGGACGCGCACGCCGCGCGGCTGACCAAAGTAGATGTCGCCAGTCAGCTCACGCACGATGAGGATGTCGAGCCCGGAAACAATCTCGGGCTTGAGCGAAGACGCATTGGCCAGTTCTTCGTACAGAATGGCCGGCCGCAGGTTGGCGAACAGGCCCAGTGCCTTGCGCAGGCCCAGTACGGCTTGTTCGGGTCTCAGGGCGCGGTCGAGCTGGTCGTATTTCCAGTCGCCCACGGCACCGAACAGAATGGCATCCGCTGAACGCGCCAGTTCGAGCGTGGCATCGGGCAGCGGGTGGCCAGCGACGTCATAGGCCGCCCCGCCAACGGGCGCCTGCTGAAGGTCGAGCCCCAGATCCAGGGCCTCGAGCACCCGCACGGCCTGTGCGGTGATTTCGGGCCCGATGCCATCGCCCGGCAATACAGCAATACGAACAGTCATGTTTCATCCATCATGAGTACCGGACATCACACCATTGCAAAACGAAAGCCATGGCGCGGTTTTCATCGAGCAGTCTTGTCGAGCCACGGGTGGCGCGCCAGCCGGGCGGCCTCGAAGGCGCGGATCTGGTCGGCGTGCAGCAGCGTCTGGCCGATTTCATCCAGGCCCTTGAGCAGGGATTCCTTGCGGTAGGCATCGACTTCGAACGACCAGACAGAACCGTCTGGTGCAGTGACCTGCTGGGCCGCGAGGTCGATCGCAAGCTGGAAACCCGGCGTGGCCTCGACCGCCTTGAACAGCCCGGCAACGACGTCTTCGGGCAGAATCACCGGCAACAATCCGTTCTTGAAGCTGTTGTTGAAGAAGATATCCGCGTACGAGGGGGCAACCAGCGCCCGGAAGCCGTACTGCTGCAGGGCCCACGGCGCGTGCTCACGGCTGGAACCGCAACCGAAGTTGCGCCGGCACAACAGAATGGAGGCCCCCTGGTAGCGCGGCTGATTGAGGACGAAATCCGGGTTCAGCGGCCGCGTGGTGTTGTCCATGCCCGGCTCGCCGTGATCCAGGTAACGCAGTTCATCGAACAGGTTCGGGCCGAAGCCGGTACGCTTGATGGATTTGAGAAACTGCTTCGGGATGATGAGATCGGTATCGACATTCTCGCGGTCGAGCGGGGCCACCAGCCCCTGATGCTGGGTGAAGGCTTGCATGGTCATTCCTGGGAAAAAGAACGTACATCGACAAAATGACCCGCCACAGCGGCAGCGGCGGCCATGGCGGGGCTGACCAGGTGGGTGCGCCCGCCCTGCCCCTGGCGGCCCTCGAAATTGCGGTTCGACGTGGACGCACAGCGCTCTCCGGGCTCGAGCCGGTCTGCATTCATGGCCAGGCACATGGAGCACCCGGGCTCACGCCACTCGAACCCGGCATCCAGAAACAAGCGATCGAGCCCTTCCTGCTCGGCCTGGGCCTTCACCAGACCTGATCCGGGTACCACCATGGCCAGTTTGACGTTGCCGGCCACGCGACGCCCGCGGATCACGGCCGCGGCCGCGCGCAGGTCTTCGATGCGCGCGTTGGTGCATGAACCAATGAACACCTTGTCGATGAAGATGTCGGTCATGGCCGTGCCGGGCTCGAGCGCCATGTACTGCAAGGCCCGCTCCATGCCCTTGCGACGCCCCGGGCTGTCGGCCCCCTGGGGATCAGGCACCCGGCCCTTGACGGAGGTCACCATTTCGGGAGACGTACCCCAGCTGACCTGGGGCTCGATCTGCGAAGCGTCGATCTCGACCACCCGGTCGAACTGCGCGTCCGGATCCGAATGCAGGGTCTGCCAATAGGCCACGGCCTGGTCCCACAGCGCCCCTTCGGGCGCGTACGGCCGCCCGCGGAAGTAATCGATCGTGGTCTGGTCGACCGCGATCATGCCCGAGCGCGCGCCAGCCTCGATGGCCATGTTGCAGATGGTCATGCGGCCCTCCATGGACAGGGCGCGCACGGCGCTGCCGCCAAATTCGATGGCGTGCCCCGTGCCGCCTGCCGTACCGATCTGACCAATGACATACAGGATCAGATCCTTGGCCGTGCAACCGAATGGCAGGTCGCCTTCGACCTTGACCAGCATGTTGCGGCTTTTTTTCATGAGCAGCGTCTGGGTGGCCAGTACGTGCTCGACTTCCGAGGTGCCGATGCCGAAGGCCAGTGCCCCCATCGCCCCGTGCGTGCTCGTGTGGGAATCACCGCAGACCACCGTCATGCCAGGCAGCGTGGCGCCTTGCTCTGGGCCGATGATGTGCACGATGCCCTGGCGGGGGTCATCCATGCGGAATTCGGTGATGCCCCATGTTTCGCAATTTTCATCCAGCGTATCGACCTGCAGGCGGGAGATGGGATCCTGGATGCCCTGGCTGCGATCGGTGGTCGGTACATTGTGATCGGCAACGGCAAGATTGGCCGCCACCCGCCAGGGCTTGCGTCCGGCCAGCGCCAGGCCTTCGAAAGCCTGCGGACTGGTGACTTCGTGGACCAGATGCCGGTCGATATACAGAATGCAGGTCCCGTCGGGCCCCTGATGCACCACATGGGCATCCCAGAGCTTGTCGTACAGTGTCTGTGACATGGTCATGAACTCGAAACGTCGGTGAAACGCTCATTATGCCAAGATCGTCAGCGCCCACAAGACCAGCATTCATACTGGTATGGGAAACACCCCCTGACACAGGCCCCATGAACACCGGCCAGCCCATGAAAAGGCGAATGCAGCCTCAGTGCTTCTGGTACAGGGGCATCACCCGCTGCGCAGCCTGCTCGAGGGCACGGATGCGGCTTTGTGACGAAGGGTGCGTCGACAGGATCTCTGGCGGCCCGCCGGCCGAGACTTGCCCCATTTTCTGCCACAGCGATACGGCAGCCCGCGGATCATAACCGGCCCGGGCGGCCAGTTCGACCCCCATGAGGTCAGCCTCGGTTTCGTGCGATCGGCTGTTCGGCAGGGAGAACATCACATCGGCCAGGGTGGCACCCACATCGGCAGTGGCCTGGCTGCCCGTGATGGCGGCCAGCACAGAAAGGCCGATGCCGGTGGCCATCTGCTGGGACACCTGTTCGCGCGCGTGCTCACGCAGGGCATGGGCGATTTCATGCCCCAGCACGGCCGCCAGTTCGTCATCTGTAGGCTGGAGCCGGTCGATCATGCCAGAATACACCGCTATTTTGCCTCCGGGCATGCACCAGGCATTGACTTCCGGGGACCGGAGCAGGTGGATCTCCCAGTTCCACTGGGCTGCATCGGGCCGAAAAACGCCTGTCTGGGCGATCAATCGCCTTGCAATCCCCTGCACGCGCGCTGCCTGGGCTGCCGGCGCATCGAGCGCCCCCTGGGCCCTGGCACGGGCAAGCAACTGGGCATATTGCTGGCCAGCCTGCTGTTCGAGCTCGGCCTGGGACACCAGGCTGGCCATGTATTGCGGGCGCTGCACCCCCACCAGCCCCGACTGCGTGGTCTGCACCTGGGCGCAGGCGGCCAGCGCGCCACTGATTGCGAGGAACGCACCCAGGCGCCAGATGGTGCGCCGGGTGATCATCCGCACTGCCCCCGGTGGCGCAGCGCATGGTCCATCAGCACAATGGCCAGCAGCGCCTCGGCAATGGGGGTGGCCCGGATCCCGACACAGGGGTCATGGCGCCCCAGCGTCTGCACCATGACCGGTTCATTGTTCCGGTTGATGGATCGACGCTCGATGCGGATGCTGGACGTCGGCTTGATCGCCAGGGAAACGCGCAGGGTCTGGCCCGTGGAGATGCCGCCCAGCACACCACCGGCCTGATTGGAATGAAAACCATCGGGCCCGAGCTCGTCGCCCTGCTCGGAACCGCGCATGGTGACGCAGTCGAAGCCCGAACCCAGGGACACCCCCTTGACGGCATTCAGGCCCATCATGGCGTGAGCGATATCGGCATCCAGGCGATCGTAGATGGGTTCGCCCCAGCCCGCCGGCAGGCCTTCGGCGTGGACTTCGATACGCGCACCGATGGAATCCCCCGATCGGCGCAGCTGGTCCATGAACGCCTCGAGTTCGGGCACAAGGCCCGCATTGGGCGCATGAAACGGATTCTGCGCTGCGGAGCTCCAGGACTCGAACGGGATCCGGATGGGCCCGAGCTGGCTCATGTAACCCCGGATCAGCACGCCATGGTGCTCGAGCAGCCACTTCCTGGCCACGGCGCCCGCCGCCACGGTGGGCGCCGTCAGGCGCGCAGAAGAACGCCCGCCGCCGCGCGGGTCGCGCACGCCGAATTTCTTCCAGTAGGTGTAGTCGGCATGGCCTGGGCGAAAGGTATCGGCAATGGCGTGGTAATCTCGACTGCGCGCGTCGATATTGCGGATCAGGAGCCCGATCGGCGTGCCGGTGGTGACCCCTTCGTGAACACCCGACAGAATCTCGACCTTGTCCGCTTCCTGCCGTTGGGTCACGTGCCGCGACGTGCCCGGCCGGCGCCGGTCGAGCTCGACCTGTATGTCGTCTTCGCACAGGGCCATGCCCGGCGGGCAGCCATCGATGACGGCCCCAATGGCCGGGCCATGCGATTCACCAAAATTGGTGACGCGAAACAGGGTACCCAAGGTATTGCCGGACATGCTCAACCCACGAACAGAAACAACCGGGACATTATGGCATTGTTTTCAGGTCTTCCTGCGCCTCCGTGCCGCCTGCTTGGCCGGGCGCACGGCCATGACGGCGCCAAGGTACAACCCGAACGCGCACGCGATTTCAAGCCAGGCCAGGTATCCGGACACCACGGACAGATCCGACCAGGCCCGCACGATGCCTTCCATCAGGTAGAGCAGGCTGAGCATGGCCACCCATTGCAGGGTATAGAGCCTGCCCCCGAGCACGCCGGAGACCGCGAACAGCAGCGGCACCACCTTGAGCACCCACAGCGAACCGCCTGGCCGCAGCGGTGCCCACCAGAGTTCCCAGCCCGTGCACAGGACGATCAGGGCCAGCAGACAGACCCGCGCCGTGGCCAGCCAGAACGCCGGTGGATCTACAGCCATGCTGCTATCATCGTCATGAGGTTCCACGCCACCCGCACCCGTACATGCCAAAAATATCCCGCCACCTGGCCCGAGCACTGTCCGCCGAACGCCGCGTCCAGGCCCTGGACATCCTGAAGTTTACGCTGGACTTCGCCGCCCGGCGCAAACTGACCCAGGTGGCATCCAGCCTGACGTTCACTACGGTCCTCGCAATCGTCCCGCTGCTGGCCGTGGTGCTTGCCCTGTTCACCGCGTTCCCGCTGTTTGCCGAATTTCACCATTCGCTCGAGGCCTTTCTCGCGGAAAGCCTGCTGCCGCCATCGGTATCGGACACGATCATGGCCTACCTGAACCAGTTCGCAGCGCAGGCGTCGGGCCTGACTGCGGTCGGTGGCGGTTTTCTGGTGGTCACGTCGATCCTGCTCATCATGACCATCGACGAAGCCTTCAACGAAATCTGGGGGGTCACGCGCCAGCGCCCGCTGCGCCAGCGCCTGCTGGTGTACTGGGCCAGCATTTCGCTGGGGCCGCTGCTGGTCGGGGCCAGCCTGTGGGCCAGCACCATCGTGATACGGGAATCACTGGGCTATATCGCCGACCTGCCCGACACTTTCACCCTGCTGCTTACACTGGTCCCTTTCCTGGTCTCGGTGCTGGGGTTCACGGCGCTGTACGTGTTCGTGCCCAACTGCCGTGTACAGTGGCGTGATGCGCTGGCCGGCGGCCTGGGCGCCGCTGTGGTTCTGAGCATCATGAAAGGCGCGTTCACCTGGTACCTGACCCGGTTTCCCTCGTATACCGTGATCTACGGCGCATTCGCCATCCTGCCCATTTTTCTGCTGTGGATCTATCTGTCGTGGCTGGTGATTCTGCTGGGCGCCACCGTGGCCTCGCTGCTGCCCGCGCTGCGGCTGCGCAGCCGCAGCCTGCAGCACCAGCGCGGCGCCAGGATCCTCAAGGCACTGGACATCATGCAGGCGCTGTGGCTGGCGCGCGATGACAGCCCGCCAGGGGTCGATCTGGCCACGCTCGAGACCCGGCTGCGACTGCATCCCGATGATCTGGGCGAAGTCCTGAACGCTTTGCGCGCGTCCGGCTATGCGGTGCCCGTTGCCGACTCCGATCACTGGGTCATGGCATGCAACCCGGCGCGCATGGACCTCACCCCGGCCGTGGACCGCCTGCTGCTGGATACGCAACAGCCCGGCATCGAAAGCTGGCATCTGCGCGCGCTGTCGGATACCTTGCGCGGCCAGGCGCCGGTACTGGACATCCTGTATTCGGGTACGCCTGTCGAACGGCAGCCCAATGAGGCACAATAGCGTGACAGCACGCATCGATCACGCATTCAGGAGCCTGCCATGCTGAAAGTCAACGAAATTCTGCGCGTCAAGGGCAATGCACTGTATACCGGCACACCCGACATGCCGGTACGCAATGCCCTGGCCACCATGAGCCAGTTCGACATCGGTTCGCTGGTCATCATGGATCACGGCCAGCTGGCCGGCATGCTCACCTTCCGCGAAATCATCCGCCACCTCGACGCGCACCACGGCCAGACGGATGATTTCACCGTACGCAGCATCATGGATGATGCCCCCGTCAGTGTGACACCGAACACGGATGCCCATGAGGTGCAGCGCCTCATGCTCGACAAGCACGCACGCTATATCCCTGTCATGGATGGCCCGACCCTGATGGGCGTGATTTCCTTCTACGACATGGCCCGTGCGCTGGTCGAGGCGCAGAAGTTCGAAAATGACATGCTCAAGGCCTACATACGCGACTGGCCGGCCGAAGACATGGGCCGTTCGGCCTCGTCGGGCCGGGCCTGACGGCACAGTGCTTCCCAGGCCTCGCGCAGCGCCAGCGGGCCCAGCCGATTCAGGACCCCGGGATCAGACAGAATGCGCCGCCACTGGCGGGCCCCCTTGACCCCGGCATGCCAGCCCAGCAGACCACGAACCAGAATCGGCATGGGCACCTTGCGAGCATGTTGGCGGCTCAGGTAAGCCAGCATGATGTCCAGCGTTTCTTCAGGGCCGGGCACCGGTGTGTGGGGGTCCAGCGCGCGCTGCAATTGTGACAGAATGTCAGGATGATGCCATGCGGCCCGGCCGAGCATGACCCCGTCCAGGCGCGAGAGCCAGGCCAGGCAGTCGGCCGCTTCGGTCAGGCCGCCGTTCAGGACGATGCTCGCATCCGGAAAGTCAGCCTTCAGACTGCAGGCCCATTCGGGACGCAAGGGCGGGATCTCGCGGTTCGCCTTGGGTGAAAGGCCCTTCAGGATCGCATTGCGGGCGTGCACAATGAACACCCGGCAACCGGCTTCATACTGGATACCGACAAAATCACGTACAAACGCATACGAGTCTTCCTGGTCCAGCCCCAGGCGATGCTTGACCGTCACAGGCAGACTGGTGGCGTCCTGGATGGCGCGCAAACAGTCGGCCACCTTGCGGGGCTCGGCCATCAGGCAGGCGCCGAAGGCCCCATGCTGGACGCGATCCGATGGGCAACCGCAGTTCAGGTTGATTTCATCGTAGCCCCAGCGCGCCCCAAGGGCTGCAGCCTGCGCCAGTTCGCGCGGATCGCTGCCACCCAGTTGCAGGGCCACTGGATGCTCGGCGGGATCGAAATCCAGATGGCGCGCCGCCTGGCCATGCAGCAACGCGCCCGTGGTGATCATTTCGGTGTACAGCCGTGCCGTGGGCGCCAGCTGGCGATGAAAGTAGCGGCAGTGCCTGTCTGTGACATCGATCATGGGGGCCACACAGAGGCGCCAGGCGCGCTGGTGAACCGGATCGGACGGAGCGTTTGGGGCAAAGGCGGACACGGGCAGCCTGTCATGTTTTCAACAGGCTGCCATTCTAACGCGGGTGCTGCCCCGGCATTTGGACTAAAATCGCCTGTCGTGGCCTTGCCTGCACCCTGTGCGTGCCAGTCAGTGCGCCCCCTGTCAATCCATTGCGGCACCGGGCCCGCTTCTGTCTTCCATGGCCGTTTTTACCCCTGTCAGCAACGAAGATGCCCGCGCACTGTTGCGCGCGTACGATCTGGGCATGTTGATCGCCTTGCGGGGCATCACGGCCGGCATAGAAAACACCAACTATTTTCTGGACACCGACCGCGGTGCATTCGTACTGACCTTGTTCGAAGTGCTGACCGCCGAGCAGCTGCCATTCTATATCGAGCTGATGCACCATCTGGCCCTGGCCGGCGTGCCCGTCCCGCATCCCCAGACCCGGCGGGATGGTGCGCGTATCAGTGTCGTGTGCGGCAAGCCTGCAGCGATCGTGACGCGCCTGTCCGGCGGCTACGAGCCAGAACCGGGATCACAGCATTGTGCGCTGGCGGGCAGCACACTGGCGCGGGCCCATCTGGCCGCCCGGGATTTCCCGATTCGCCAGCCCAATCTGCGCGGTCTGTCCTGGTGGCAGGCCAAGGCCCCCGTGCTGCGCCCCTTCCTCAGTACGGCACAGCAGACGCTGCTGGACGATGCCCTGGCCGAACAGACACAGTTCGCCGCCAGTGCCATCTACAGCAGGCTGCCAGCGGGCCCGGCGCACTGCGACCTGTTTCGCGACAACGTGCTGTTCGATGGCACCTGGGAGTCACCCCGCATGGGCGGCTTCATCGATTTTTATTTTGCGGGCTGCGATACGTGGTTATTCGATGTGGCCGTGAGCGTGAATGACTGGTGCATCCAGCGCGCAACCGGACAGTTCATCCGAACGCGCGCGCAGGCGTGGCTCGAGGCCTATCATGCGGTCCGGCCATTCAGCCCCGACGAGGCCGCCGTCTGGCCCGTGATGCTGCGCGCGGCAGCGCTCCGGTTCTGGGTATCGCGCCTGCATGATTATCATCTGCCGCGCCCGGCCCAGACCCTCAAGCCGCACGACCCGCGCCACTTCGAACGTATCCTGCGCCTGCGCAGCGCGCAGCGCGCTCCCGCCCTGCCCCAATCATGAAACCGTTGCAAGCCGCCGTCCTGCCCGCCAGCGCGGGCTGGCTCTGGATCCGCCAGGGCTATCAGCTGTTCCGGCGCCAACCCATGGCCATGCTGTTCTGGAGCGTACTGACCAGCCTGTTCATCAATGCCGGCGCGCTGTTCCCCATCGTGGGCCAGGCCATACTGGTGACACTGACACCCGCCCTCACCTTCCTGACGCTCTGTGCCGGCAAGCATCTGGCCGACGGGCGGCGCATTCTTCCGGGCATGTGGTTCCTGCCGCTGAAATCACCCGGCGTCCTGCGGGGCCTGTTGAAGCTGGGCTGGGCCTGGCTGGTCTGCTCTTTCATTGCCGCCTTCATTGCGCTGCTGCCGTTCATGGACACGCTGGTCGAACTCATCGATCTGCAGGACACGCCCGATCTGCAGGCGCTGGGGCAGGCCATGTGGGCCCCGCTGGTGCTGTTCGGGGTGATCTACCTGTTTCTGTCGGCCCTGTTCTGGCATGCACCGGCGCTGGTGGGCTGGCACGCCCTGCCCTTGCGCCGGGCGCTGTTCTATTCCATGGTCGCCTGCTGGCGCAACAAGGCGGCGATACTGCTGTACATCGTCACGTGGGTGGTGGGCTATTTCGGGCTGCATGAATTCATCAGCCTGCTGGCCGCATCGGGCATGAGTGGCTCGGCCCTGGCCTGGATCATCCTGCCCCTGGACATCCTGATCACGGCGCTGCTGTATTGCAGCTTCTACCCCATCTACCGGACCATCTTCAACGGTGGTCAAGGTGCCTCGAGCCGCGACCAGGCCTGAGCCAGCCGAATCCGCCAGCCCGGCGTCCGGCAATAGCCGCACGGCAGCTCGAGCACGGCATGGGCCGGCATGCAGCCTGCCCAGCGCCAGGGTTTCAGCGCCGTGCACATGAGCAGCACGCTGCCTGTGGGCCCCAGAAACAAGGCATCGATGGGTCTGGCCAGTGCCCAGGTATGAATCGCCCTGCATTGCATGAACAGCAGGCCCCGCGGGCTTTCGCCCCAAGTGGACCAGGCTGCCAGCCCAAGGCAACGGGCCGTGAAGCCCTGTGCCTGCACGAGTTCGAGGGGCGCTGCGCTGCCAAGCCAGCACGCCGGGGCACGCGGACCCAAACCCCAGCGGTACCCTGTCATGCGCCAAGACCCAGAAATTTCACGATCACCGGAAATGCAATGACCACAAAAGTGCAGGGAAAAATGCATAGGGCCATGGGGAAGAGCATCTTCACCGGTGCCTCCAGCGCAAGTTTCTCAGCCCGCTGAAAGCGTTCACTGCGCTGTCGTTCGGCTTGCGCCCGCAGCAGGGGCCCAAGGCTCATGCCCAGCCGATCCGCCTGGTGCAGGGCAAACACCAGATTGCGCACACCCGGCACATCCGTGTCGTCTGCCCAACGCTGCAGCCATTCGGCACGGTGCACGCCGGTACGCTCGAGACTGACCGCGGCAAACAGGCTGTCCCGCAACAACCCTTCGGGTGCCTGACCTGCGACCTGCCGCAGCGCAACCGACAGGCCCTGGCCTGCCTCTACACACAGGTTCAGAAGGTCGAGCATGAAAGGCAGATCGCGTTGCATGGCCAGGCGACGCTGTGCAGCCTGCCTGCGCATGCGCCACTCGGGCCAGAAATAGCCAGCCGACGCAGCTGCCAGGCCCCCCGCCACCGCCCATGCGCCCGACATCGAACCCAACGAGAACAGTGACAACGTAGCCAAGGCACCCGCGGCGAGCATGCACAACAGCCGGGCGGCGAGCCAGCGCGCCGGGTTCCAGCGATCATCGAGCCCGGCGCGGGGCGCCCACCGACGCAGGTACAGGCGCATCTTCCAGGTCACCAATGAACGACACCATGGCTCCAGCGCCAGCACCCACGGCCACCACAAAGGAAGCGCAGTGCCCCGTGCGGCCGGGCCCGAACGGGCCCATGGCCGCCCGAGCAGCCAGAGCCCGAGACCCAGTGCGAGGGCCGCCATGACGAGACCGGACCAGAACATGGGCGCCTCAGATGACAATGCGCGTGACGCGCCGGATCCAGAACAGGCCGGCCAGTTCCAGTACGGCCAGTACGGACAGGACCAGCCAGCCATACCAGGTGCGCCACAGCAGCGACATGGCTTCGGGCTCGAGGCGGGCCAGCACGAGGATCAGCAGGAGCGGCAATCCCAGCATGATATGACTCTGCAGGCGACCCTGGGCCGTCAGCGCGCGTATGCGGCCGGCCCAGTGCTGGCGTGCACGCAAGGTCAAGGCCATGTTCTCGAGCGTATCCGCGAGATTGCCGCCGGTACGCAAGGCAACCCCCAGGGCCGACACGAGCAGGGCACATGATTCGGTGGGCATCCGGCGGTGCAATGCTGCCAGGGACGCTTCGAGATTCATGCCAAGCCGCTGTTGCCGAATCACCAGGCCGAGTTCCTGGGACAGGGGCGCCGCCGACTGTTCCGCCAGATGCTGCAGCGCCTGCTGCAGCCCCGATCCAGCGCGCAAGGCCCCGGCAAGGGCCAGAACCATGTCGGGCAGCTGGGCGTCGAAACATTGCGCCCGCCGACGTTCCAGGTATTGCAGGACAAGCCGCGGCATGAGCGCCAGCACGAGGAAGATCGGCCATATGCCCCACCAGCGTCCTGCCAGCCAGGCCAGCACCACGGCAAGCGCACCCAACAGGGCGAAGAAGGCCAGCCACAACTGGCCCGGATCCACGAACAGAAAGGACGCATTCAGCGTATGCCGTGTCTGTTCGTCGAGCTGTTGCTTGTAGGCCTGCCAGCGACGCTGAGTGTGACTGATCAGCAGCCAGAACCCGATTGCCAGGCAGACCCAGGCCGATATCCATACCCACCACGCCACATCAGCCTCCGAAGCGGGGCCGTGAACCATCCCCCGCTGGTAAATGACACACGGTGCGCCCGGTGAAGAGCGCGGGGTCGAGCGCTGCAGCATCCTCGAAGCCATGTGGCATCAGGCCGCAGCCGGAAAATATCGCCGGCGGCCCGGCCTTGCCCAGGTAGATGTCCTGCAATTGGATGCGCCCGGCCTCCATCCCGGTCACCTGCACGATGGCGCTCACCAGCCGGCGGCCATCGGCGACGCGCGCGAGCTGGACCAGGATATCGATGCTGGCGGCTATATGTTCGCGTATGGCTGCCAGCGGCAGATCCATCCCTGCCATCAGAATCATGGTTTCGAGGCGGCTGAGCGCATCGCGCGGGCTGTTCGCATGGAGCGTGGTCAGTGAACCCTCATGCCCGGTGTTCATGGCCGCCAGCATGTCGAAGGCCTCGGCCCCCCGGCATTCACCCACCACGATGCGGTCCGGGCGCATGCGCAGCGCGTTGCGCACCAGATCGCGGATCTCGATGCGGCCGCGCCCCTCGAGGTTGGGTGGCCGGGCTTCCAGACTGACCAGATGCCCATGGTTCAGGCGCAATTCGGCCGCATCCTCGATGGTCAGGATGCGCTCGCCGGCTGGAATTGCATTGGACAATATGTTGAGCAAGCTGGTCTTCCCTGAACCGGTCCCCCCGGACACGACGATGTTCTTGCGATGTTGCACACAGTGGCTCAGGAAGCGGGCCATGGCCGCATCCAGGGACCCCGCGTCCAGGAAGTCCTGCATGGTCAGACGTCGCATGGGAAATTTTCGGATCGTCAGGCTCGCGCCTCGCAGTGCAATCGGGGAAATCACGGCATTCACCCTGGAACCATCCCGCAACCGTGCGTCCACCATGGGGGCGCTGTCGTCGATCCGCCTGCCCAGCGGGGTGACGATGCGCTCGATGATGCCCAGCACGGCCTGCTCGCTGCTGAAGCAGGCACTGGCGCGCTGCAGCCGCCCCGCACGCTCGACAAAGATCTCGTCGTGGCGGTTGACCATGATCTCGGACACATCGGGGTCCGCAAGCAAGGGCTCGAGGGGTCCGAGCCCTACTGCTTCATCGACCAGCGTCCTGATCAGGCTCTCATGCCCCTGCTCGCCGTCGGCTGGGGTTTGCGCGGCCAGCAGCCGGCGCAGCACCGCAGTCGCCTCGGCGCGCAGGGCACCGTGGCTCATGGTGCTGATGTCGTGCCGGCGCAATTGCAGCGCCGCAATCAGTTCGTCGTGCAGGCGCTGGCGCATCGCCTTGTTTTCTGCAGTCCATATTCCCATGGCAGGATCGGCCGCCTGTGCGGGCGCATCGATCGGCACGGCCACTTCTTGTACGCCGGATTCGTGGCCGGGCTGGCGGGGCGTGCGCCCAGGCGGCCCGGGCACAGCGGCATGGGCCGAAAGGACCTGGATCAGACAGGGACCGATCAGAAGTTCATCCGTCGGGCCAAGGGGGCCATGGCTGGCGACCCGGGCACCGTTGACGAATGTGCCGGCCAGCGAGCCCAGATCATCCACCCAGACTTCGCCCTGGCGATCCACCAGGCGCGCATGCTGACGAGCGACGCGCCAGCCCCGCAGAACGAGCTGGCAGTCTGGATCCCGGCCGATCAACACAGGAAGCACATGCCGGGCCTGCAGCTGGCGGCCATCTTCGTACGAAAGCTGCAGTTTCACCGAGCCCATTTCAACGGACCCCGGTCGTGACCGCACCCAGCCACTGCGAACCGGGGCCCGGTGCCCGCGGATCCCAGCGTCGTGGCGCATCGGGCGCCGCTTCGGCCCCAGTTGAAGTGCGGATCGGATTGGTCAGTGTGGGCGCTTGCGCGAAGCCTTTTTGCATGATGTTCGCAGCCCGTTGCACGCGCTCGTGCAGGTCGGGGTGATCCGCAGCGACCACGTGCGGCGTGACCAGTATGACCAGTTCGGTTTCCTGGTAGTGGCTGCGAACGGAGCGAAAAAATGCGCCCAGCAGCGGGATTTCACCCAGGCCCGGCAATTTGTCGACGTTGCGCGACTGATCGCGCGACAGGAACCCTGCCAGCACCAGCGTCTGCCCCGAACGGACGTTGAACTCCGTCGCGGTGCGCCGCGTCTTCAGAGAGGGCCCCCCCGGCACCGAAAGCGAGGCATCGATGGCGCTGACTTCGACCTCGATATGCGAGCGCACGGCACCACTGCGCTCGATGGATGGCGTGATCCGCAAGGACACGCCATACGGTTTGAAAGCGGTCTGTGTATTGCCATTGCCGTCTGTCGTGCTGTAGGGGACCTCGCCACCGGCCAGAAATTCTGCGGTGGCCCCGCTGCGCGCCAGCAACTGGGGCTGTGCCAGCACCAGCGCCTGGCCATCCTGGGCCAGAAGGTCGATGCGCGACGCGAGCAGCGCGTTGATGCCGTAATAGCCGGCCGCGGGCGTGGCCGGGTAAGGCAGCGGCAGGACGCTCTGGCCCGGGCGATCCGCGAAACGGCGCGACCCGCCATCCAGGCCCAGCCCGATGTGCGCCCCACCGCTGCTGTGGGGTTCCCAGCGTACCCCCAGTTCGCGCAGCATGCTCCGGGGCACTTCGACCACCTGCACATCGAGCAGGACCATCTGGTCCCAGCCGACGGTCCCGGTGAAATCCAGCAATTGCGGGTAACGACGACCCAGTTCGGACAGCCGTTGCCGATCGCCGTCGGACAATTCGTCTCCTTCAACCACCAGTTTTTCACCCAGCAACGAAACCCGGGCCCCCGGGATGCGTTCGACCAGACTGCGCAATTCATCCTGCAACTGGCGCGCGCCTTCGGGCGCCACCTCGATCGCATAGCGCTGTACGCCGCCATCAGCCGTCCAGACATGCAACGTAGTGAACCCCATGTTGCGTGCGAACAGAATCACTTCCTTGTCATCGGTGCTGACCGCCTTGAGAACCTTGCCGTCTCCCACCGCCACCCGCGCAACAGCCGGTATGCCCAGAACCCGCACCTCGCCCACTTGCAGAGCCAGTGCGGTTTCAGGCATGGACCGTGCCCTGACACCAACCGGGGCCAGGAGCAGCAGGCTCACGAAACAGGCAAGACAGAGACGGGCGCAGAGGTGGATAGTCATGGGTGTATTTATTCTGTCGGATCGATGGATGGGATGATGTCCGGGTCGTCGTCAAATGCGCCCCGAAGCTGTGGCCACGCGCCGCCGTCGGTACCGTGACCTGCCCCGTAAGCGGCGCCGTAAGCTGCACCGTCGTGACCTGCGCCGTCAATGGTGCTGTCCTCTGCGCTGATATCGGCATCAGGATCCGCCGCGGCCCTGTCCGCCATGAGCGCTGGCCCGTTTGCACGCCGGGCCAGCGCACTCAGTTGCAGATCGGGCGGCATATCGAACCAGCCATTGCCCGGCCGGCTCGTGGCCTGCTCGCCACGAGCCCACGCGGGCAGGCCCCGGGCACCGGATGAGCCATACAGAATCACGGCCCTGCGTGCCGGCCTGGGCGGTGGATTGGCCACCCCCAGCAAAGAAGCCAGATCACCCCGCGCCGCGAGCCGGTTGGCCAGGGCGTCACCCGGATGGCGCAGGATCGCCGTCAGTGTGCCAGCCTGTCGCGCAGCCACCAGCTTGATGACATCCTCGGGGGCTGCATCCAGCGTGATCGTACTGTAGGACGAACCATCCGGATTCTCGGATGGCTGGGTCTCCCGGCCGGTCGCCAGAACCTGCACCCCTTGCAGCAAGGGGGTCGTCAGGCGCTTGCGCTGATGATCGAATGAAACATACAGATCGATCAGATCACCGGGTTGCAACAGCCCGGACAGCGAGTTGACCTGGTCTACCGGCAACGTCACCGCACGCCGCCCCGGCGCCAGCTGCCCGGACAGGGCTTCGGATGGGACCTGAACGTGGGTCGGCAACACTGGGTCGCCCGCCCGGACGTCGATCATCAGCACTTTGCCCTGCAGTTCGAGATGGCGCACGGCAGGCAGGGCATCACGACCTACCCAGCGGACGGGAAAGCTGCGTACCGCGAGGTCGCCGGCTTCGAGACGCGAACCCGCAAGGAGGTCGTGCGCGGCCACGATGCGTTCGACCATTTCAAGCCGGGCCTCACGTTCGACCGCCTGGATGCGCTCGCGCACATGCTGGCTCAGGAACAGGGCAGCCAGCAGGCCACAAGCGCCGGCAAGAATACCCAGGAACAAGGGCCGGGACAGAAACGCAAGCCACCGGTTCATGAGCCCTCGGGACGCAACCAGAACACCAGTGCCACATCCTGGCCAAGCGCACGAATCAACAGGGTGAGGCTGGCTTTTACATGGGGATGCTGCCAGTCTGTCGAGCGCCCGAAGCCGCCTTCGGCGCCGGGATCGCCATGCACCGGCGAGGTGGCGTCGGGCTCAGCCGGGTGACGCCGCCAACCGTGCGCCAGCAGACTGGTGTGCACCTGGCGGATGGCTTTTTGCATGGAACCCGGGCAGCGGTAGCTCACCAATTGCTCCTGGCTTGCCGAGGCACGGGTCGATATTCGCAGTACGGCGGTGCAGGCCGCTGGCACGTGCCCGGACAGGCTGTAGGGCATGCGCGGTGCGGGCCTGGGGGACAGGATCGACAGCACGCCATGCGTTCCCGATATCGCCGGCTGCAGGTGCGCAAGCCAATGCTGGCCCTGCCGCAACCCGGAGAATTGCAGGCCATTGCGGGCGAACTGGATGCGATCGAAGCGCTGACCCATGCGCCGGGCCAGGTGAGCAGCCGTGCGCGCCAGACCGTGGGGTGCCGTGAAGGTGCGCACATCCAGCACTGCAGTCGGCCATTCGAAATGTTCGGACGCCGCCCACTGCCAGCCTGATTCGGCAGGCAGGCCTGCCGTTTCCAGGGGCGTGGCACCTGCCCGGCCGCCAGGCACCAGAACCCCAGCGACCAACAGCAGCAGGCCCAGCCAGACGCGCAGAGCCAGCAGAACGCATTGCAATGTGTCATTCATGGCGAGACCTCGAGATAGCGGGCAGGCAGCCTGCCGGCCCAGGAAGCCAGCCAGTCCCACTCGGGCTGCGCGCGCGACCAGGCCTGATCCACACCGGCCATGCGCTGCGCAACCGCGTACCCAGCCGTGCGCGACGAGTCCGCCATGGTGCGCCAGGCGGCCTGACTCTGCGCGAGGATCTCATGCACTTCGGCATCCGCCTGGGCCGCACCCGACCCCCTGGCGATGGCGGTATGGCGCTGGAAGCGCAGGCCAGACAAGTCAAAGTCGGCCAGAGTGCCAAGAACCGATGGCCGCCCGCGCGTCGCCAGCGAGATGCGCGCTGCCCAGGGCTGCTCATCGCCCAGATGCAATTCGCGTCGCAATGCCTTGGCGACCGCAGCCGGGTCACCGATCTGCACGGGCGCGGGCGAGCCCGTCTGGCCCAAGTGCAGCGCGGCGGTACCCGAGATGCGCGCCAGGCCATCGCGGGTTTGCCAGACATGGCCCGGGCCCGCCATGTCCTGTTGCGCCTGCGCCTCGATCGATGCGGGCGCCAGGCCCTGATGCGCAAACGCAAAGGCGGCGTGCCGGCTGGCGTGATCGAGTTGCTGGCGGATATCCTGCAATTGGCCCAACCAGCCGATGGCGACCCACAGACTGCCCAATACGCCCAGTGCCAGCAAGGCTTCAGCCAATGCCTGACCCGCCTGCGCATGCCGATTCATGTCAGTCTCCCGAAGGGTCATCCAGCCCGGACGCCAGACGGGCCAGCCAGTATGGATGAAACAGGTTGGGGTGCTCATGCCGGCCATCGGCCCGTTCGACCGGCCTGGAGAAATGACTTTCTGCAGCACTGCGCGCACGCACGCGCTGCCCCCCGGCCCCCGTTCGGTGCGCCTGAACGACAAAGCGGGCCTGACCTGCCGCAGCGGATGATTGCTGCACGTCGTAGTGCCCTGCCAGCCCACGGGCACCCCATGCCTGGCGATCCCGTACCGCATAGGAGTTGGCCAGGGGGTTGGCCTGGCCACCGACCAGATCCCAGCCCGCAGAGGCCTGCACCCAGCGCCAGAACGCCTGGTCGGGAAACGCATCGGGCGGGTTCTGGACGTGATCGTCGGCCAGCACCTGCCGCTCGTGGGCGGGCAGCCAGGCCCAGCCCATGGCGTATTCGCGGAAGTAACAGCCGATCCAGCGGTTCGAGCGCAAGGCATGAAAGGATTGGGTGTCCCCCGCTTCCCAGCGCCCGCCCGCATCCAGGCGCGTGTCGCCGCGGCGCCGAAGTTCGTGGCGCAAGCCCGGACAGCGCGTGCTCACCGGCCATGGATTGCGCGCCGTGTAGTGCCTGGGGCCCAGGAATGGATACAGTGCCGCCAGTGAAGCCAGCCACGACAACGAGGCGGCATCGGGCGCCTGGCGGTGCAGGAAACCGGGCCAGTCGTCGTGCAGGAGTTCCAGTGTCCAGGAGGGCTCGGTATCTTCCGGGTACTGCGCGGCCATGACCGCACGCATCATGGCCAGCCGGCGTTCGGGCAGCTCTTTGGCCAATGTTTCAACCAGCGCCAGTGTGGTGTCGTGCACGAATGTTTCGTGGGCCGCGTACGCCTGCTGCAGGGCACTGCCCTGGCGGACCTGCTGCTCGAGCCCGGCGGCCTGCGCTGCGGCCAGATAGGCCTGACCGTGCGCCGGGCCGAATTCGAGGCCGATCAGGTGCGCCGGGGGATTGCCCCGGGCCAGACGCTGCGCCTCCATGCCCCCGAAATGGGCCCAGCTGCCCAGCGTGACCAGGTGCGCCATGGCAATCTGGTGAGCCCACTGGGCGCGCTGCAGATACGCCACGAAATTCAGCGTACGCGCCTGTACGAGTGCACCACTGTAGGCGGCCGCATCGAGCCCGTGAACCAGCCTCGTCTTTTCGCTCAGTACCTCGCTGGTCGAGAAAAACCGCAACCAGGCCAGACTGACGGCCGCCACCAGCAACAGCCCCAGCACCAGAACCTGCCCGGTCTGGCGAATTGCGCTGTCACGTGCGGATTCGGGATGCATTCTGCTGGCCATGTCACTGCGCGGCATCGGCATTGCCGGTGAACGACTTGAGCGATTTGGCCGCCGTTTGTGCCGCGGCCAATTCGGCCGCAGACTGCGCGACACGCGATTGTTCGGTGCCATCT
The DNA here is from genome assembly GCF_041677825.1 of Castellaniella sp. Classification (GTDB taxonomy): domain Bacteria; phylum Pseudomonadota; class Gammaproteobacteria; order Burkholderiales; family Burkholderiaceae_B; genus Castellaniella. The sequence continues at coordinate 207,242 of NZ_JBAYPG010000001.1, forward strand.
TCGCCGGCGATTTCACGGGCCATTGCAGCGGTCTGGGCCCGAATCACCTGCCCGAACAACTGATACACGGCAATTGCAGCGACGGCCACGAGGGCCACCACAATCACGTACTCGACCATGGCCTGCCCCGCCTGCCTGACCCGCCGCGCGCCCATACCATAGACCACGGAATACCGGACGAACCTGGAGGAAACGAGGGCTTTCATCTTGGAGGAAGCGGGGGTTTTCATGGCGGACTCCGGCAGGACGGGACAGGCATCCAGTGTCCTGCACCATCCGACCCACCACCATTCGCGCAATCCGAGATGGATAAAAAAACCCCGATGCATGCATCGGGGCTGGTTGAAGATCGACGCGGCTACGTCACCTGCAGTATCAGCACCCCCAGCCCGGCGATCCGGGCCTCGAGCCGATCGCCCACCTGCACGGCGCCGACGCCCGCCGGGGTACCGGTAAACAGCAGGTCGCCAGGCTGCAGTTCGAACAGCGTCGAAAGATAGGCAATCGCTTCGGGCACCGGCCAGATCATGTCGGCCAGATCACCCGACTGGCGCAATTGGTCATTGACCCGCAATTCGATCACCCCGGAGGACAATGCCCCTACCCGCGCAACGGGGTGCAAAGGCCCCATGGGGGCGCTGTAATCAAAAGCCTTTGCGGTTTCCCAGGGCCGGCCCGCCTTTTTCGCGGCAGCCTGCAGATCGCGGCGCGTCATGTCCAGCCCGATGGCGTATCCCCATACGGCCGCAGCCGCCTGTTCGATGGACAGATCACGGCCACCCGCCGCCAGCGCCACCACCAGTTCGACCTCGTGGTGGAGATCCTGTGTGCCCGGCGGATACGGCAGTGCGCCGCGGGTGGCCTCGGGTACGCTGAAGGCGGCATCGGCCGGCTTGGCAAAGAAAAATGGCAGCTCGCGACCCGACGCGCCCATTTCACGGGCATGATCGGCATAATTGCGCCCCACACAATAGATGCGCCGCACCGGGAAGCGGGCCGTACTGCCGGCGATGGCCAGCGTTGGCACAGCTACGTCAGGCAGGGAGAAATGTTCGGATGTCGTCATGGTGGCCTGGCATCAGTCGGGTGAGCCGCCGGCGAACCGTTTCACCGAAGCCATGATTTCCTCCTTGGCGGCATCCAGCCCGGACCAGCCCTGCACCTTCACCCATTTGCCCTTTTCGAGGTCTTTGTAATGCTCGAAAAAGTGCTGGATGCGTGCCAGTTCTTCAGCTGGCAGGTCATCTGCCGAACGCAGATGGCGATACGGCGGATAGAGTTTGTCGACCGGACAGGCCAGCAGTTTGGCATCCCGGCCTGCTTCGTCTTCCATGTTCATCATACCAAGCGCCCTGCAACGGATGACCGCACCGACCTGCACCGGGAACGGCGCCAGCACGAGCACATCGACCGGGTCCCCATCTTCGGACAGGGTTTGTGGAATATAGCCATAGTTGCAAGGATAATGCATGGCCGTGAGCATGAACCGATCGACGAAGACGGCGCCGCTCGCTTTGTCGACCTCGTATTTGACCGGATCGGCATTCATGGGGATTTCGATGACGACATTGAATTCTTCGGGCCGTTTATCCCCCGGCGGGACCTGATTCAGGCTCATTGGGTTTCCTTGTTGATCAAAGAATGAAAGGGCTCAGCGCTGCAGGCTGCGATCGGATGTCTGTGTCATGTCCACGCCAGGCAGCGGCGCGCTGTCAAAATAGAGGTCTTCGGCACGCTTGGCCGGACTCTGCGGCTCGGGCTGCGGCGGCGCTGCCACCCCATCGAGGCTCAGGTAACCCGGATCATCACGCACGTCTGCTGCAGGCAGCATATGCCGGATGGCCGGTATTTCGGCATCTGCCGCCTCACAGGCCTGACGCCAGTGCAGCAGCGCGGACTCGGGCCGCCCGAGGGCATCCTGCAGATTGCCCAGCAGGGCATGCACGTGTGCGTCGGAACGCAGCGCCAGGCTACGCTGCAGATAGTGTTCGCCCTGCCCCCAGAGTTCGGCGGCCAGGCACAATTGGCCAAGAGCCGTCAGCAGGCCCGGGTGCTCCGGACTGGCCTTGAGCCAGAGTTCGGCATGCCCCAGGCGTTTCCTGGCCTGATCGGCATCGCAACGCGCATAGGCCCGCAGCAGGCGGTCGTCGAGCTCCTGATTGAGGGCGGCTTCGAGAATGCGCGCGGATTCATCCGGATGGCCAAAACGCAGCTGGGCTTCGGAACCCGCCAGGGCCACCAGAGGGTCGAGGCGCTCGGCGCTCGACAGGTCACCCCAGAGGGCCCCCCAATCTGCTTCGGATGCCTCGGCCAGGCGCTGCGCGGTGGCTTCGCAGATCAGGCGATGTGCCCGGGGCGCTTCAATGGCGCTGCGTCGTGACAGCAGGCGCGTGATGTCATGAACTTGCCGGGCGTGACCCAGCTGGTGATGTGCGCGCAGGAGCAGGCGCGTGCCATGCAGGAAGCGCGATGAGGCATCCTGCAGCGGTTCGAGCAGTTGCAGCGCCTCGAGGGCACGATTCTGATCCAGCAACATTTCGGCAGTCACCGTGTCGACCACCTGGCGCAGCCGCACATCGGATGCCGCGCCTTCACGAGCCATGGCCAGGGTCTGGTCGCGCCGGGCGTACTCGCCAAGAAGATGCAGGGCGCGTGCCGCACTGAGCCCCGCCAGAACCTTGCGGGGCACCGATGGCGTACGCGACATGAGGGTACCGAGATCCTTTTCGGCCTGCGCATAGCGGCCTTCGAGCGCGTTGATCCAGCCTTTCTCGAGCAGCTCGACATCGCGCTTCTGGGTTCGACGGCCACGCCAGTCGCGCACCCGCTGGGGGCCACGCGCCAGCCACTCGACCAGGCGCAGCACGCCATGCAATACGAAAAAGGCCACGATCAACAGTGCAATCGCCAGACTGATCGAGAGCTCTATACGCCAGGGCTGGGCCAGAATCAGTACATTGCCACCATGATCATTGAGCAGCAAGGCGGCCATGACAGCCGCAGCCAGCAGAACCAGGGTCCAGATGAGGGTACGCATGGCTACCCCTGCTGCGGGTCACGGGTGGGGCGCTCGACTGGCAGCCCCTTGCCGGCCCCGGGCGCCTGAGCCCCCCCATCGGATACCGGCGCATGCAAGGCAGATTGTTCAGCCTCACGGGCAGCGGCCAGAGCGGCCAGGCTGTTTTCCAGGCCGGGCAGCCGGATCTCGATAGGGGTGTCGTGGAGTTCTCTGGCGAGTTTCAACGCCTGGCGCGCGGATTCATCACGCATGTCGTAACGTTCGTCGATGGCCGTTGCCAGGTAGGCCAGCTCGGTACGCCAGATCCGGGACTGCTGCATGAGCAAGGCCAACTGGGCCATCATGACCCGCTGCTTGAGGGCTTCGCGAAAACGCAGCGCCTGCTCGGGCGACATCAGCAAAGCGGCGGGGTCGTCCACCCTGCGCACATCGAACAGTTCGCGCAGGTCGCGGGCCGCCAGGCGCGCGGTTTCCTGGACCTGGCCCCAGGCCTGGCCAGCCATGACCTGCCACTCGGGCGTGCCCGGTGCCGGGCTGGCGGCCGCGGCTTCGTCCTGGGGCCTGGGGGCAGCCGCTTGTGCATCTGCGGCATCGTGGGCTGGCGACTGGCCATCTGCCTTCTCGGGGACCAGCAAGGTGGCCGCCCCGACCAGTTCGGACAGGTGGTTGACTTGTTCGGACAGCACCGGCAGATTGATGGTGGCGACAGCCCGCAGACGGTCGATGTCACCATTGATGGACTGCTGCAGGGCAGCCAGTGCAGGCCGATTGGCCCGGGCCAGCCGCGCCTGCGCAGATTCGAGCGAGATCAGTGCATTGGCGACATTGCCACCCATGGCCAGTTGCTGTTCGGCCATGGCCAGCAGGTGGTCGATATCATTGAGCAACAGCAGGTCGGAACCGCTGTCGGTCATGAGCTGCAGGGCCTGGTCGAGTTCCTGCACCTGGCCATTGGTGGTTTCCAGGGTGGCCTGCAGATCGCGCAGCTGTGCGGCCTGTTGACGCACCTGGCCAAGCGCCTGATCGGCCTGCTCTCGCGTGCGATCCAGCATCTGCTGATAGCCGGCACGCTCTTGCTGGGCATCGGCCAGCAGGGTGCGATACTGCTGATGCTGATAATAGAGCGCGCCCCCCAGAATGACGGCCAGCAGGACCAGCGCGATCGACAGGATCAGCGAGCCGGCCAGGCGGCGGGATGCGGGCTGCCCAGCCGAGGCCCGGCTGGCCGAGGAATCCGGAACCGATGCCGATGAATGGGTATCGACATCAGGGGCTGGCGGGTTCTTGTCGGTATCGGTCATGAGGAGGGCGGGTTCCAAACAGATTGTGCAGCAGCCAATATAGCGCGAAACAGCGAGGATTCATCGGGTGCGCTGATCTGGACGATCGGCGGTGCCGCGCCGGCTTCTTCACAGCGACATTGTAAACGCCGCACGATTCTTTCGTGCAGTGTCACGGCGGCCAGGCCACTTCCGGGCCACGAGACGCCGTGAAAGGCCAGGCTGCGATCGATTGCATCCAGCGCCTCGAGGCTGGTCAACAGCAGCACGAGCGGGTGGCCCCAGGCCAGTCGGCGTGTCACCGTGGCATCCCACAGCACGGGTACACGCCGATAGACCGCATGACAGGACACCGTCCACCCATGGGCGGCCAGGCGGGTCGCCAGCCAGTCGCGACCCTGCTGTGCCCGCAGGATGCGGGCCTGTTGCGGATCTGGCAGGCGTTGCAGCAAGATTTCGAGCAGATGCTCGGAGTCGGGCGCACATCCCGGGCCCGGTGCGAGCACACGGGAGGCGGGTACGCGCTCGCGCAGCGCCTGGGCTGTTGCAGCACCCACTGCGGCGGCCCAGGCCTGGGCGGGCCACTGGGCATGCTGATCGAAGTACGCTTCAACGGCATGCCGGCTGACAAATACGAACAGGTCACCAGGGCCCGGATACGGGCAGGCTCCGGAGACCGTATCGATGCGCAATGCGGGCGCGTCCAGCACATCGCAACCTTCGGCAAGCAGGCGCCGCGCCAGCCCCTGGTTGCGCTCGGCCGGACGCGTGAGCAGGATGCTGACGCTGCGGCTTTCGTGATGGTCTGGAGACTGATGCATGGACGCCGACGTCAGGCCTGGCGATCAGTTCGGCTCGGGTGGGCCCAACCTGGCCAGAATCCGATCTGCGCCCTGGTCGATCAGAGCGTGCGCCAATTGGACGCCCAGTGCTTCACCCTGCTCGGGGGCGCAATGGCCTTCGGCCTTGAAGCAGCACGAACCATCCGGCTCTGCCACCAGTGCCCGCAGGAAGATCTCATCGGCCTGCCAGACGGCATGGGCGGCCAGCGGTACCTGACAGGAGCCGCCCAGAGTACGCGATACGGCCCGCTCGGCCACTACGCAGGCCCGGCTGAGCGCACAGGCCAGGGGCGCCAGCATCGTGGACAGGTCGCTTCGGGACGCCAGCGTCTCGATCCCCAGAGCCCCCTGCCCCGCCGCCGGCAGGCACCATTCAACCGGCAGGAATGAGTGAATCCGTTCGGCCAGGCCAAGCCGCTGCAACCCGGATGCCGCCAGAATAATCGCCGAATAGTCACCCCGGTCGAGCTTGCCAAGACGCGTATCGAGGTTGCCTCGCAGCGGCTTGACCTGCAGGTGAGGAAAGCGGGCGCGCAACTGGGCTTCGCGCCGCAGGCTGGACGTGCCCACGACCGAGCCCGCCGGCAGCGCATCGAGGCCGCCGCCGACCGGGCATACCAGGGCATCCCGTGGGTCGGCCCGCTCCAGGATTGCAGACAGCTGAAAGGGCTCGGCAAGATCCACCGGCACGTCCTTGAGCGAATGTACGGCCAGATCTGCGCGGCCATCGAGAAGGGCGAGTTCGAGCTCCTTGATGAACAGGCCCTTGCCGCCCACCTTGGACAGGCTGCGATCGAGGATCTGGTCACCACGCGTCGTGAGTTCGAGAAGATCCACCTGACAGGACGGATACAGCGCCTGCAGGCGGCCCTGGACATGGCGGGCCTGCCACAGGGCCAGGCGGCTCGCCCGTGTCGCGATGGTCAGGTGCCGGGGTGCTGCAAGCATGGCCGCCAGCGCCCTACAGCACCGATTTGAGCAGCACGCCCATTTCAGACGGGTTGCGCGTGGTGCGTATCCCGCAGGCTTCCATGACCTCGAGTTTGGCACCGGCCGTGTCTGCGCCGCCCGAAATCAGGGCACCCGCATGGCCCATGCGCTTGCCCGCCGGTGCCGTGACCCCGGCAATGAAGCCCACCACGGGTTTGCTCATGTTCGCCCTGGCCCAGCGGGCGGCATCGACCTCGTCAGGGCCGCCGATTTCGCCGATCATGATGACGGCATCGGTTTCCGGATCGTCGTTGAACATCTTGAGCACATCCACGTGCTTGAGGCCATTGATGGGGTCGCCCCCGATCCCCACCGCACTGGACTGCCCCAGGCCCAGTTCGGTCACCTGGGCGACGGCCTCGTAGGTGAGCGTGCCCGAGCGGCTGACGATGCCGATCCGGCCTTTCCGATGGATATGACCGGGCATGATGCCGATCTTGATTTCATCCGGAGTGATCAGGCCGGGACAGTTGGGCCCGAGCAGCAGTGTTCTGCGGTTCTGGTCCCGCATGCGGTTGCGTACCTCGAGCATGTCGCGCACCGGGATGCCTTCCGTGATGCAGATGACCAGATCGAGATCGGCCTCGACCGCTTCCCAGATCGCTGCCGCGGCACCCGCCGGTGGTACGTAGATGACTGAAACCGTAGCGCCCGTTTGGGCCTTTGCGTCCTGTACGGACGCAAAGATCGGGATGCCTTCGAAATCCTGGCCTGCCTTGCCCGGATGTACCCCAGCCACGAATGCTGCCTGCCCGTTGGCATACTCACGGCACATGCGCGTATGGAACTGGCCCGTCTTGCCGGTGATGCCCTGGGTGATGACCTTGGTGTCCTGGTTGATCAGAATCGACATGGATATTCCTCTGAATGTCTTTATTGTGCGGCGGCGACCACGGCTGTCGCCGCTTCAGCCATGGTATCGGCGCTGATGATGGGCAGGCCGGATTCAGCCAGCATCTGTTTGCCCTTCTGTTCGTTCGTGCCCTTCATGCGTACCACCAGAGGCACGTCCAGGTCCACGGCACGACAGGCCGCAATGACCCCTTCGGCAATCACATCGCAGCGCATGATGCCACCAAAGATATTCACCAGAATCGCCTTCACGTCCTTGTTGGCCAGCATGATCTTGAAGGCCTCGGTCACCTTTTCTGCCGTTGCGCCACCGCCGACATCCAGAAAATTCGCGGGCTCGCCACCAAACAGCTTGATGCTGTCCATGGTGGCCATGGCCAGGCCAGCGCCATTGACCAGGCAGCCTATGTTGCCCTCCAGCTGAATATAGGCAAGGTCGTATTTGCTGGCTTCGATCTCGGCCGGATCCTCTTCGTCGAGATCCCGGTAGGCCACGATGTCCGGATGCCGGAACAGAGCGTTGGGATCGAAGTTGAACTTGGCATCGAGTGCCTTGATGTTGCCATTGCCTTCCAGAATCAACGGGTTGATCTCGGCCAGGGAGGCATCCGTGTCCCAGTACACTTGATACAGTTTCTTGAATTCGGCAGCCGCCCTGTCTGCCGAAGCCTCGGGCACCCCGATGCCCCGGGCCAGCCCCACAGCCTCTTCATCGGTGAGGCCACGGGTGGGGTCCACGAACACCTTGAGAATTTTCTCGGGGGTCTTTTCGGCCACCTCTTCGATCTCCATGCCACCTTCGCTCGAGGCCATGACGCAGACACGCTGCGTGGCTCGGTCGGTGACGATGCCCACGTAGTACTCTTTCTGGATGTCGGCGCCTTCTTCGACCAGCAGGCGCCGGACCTTCTGCCCCTCGGGCCCCGTCTGATGGGTCACCAGCTGCATGCCCAGAATCTCGTTGGCCAGCATGCGCACTTCGTCGATGGAGCGGGCCAGCTTGACGCCGCCGCCCTTGCCACGGCCCCCGGCATGGATCTGCGCCTTCACGACCCACACCGAACCCCCCAATTGCTCGGCCGCCTTCACGGCTTCGTCGACCGTGAAAGCAGGGATTCCGCGTGGAACCGTCACGCCAAATTTCTGCAGCAATTCCTTGCCCTGGTATTCGTGAATTTTCATGAAAGCGTTACCTGTGATGGATGGAGAAAAAATCAGCCTGTCGCCACGTCTGGCTGCGCCCGTCGCGGGGTGCCTGGCTGCGCCGGCCCCGGGGCATCCGGCCCTTCGTACCAGTCTGGATGATGGACCCGTACCACCGGGCCATCGACCCTCAGGGCATGGCAGCCATCGAGCTGGAAGGGCCGCTTTCCGGGCGTCGGCCGGGTACGCCTGCGCCCCGCCATGGATTGTATGGCCGCAGTCGGCAGGACCTGGGCCAGCTCGGTGACGTGCGTACAGCCTGCAGTACGGCCGAAGCGTTCGCGCACACTCTGACGAAAGCGCTGGAGCAGATTGAGCCCCACCAGATTCTCGTAGGCGGGCGCAATGGCGCTGCAGAATTCGCCATGTGGCGCGGCCTCATAGGCGACTTCGGCGGCCGTGATGGTGTAGTGCTCATCGATGGTGATGCGCAACAGCATGTGATGGACGGGCTGGCCTGCCGGGTGCATGTCGCCCGAGCGTATGGGGAAATCGTACGCCTTCGTGTCCATGAGCTCGGCTTCGAGATCCCACAGACCATCTTCGCGCTCATAGGCCTGAACGTGTATGGATCGGTGGTGCAAAGGCGTGCGGGGGCAATCCGGAGGAGATAGGGGCATCGAAAGGCTTGATGTCTGTCAAACCTTTGGATTATATACGCACCTGTTCAGGCTGCTTCGCGCAGGGTCTGCGCCGCCTGGACCATGTTCAGCAGGGCAGCCCGCGTCTCTGGCCAGCCCCGTGTTTTCAAGCCACAGTCGGGGTTGACCCAGAGGCGTTCGGGGGGCAGGTGCTGTGCGGCCTTGCGCATCAGCCCGATCATCCAGCCCTGCTCGGGAACATTCGGCGAATGAATGTCATATACCCCGGGCCCGATATCGTTTGGATAGGCATAGGCCTCGAACGCATCCAGAAGCTCCATGTTCGAGCGCGAAGTCTCCATGGTGATGACATCCGCGTCCATCGCCGCGATGGCCTCGATGATGTCATTGAATTCCGAATAGCACATATGGGTGTGGATCTGGGTCGCATCCTGTACCCCCCCCGTACTCAAGCGGAAGCAGTCGACGGCCCAGTCCAGATAGGCATCCCAGTCAGCGCGGCGCAAGGGCAGGCCCTCGCGAAACGCCGGCTCGTCGATCTGGATGACCCGTATGCCCGCCTGCTCGAGATCGAGCACCTCGTCGCGAATCGCCAGGGCGATCTGACGGCAGGTCAGGTCACGCGGCTGATCATCGCGTACGAACGACCACTCGAGCAGGGTCACCGGCCCGGTCAGCATCCCCTTGACCGGCTTGTCAGTGAGCGATTGTGCGTAGGCCGACCAGGCCACCGTCATCGGTGCCAGGCGACTGACATCACCATAGATCAAAGGCGGTTTGACGCAGCGCGAACCATAGCTCTGGACCCAGCCGTAGGCGGTGAAGGCAAACCCGGCCAGCAGTTCGCCGAAATATTCCACCATATCGTTGCGTTCGGGTTCCCCGTGCACGAGGACGTCCAGCCCGATCTCTTCCTGCAAGCGGATGACGCGCTCGATTTCTGCGCGTATCGCTTTTTCATAGGCCGCATCGCCCAATGCGCCCGCTCGCCAGTCACGCCGCAGTCGCCGGATATCGCCGGTCTGTGGAAATGAACCGATCGTCGTCGTGGGATAGGCGGGCAATTGCAGGCGTGCCCGCTGGGCCCGGATACGCTGCGCAAATGGCGTGCGCTCGCGCACGATGGCCGCCGAGTCCGCCAGGCGGCGCGCCACATCGGCACGATGGATGCGGGTGGACGCCTGCCGCCTGCGCAATGCGACCCTCTGCTGCTGCAGACAGGCCTGATCGTGCGCATCGCCCCGAGCATCCAGCAGAACCCGCAGCAAACGCAGTTCATCCAGTTTTTGCACCGCAAACGACAGCCAGCTGCGCAATTCGGCATCCAGCCCGGTTTCGGGTGTCACATCGACGGGCACGTGCAGCAGCGAGCACGATGGCGCAAGCCACAGGCGCTCGCCCAGAGCCTGCTGCACCGGAACCAGCGCGGCATGAATCCGGTCCAGATCGGCACGCCAGACATTGCGCCCGTCGATCATCCCCAGCGACAGGATCTGATCGCTGCGCAGGGCCGCCGCCACCGCCTCGATTTGCTGCGGCGCACGAACCCCATCCACGTGCACGCCCTGCACGGGCAATGACTGCAGCAAGGTCAGCTTGTCGAGTACATGACCAAAATAGCTGGTCAAGAGCAGGCTTGGGCCCTGCCGGGCCAGACGCCCGTAGGCAAGTTCAAAGCCCTGAAGCCAGGCGGGCGGCAAATCGAGCGCAAGAATCGGTTCATCGACCTGCACCCAGTCCACACCCTGGCGGCCCAGGCGCTGCAGGACTTGTTCATACACGGTCAGCAGACCCGGCAACAGTTCGAGCTTGGACGCATCGGCCGGCCCACCTGTGTAGGCATCGCCCTTGCCCAGCCACAGCCAGGTCAGCGGACCGGGGATCACGGGCCGCACACGATGGCCCAGAGCCTGTGCCTCCGCCACCTGGTCGAACAGATCCTCGCGGGCGATGCGATACGACTGTCGCGGGTGCAGTTCGGGGGTGATGGTGTGATAGTTGGTATCGAACCATTTGGTCATTTCACAGGCCTGCGCGGGCGTACCCGATGGCGCGCGCCCGCGGGCCATGCGAAACATCGTGTCCAGATCCACATCAGCCCGCTCATCCTGGGCAAAGCGGGCGGGTACCGCGCCCAACAGGCACGTCCATTCCAGGACGTGGTCGTACCAGGCGAAATCACCGACAGGCACCCATTCCAGACCGGCCTGGGCCTGCAGCGCCCAATGCCGTGCCCTGAGCGCCCGCCCGACCTCCAGAAGCCCCGGTTGGTCGAGCCGCCCCGCCCAATAGTCTTCCAGTGCATGTTTCAGTTCACGTTGTGCGCCAATCCTGGGGAACCCCAAATTATGAATAATAGTCATTTTATTTTCCAATTTGAATTATCTTTCCTCAATGAATGGTATTCTGCCGCAAACCGGCTGCAATGAAAAATCAAATCCTGCACATAATCATTGAGAAATATTCATGTTGGAAATACGCCACCTCGAAACTCTGATGGCCATCCGCCAGGGCGGCAGCCTGCAGGAAGCCGCCGAACGCCTGCATGTGACACAATCGGCACTGTCACACCAATTGCGGGATCTCGAAGTCCGCCTCAAGGTCGCCCTGCTCAATCGGCGCACCCGGCCCGCGCGCCTGACCACGGCCGGTTTGCGCCTGGTTGCACTGGCTGAAGACGTCCTGCCGCGCATGCGGGCCGCCGAGCAGGAACTGTCCCGCCTGGCGGCCGGGCGAGCCGGACGCCTGCACGTCGCCATCGATTGCCACTCCTGTTTTCAGTGGTTGATGCCCACGCTGGATACCTTCCGCAAGGATTGGCCCGAGGTTGCGCTCGATCTCACGGCCGCATTTGCCTTTGCACCCCTGCCGGCCTTGCTGCGTGGCGATGTGGATGTGGTCGTGACATCCGACCCTCAGCCCCTCGAGGGGCTTGTCTATGCCAATCTGTTTGCCTATGAGCTGGTACTGGCCGTGTCGAGTCGCAGCCCGCTGGCACAGAGCACCAGCCTGAGCCCGGAGGACCTGCAGGGCCAGACGTTGATCACCTACCCTGTGGAACGCAGCCGCCTGGATGTGTTCACCGGATTTCTCGATCCAGCCGGTGTCGAGCCCCACGCCCTGCGTACGGCAGAACTGACCCCGATGATCGTCCAGCTGGTGCTCAGTGGCCGCGGCGTGGCAGCGCTGCCCAGCTGGACTCTGGACGAATATCGCGATGTCGCGGGGCTGGTGATCTGCCGGCTGGGCAACGGCATCTGGCGTACCCTGCGGGCGGCCGTCAGGCTGGAAGACGAAGCGGCACCGTACCTGCAGGCTTTTGTGAAGCAGGCCCGCGAGACTTCTTTCGCCACCCTGCCCGGCATCCGTGCCACCGAACCGGGTGGTGGCGCCGCGACAGAATGGGCCATGATCGGGCGGCCTTGATGCGCGGCGCGCAAAACGACTCAGGCGTCCGGGTCACGGCGTGCCAGTACGGCACGGATGATATCGGCCGCAAACCCCCGCCCGGCAAGAAACCGGTATTGGCGGGCGTATTCACGGGCTTCGGTCGCGGGTTCGGAAAACCGGCCCTGCCAGACCTGCTGCGCCCGGGCGTATTCGGTGCCCTGCAGCTCGCGCCGCACGGCATCGAGCTCGGCCTCGTCGACGCCCTGCTGGCGCAGGGCCTGGACAATGCGCAAGGTGCCCTGACGAGACGCCTTGGCCCGGACGTAACCCTGGACATAACGGCTGTCGGACTGCCACTGCCCGGCCGCCAGCTCATCGAGCACGGCTTCGATCATGGTGGGGTCTTCGGCGTGCGGTGCCAGTTTGCGCCGGAGTTCGGCCCGTGAGTGCTCCCGTCGCGACAGGTAGCCCACGGCCCGGGCCTTGAGCCGACTGGCTGCAGACCCGGCAACCCCGGAGACGGCTGTGGGTTCAGGGCGCGTCATCGCTCGCGGGCGGCTCGATACGCGCGGCGTCTGCGCGCACGGGCACGCCGAATTGCTCGCGCACGCGGTTTTCGATGTCGAGCGCCATGTCGGGATGCTCTTTGAGATATTCGCGCGCGTTGTCCTTGCCCTGCCCGATGCGCTCGCCGTTGTAGCTGTACCAGGCACCGGCCTTGTCGACGATACCGGCCTGCACACCGAGATCGATGACCTCGCCTTCGCGCGAGATGCCCGCGCCGTACATGATGTCGAACTCGACCTGCTTGAATGGCGGCGCCACCTTGTTCTTGACGACCTTGACCCGGGTTTCGTTGCCCAGGACCTCGTCACCCTTCTTGATGGCGCCGATGCGCCGGATGTCGAGGCGCACGGACGAGTAGAACTTGAGCGCGTTGCCACCCGTGGTGGTTTCCGGGTTGCCGAACATGACGCCGATCTTCATGCGGATCTGGTTGATGAAGATCACCATGCAATTGGCCCGTTTGATGGTGGCCGTGAGCTTGCGCAAGGCCTGGCTCATGAGCCGGGCCTGCAGGCCGGGCAGCGAGTCGCCCATGTCGCCCTCGATTTCGGCCTTGGGCACCAGCGCGGCCACCGAGTCGATCACGATGAGGTCGACCGAACCGGAACGCACCAGGGCATCGGTGATTTCCAGGGCCTGCTCGCCCGTGTCGGGTTGGGAAATGAGCAGATCGGCCAGGTTCACACCCAGCCGCGAGGCATACTGCACGTCGAGCGCGTGTTCAGCATCGATGAACGCGCAGGTGCCACCGATTTTCTGCATTTCCGCAATGACCTGCAGCGTGAGCGTGGTCTTGCCGGAGGATTCGGGGCCATAGACTTCGACCACGCGCCCGCGGGGCAACCCCCCTACGCCCAGAGCGATGTCAAGGCCCAGCGAACCGGTGGAGACGACCTGGATGTCGTGTTCGACCTGGTTGTCGCCATAGCGCATGATGGAGCCCTTGCCGAACTGTTTTTCAATTTGCGACAAGGCGGCTGCCAGGGCCTTGGCGCGTTCTGGATTGACCTTGCCGGAGCGTTCGTCCATGGGGAAGATTCCTGTATGAAGTGATGGCTTGCAGGCGTGCCGGCCTGCATGCCGTTTAAGCGACTCGACGAGATTATGGCATCAAATGATGCTGTATGAAAACCCAGTTGTCACATAATCGACCTATCGCGCCCCGGTTGCGCACGCTCGCCCAAGGCCAGCGCACATCGTTAACCCTGATGCCGGCTGGCCAGCGATCATGTCAAAATGCGCGGTAGCGGGCAGCCTTGTACAGGCCGCTCCTACCCCACGCCCGACTTCCGGAGTGCCTTCTCCGTCATGCGCATCCTGATTGCCGAAGACGACAGCATTCTAGCCAATGGCCTGTCCCGTTCCCTGCGCTGCGACGGCTATGCCGTCGATGTCGTGCACGATGGCTCCAGCGCCGATTCGGCCCTCCAGTTGCAGGCGTTCGACCTGCTCATCCTCGACCTGGGCCTGCCGCGCCTCAATGGCCTGTCGGTACTGCGCAAGCTGCGCCAGCGTGGCACGCCCATCCCGGTGCTGGTCCTGACGGCCGCGGATTCCGTCGAGCAGCGCGTCGAAGGCCTGGACCTCGGCGCCGATGACTACATGTCCAAACCATTTGCACTCAGCGAACTCGAAGCGCGGGTGCGGGCCCTGATACGCCGTCATGGCGGCAGCCGCAGCTCGATCCTGCGCCACGGCCGCCTCAATTTCGATCTGCTCGGGCGCCTGGCGAGCATCGACCAGACGCCTCTCGAACTTTCGGCACGCGAAACCAGCCTGCTCGAGATCTTTCTGTCGCGCAGCGGACGCATGATCAGCAAGCACCAGCTGGTCGATCTGTTGTGTGAATGGGGCGAAGAAGTCACCACCAATGCGATCGAAGTCTATATCCACCGCCTGCGCAAGAAGATCGAACCGGCAGACGTGCATATCATGACAGTCCGCGGCCTGGGCTATTGCCTCGAACCCGACACGCGCACCATGCCGGCCGATTCGACCTCAGCCAGCTGAACCGCACGCATGTTCCCCAGCCCCAATGGGCGCCATCGGCGCAATCATAGGCACCCCACCCTGCTCGGACGCATCCTGCTCTGGATGATCGTGCCGCTGTTCATACTGTGGTCGATCGGCATCCTCATTACCTATTTCATCTCCCTGAATCTGGCCAATTCGCCCTATGACCGTACGCTGGCGGGTCACTTGCGGCTGCTGCGTCATGAAGTCGAACTGCAGCACGTACAGGGTGGCACGTTCCAGATGTCCGATACCGCCCGCAACGTGCTGGCAGGCAGCCACGAAGAAGAACCGACGCGCTGGCAGGTTCTCGATGCCAATGGCCAGCTTCTGGCCGGCGACCCGGGCATCCCGATACCCGATGACTGGGGTTACGACATCGACCAGATCCGCTTTCGCAATGCCACGCTCGATCATCAGGCCATGCGCATCGCGTATATCTGGGGCGGACGCGATCTCGACGGCACCGGTTTCCTGGCGGTCGTGGCCGAGCCGGCCGAAGCCCGTGCCACCCTGCAGCAGGAAATCCTGACCGGCATGCTCACGCCGCAGCTCATCATCCTGCCACTGGCCGCCATGCTGGCAGGCCTGGGACTCACCCAGGGCCTCGAACCGCTCAGCATCCTGCAGGAGCACATGCGGCGGCGCAAGCCCAGTGACCTGTCTGCAATTCGTGATGATCTGGCACCGGCAGAAATCGTGCCGCTGATTGCGGCCATGAACGACCTGCTGCGGCGCCTGGCTGATTCAATCGACTCGCAACGCCGCTTCGTGGCCAATGCGGCCCACCAGCTCAAGACGCCGCTGGCGGGCATACGCACCCAATGCGAGCTGGCCCTGCGCGAAAAGGATCCGGAACAGACCCGCATCAGCCTGCAGCAACTCATCGCCGGGTCAGAACGGGCCACTCGTCTGGTCAACCAGCTGCTCCTGCTGGCGCGTGCAGAGTCGCACCAGACCGAAACCGATCAGGCGCATGAACCGTTCGATCTCCATGCACTGGCCGAAGGCTGCACCTCAGACTGGGTGCCCACCGCCTTGCAGCGCCAGATCGATCTGGGCTTTGACGGCGCCAACGAACCGTTGCCAGTCTTCGGCAATGCCCTGATGATTCGTGAACTGCTCAACAACCTGATCGACAATGCCCTGCTGTACACCCCCGCTGGCGGCCAGGTCACCGTGCGCGCACTCCTCGATGGCGACCAGGTCTGCCTCGAAGTGCAGGACAACGGCCCGGGCATTGCACCCGCAGAACGCGAACGCGTCTTCGACCGCTTCTATCGGATCCTGGGCCAGGACGCCGAGGGCAGCGGCCTGGGGCTGGCGATCGTGCGCGAGGTCACCGAGCACCACAAGGCGGAGATCCGTTTCCTGCCCTGTGGCAACCATATCGATCCCGCCAGTGCCGGCACCCGGCTGCGCGTTTCGTTTCCGCGTGACCTGCAAGGAACCCGGACATGAATCGAGCTTTTCGAACAGCGCCTGAAACGGCCAATGACGCCCATCGGCCCATGACCTACGAAGAGCGCCGCGTCATTCTTGCCTCTTCCATGGGAACCGTATTCGAATGGTATGACTTCTACGTCTACGGTTCGCTGGCGGCCGTCATTGCCCAACACTTCTTTACCGAGCTGAATCCCACCACGGGTTTCATCTTCGCCCTGCTGACCTTCGCTGCCGGTTTTGCCGTGCGCCCATTCGGCGCGCTGGTGTTCGGCCGCCTGGGCGACATGGTGGGCCGAAAATATGCCTTCGTGATCTCCATCCTGATCATGGGCCTGTCCACCTTTCTGGTCGGCGTGCTGCCATCGGTGTCCTCGATTGGTCAGGCGGCGCCCATGATTCTGCTGTTGCTGCGCCTTCTGCAGGGTCTCGCCCTGGGGGGCGAATACGGCGGTGCAGCGGTGTATGTGGCCGAGCATGCGCCATCCCATCGGCGCGGTTTTTTCACGAGCTGGATCCAGACCACGGCGACGACCGGCATGTTCCTGTCACTGGTGGTGGTCCTGGGCACACGCGGTGTCCTGGGAGAAGAAGCGTTTGCCGATTGGGGCTGGCGTATTCCGTTCCTGATTTCGGTACTGCTGCTGGTGATTTCGGTGTGGATCCGCCTGCGCCTGCATGAATCGCCTGCGTTCACACGCATGAAGTCCGAAGGGCTGGTCTCGCGCGCACCCATCAAGGAAGCGTTCGGACGCTGGCGCAACCTGCGCCTGATTCTATTGGCGCTGCTGGGTCTGACGGCGGGGCAGGCCGTGGTCTGGTACACCAGCCAGTTCTATGCTCTGTATTTCCTGACCGAAAGCTTGCGAGTGGACGCCAATACCGCCAACTTGCTGGTGGCACTCGCACTCATGCTGGCCTGCCCGTTCTTCCTGTTCTTTGGCTCGCTGTCCGATCGCATCGGACGCAAGCCCATCATTCTGGCAGGCTGCCTGATCGCCGCCGTCACGTATTTTCCGGTATTCAAGGGCCTGACCCATTATGCCAACCCCGCACTCGAGCGCGCCCAGGACACGGCACCGGTGCAGGTGGTATCCGATCCCGCTGACTGCTCGCTGCAGTTCAACCCCATCGGTCTGGCCTCCTTCACCAGCGCCTGCGACCTGATCAAGACCTTCATGGCCAACCATTCGGTGAATTACGTCAACCAGCCGGCACCGGCCGGGACTGTCGCATACGCCCTGGTCGGCAACCAGCGCATCGACAGCTTCGATGGCGCGCATCTCAGCCGCATCGAATTTGCCGAGCGCAGTACCCAGTTGCAGCAGGCACTGGCTCAAGCCGTACGCAGCCACGGCTATCCGGACCGTGCGGATCCATCCCGGATCAACTACATCATGGTCCTGCTGCTGCTGTTCTTTCTCGTTTTCCAGGTCACCATGGTATACGGGCCGATTGCCGCGATGCTGGTCGAAATGTTCCCGACGCGCATTCGCTACACTTCGATGAGCGTGCCCTATCACATCGGCAACGGCTGGTTCGGCGGCTTCCTGCCCCCCGTGGCCTTTGCCACCGTGGCAACGACAGGCAACATGTACGATGGTCTGTGGTATCCCATCATCGTCTGCACCATGACGCTGATCATCGGCACCCTGTTCGTGCGCGAAACCCGGCACAATGACCTCGATGCACCATGAAGGCCTGCGTGTACAATCAAGCCCCTCACTTCCGGCCACCTGACCCGATCATCTGGCCCGGCCATCCGACCCTCTCTCCCGCTGATTGCCATGTGGTTCAAGAATCTCAAGCTGTACCGTCTCACCAGCCAGGCTGCACTCTCACCCGACACCCTTGAAAGTGCGTTCGAGCCCCTGATTTTCAGACCGGGGAGCAGTCAGGACAGCCAGGTATCGGGCTGGTTGCCGCCCCGGGAAGACGGCGCTCTGGTGCACTCGGCACACGGGCAATGGCTGCTGCGCATGCATACCGAGAAGAAGTTGCTGCCGGCCACGGTCATCAACCAGGCCAGCCAGGCACGTGCGCAGGAGATCGAAGGTCAGCAAGGGTATCGGCCTGGCCGCAAGCAAATGAAGGAAATCAAGGAGCAACTCACCCTCGAACTCCTTCCACGGGCCTTCGTCATTGCGCACGATACCCGGGCCTGGATGGATACTGTCAACGGCTGGGTGGCGATCGATGCAGCCGCCAGCGCGCGCAGCGACGATTTCCTGGGCCTGCTCGCCAGGACGCTGACCCCCTTCCCCCTCATGCCCCTGCACGTGCAACTGTCGCCGGCCGCGGCCATGACGCAATGGCTGCTCGATGATGAGCCACCCGCCGGTTTTGTCATCGACCAGGACACCGAGTTGCAGGCCACCAATGAAACGCGGGCCACGATACGCTACGTACGGCATACGGCAGATCGTGATGAAGTGCGCCGGCACATCGAGCAGGGCAAGCAATGCACGCGTCTGGCACTGACCTGGAATGACAGGATCTCGTTTGTGCTCACCGAAAGCCTGGACATCAAGCGCCTGGCGCCCCTGGATGTGCTCCAGGACCACCAGGACGCCCAAGCGGCCAATGAAGCGGAACGCCTGGACGCGGATTTTGCCCTGATGACGGGCGAACTGGCACGCATGCTGGATGATCTGGTGGCCGCACTGGGCGGCCTGAAGGCGGCCTGAAGCCAGGCTCGGGCCGGCTTCAGATCAAGCCCGGAACGACTGCAGGCCGGCCCCGCGGGCCCTGGATCGCCGCGACCCAGGCCTGATATGGGCTGCGGCACGGGTGCTCAATACATGCCGTGAAACACGCTGTCATCAGGCCCGATGTGCGAGGGTGGGACCCACGTCACGTCGCGCATCGAATGCTGCACCAGACCTTCCACCCCCAGGAGCACGGCGAAAATGGCCATGCGCACCGGGATGCCATTGTCAGCCTGCCTGAAAATGGCCAGGCGCGCGTCATGATTGAGGTCGGTACTGAGATCATGAGCCCCTTCGCGGCTGTCGCGCGGCAAGGGATGCATCACGATGACATCCGGGGCACAACAGCGATCGATGATGCCCCGGCCCACCTGGAAGGCCTCGTCATAGCCTTCGAGCGTTTCGCCCGCAAAGCGCTCTTTCTGCACTCGGGTGGCATAGACCATATCGGCCCCCTGCAGGCCCTTCTGCAGATCGTGGGTCTGTTCGATGACATGGCCGTTGCAGCCTGCCTTTTCGAGCAGATGGGCTGGCATCTCCAGCCCGGGCGGGGAGACCAGCGTGAACTTCAGGCCGCGGTACAGTGCCAGCAGCTTGATGAGCGAATGCACGGTACGGCCGTATTTCAGATCACCCGCCATCACCACGTGCGCACCATCGAGCAGTTTGCCCAGGCGCGAGAACTCGGTCAGGATCGTGTAGAGATCCAGCAGAGCCTGGCTGGGGTGCTCACCGGCCCCATCGCCCCCATTGACCACCGGAATATTCGTGGCCGCGGCAAATTCAGCCACCGACCCCTGCTCGGGGTGGCGAATCACCATGGCATCGACGTAACCGCTCATCACCCGGCTGGTGTCATAGATCGATTCGCCCTTGGCCATCGATGAAAAAGTGAAGCCCGTGGTGTCGCATACAGACCCTCCGAGCCGGCAGAACGCCGCGCCGAAGCTGACCCGCGTCCGCGTACTGGCCTCGAAGAACAGGTTGCCCAGCACGGCGCCTTCAAGGACTCGGGATACCTTTTGCCGGCGGGCAATGGGCTGCATCTGGTCGGCGACCTGAAACAGTTCTTCGACCGATTCACGACTGAACTGATCGACGGACAACAGCTGATGCTTGTTGTCGATGGCGATCCGGTCTCGCAGCGGGCCTGTCTGGGCGGTTTGCGCATATTTCTGCAACAAGGCGTCGTTTTCCACGATCTCGGTCACGAAACGCCCCACCACCTCTGGCATGGCCCGTGATTCCTGGGATCCTTCGGGCAGCAGCCAGGTATCCAGCGCACGCCGTTTCACCCCGATGCGGGCTGCAAAAAGGTCTCGCGTCAGATTCAGGCGCCGCATGGCATCCCGCAGAAGGACTTGCTGGGCAATCGCCATGATTCTCTCCAATGTACGCAATGCGCAGATTTTAGCGAATTCCGGCCACCGCGCGTGCAATACGTTCTGCCTCGAACAATGAATCAAAAGAAAACACCAACTGCTGCTCACGGATGGGGGCCGCGTACCGGGGCGCCGCCAGCAGTTCCTGACCCACGACCAGCGCCAGCCGCAGGCCCGGATGTGCCGCCGTGCCAGCCCGTACTCGCGCGAGACCCCGTTCGGCAAGAATCAGAACCAGCCGGCCACCCTGCCCCTGGCCTTCGAGAACCCGGATACCCATCAGGTCCGAACGGCGGATCAGTGGCTCCGGGCGCAAATACAGAGTGCCGGCAGGCTGCAGGGCCACGGGTACCCAATCGGCCCGCGGATGTACATCGGCCAAGTACACACCCAGATCACTGGCGGTCGCGTCAGCAGCCGGATCAGCCGCCCGCAAAGCCTTGCCCGGTACCAGCAGCAGGCACATCAGGAACAGACAGGCTGTCACGTACCGGGCCCGCAGGGGGCCCGCTTCAGGGCTGAACAGGTAGAACAACTCGATCTCCATGAACATCGAATGACGCCGCACGTACGCGAACGCGGGCGTGTTCGAGCCTGCGACCCCGGGAGTCGTACAGTTCGAACTCATGCGCCCCCGGAACCGGGGCCCACCACGTCGCCACGCCCTCGGGCGAATCCGGTACGGCCGAACCGTCGACTCGCCACGATACGTCGTCGACCGGCCGGCCCTGAACATCCACAGCGCGCAATCGCTGACGCTGACGAGACCATGGAATATCCGGGTCAAGCGCCAGAACACTGCCAGCCACTGGCTCGGCCATGCGCGCGGCCTGATCAGCGGACGGGGCATGCGCAAACACCGCCTGGGCCGTATCACCCAGAAAATACTCCTCGCGCGGCGGCTCGGAGGCGGAGCCCGTACCGATGGCCTGCACCACGAGCCCGCCGGGTCTGGCGGGCGGCACGGACGGCCTGCTGCGATGCAGCCAGGCCAGGATATCGTGCCATATGGGGCCTGCGCCGGTCACCCCGGACACCCGGCGCATGCTGGCCCCCGCGCTATTGCCCACCCAGACACCGACCGTGTAATCGGCCGACCAGCCGATACACCAGTTGTCGCGCATGTCCCGGCTGGTACCGGTCTTGGCGGCCGACCAGAACCGCGTGGCCAGCGGGCTGTCGAGCCCGAAGGTACGCACGCGGGCCTCGCGATCCGCGAGTATGTGCCCGACGAGCCAGGCCGCTTCGGCGGAGTAGATGGCCACGCCACCTCCGGGCTGCGCGTGTGCGGCACGCTGCAGGACAATGGGCGCGAACACGCCGCCCCGGGCCAGCGTACGGTAGGCATTGGTGAGTGACAGCAGGCTGACATCCGCGGAACCGAGCGCCAGACTGTAGCCGTAATAGTCCCCTGCCTCGCGCAGCGGCAGCCCCAGGGCCCGCAACTGCCGGCTGAACGGTTCTGGCCCGATCATCATCAGCGTGCGCACTGCAGGTACGTTCAGCGAGGCGGCCAGCGCCTGGCGCACGCTCACCCAGCCGGCAAAATGATGATCATAATTGTCTGGAATATAGAGCCCGCTGCCCGCCTGCAAATCCAGCGGACTGTCATCCAGCAGCGAAGCGGCCGTCAGGCGCTGCTGATCCAGGGCAAGCCCGTACAGGAACGGTTTCAGGGTGGAGCCGGCTTGCCGCAGGGCCAGCGCATGATCCACCTGACTGGCTGCGGACAGACGGGCACCGGACGAGCCCACGTAGGCGAGCACGGCCCCCGTACGATTGTCGAGCACCACGACAGCGGCGTCGGTGACCCCGGTGCCGCGCAGGTCACCCAGGTGGCGGCGCACGGCGGCCAGCGCATGCTGCTGGAGATCGGCCCGCAAGGTCGTGCGTACGCTGGCGCGCGTTGCATCTGGCCCGTGCGCCAGAACATAGCGTGCCCAATGGGGGGCGAGCGCCGGCGCACCCTGGCGGGGGCCCTGCGCGCGGGCCAGCACGGATCGTACGAAAGCCGGCAAGCCGATGCAATCTGCCGGCTGCCCCAGCTCACGCAGCAGGTGGCAGGCGCGCTCGACCAGCACCTCGGCGGGCGCATTCGGACCGCGCAGCAGTACCGCCGCCAGCGCGGATTCTCGCAGCGTCAGGCCCGCAGCCCGCTTGCGAAACAGCACCCGCGCCAGCGCATCGACCCCGACCAGCTCGCCGCGCCAGGCGGCCTGGTTCAGGTAGGCCTCGAGAATCCGGGCTTTGGTCCAGCGGGTTTCCAGCTCGCGGGCGTGCTGCATCTGGCTCCACTTCTGCAACACGCTGCGACCGCCGGGACCACGTTGCAGGTCAGGATCGAGAAGCGCCACCAACTGCATGCTGATGGTGGACGCGCCACGACGGCTGTGCGCTCCGAGCAGAGACCAGGCCGCCGAGGCACTGGCCAGCCAATCGACCCCATGGTGGGCCGCGAATCGATGATCTTCGGACGCAATCACGGCATGCTGCAAAGCGGGCGACACTTGATCCAGGGCAACCCAATCGCCACGTCGGCTGGAGAAATCCACACGGACCCGCTGCAGTTCAACCCCCTCGGCAGACAACACGCGCACATCGGAGGGCCGCCAGGCCTCGCGCACGGACGGGTAATCCGGCAGGGCCGCCAGCGCCGTGGCCGGCCAGACGGCCCACAGCAGCAGTATGCAGACCCCCCTCACGGCATGGGCTCCACCCGGAAGGGCTGGTTTGGAACGCTGCCTGATACATCGGGCTGATACAGTGCCTCGGCCCGGCTTGCCGGCAAGTGGTAAACCCCCGGCACATTCAGCCGCACCACATAGCGAAGCACCCGGGTGCCCGGTGGCAGCACGTCGAAATAGGCGCGCCAGGCATCGGGCGCGCGTTCTGTCCAGGCGGGCTCGATGACATCGCTGTCGGCCGAGCCGGCCGCGGCGCCCGACCCGATCGCCGAGTCTCTGCCCAGGCCACCGCCCAGAATGCTGGCGCCGGCCGGGATCGGATCGCTGACCGCGGTCCAGCCGCGCCAGTCGCTCGAATGCAGCGTCAGAACCACCCGGTAGATATCCCCAACGGACCAGTGGCCCTCGACGGCCTGGCTGACGACTTCGACATGCCGCTCCAGACGCAGGCCCGCGTCAACCGGATCCGCATGTGGCACGGCCGCCAGCGCGAGTACATTTGCCCAACCGGAACCGGGCGACTGCTGCAGCATGGACAGATGCCCCTGCCCGCCGGCAGGCCAGGGCAACCACAGCGTATCGCGATAGGCACCGTCCTCCCAGGGCAGATCCGACCAGTCGAACACCTGGTCGGACGAGCCGCCAAGAGCCAGCCGTACCCTGCCCTGCCCCGGGCGCGTTTCAGCCAGCTGAGCGAACCGGTTGACAGCCAGCAGCCCGAGTGCATTGGCTGGCGTCGTGGCCCAGGCCCCATTGCGCTGCCAGGCCAGCAGCCCCTGCAGCAGCAAGGGCCAGTCGGCGCGCCAGCCAGGCAGATCCAGTGTGTTCCAGAGCAGACGTGCCTGTACCGTCGTGACATCACTCATCAGCCACCAGCCGGCATTTGCGGACTCATCGGCCACTTGCAATGTGCCGCCATGACGCCGCAGGCGCGCCCGCAGGATCGCCTGCACGGCAGTCAGCCGCTGATCCCGGCGATCGAGCTGCGGCACATGCTGCAGGATGGACAGCCAGGTCACCAAGGCAGCCGTGGGCCAGTCATCGATGACCAGATCGAAGGTATCGAGCATGCCAGGCTGCCAGGCCTGCCAGAGGCTCAGGGCCTCTACTGCAATCAGCCGGCGCCAGAATGCGTCATTCGCCGGCGCCCAGGCCTGATCCTCGAGGCGTCCGAACACAAAGTCCTGGAGGCCGGCCAGCATGCGCTCGCGGGCGGTGAGTGGCAGTTCGTATGTCCAGCCCAGCAGGCGCGCCCGGGCAGCCACCTCGAGCACGTAAGCCGTCAGGGCCACGCTGCCGCGACCGCCCGGGAAATAGGCCAACAGGCCGCGCTCGTCCTGGAACGACGGCAAGCGCTGCATCAGGGCCTGCCAGGCTGCCGTATCCTGGATCCCCAGGGCACGCGAGCCCAGCTGTTCAAAACAAGTGTAGGGATAGCGCCTGAGCCAATCCCGGACCCCCGGCAAGGCGCCGGCCAGGCTGGACTGCAGGCCAATCTGCAGCCCACCGCGCAAGTGGCCGTTCACCACCAGTGCACCCGTGGGTGCCGCCACCGGCAGGGACACCGGCCGATCGGGCTGCAGGGCAAGCAGGCTGGCCTGCTGCACGGTCACGGGCACGGCAGCCAGCAATTCCTGTGTGACCAGAATGGCGTCCTGGGCGGACACTGCACTGTCCGCCCCGGTTTCGGCCGTGAACTGCCAGCGCAAGAGTGCGCGCTCGGCCTGGCCGGGCAACCAGGGCGCCTGCCATGCCCAGGACAGCTGTTGCGAGGCCCCCGCCGGCAGCGTGATGCGCTGTGCATCGAATTCGGCACCGGCCTGCCCGTCGTCGCCCTCTACACTGGCCCGTACGGTCAGCGCCATGGACGACCGAGTCCGATTGAGCACCGTGATCCCGGCCTGGATCTGATCCTGTTCCCGCACCACCTGGGGCAGCCCTGACACCAGCTGCAGATCCTGTGTGGTGGTGATGTCGGCCTGGCCGATGCCAAACTGGTCTGCGCCCAGATCGACGACCGCCACAAGGCGAAAACGCGACAAGGCATCGTTCAGCGGCACATCGACCCAGGCTTCACCCTGCCCATCCAGAACGCGCTCACCCTGCCACAGCAGCCGGGTATCGAACAGCTCGCGCGTAGCATTGAAACCGCCCCCGCCACCTGCAGCCACGGCCTTGCGGCCATAGTGCCGCCGGCCCACGACCTCGGACTGCCCCGTGGCGGTCTGCACGCCATGAGCCCGCTGCATCCGCATGGCATCGAGCACATCCCAGCTGGCGTTGTCCTGCAATTCGAGCAAGGCCTCATCGACAGCGACAAACGCCAGACCGGCCCCGGCCGCCGGGCTGCCGTCCGCCCGCCGGGCCTGTATCCGCACTCGGGCTGTGTCGCGCACCGAGTAGCTGGCACGTTCGGGCTGCACCTGAACATCAAGCTGGTCTGCACCGCTCAGCACCTGGATGCCGGCAATACCGTAACGGAACGCCGGCCGGGCCAGATCGACCAGGCCTGTCGGGCGCGGCGCATCGGCCACCTGCTGGTCGCGGGCATGCCACCAGGCCATGGGATCACGCCACCCCCACTGGACCAGACTTGCCCACGGGACCGAGCGCACGCGACCGCGCACAGCCAGGACCGACACATACACATTGGGCCCCCATGCCGCATCGACCGGCAAGCGGATCACAGGCGCATCACCGTCCAGTTCGACCACCTGCGCCTGCAAGACCCCTTCGCGCTCGACAGCCACCAGCGCCCGGGCCTGCCGAAACGGCATGTGCACCACGAATTCAGCCATCTCGCCAGCCCGCCACGTCTTGCGCGCCGGAATCACATCCATGCGGTCATGATCGCCGCCGCCAGACCAGAAGCCATCGCCCCAGACCCATTGGGTGACGGCCGCACGCGCAACGCGGCCCTTGCTGTCTCGGGCGCTCGCCTGCAGTTCGACTTCACCTTCGTGCTCTGCTGAAATGGCACATTCAAACTCGCCCTGGATATCGCTCAGCCCCGTACACAACGTGCCCAGGGCGCTGTCCTGAACCTGGGTATCGTAGGTGTAGAAGCCGCCCACCAAACGCTTGCGGGTGGAATATCGGGTGCGCAAGCGCCCATCCAGCTGTACGGGCACCCCGGCCCGTGGCTGGCCATCGGCGCCGAGAACCTGCAACCTGACAGGCGTCTCGTGCCCCCGGGGCAGCCAGCGATCGGCCCGGATGCCGACGATGACGTCGGCCGGCCATACGTCGACACGGTTTGCGATGGTCTGCACTTCACCTGCCGGATCGATGAACGAGGCCTCGAACAGCCAGGACATGGGTTCCGCCGTGGCCGGCACCGCACCGACATCGATGCGTGCAAAGCCCTGCGCATCGAGCTGTACAGGCTGCTTGTCGAGAAACAGATGCCTGAACCGGCCCTGGCCCTGCCCTGGTGTATCCAGGGCAAAGCCCTGATCACCAAAGACATAGCCGGAATCGCCGGCAGGTTCAGGCGTCCGTGCCTGGGCCACGGCGGACAGTGTGGCGGCCAGCTCGCGCGCCGGCCCACCCGAGATCCATTCCAGTTGCAGGTCCACCTGCAGCGCGTCGGGAGCCACCAGAAGAGTCTGATCCGCACCATCGGCCCAGACCTTGAGCGAGCCCTGCAACAGCGGCAATTTGAACGACTCGACGCGGAAGTGCCCCGCTTCGAGATCCGGCTGCCAGCCTGCGGCGCCCATGTCCAGCGGCATTGCAGGGCTCAGTTCTATGGCGTATTGCCCTGGGCGCGCAGATTCGGCAAGCGGATAATCGAGCACGGCATACACGCCGCCACCGGCATTCATCTGCCAGGCCACAGGCAGGCTGGTGGCTTCTCCCGAGCCCACATGACGGATCGTCACGGTATCCGGCAAGCGCCTGTGCAGCGGGCTGCGCAGACCGGAGCGCGTCTGCTCGCGCACGAACAGCTTCATGGACACGGTATCCCCGGTGCGCACCAGGCTGCGATCGAGCACCGCGTGAGCCACCAGGTCAGGCGTGACCTGATGGCTGAAGGGGATGTCGAAGCGCCAGGGCTCGATGCCTCGATCCCACGTCGACCAGGTGAACGAAAAATCAGCCTGGCCATGTGCCATGGGGTGTTCTTCGGCAATCCGGGCGCTCGCCATGACCCCCGACAGTCGCGTACCTTCACACCAGGCGTCCGCAGGCACGGGCGTTTGCGCATGCCAGAGCCCCTGCGCATCGGTCACGCCGCCCAGCAGGCGATGGCCATCGCAGGACAGCACGGACACCTGTGCATCGGGCACCGGCAGGCCCTCATCCAGGGTGGTGACCCAGATCAGCGTATCGTCGCGCCCCGTCTTCAAATGAACCGACAGGTTGGTCACCAGCACGGCAGAACGTACGTACATCAGGGGCGCTGCCGTCTGCCCATCTGCGGCCTGCGGCTCGGCCAGCAACGCCTTTCCAAGGCGTGGCGAGGCAATTTCAATCACGTGCAGGCCGGCCTCGGCCACGGGGATTCCCAGCATCTCGATATCCGGGCCATCGTCATCGGACAGCGCGGGCAGATGCACTGCGCGCGGCTCATCCGTGGCGCCGTCGAGTATGGACAGGCTGCGCACATCGACGAGCGGCTCGTCTGTGGCGGCCTCACGCATCGGACGCAGCGCCAAACGGTCGGCAAGCTGCGCCGACGTCAGCTGCCCTTCCTGAAGGCCCTGAACACGGGCCAACCACTGCAGGGCCCGCACCTCGTCGCGCACCGTGAAATCCCGGACCGTGCCGGCAGAGACCTGCAAGTCGAGTGCACTCAGGCCCGGCCCCGCGCGACGCAGGGCCACAGGCACCATGGGCGTCTGCATCTGCGCCGGGGGACCCTCGGCAAAGCGCTCGACGATGCCGAACGGACCAGACGCAAATTTGACCAAAGGGGGCAAGGCGTCCATCACGATGTCCATGGGAAACCGGTCTGCGTTCTCCAGGCCGCGACCCATGTCGTCGGACAGGCCCTCGGGAAACTCGAGCAGCAGATGGCTGCCTTCTGGAAATGGGGGCTCGAAGCGCACATGCTCCAGCCATGT
Source organism: Castellaniella sp. (assembly GCF_041677825.1). Lineage (GTDB taxonomy): Bacteria > Pseudomonadota > Gammaproteobacteria > Burkholderiales > Burkholderiaceae_B > Castellaniella. The sequence continues at coordinate 235,286 of NZ_JBAYPG010000001.1, forward strand.
GTCACCCGGAAAGGCGCCCGGTGCGAACTCGCTGGCCTGGCGCGGCCCATCGGGGGTCTGCAGGATGATGCGCTCGGCCTGCGCACGCGCGATCGGGCTCGAAAACCACACATTCAGGGCAGACAGCGGCAGGCAGGGCGCCCGGGCCGTGGCGCGGGTACAGCCAAGCGTCGCGCGAAACGGTTCGCGAACCTGAAAGGTGTCCTGCAGCCCGACTGCAGACACCATCGGCACACCCCCTTCGGCAAGCACCGCCGATACCCCGGGCTGCAGCACCAGGCGCACACGGGCACCGGGCGGCAAAAGCCGCTTGCACTGCACGATGCGCGCATCGGTCCGCTCCGGGCCATCGTCTGCCCAGCCCAGCGCATCGAGCAGGCGCTCGCGGTCGACCCCCGTGATGAGCCGCACAGGAACGGCTTCACCCAGCCCCTGAACCTCACAATACGTGTGGCTCAGCAGTGAAGCATCCTGCACCGCGGTATCGAACCGCAGCACAAAGCTTTGATCTTCGGCAATCGTGTGCGCCCAGGGCCATGCCAGGCGGGCACGAGGCCCGTCCGTACCGGACATCTGCCCAGGCCGTTCGAGCACCTCGCCCTGGGGCGCAACGCCCACCACGTCGGCCGCCATGGCGCCTGCAGAAATGCAGAAGGCCAGCAAGGCAAACCATTGACGGATGGACCCTGTTCGCATGCCGCGGCTCCTGAAGTCACGCTATCGAAAGCAGGTTACCATTCACGTACCGCAGCGTCATGTCAGTCGATTCCAATCCGTAGATGAGTCTGAACTTGGTAGCTGGCAGCCTGTGTTGATGTGTGCAGCCGCCAACCTGTGGGTAGACGGTGGGTAACGCCGTAGGCGTTGTCCGCGGGCTATCCA
>NZ_JBAYPG010000002.1:0-202426 GCF_041677825.1 Castellaniella sp.
ATGGCATTCCGGCGCGGCATCGTCGGCGAGTGGCTGCACTGGCGCCAGCGCCGCAGCGCCGGCCAGGGGCCGGCCACCAGCGCCTGAGCCCGGGCAACCAGACAGGCGCCAGCCACCAGCGCCTGAGGCCAGCCACCACCTACGGCTTCATCAAGGGGCATTCACTCTCGGAAGCCGGTACAGAAACCAGGCTGTTGCGGGGCTGTGGGGCCCGCGCTGCCGGCCCAGGCCCCGTGCCCGGCAACACCGCGCTGCCGCCCCGATGGCGCCTCTTCAGGCCCCCTTCAGGGCGTGGCCTGCCCCCAGCCTCCGCCGCCTGCGGTCACCATGACCAGACGATCCCCATTCATCAGCCGGTGGGGGCCGCTCTTGGCAACGAGCTCGCGGCAGCGGCCATCGGCCGACTGGATGAAAAAGCCCGCAAGGGCTCCGGGCGCACCACCCGCGCAGCCCGCGGCAGGCGTTCTGGTACGCTCGCCGAGCACCGATGCCTGCACGTCATCGACCAGTACCTCGATGGTCTTGCGCACGCCATCACCGCCAGGATGATGGCCGGCCCCACCCGATCCGCGCACGATGGCGTATTCAATGACACGCACGGGCATACCGGCCTCGATGCCCTCGATCGGCAAATTCATGGTGTTGCCCATGTGCACCCGATGCCCGCTGATTCCTCGGCCTGCCGCAGTGGCGCCCATGCCGCCACCGATGGTTTCATAATGGACGAAGGGCCTGTTGCTGCCAGGCGCCACGCCGCCCATGGTGTAGACGCAGGCCGAACCATAGCTGCCGGCGCAGGCCAGTTCGGGATAGGCTTCACCCAGGGCACCCAGCAGCATGTCGGCCAATCGGTTGGCCGTTTCGGTATTGGCCGCCACAACCGGATGAGGGTAAGCCGCATGAACGATGGAGCGCTCGGGCGCAATGATTTCCACACCCGAATACACCCCTGAATTGGGCGCAATGTCACCGCCCAGGAAACTCAGCACGGTATAGAACACGGCCGAAGCCGTCACTGGCAGAGGCGCATTGATGGGCCCCGCCACACACGGGGAAGAGCCGGTGAAGTCAAAGACCAGGCGCACACCCTGCTTGCGGATCCGGACCCGGATTCGTGGTGCGGTATCCGCGCCAATGCCATCGCTGTCCAGGGTTTCTTCGCGAACCACTTCGGCATCCGGCAGCCTGCATAACCGCGCTTCGACCAGCCGCCGACTGTAGATCTGGGTATCGGCCATGACCTGTGTGACGACATCGGCACCATATCGCCTGCAAAGGTCCTGCACACGATCGGTTGCTCGCCTGTGGCCAGCCAGAGCCGCATGAAAATCCCCCTTGCGATCACTGGGCACCCGCACATTGGCCAGGATCATCCGCAGGACATCCTCACGTACGACCCCCTGTTCGAGAATTCTGATGGGCGGAATGCGCAGGCCTTCCTTGATGATCTCATCGGATACGCTCGAGCTTCCGGCGGCAATGCCGCCGATGTCGGGCCAGTGGATACGGCTGAGAACGAACCCAACCAGGGTGCCGTGCGCAAAAACAGGCGTCAGCAGCGACATGTCGGGCAAGTGGGTTCCCCCTTCGTACGGGTCGTTGAGCAAGACGCCGTCACCATCCCGCCAGCATGCCGCAGGGTAGTATTTCAAGGCTGCCAGGCCTGTATATCGAGCTGCGCCAAGGTGCACCGGGATGTCGACCCCCTGTGCAATCACGTTGCAATGCACGTCCAGCACGGCACAGGACAGGTCAGCAGACAAGCTGAGCAGCGGCGAGAATGAAGTGCGCATGATAATGCTCTTCATTTCGGCACAGATTGCATGCAGGGCGCTGTTGACCACTTCGAACGTGACCGGGTCCTGTTCCAGCACACCAGGTTCGGTGCCGGCATCACCCACCGAGGATGGCTCCGGCGCTTCGGCACCGCGAGCCCGCGTGTGTTCATTCAAGACCATGTTTTCGTCCTGCGGAAAGTCTGAAGACGACGCTGCCATCGACCTGCACCCGGGCGATCGTGCCCTGCGGCACCCAGATGGTCGAGCCCGAATGATCGATCAGGGCAGGCCCTTGCAGTGACTGGCCTGCACAGCCCTGGGCGTGATACAGGGCGACTGGCTGCACATGCCCGTCACGATCCATGTACGGGCACTGGCGCGGCGCAGCGCCATCGGGCACAGCCACGGCCGGTTCAAACAGCCGCTCACCTTGCATCTTCAGGGGCAGGCTGGCCACCAGGTGCACATTCACCAGTTCAACCCTCGAACCCGCCAGATCGAAACCAAACGCACCCCGGTACGCCGTACGAAAGCGCGCCTCGATCGTGGCCACCGATGGCATGGGATCACCGACCTCTCCGAGGGGTACGCGCAGTTCGAAGAGCTGACCGACAAAACGCAGATCCGCAAAACGCTGTTGACGCGCATTCGCAGGATCGGCCGACTCGGCCGCCAGCAAGCCGGCCGCTTTTGTCGCCAGGCCCTCGAAGGCATCGGCCACAGCCTGTGGATCGAGCGCCTCGAGTGGCGTCAGCAGGGTGGCTGACACATCGTGACGCACCTCACCCAGCACGGCACCCAGCGCTGAAAAAATCCCCGACTGTGGCGGCACCAGTACTTCGCGGACGCCCACCTCGGCGCCCACCAGGGCGGCATGCAGCGGACCGGCGCCCCCCGAGGCCAGAATGGCGAATTCGCGGGGGTCATAGCCGCGGCGTACCGTGGCCAGGCGCACCATTTCGGTCATGTTGGCCACGGCGATCTCGATAATGGCATGTGCCGCCCTGGCCAATGGCCAGCCCATGGGCCGGGCAATATGACGCTCGATGGCATCGACTGCCGCATCCCGTGAAAAATGGATCCCGGTGCCCGCGAAGGTTTCGCTGGTCAGCGTGCCGATCACCGCGTGCGCATCCGTCACGGTCGGCAGATCCCCGCCCCTGCCATAGCAGGCTGGCCCTGGATCTGCACCCGCACTGTCCGGGCCGACCTTGGGCACCCCACCCGGATCGATCCAGGCAACACTGCCGCCCCCGGCACCCACCTCGACGATATCGAGCACGGCGCTGCGAATGGGATAGCCGCCTACATCGCGACCGCCTTCGAGACGATCGGCCCGAAACTCATCCGTGATCCGGGGTTGAAAATCATGGATCACCCCCGCCTTGGCCGTCGTCCCCCCCATGTCGAATGCGATGAGATTGGGCCGCCTGGTCGCACGGGCATAGGCTTGTGTAGCGATCATGCCGGCTGCAGGACCGGATTCGATGAGATGCACTGGATAGCGCTGGGCATTGTCCGGCGAGGTCAGGCCGCCGTTGGACTTGACGACCATCAGGCTGCGTATGCCCATTCGGTGCGCTTCCTCATCCAATCGGCGCACATAGCGTTGCACAGCGGGCCCGATGTATGCGTTGACGACCGTGGTGCTGGTGCGTTCGTATTCGCGAAATTCGGGGCAGACGTCATGCGACACTGAAATGAAACGACCCGGGAAGGCCTGCTTCAGGGCCTCGGCAAGGCGGACCTCATGCGTGGGATTGGCATAGGCATGCAGGCACGAGATGGCAAACGCATCCGCCCCTGAGGACCGGATCTGGTCCAGCAAGGCGTCGACGCCCATCAGCGGCTGGACGACCCTGCCGCACGCATCCAGCCGTTCGTCTGCCCCGAAACGCCGCTCATGGGGTACCAGCGGCTCGGACACCCGAACGGCCAGGTGGTACAGGGTTGGCCGGTCCTGGCGCCGCAGTTCAATGATGTCGGTAAAGCCGGCCGTAGTCAGCAGGCCAACCCGTGCGCCCTTTCGCTGGATCAGCGTATTGGTGCCCACGGTCGTCCCGTGGCATACGGTGGCGCCCTGCAACGAACGGATGCCCGCCAGGCGCTGCAGGGCGTCGATCACGGCCGCTGCCGGATCATCGGGCGTGGAAGGCACCTTGAAGCTTGCCACGATCTGCCCGTTGGCGGGTACCAAGGCAATCACGTCGGTGAATGTACCGCCCACGTCGATGCCGATCAGCATGGCCTGCTTTTCCATCGCACGCTCCGGCATCAGACGCGGCTGGGTGCCTGCACTTGCGACAGTGCCCCAAGGAAGTGATCCATGTGCTCCTGCAGGTTCAGATCCACGCGCAGATATCGATCCCCCAGCCCCTGGATATCATTGCCATCCTTGACAATGACGCCATGTTCGAGCAATTGGTTGAATACGTCGCTGGCCCCCAGGTCGGGATCGAGAATCTCGGTGAGAAAGAAATTCGAACGCGAGCCGGGCACCATGCGGAAGCGGTCCATCGAGGCCATCTGGGCCTGCACGTGCGACCGGCTTGTGGAAATGGTCTGTACGGCACGGTCGACGTGCGCATTGTCCTCGATACCGGCCACGCCACCGGCAATCTGTAGTTGCCCCATGTTCCAGGTGGGCTTGATGCGCCTGAGCGGCTCGATCAGTGCCGGGTTGTGTGCAATCCCGAAACCGATCCGCAGACCGGCCAGACCGTAGGCCTTGGAGAACGTGCGCAGCACGATCAGGTTCGGGTAGTCGCGCAGCAGGTGCAGGCTGCCCGGTGTTTCGCTGTAGTGGATGTAGGCTTCGTCCAGCACGACCAGTGTGCGGGGATCTGCTGATTCACACACGCGCCGGATGTCGGTATCCGGCAACAGGCGCCCCGAGGGATTGTGGGGAGTGGTCAGGAAGGCGATCCGTGGACGCTCGCGCTGCAGCAGGGCGACGTAGGCGTCCATCTCGAAGGTGAAATCCTTGCCCATGGGTGCATAAATCGGGCGCCGGCCCTCGCAGGCCGTGTAAATCCGGTACAGGGGAAAGCACAGTTCATGCATGAGCACGGCCTCGTCAGGGCCGGCAAAGGCCCGTATGACCATGGAAATCACTTCAGTTTCGCCCGAACCACAGACGACACCCTCCGGGTCGAAGCCGAACTTTCGGGCGATGGCCAAACGCAGGTCTTGTGCCGTCCAGTCGGGATACAGGGACAGGCGCCCCAGTGCGGCCTTGACCGCGGCCTGTGCCATGGGCGAGGCCCCATGAGGGTTTTCCGCCGAGCCCAGCTTGGCGATCTGGGCGACTGGAATGCCGTAGGCTTGCGCCACATGCTCGGCTGACAGCCCGGGCACGTAAAGTTCTCCATCGATCAAAGCCTGCAGGCTGGGCTGCACCATTTCATTCTCCTAAAAGCATACTGGTCTGATTAATGATGCTATATAGTATTATCAAGATGATCAACCAGTATTTGAAGCGATCAACCATGCCGTCAACAGGCAACGATTCCAGGCACCAGAGCACGTACCCTGCATCATCACCCGCCGCGCCCGATGCGCCACGGCCACCGCTCATTGGCACTTGGGCACCCCGCCTTGCATTGGACGGCACGCCAAAATATATCGCCATCACCCAGGCCATCCGTGACGGGATGGCAGGGGGCGACCTGCCTCCTGGCCTGCGTCTGCCGCCACAGCGCGACATTGCGCGCTACCTGGGGGTCACCATCGCCACGCTCACCAGGGCGATTGAACGGGCTACGCATCAGCGGCTGATCCACACCAAGCGTGGCAGCGGCACATTCATCGCCCACATACCAGCCGCCATGCCGGCAGAGGGCGGCCCAGGCGCCGCGGGCGTACTGGCCGACTCTGCGCGTGATCTATCCCTGAATGCCCCCCCTGCATCGCTGGTGCACGACATCCTGCGCGACAATCTCCATGAGCTGGCGCGAGACGGCCGGTACGCGAACTGCTTCGATTACGATCCCATCCCTGGCGACCAGCGCCATCGGCAGGCGGCCCGCCAGTGGCTGGCACTGCGCCGCCTGGCCGTGGCGCCCGGCAACATCCTGGTCACCCAGGGCGCCCACGAGGCGCTGCTGGCATGCCTGTCGGCACTTACCCAACCAGGCGACACCGTGCTGTGCGAGCAATTGAATTACACCGGCCTGCGGCGTATCAGCCAAATGCTGCGCATCCGCCTGATCGGGATCCGTCTCGACAGCGAAGGGCTGTGCCTCGACGATCTGCGCAAGGCGCTGCGGGCACATGCGCCAAAGGCCATCGTGTGTACGCCCATCATGCACAACCCCACGACGGCCACCTATTCCACCGCCAATCGAGCCATGCTCTGCCGAGTCGCGAAGTCTGCCAATCTCCCGATCATCGAAGATGACATCTACGGGTTGCTGGGTGGTGATGACGCGCCACCCCCGCTGATGACGCAGTCACCTGACCAGACCATACTGGTCACAAGCCTGTCAAAGACCATTGCGGCCGGCTTACGCGTTGGGTACCTGGCCGCTGGTAGCCACTGGATGCCACGGCTGCGTGATGCTCTGTTCAATCTGGGCTGGACCGCACCCACATTGCAGATGGGTTTCGCCACCCGGCTGGTGGAGTCCGGGCGGGCCCAGCAGTGCGTGGTTCGGCACCGGGATGAAGCTCGCCGGCGCATGGCCCTGGCACGACGCATCCTGGGCGCGTCATTGCATACGGCAGACGAGACCTCAAGCTACCACATATGGGTCGATACCGGCCAGATCCGGCCCGATGACCTGAGTGCCGAACTCTACCGCGAAGGCATCCAGGTCTCGCCGGCATCGCACTTCCTGATCGGCGAGGGCGCCGTCCCGCATGCACTGCGCCTGAGCCTGGGCAGATCACCCCATGTGCAGGCGCTCGAACGGCCCCTGCAGATGATCGCCCACAGAATATCCGGCGGCAAGGCATCGGCCCTGGGCTCCATCGCCTGAGCCCGGGCAGCCGGGCCACGGCGGGCCCATGTGTCGATGCGCCGGGCTACAGCGGGCTCATGTGTCGACCTGGCTGGCCACCCCGAGTTCGGTATGCGCCAGCGCCTCGACCAGCCGGGCGATGGCCGTGTGATCCTGCCCGGGGCCCAACATGCCGGCCCCACTCGCCCACAACTCGCGGCACAAGGCCGAGAATGGCGCCGGGGTGCCTTCTGCCGTCGCAATCGACAGGGCAATGGTGAGATCCTTGACCATCAGGTCCAGGCCAAACCCGGACGCAAACGATCTGGACAGCACATACTGCCTGAATTTCTTCTGCGTCGAGTTGTTCATGCCGGTGGACGCATTGAGGACATCCACCATCGCACCCGGATCCAGGCCGAAGCGCTGGCCTATCATGAGCGCCTCGATCCCGATCAGAAAGCCGCCCGCCGATACCAGGTTGTTCAAGGCCTTCATGGCATGCCCCGAGCCTGTGGCTCCGACATGCAGGACCTGCGTACCCATGGCCGCCAATACGGGATGGACCGCCTCGACCCAGGCGGCAGCCCCGCCCACCATGATGGTGAGTTCACCGGCCCGGGCACGCGCCACGCCGCCCGATACCGGCGCATCCAGCAGGATGCCCCCGGCACGTTCGACCTCGCCCGAGAGGCGCTGGGTTTCGTGCGGTATGCCAGAGGTCATGTCCAGCACGGGCGTGCCGGGGCGCAGGCCGGACAGCACGCCCTCGTCTCCGGACAGCACGGCGCGCACGATGGCGCTGGTCGGCAGCATGGTGATGACCAGATCGCAATCGGCAGCCAGTTCGGCACCGGTCGTGGCCACCCGGACAGACCCACCCAGTTCGCAAGCCAGCCGCTGCGCCGCCTGGCGATCGGCATCGAGCAGGACCAGGGCATGGCCTGCCCGATGCAGGCAACTGGCCATGGGCGCCCCCATGTGCCCGGTACCGATGAAGCCGATGGTCTCGTAGGTCTTCTGGACCATGATCTCAGCCCTGCCCTGCTTCAAACGCGCCTTCCTCTTCGAGGACCTGGTTGGCCGACTTGAACGCATCGAGCCCTGCCGGGATGCCGCAGTAAACGGTTGCCTGCAGCAGCACTTCACGGATCTCATCGACCGTCACGCCATTGCGCAACGCCCCCTTGACGTGCAGGCGCAGTTCATTGGGGCGGTTCAGGGCCGTGAGCATGGCCAGATTGAGCATGCTGCGGATCCTGCGCTCCAGCCCCGGACGATTCCAGGCGTAGCCCCAGCACCACTCGGTGGTGATGTGCTGGAAACTCATCATGAAATCATTGGCTTTTTGCAGCGAGCCGTCGACATAGTCCGGGCCGAGAACTTCACGGCGCATGTCCAGGCCCTTTTGAAAGAGGCTTTCGAGTTCGTTTTCTGCATCTTTGCCCATACGACTGGCTCCTTTGAGTAATGAAGTGGCAATGACGATCAATCGAGCCGGGCGATGATGCCGGCCAGTTCAGCAGATGCCGCGGGAAACCGTGCCATCACGGCGGGGTCATGCCCCGGAATCACCAGATCGGCAGAATCAGCCAGGCGATACACCTTTTCGTGGCCCTCGAGCATCTCGCCTACGTTGTAGACAATGGGAAACGGGCGCCGGCCTTCCATGTTGGCGTAATAGTGCGAGGCATCCGAAGCCAGCACCAGCCAGCCCTTGCGGGTATGCACCCGCACCACCTGCAGGCCGGCCGTGTGGCCGCCGACCCAGTGCAGCGAAATACCGGGGTACAGGGTCTCGTCGCCATCGTGAAAGACCACGCGCTCCTCGAAGACGCGCAACACGAATTCTGCTACGTCATGCGCCTCGTATGCCGCCCGCAAGCTGGCATGACGCATGTGCCGCCCGGTTGCAAAGCTGACTTCGCGATCCTGTACGTGAAAGCGCGCGCTGGGGAAGCGATCGAAATTGCCCACGTGGTCATAATGCAAGTGCGTGATCACCACATCTTCGACCGTCTGTGGCTCGATGCCCAGCAGCGCCAGCGAGGCCACGGGGCAGCGCAGGAATTCGCGGCCGCGGGCTGCAGCCACCCGGGCATTGAAGCCCGTATCCACCACAAGGACCCGCTCGGGGCCACGCACCACCCAGACGAAATAATCCATGGGCATGGCGTGGTTTTCATGCGGGTCGCCACCCACGAAGTTGTCGCGAGCAGTACGCTCATGACGCGCATACCGGATGGCATGGACCTCATGCACCGGCAGGTCGGGATGTTTCATGGGCGCCCCCTGTGCCTAGACGCGAGACGCGGCCATGCGCCGCAGTTTGACCGATACCCGGTAGCGTGCATCGCCGTAGCTGGCGCACAAGCCATCGAGCACGTCGACAAAGTAACGGGCCCCCATGCGCTCGGCCCACTCGAAGGGGCCACGCGGGTAATTGACGCCAAACCGCATGGCATCGTCGATGCCCTGCGCGGTGGCGATCCCCGCCAGCCAGGCTTCGGCGGCCTCATTGGCCAGCATTGCCAGCGTCCGCGCCACCACCAGGCCCGGCGTATCATCCAGCACGTGCGCACGGATGCCCAGGCCCGCCAGCAGTGCCTGGGCATCTGCAGCGACGGCGGCTGGCGCGCCATCCTGGATGGCAATGCCAAGATCCGTGACAGTGCCGTAGTCATCGGCCAGATCGAAAACGACCCAGCCATGATCGGCGCCCCGATCCAGCAGGCTGGCTGGCAGGCCATGGGTCATTTGAAGCGCCGCGCGGCCATACCGGATAATGGCCGGCGCGTCTGATTCGCTCACGTGGCATTCGATCCCCAGCGATGTCATCCGCCCCAGCAGGCCGGCAATGGGCGCCAGCCTGCCCGACACCTGCACCGGCTGACGAAGAGGCGCCGGTGCGAGTGGCGGCGGGCTGGCCACTGGCTGCGCGTCGTCATAGAAACCGCGCCCGGTCTTGCGGCCCAGGCGCCCCGCAGCCACCAGTTCAGCCTGCAGCAGCGAAGGCCGATAGCGCGGGTCGTTGAAATAGGCCTGGAACGTCGAACGCGTCACGGCCAGATTGACATCATTGCCAATCAGGTCCATGAGGCGAAACGGACCCATTCTGAAACCGGCACCAGCGGTCAGCAGGACATCGACCTGCTCGGGGCGCGCCGCCCCTTCTTCGACCACCCGCAGGGCTTCGGCATAAAACGGCCGGGCCACGCGATTGACGATGAAACCCGGCGTGGAGCGTGCGTGCACCGGCTTTTTTTGCCAGGACAGCGCCGTGGCATGGATGGTGTCGGCCACCGACGGCGCGGTCTGCAACCCGCTGATCACCTCGACCAGCTTCATCACGGGGGCCGGGTTGAAGAAATGCATGCCCACCAGCCGTTCCGGGTGCTCGAGCACGGACGCGATGGCCGTGACCGACACCGACGAGGTATTGGTCGCGAAAATGGCCTCTGGCGCCATGGTCGCTTCGAGCTGGCGAAACAGCGCCTGCTTGGCCTGCAGATCCTCGAAAATGGCCTCGATCACCAGCCCGGCGCGGCCCAGCTGGTCGATGCCAGGCGCGACTTCGATACGCTCGAGCAGCGCCACGCAGGCGCTGGAGTCCATCCTGCCACGGGCCACACGGGATTCGAGTGCCGCTCGAATGCGCGCGTGTGCGGCCTGCGCCGCCTCGTGGCTGGCGTCCGCAAGGCGCACCCTGTGGCCCGCGGCCGCGGCCACCTGCGCAATGCCGGCCCCCATGGTACCGGCCCCCACGACTGCGACGATCACATCGCGGGCCAGCGCCTGCACGGCCGCGCTCATGCGGACGCCTGGCGCACGGTGACCACCGCCTTGCCACGGACCTTGCCCTGCCCGACCAGCGATAGTGCCTCGGGCAGGGCTTCGAAGCCCACGCTGCGCGCGATGTGCGGCCGCACCTTGCCCTGACGCCACAATTCGAACAGGGCTTGCTGGGCCTCGTGGACCCGCTCGGGCGTGTAGTCGCGATAGTCGCTCCATTGGATGCCGAGCACAGCGATGTTCTTGACGAGCAGGTAATTGACCTTGATGGTGGGGATCTCGCCGGCGGCAAAACCAATCACCACCAGGCGGCCGCACCAGGCCAGGGCACGAATGGCGCCCGCAAAGAAATCAGCCCCGAGGGGATCGATCACGATGTCGACCCCACCCTTTTCGAGCGGCAGGGCGCGGATCTGGTCACGAATGCCGTCGCGCAGGTTGCCACCCGACAGATCAATCGTGTAGTCGGCACCCGATTCGCGCGCCAGGGCGGCCTCTTCGTCGCCGCGCACCCCTGCAACCACCGTGGCCCCCAGGCCTTTGGCCACCTGGACCGCGGCCAGCCCGATCCCGCCCGCGGCACCACCCACCAGCACGGTTTCCCCCGATGCCAGCCGGGCCCGTTCGACCAGGGCGAAGTACGCGGTCTGATAGACCAGCCCCATGGCCGCCGCTTCTGAAAAAGACATGTCATCCGGCAGGACATACGTCTGCCCGGACAGGGCGAGAGCCTGTTCGGCATACGCCCCTGATTCGACATGACTCAACACCCGATCGCCAGGCCGGATCCCCTGCACGGCCGAGCCCACCGCACGTACCACGCCTGCCAGATCCTTGCCCGGGGTGAAGGGCAGCGGCTTCAGGAACTGGTACTGGCCCCGCACCACCAGCACGTCGGGAAAATTCAGGCCGATCGCCTCGACGTCCACCAGGACCTCGTCATTGCCCGGTGCCAGATCATCGAGCTCGTCGATCACCATGGATGAGGGCTCGCCAAATGCGTGAACCCGATAGCTGCGCATAGGTCTTTCTCCTGTCAAGATTGTTTCGACGCGCGATCGTGCGCCACTACAGCCCTGCGTGCGGGCCTGTAGGCCGCCTGGCCCGTCATGCGCCAGATTGCGATGCTGACGTCGTGGTGCCAGGCCAGCCCCCCACGGGTGACCCGCTCGATGGGCCCATCAGGGTAGCCCAGCCCCAGGCGGCAGGTCTTGTCCATGTCTTCGGCCAGGGCCAGGCCCTCGTCCAGGAAGCGCAGGGCATCATTGTACTTGGGCCGTACCAGCCGGTCGATGATCCGGCCCGGCCGATCGGCGCACACCACAGTGTCCAGCCCGGCCGCTTCGAACAGCGCGCGCGCCGCTTCGAGCGCCCGGCCATCCGTATGCGGCTGGCGCACGATTTCCACCAGCCTGGACGGCGCATCGCTGCCATTGCGGTAGCGCGCGAACCCCAGCACATTGGACCCCTCGCGCCCTGAATCCTCGCCAGTATGATGGCCCAGGCATTCCGTGGTGAGCTCGACCAGCACCGCCGTTCTGGTGGGGTCGGGCTCGTACGCCCCGCCCAGGCACAGGGTGACCTCGGCAGGCCCGGACGCGGCCCGGTCGAGGAAGGCGTCCCCCTCGGGAAACGAACGGCTGTCGGCCTGCCGAACCACCCGAAAGCCGGGGCTTTCGCGCGCCGGCTCGCGCACGGTGGTAGTGCCTGCCAGCAGCCCCTGGCCCGATTTCTGGCCCAGCCTGCCGGCCGCCACCATGCGCCGCACCAGGGGCGGCACTGCGGCACGCGGGTCCAGCGTGATGGGATAGAAGGCCTCGCCCAGGCGCTGCTGCGTATCCATGCCGACCAGATCGAGCAGCGTACAGGGCCCCATCTTGTAGCCCAGCCCCGAGCAGATGGCCGTATCGATGTCTGCCGGGGTGGCCGTGCCTTCATCGATCAGGCGCAGCACATCGTTATTGAAGGGCACGAGCAGCGCGTTCAGGATGAAGCCGGGTTTGTCCTGCGTCTGCACCGGGTTCTGCCCGGCGGCCTCGACCCAGGCCCAGGCAGCCTCGAAGCTCGCATCGGAAGTCTGGATCCCACGCGACATCTCGACCAGCTTCATGACCTGGGCGGGCAGGCAGAAATGCATGCCCACGACCCGATCCTGGCGCGCACAGCCAGCGGCGATTTCGGAAATCGACAACGTCGAGGTGTTGGATGCGAACAGGGTCTCTGGCTTGCACAGCGCATCCAGCTGTGCGAGAAGCTGTTTCTTGATCTCGAGATCCTCGAAGATGGCCTCGATGACCAGGTCGCAGTCAGCCAGCGCCTCGAGCCGGGTTTCGTCGTGCATGCGTGCCAGGGCAGCTGCGGCCTCCTCGGACGACAGGCGGCCGCGCTGCACCGCCTTGTCGAAGAATTTGCCAGCCGCCACCCGAGCCCGCGCCAGCCCTTCGGCCGACTGGTCATGACAGATTGTTTCATATCCGGCACGCGCCGCGACCAGCGCAATGCCTGCCCCCATGGTGCCGCCTGCGCCGCAGACAGCCACTTTTTTGATTGCAGTCATTTGTTCAGAAAGCTCCGTCCGATGAGTTGCCGGTGGATCTGGTTGGTGCCCTCCCAGATCTGGGTGATCTTTGCATCGCGCATCAGGCGCTCGGCGCGATAGTCCTGACAATAGCCATAGCCGCCGTGGAACTGCACGCACTCGGATGCCATGGCCATGGCCAGATCGGAAGCCCGCAGCTTGGCGATGGAGGCCTCGAGCCCCATGTCGTCCACCCCGTCATCGACCAGCTGGGCCACGTAATCGATCCAGCGCTCGAGCATCAGCAGCTCGCTGGCCAGATCGGCCAGGGTGAACTGATTGCCCTGGAAGCCCAGTATGGACCGGCCGCTTTGCACGCGCTCGTTGCCATAGGCCACCATATCCTTGAAGGCTGCCCGCGCGATGCCGCGGGCATGGGCAGCCACCGACGGCCTGGACTTGTTCAGCGACGCAAGCAGGATCGCCAGGCCATCACCCGGCTCACCGAGCAGATTGGCCCGCGGGACCCGGCAGCCCGAGAAGGACAGGCCGCAGGTGGATGAACCGTTATGCCCCATCTTGCGTTCTTTGGACACCACCTCGAAGCCAGGCGTGCCCTGCTCGAAGATCAGCACCGAAATCGCCCGCCTGGGATCGTCGATGGTCGACCATTTTCCGAACAGCAGATAAAGATCGGCGACATCGCCATTGGAGATGAAGATCTTCGAACCATCGACAATGATGTCATCGCCGTCGGGCGTGAAGCGCGTCTTCATGCCCGTCGCATCCGAACCGGCCGACGGCTCGGTGATCGCCAGTGCGCCCAGGCCACCCCCGGCGATGCGCGGCAGCAGCCGGGCACGCTGCGCGTCGCTGCCATACTGGATCAGGGGCTTCATGCCATGGAAGGTCGTGGCATAGATGATGCCTGTGGATGCGCAGGCTTCTGAAATGATGGACACGACCTCTATGTACAGGGCATAGGACATGCCCAGCCCCCCGTACGCCTCGGGCACGAAGAGCATGTTCAGGCCCAGTTCGTTGAGGGCCTGCACGTTTTCCCAGGGAAATTCGCCCGTGCGATCGATGTCTGCGGCATTTGGCGCGATCACCTCATCGGCCACACGCTGCACCTGCTCGAGAATTTGCCGCTCTTCGGGATCCCAGCGGCGGCTGCGTGCCAGTTGTTCGAATAGCTTCATCAGTGATTGATCCCCTGTGCACCATCGATATAAATGGTTTCACCCGTCAGGAACGGGATGGCTGCGGTCAGGATGGCGGCCACCAGGCGGGCCACATCTTCGGGCTTGCCCGCCCCCCCGGTCGGCACCCTGGACTTGAGCCACGCCCGGACCTTTTCCCGGGCAAGAAAATCCCGGTTCAGGTCGGTTTCGATGTAGCCCGGCGCCACATTCACCACCGCAATGCCGTGACATGCCCACTCGACGGCCATGACGCGGGTCATCGCGGCGACGGCTGCCTTCGAGGCGCAATAGGCCAGATTGTCGGGCGCCCCCATGCGGTCAAAGAATGAACCGATATTGACGATGGTACCGCCATGTTCGCGCAGAAACGGAAAAGTTTCCCTGGCGGCCACCATGACCGCCGTGGCATTCAGCGCCATCGCACGGTTGAAGTCGGCAACCGTGAGCGTGTCCGCCGAACCCCCCACGTGCACCCCGGCATTGTTGACCAGGCCTGCAATCGGACCCTGTGCCGCAATTTCTGCAATGGCATCGCGCACCGCCGCCTCATCGGTCATGTCGCACGTCAGATGCCGGCCAACCGGCCCGGCACCCGAGCGCGAGAGGCAGACCACGTCCCGGCCCCGCTGGACCAGTTCGGCGGCAATCGCCTGGCCAATCCCCTTGGACCCGCCCGTCACAATAAACAAACCTTCAGCCATCCTTGAACTCCGGTGAGCGTTTTTCTTCAAAAGCCCGCATGCCTTCTTCGGCATCTTCGGTACGATAAGCCAGCGTCGACAGCTCGGCTTCGAGCTGCAGCCCTTGTTCGATCGGCAGGTCCATGCCGCGCTGCACGGCCCGCCGGGCAAATTCGAGTACTGGCAGGCTGTAACAGGTGAAGTGGCGCGCGTAGGCCATGCCGGCCGCCAGCAGACCGTCGGCATCGACCACGCGCTGCACCAGGCCGATGCGTTCGGCCTCATCGGCCTTCACCGAGCGGCCCGTCATGATCATTTCGAGCGCCCGGCCTTCACCCACCAGCCGCGGCAGGCGCTGGGTACCGCCATATCCGGGGATCAGGCCCAACTTGACTTCCGGCAGGCCGAACACCGCATTGGGCGTGCACAGGCGGAAAGTGCACGCCAGCGCCAGTTCGAGACCGCCACCAAACGCGTAGCCATTCACCAAGGCCACCGAGGCCACCGGCAGGCGATCGAGCCGGGCAAAGATCGCCTGACCCAGTTCGGCACCCCGGCGCTGCGACACCAGATCACGGTGGCGCAGCTCTTTGATGTCGGCACCCGCACAAAATGCCTTGCTGCCCGCGCCGGTAATCAGCAGCGCCCGGACATCCGACATGCGGGCAACCTCATCCAGCGCATCCCGGATCTCGCCCAGAATGGCAAATGACAGCGCATTCAAGGCCTGTGGGCGATCGAGCGTCAGGCAGGCAAATTCTTCGATGATGTTCAGATTCACCATGGGTGTTCATCCTTTGTCTACAACATAACGTACAGGCTCGGGACGAAGGCGCCCGGCCCTGACCTGCTCGGTGAGCGTACGCTTGAGGATTTTTCCGCTGGCCGTGAGTGGCAGGGACTCGAGCGCGATGAACCATTCGGGCATGTCGAATTTCGACAGGCCTTCGCGGGCCAGATGGGCCAGCATGTCTTCGGCACTCACCTGCCCGATGACGGCCAGGCAGACCCTTTCGCCCAGACGCTCATCGGGCACCGGGAAGGCCGCCGCCTTGGCGACCGCGCCATGGGCAAGCGCCAGCGATTCGATTCGCGATGGGTAAATATTGTGGCCGCCACGAATGATCAGGTCCTTGGCACGCCCTTCGATGCGCAGATTGCCTTGCGCATCCAGCGAGCCCAGATCGCCCGACATCAGGAACCCTCGCCGGTTGAAGGCCCGGTCGGTGGCCTCCTGGTTGCCGAAATATCCCAGCATGAGTGCCGCACCCCGCCCCCCTATTTCACCGGTCTGGCCGACCGGCAGTTCGTGCTCGGGATGGTCCGGGTCCCAGATCCGCACCTCGTAGGCCGGCCCCCCGCGCCCACAGGTGGAGATCCAGACGTCCCTGGGATCGTCCGGATGCGTATACTGGTGCGAGGAGTTTTCTGTCATCCCGTAGATGTTCTGCGGCGTGATGCCCTGATCGGCAAATGCCCTGGCGACGATCTCCGGGATGGGCGCGCCGGCCATGTAGAACACGCGAACGGCGCCCATGGCCGACAGGCCGCGCGTCTTTTGTTCGGCCAGGATATCCATCGCATGGGTGGGCACCCCGAGCACATAGGTGGCTCCGGTTTCGATGATCCAGTCGAGGCGGCTCATGCCATGGGGCGGATCATCCAGTACCAGCGCGGCCCCACTGACCAGCCACTGCCCCGCAGCGACCCAGGCGATGTGGTGCGAAAGGGGGCTGAGCGTCAGGATCACATCGTGTTCGGACAGTGACCAGTCATGCGCCAGGCCACGTGCATTGGCCAGCAATGTGTTCGAGGAATGCATGACACATTTGGGCTTGCCCGTGGTGCCCGAAGTGAAGGCCAGATAGGCCACGGAATCCGGGTTGTCGTGCATGTGATCATGCACACCGGTGATGTGCAGTGGAAAAACCTGTGGCCGATACACTTTTTTCAGGAAGGGCAGGCGCGCCAGCATGGCATCGAAGTCCTGGCTGGCCCGATCGGCCCCCCAGCCATCTTCAGTGATCAGCACCGAGGACTGGAGTTCTGTCAACAGGCTGACAATCTCGGCGCAAGTGTAGCTGCGATGCAACGACGGGTTGCACGCTGCGCCAATGCGCGAACAGGCCAGAAAGGCAATGACGGCCTCGACCCGGTTCGACATCCAGAGCGACACGCGATCCCCCGCCACCAGGCCGCGTTCCAGAAAATCATCCGCCAGCGCATCCACGCGGGCCTTCAGGCTGATCCAGTCGAACTGATTGCTGCCATCGCGCAAGGCTTGCGCCGACGGCGCTCGCGCCGCATGCCTGCGCATCAGCATGTAGAACGTATCAGGCTGCCAAAGGCCCCGCGCATAGTATTCCCTGCTGGTGGCCGGATCATGCAGGGTCAGGAAAGGACGCATGATGACTCTCGGGTGACAATGAATATCGGTGATCGTGTACGGTGCGAATGCCTGCGGATGGTCATGAGGGTTCACCCTGTGCGGTCTTGCGTTTCGCCAGCGTGGCCAGTATGGACGCGGTGTGTTCCCCCAGCCTCGGCGGTGCTGCACGCGGGGTCGCCGACTGGCCATCGATGCGGATCCCCAGGCCCACCTGGGGCACCTGTTGCGTGCCGTCCTGCAGCGTGAAAAACAGGCCGCGCTGCTGAAAGGCGAGATCATGTGCGGTTTCATCGACCCGGTTGATCGGCCCGGCCGGAACCCGACTGTTCGCGAAGATCTCGAGCCACTGCGCACGGGTTCGGGTGCGCAGGATCGCCTGGATGTCGGCCACGATTTCACTGCGATGCGCACGCCGCCTCGCATTCGTGGAAAATTCAGGCCGGGCGGCATACTGCGGGTCGCCTACCGCCGCCCAGAAGCGTTTCCAGATGGCATCCGAACCCAGCCCCAGATTCAACAGCAGACCATCGGCGGTTTCGAAACTCTGATAAATGGCAATGACACTGTCCGTACCCCCCGAACGCGCAGGAATTTCACCCGAGCCCAGGTAGCTGGAAATCCGGCAGGCCAGAAACCGCGTCATGCTTTCGGCCAGGCTGATGTCGATCTTGGCGCCTTCGCCCGTGCGCTCACGCGCGAGCAAGGCCACCACGGCCGCCATGGCCGCGTCCTGGCCCGCCAGCATGTCGGCCGCCGGGGCGCCGATCTTCTGGGGGCGCCCATCGGCTTCGCCAGTGATGTCCATGATGCCGGAATACCCTTCTGCGATCAGATCGTAGCAGGTCAGGTCGGCCCGCTCGCCGTCAAGGCCGAACCCCGTAATGGACACAAAGACCAGATCGCTTTTCAACGCCCTGAGCGTTTCATGGTCGATGCCCAGTTTGCGCTGCACATCCAGCGGCTGGTTGCACACGAGCACATCGGCCCGCTGCAACAGGGCACGGAACTGCGCCTGCCCCTCGGCACAGCCCAGATCCAGAACCACGCTCTTCTTGTTGCGATTGACCGCAGTGAACCACAGGGAATGGCCTTCGAGGAATGGAGGCCCCCAATGGCGGGCGTCATCGCCGTTGGGTCGCTCGACCTTGATGACTTCGGCTCCAAAATCCGACAGCAGCATGGTCGCGTACGGGCCGGCAATCGATGTCGTGAGGTCCAGGACGACAAACCCGGACAACATCTGAAACCCCGCGCCCACGGGCCGCACCGGCAAGTCCTGCCATGGCAGGCGGGCCGGTTCCAGCGCCTTTGCGGCATTGGCGTCATTCATCTTGCTTCCTCCGACAGACACAAGCCTTGTACCCGCAAGATCCATGCCAGAATGAGACGCGCCGTATGACAACCGCTGAAAACCGCAGGCCTCAGCCCTGCATTTTCTTGTACAGATAGGTGCGCGAGATGCCGAGATATTCGGCCACCCTTTTCTTGTTGCCTTTGAATCGCAGCATGGCTTCGTCCATGATCTCGCGCTCGTAGCGATCCAGGGCGTCTCGCAATCCACCTTCCTCTATGTCGCCCAGGCTGGCCAGGCCAGCCGTACGCCCTGCGTGACCATCGGCTTGCGAAGCCGTGGCCTCGAAGTTCCGGATGCCCAGGCGCCCATCCTCGCAGAACACAAACGCGCGTTCGACCACATGACGCAACTGGCGCACATTGCCTGGCCAGGCACGCCCCATGAGATGGTCCAGCGCATCGGTGTCCACGATGGGCATGTCACGACCATATTGTGTCGCAAATTCAGACAGAAAATGGTTCAGCAACTGCGGAATGTCTTCGAGACGTTCAGACAGCGCCGGGACATGAATGATCACCGGGCTGATGCGATAGAACAGATCGAGGCGGAAGCGCCCAAGCTCGACGAACTCTTCAAGATCACGGTTGGTCGCCGAGCAGAGCCGGAAATCGATCTTTCTCGGGCTGGCACTGCCCACGCGTTCGACGATGCGGTCTTGCAGAACGCGCAGCAGCTTGGCCTGAACCTCGAGAGGCATATCGCCGATTTCATCGAGAAACAACGTGCCCCGATCTGCCTGCTCGAATTTCCCGGCGCGGCCCTTTTGATCGGCCCCGGTGAATGAACCCGGGGCATAGCCGAACAGTTCACTTTCGACCAGCTGGGCCGGCAGGGCGGCGGCATTGACCGTGACCAGGCGCTCTGGACTGCGCGAACTGAGCATGTGCAGGGCCTGGGCGACCAGTTCCTTGCCTGTCCCGCTTTCACCCTGGATCAGCACCGGGATGTCCAGCGGCGCAATCTTGCGGATCTGGTCGCGCAACCGCATGATGGCTGGGCTGTGTCCGATGATCGCATCGAGGCACGATTCTTTCTGGCGATTCTTGCGTGCCTCGGTGCGGTAGGTCTCGATCTCTTCTTCGAGCACATTGATGCGCCGCGCCAGGGCCTCGACCTGTTGCGGACCCTTGAACATCACCCGCCCGATCGCCCCGACCACCCTGCCTTGATGCCGGATGGGATGGCGCGACACGACGCGCTCGCCGCCACGCATGCGCTGAATCTGCCCCACTTCGGCGACCCCGGTGCGCACAACGTGGTTCAGGCGCGTGTTTTCGATTACATCGGTGACCTTTTTCCCTACACCTTCACCTTCTTTCAAGCCGAAGAATTTTTCGTGAATGGGGGATACGAACACCAGGCGCTCATGGGCATCGATGATGGCCATGCCATCGAACGGATCCAGCAGCAGGTGCTCGATGATGTCGAAAGCAAACGGGACCCCCAGCAGGAAGCGCAGGACCGTCTCGCCCTGATCCCCGAAAAACACCACCAGCACACCCTGCGCGAAGCGGGTCACGATGGCCGTATAGCGTATGTCGGTGAAAGTGACGATCTGCAGGCGCCTCTGGACGGCCTCTTGCAGCCATGCCGCATCGAGCAGCAATGCCCGCAGGCGCGCCTGCGATGCGACACCCGCATGGCTCTGAAGCCTGCCATCGGGATCGATGACGGCAATCCCCAGGATGCCATCGTGCTGCATTTCTGCAGATGAATCCATGCTCATGCTTTGCTCCTGTTGGGAGTGGCCCCGCAGCATCCACATGCCAGCTGCAGCGTTCACATGCCAGCTGCAGCGCCCGTGTCAACTGCAAGTACCCGTGTCGCCCGCCGGGAGGCCCCCCGCAATGGATGCATTTTGTCTTTTTTGCGGACACCATGTCAATTCAGCCACCAAAATGAACGAATACCGTACGCAATCGATACAAAAAGGACCTAACCATGCTGTTTGGCACGGAAATTGCGTACAGCCTATGATTGGAGAATCAGGTCTGCCGGACGAACCGTCCTGTAAACGGGCCGCAGCCATACAGGCAAAGCGGCCTGATCGTTGTCCGGCAGCCAGGTGTCATCCACGGAGGGCAACCGAACATGAAAATCGAACTGGGGGCAGCCCAGCAGATCCGGCCATCACTGGCCATCACCCAGCAGTCCATCCAGGCCATAGAAATCCTTGGATACGGGCAGGAAGAACTCGATGCGTTCCTCCAGGAGCAGCTGGATGGCAACCCTCTGCTGCAACAGGACTCGACGGAACCCACAGGCACGAGCGCGCATGTACTGCCCGCACGGCCTCCGGCACGCCCATACGCCGATCGATTGCCAGGACAGGGCGGTGCCACGGCCGATCTGCAATCCGTGGCCGAGTTCGTCAGCGCCCGGACCACCTTGCGGGACCATCTGCACCTGCAGCTCGCCTTGCTCAGGATCCCGGACGATCAATGCGTGCTGGCGCGGTATCTGATCGACTCGCTCGAGCCCGACGGCTATTTGCGCTGTGCGCCGGACGATCTGGCCGCCCTCCTGGATCTACCTGCCGGAAGCTTCGATCGAGCCCTGCACCTGGTGCAGGCCCTCGATCCAGCGGGCGTCGGGGCACGCTGCCTGGCAGAATGCATGACCTTGCAATTGCTGGACCAGGGCCGGTTGTCACCCGCCTTGCAAACCCTGCTGGCCAACCTCGAACTCATCGAACGTGGCGATGTCGAGCGGCTCGCGCGGCGCTGCGAGGTGACCGTCGCGCAATTGAGCGATCTGATCGCGATCCTGCGTACCCTGGATCCCCGGCCCGGCAATCGTTTCAATTTCGAACCCATCCAGCCCGCCCTGCCGGACATTCTGGTCTGCACGGGCCCCGGAGGCCGGGTGTCCGTAGAGTACAATCCGGCGCTCATGCCGAGACTGCTGATCGACCGCACGTATTTCACCGAGCTCGACGCCAGCCTGCGGGCCGATTGCGACCGGGATTTCCTGCAGACGTGCCTGCGCCAGGCCAACAGCCTGATCCATCATCTCGACCAACGGATACAGACCACCCTGCGCATCGCCACCGAAATCGTGCGCAACCAGGTGGACTATCTATTGCACGGCGACGGCCATCTCAGGCCACTGCTGCAGAAGGACATCGCACGCGTGCTGGGGCTGCATGAATCCACCATAAGCCGTGGCATCGCCAATAAATACATGCAGTGCCCCCAAGGCCTGGTGCCCTTCAGGCACTTCTTCTCCGACAGCCTGCAGGCTGCAAATGGTGAACAGGACATCGCGGCAAGCGCCATCCGGCATCGCATCCGCGACCTGGTGTCCGGTGAAAGCCATGAATCGGTGCTGTCCGATGACGCGATCGTCGATCTGCTGCAAGGCGAAGGGATCCAGATCGCACGCCGCACCGTGGCCAAATACCGGACCCAGCTGAACATACCTTCGTCGACCCAGCGCCGCAGACGCAAGCGCCTGCCCTGGCACACAACAACCCACCACTCAACCGGATCACCATATGTCGCCACTGAACGATATTCTCGTCCTTGATTTCAGCACCCTGCTGCCCGGCCCCATGGCCACCCTGTTCCTCGCCGATGCCGGCGCGCGGGTGATCAAGATCGAGCGCCCACCCACCGGCGATGAAATGCGCCTGTACCAGCCGTCCGTGCAGAACGAAGGAATCAATTTCGGCATGCTGAACCGCGGCAAGGAAAGCCTGAGCCTGAACATCAAGGACGCCGATGCCATGGCCCGGCTGCGGCCGCTGCTGGAACAGGCAGACGTCATCATCGAACAGTTCCGCCCCGGCGTGATGGCCCGGCTTGGGCTCGCCCATGACGATGTCCGGGCCCTGAATCCCGACATCATCTACTGCTCCATCAATGGCTGGGGCAGTACCGGCCCCAAGGCCACGCTGGCCGGACACGATCTCAACTACATGGCCGAGACCGGCGTACTGGGGTTGAGCGTGGACAGCACGGGCGCACCGATCCTGCCGCCGATTCTCGCAGCGGACATCGCGGGTGGCGCGTACCCAGCGCTGATCAACATCCTGCTGGCTCTGCGGCGCCGCGACCAGACCGGCGAAGGCTGCCTGATCGAAGTCGCCATGGGCGAAAACCTTTTCCCTTTCCTGTACTGGGCCCTGGGCAATGCCAACGCCCTGGATCGCTGGCCGGTTGCGGGTGGTGAAACGGTGACGGGGGGCACGCCACGCTATCAGATCTATCGCACGCTCGACAACCGCCACCTGGCCGCGGCCCCTCTGGAAGATCGTTTCTGGGCCAATTTCGTCGCCGTGCTCGGGCTGCCACCGGAACTCGCGGACGACCATCGCGACCCCGCGGCCACACGCGCAGCGGTTGCAGAAGTGATTGCGCGCAAGAATGCCGCCGAGTGGATGCAGGCGTTCGAGGGCATGGACGTCTGCTGCTCGATCGTGCTGACGCTGCAGGAAGCACTGCAGGATCCACATTGGGCCGCCCGCAATACGTTCAGCCGATCGCTGCAGCTGGGTGGCAAGACCATCCCTGCCCTGCCTTCGATCATCGCGCCCGCCTTGCGCAGCACCACAGTGGCGCCGCAAGCCCCGGAGCTGGGCAGCCTCACGCCCTGACCGACACCATGTGACCGACCGGCACCCTGTGAAGCCCCGTGCCATTGCGGTCACGCACCAGCCCGAGAGCAGCCGTCAGGCTGGCTGGCCAGCCATACCGGGCCAGCCAGCCCGATGAGCGGGCCTGAGCCAATCGGTCAGACGCGCTCGAGCACCACGGCAATCCCCTGGCCCACCCCGATGCACATGGTCACCAGCGCGTACCGCCCCTGGACATGATGCAGGCGATTGATGGCCGTGGTGGCCAGACGCGCGCCACTGGCACCCAGTGGGTGACCCAGGGCAATGGCACCACCCCAGGCATTCACCCGGGCATCGTCGTCGGCGATGCCCAGCTGGCGCAGTACCGCCAGCCCCTGTGCCGCAAAGGCTTCATTCAGTTCGATGACATCCATCTGCTCGAGTGACAGACCCGTCTGTGCCAGCACTTTGCGGGACGCAGGCACAGGGCCGATGCCCATCACCCGTGGCGCCACACCCGCCACCGCCATGCCGACCACGCGAGCACGCGGCTGCAGGCCGAAGCGGGCGGCCTGGGCCTCGCCTGCCAGCAGCAGGGCACATGCACCGTCATTGACCCCGCTTGCGTTGCCCGCGGTCACCGTACCCTCGGGGTGCACCACACCCCGCAGGCGCCCCAGGACCTCCAGACTGGTCAATCGTGGATGCTCGTCCGTATCCACCACCAGCGGATCGCCTTTTCTGCGCGGTACGTGCACCGCCACGATTTCCCGTGCCAGATGGCCGGCCGCCTGCGCCGCATGGGCCCGCTCCTGGCTGGTCTGGGCCATGAGATCCTGGTCGTGGCGGCTGATGCCATATTCGCGGGCCACGATTTCAGCCGTTTCGGGCATTGAATCGACCCCATATTGCTGCTTGAGCAACGGGTTGACGAAACGCCAGCCTATGGTGGTGTCGTACACGGCATTGGCGCGCGCATAGGCGGATTCAGCCTTGGGCATGACGAAAGGTGCCCGGCTCATGCTCTCGACCCCGCCAGCGATGGCCAACCCGGTCTCGCCCAGGCGGATTGCGCGCGCCGCGCTGCCGACGGCATCCAGCCCCGAGCCGCACAGCCGGTTGATGGTCATGGCCGGCACCGCGATGGGCAGCCCCGCAAGCAAAGTGGCCATGCGCGCCACATTGCGATTGTCTTCACCCGATTGATTGGCACACCCCATGAGTACGTCATCCACGCACTCCCAGTCGACACCCGGATTGCGCTCGACGAGTGCGCGCACGGGGATCGCTGCCAGATCATCGGTACGCACGCTGGACAGTGCGCCCCCGTAGCGCCCGAACGGCGTTCGGATGGCATCACAAATAAAAGCCTGACGGTTCATGAAAAATCCTCTGATGAAAAATGTGGCGTGCATGCTGCGGACAACAGCCGCGCGAACCAGGACTGCAGATGTACAACCGCAAGAATTGTGCCATGGCTGACTGAAACACGCCGATCAGCCCCCTGCCCGCGGCGGCGCGGCACCTGGCCAGAGACACGACCTATAACGCCAGATCGCATAAAATGCAACGCATCCACCCAGGCCAAACCGGCCGCAATGTCTCCAATGAACAACATCCTGCTCTGGCCCCTGCCCGACGAACCGGCCACAGAAGAACTGGCGCGCCAGCTGGCCGGGCTGCTGTGCGGCCAACACCCGAAAGCCCCGCAGACAGGCGGTCGCATCCACCTGCACGGTGATCTGGGCACCGGCAAGACCACCCTGGTACGGGCGCTGCTGCGTGCAGCGGGCGTGCAAGGGCGCATCAAAAGCCCCAGCTACGCCCTTCTTGAAAGTTATAATGTTTCTAACTTATACTTCCATCACTTTGATTTTTATCGGTTTAGCGATGCGCACGAATGGCGTGACGCGGGCTTCGACGAACTCTTCGACGAGCAGGCCATCATTCTGATCGAATGGCCCGAACAGGCCGGCACCCGTCTACCGCCCCCGGATCTGGACATCCACCTGCGATATGCAGACCCCGGACGCCACGCCACACTCAGTGCCCACAGCAGCAAAGGACAAGGATGGCTGACGCATCTGAACGCACCACAGGCATGATCCCGCCTGCCGCCCCGCTGCGGCGCAGGCTGATCGCCGGCGCGGGCACCCTGCTGATGCTGCCCGTGCTGCCACGCATGGCGCATGCAGCCACCATCGTGGCTGTGCGTACGTGGCCAGCAGACGAATACACCCGGGTCACCCTGGAAATGGACACCGAGCTCAAGGCCGAACACTTCACGCTCACCAACCCGCATCGCCTGGTGGTGGATATCGATGGCCTGCAGCTCAAGGCCGCCATCAACGATCTGGTCAAGCGCATCAAGCCCAACGACCCCTATATCGCCAGTGTTCGCGTGGGGCAGAACCGCCCCGATGTGGTTCGTCTGGTGTTCGACCTCAAGCAGGACGTGGCGCCTCAGGTGTTCACGCTCAAGCCCATCGGTGAATACCAGTATCGTCTGGTGCTGGATCTCTACCCAAAGGTCGCCCAGGATCCGCTCATGGCCCTGCTCAAGGACGCCGAGAACGATCCGCTCGCCGGCATCCTCGAGGATCTTGCCCAGCAGCGGGGTTCGGGCAAG
Organism: Castellaniella sp.; assembly: GCF_041677825.1. Classification (GTDB taxonomy): domain Bacteria; phylum Pseudomonadota; class Gammaproteobacteria; order Burkholderiales; family Burkholderiaceae_B; genus Castellaniella. Next base: position 25,844 of record NZ_JBAYPG010000002.1, read on the forward strand.
GGCTCGATTCCGCTGGCTGACGGCCAGGACCTGCCCGCACCGCCAGCGAGCCACAGGGCCGAGCCCCCTCCCCCGCCCTCGCGCCTGGCGCCGCCCAGCGTGGCCGCCCGCTCGCGTCCGCTGCTCATCGCCCTGGACCCAGGCCATGGTGGTGAAGATCCAGGCGCCATCGGCCGCCACGGCACCCGCGAAAAAGACGTCGTCCTGCAGATCGCCCAGCGCCTCAAGAAACTGATCGATGCACAACCCAATATGCGCGCCTACCTGACACGCGACCGGGATTACTTCGTGCCTCTCAATGTGCGCGTCCAGAAGGCTCGCCGTGTGAAGGCGGACCTGTTCATTTCGATCCATGCCGATGCCTGGATCAAACCCACGGCCCGTGGCTCTTCGGTCTGGGCCCTGTCACAGAACGGGGCCACCAGTGCCTCGGCGCGCTGGCTGGCACAAAAGGAAAATGACGCCGACCTGATCGGCGGCGTGAATCTGGGTGCGCACAATGCCCAGGTGGCCAAGGTGCTGCTCGATCTGTCCACAGGGGCCCAGATCAATGATTCGATCCGCGTCGGCACCCAGGTTCTCAATGAAATCGGCAAGATCAACACGCTGCACAAGAACCGCATCGAGCGCGCCGGGTTTGCCGTGCTCAAGGCGCCCGACATTCCGTCCATCCTGATCGAAACGGCCTTCATCAGCAACCCGGCCGAGGAAAAGCTGCTGCGCAGCCCGGCGCATCAACAGCGCATCGCCAGCGCCGTACTCAGCGGCGTGCAGGATTATTTCGCTTCCACGGCCGCGCTGGCGCGCTCCTGAAAATCCCTCCGGCCATGCCGCTGGCGCGTCACAAGTGACGCGTACGCAGCAACTTCCAGAGCACCCCCAGCGCAGCCGGCACTGCCGCCGCCGCCACGCCCACGAGCACGATGGTGTTCAGGTGATCCTTGATGACGGGCACGTTGCCGAAGAAATAGCCCAGGGTGATCAGACCTGCAATCCAGAGCACCGCCCCCAGGACGTTGTAGAATTGGAACACCCACCAGCGCATGCCGGCCACACCGGCCACAAACGGCGCAAACGTCCGGAACAATGGCAGAAAACGTGACAGCACGATTGTCTTGCCGCCGTGCTGCTCATAAAAGGTGTGCGTACGGATCAAGGCCTTGCGATCGAGAAAGCGATAGTCGCGCGCAAACACCTTGGGCCCGATATAGTGGCCCACATGATAATTCACGGTATTGCCCAGGACGGCGGCCACGATCAGGATACCGCCCAGCAGCACGGGATCGAGCAGCCCCGAAGCCCCGAAGGCCCCGGCAATGAACAGCAGCGAGTCGCCGGGCAGGAAGGGCAGGACCACCAGGCCCGTTTCACCAAAGATGATCCCCGCGAGGATCAGGTAGATCCAGGCCCCGTACTCGACCACCCAGACCCCCAGGGATTGGTCGATGTGCAAGATCAGCTGGAAGAACTCGGCCATGGAAGCAAACTGCCCTGTGTCGATGGATGAATTGCGCCGCTCACTATAATCGTTATCTGGAATGAATGCCTTGCCTGACATGTCACGACCCATTGCGCCCCTGCCCGATACCCTGATCAACCAGATCGCCGCTGGCGAAGTCATCGAGCGGCCGGCCTCGGTTCTGCGTGAACTGCTCGACAACGCGCTCGATGCCGGCGCGCAGGCCATCGAAGTACGGCTCGACGGCGGCGGCATACGGCGCATCATGGTGACCGATGACGGCAGCGGCATTGCGCACGAACAGCTCAGCCTGGCCCTGCAGCAGCATGCGACCAGCAAGATCAGCTCACTGGACGAGCTCGAATCGGTCGCCACCCTCGGGTTTCGTGGCGAAGCGCTCGCCTCGATCGCCTCGGTGGCGCAGTTGACCCTCACCTCACGCACGGCCACGGCGCCCCATGCGTGGCAGTTGGCACCCGGCCAGACAGCGCCCGAGCCCGCTGCCGGCGCCATCGGCACGCGCGTCGAAGTCCGGCAACTGTTCGACCAGATCCCGGCGCGGCGCAAGTTCCTGCGCGCCGAGGGCACCGAATACGCGCACTGCCTGGACGTACTCGAGCGCATGGCGCTGGCACACCCCGCAGTGGCCATCCGTGTGTTTCACAATGACCGGGCACAGCGGCACTGGCCCGCCACGGATCTTCCAGGGCGCCTGCACGATGTACTGGGTGCGGATTTCATGCAGCAGGGGATACCGATCACGGCGGAACACGGCCTGGTCGCGCTGGATGGCGTCATCACGCGCCCCACGTTTGCACGCAACCGCGCCGATCGCCAATATCTGTACGTGAATGGCCGCCACGTGCGCGATCGAACCGTGTCACACGCCGTGCGCCAGGCGTACGCAGACGTGCTCCATGGCGACCGGCAGCCCGCCTGGGTGCTGTTCCTCACGCTGGATCCGAATGCGGTCGACGTCAACGTGCACCCGGCCAAACAGGAAGTGCGCTTTCGCGAAAGCGGCGCCCTGCATCGCTTCGTGGCCCAGAGCCTGGGCACCGCGCTGGCCACCCCGGGCGGGGAAGCCGGAGAGGCCGGCCACACTGCGCACGACCTGGGCACGCTGTCGGGGCCGGCCATGGACGACCCGGCTGGCGCCTTCTCGGCAACAGCCAGCGAAGCCGGGGATCCCGGGGCACCGTCCCGAGCCCAGGCCTGGGCCCCAGATCCGGGGCGCCCGGCAACGGTCTCCAGGGTGCCTGCGTCTTCGACTCATGCAGTATCCGCAAGCCGCACGGCGTCCGGCCCCTGGGGCCGCATGCCGGCCCAGCAACCCATCGGTCTGCAAGAGCCCCCGGCCGGTGCGGGCTGGCAGGCCCTCTATCGGCCACTCGAAGAGCGTCAGGATCCCGCGACAGGCCCATCTTCCAGCTCGTCCTCCAGCCTGCCCACCGGGCTGCCCGACGACCTGCCGCTGGGCATGGCGCTGGGGCAGCTGCATGGGATCTATATCCTCGCCCAGAACCGCAACGGCCTCATCGTGGTGGACATGCATGCAGCGCACGAACGCATCGTGTATGAATCCTTGAAGCACAAGCTCGATGAAGCGCCCCTGGCCGCACAGGAACTGCTCGTTCCGGTGGTCATTGCCGTGAACGAAATCGCCGTGGCACTGGCTGAGGAACACCGCCGCACCCTGGAGGATCTGGGCCTGCATCTGGCGGCCACCGGGCCCGCATCCCTGGCTGTGCGGGCCGTACCGGCCCTGCTGGCCGATGGCGATATCGAGTCGCTGGCCCGTGGAGTGCTCGCCGATCTGGCACGCTACGGTCAATCGGCCCGCCTGACCGAACAACGCAATGAACTGCTCGCCACCATGGCCTGCCACGGTGCGGTTCGTGCCCACAGGCGCCTCACCCTGGAAGAAATGAACGCCTTGCTGCGCCAGATGGAACGCACTGAACGGGCTGACCAGTGCAACCATGGCCGCCCCACCTGGTTTCACTGGACACTGGGTGATCTCGACAAGCTCTTCATGCGGGGCCAGTAAGGCATGACCCAGCGCACAGCCACGCCCATCCTCTGCCTCACGGGCCCCACGGCCGCGGGCAAGTCGGCTGCCGCGCTGGCCCTGGCGCAGCGCTGGCCCATCGAAATTATCGTCATGGACTCCGCCACTCTGTATCGCGGCATGGATATCGGCACCGCCAAGCCGGATCGGGCTGAACAGGCTCGGGTGCGCCATCATCTGATCGACATCCTGGACCCGGCCCAGCACTACTCAGCAGCCCGATTCGCCACAGACGCCACCCGTTTGATCGCCGAAATCGAGGCCCGGGGCCATAGGCCTCTGCTGTGCGGGGGCACCCTGCTCTACTGGAAAGCCCTGCGTGAAGGCCTGCATGATCTGCCCGGGGCGGATCCACAATTGCGGGCCGAACTGGATGCACGCGCACGGCGCCACGGCTGGCCTGCCCTGCACGCGGACCTGGCGCGCGTGGATCCCGCCACCGCAGCCCGCCTGGCTCCCCATGACAGCCAGCGGCTGCAACGCGCACTGGAAATCTTCCATACCAGTGGCCGCCCCATGAGCCACTGGCTGGCACAGCCTGCCCGGCCGTTGCTGCCGGGCAGGTCGTTCGTCACCCTCAGCCTCGAACCGGGCCGACGTGATGCCCTGCACGCGCGTATTGCGCAGCGCTTCGATGCGATGCTGCAGGCAGGCCTGCTCGAAGAAGTCGAATCACTGATGGCCCGCCCCGATCTGCACCCCGGGCTGCCCGCCATCCGCTGCGTGGGCTACCGGCAGTTGTGGGAGCACCTGCAGGGCCGCATGCCCCTGCCCGAAGCCCGCGAGCAGGCGATCGCCGCCACCCGCCAACTGGCCAGGCGCCAGCTGACCTGGTTGCGCGCCCAGTCCGAACGGCAGCGGATCGACGGCCTGGCCGCCGATGCAACCCGCCAGGTGGTCGATGCGGTGGCACAGGCACTCAAGGCCCCGGGGCCGGAACCTGTCTGGACATCCACCCCTGTGTGAACCCCCCCACAGGCTGAAGAGCGTGGTTTGCCCCGCGCCTGGTCAAAGGATGACGGTCTGTGCCGTACCTGGTTCTGCCGCCACGATTTCGCCCAGCACGTGTACCGTTTCGCCCTGCGCGCGCAAAGTGCCGGCCACCGCGCCTGCTGATGCGGCCTCGACCACCAGCACCATGCCGATGCCGCAGTTGAAGACACGCGCCATCTCGTGGTCGGACACGCCCCCCTGAGCCTGCAGCCACTGGAACAGCGCGGGGCGTGCCCAGGCATCGGCATGCAGCTGCGCGCGCAACCCCGGCTGCAGGATGCGCGGGATGTTCTCGAGCAGGCCCCCGCCAGTGATGTGCGCCAGGCCCTTGATGGCCCGTCCATGGGCGGCCAGCGCGGCCAGAACGGCCCGTACGTAGATGCGCGTAGGCGCCATGATGACGTCGGCCAGCGGGCGCCCTGCGAGATCCTGCCCCGGGTGTGCGCCTGCATGATGAAGAATCTTGCGGATCAGCGAATACCCATTCGAGTGGGCACCGCTGGAGGCCAGGCCCAGGACCACATCACCCGGCCCGATGCTGCGACCATCGATCAGGTCGGATTTCTCTACCACCCCGACCGCAAAACCCGCCAGATCGTACTCGCCATCCGGATACATGCCGGGCATCTCGGCGGTCTCGCCACCGATGAGGGCGCAGCCTGCGAGTTCGCAGCCGCGCGCAACCCCCCCCACCACCTGGGTGGCCACGTCGAGGGACAACCGGCCACAGGCGAAATAGTCAAGAAAATACAGTGGCTCGGCCCCCTGCACGAGAATGTCGTTGACGCTCATGGCGACCAGGTCGATGCCGACGGTTGCATGGCGCTGCCACTCGAACGCGAGCATCAGTTTCGTGCCTACACCATCCGTGCCGGACACCAGCACCGGCTCGCACATATGGGGCGGCACTGCAAACAGGGCCCCGAAGCCACCAATGCCGGCCATGACGCCGGGGCGCATGGTGCGTGCGGCCAGGGGCTTGATGCGATCCACCAGAGCGTCACCGGCGTCGATATCGACGCCCGCATCCCGGTAGGTGAAGGAAGGTTTCGAGGGCTGTGTCATGATGAAAGGCACCAGAGGTCAGGAAAACGGCATACGATCTGACGAAAACGGCCGGATATGCCAGAATGCCGCATTCGAGCGATGTCGCCCACGATGGGCGACAGCACCCACAATTTTACCCGACTGCGGATCCACGCCGCCTGCGCCAGACCTCATGTTGCAACAGCAGATCCTGGACATCCTGCCGGCCCCCGACCCTACGCTGGCCGGGTTTGTTGCCGGGCCGAACATCCCGATACTGCAGGCCGTGCGCGAACTGCAGCCGGGGACACTCCTGTACCTGTGGGGCGGTCGCGGCAGTGGGCGCAGCCACCTGCTGCGGGCCGCGGCACATCAGCCAGACCCGCAATCCGGCCAGCCGGCCGGCCTGTATGTTCCAGCCACGCAGGCCGGTGAACGGCTGCCATCCCTGGCTGACGAGGACACGCCCATTCCTGCCCCGCTGATCGCCATCGATGACGTACAGCAGTTCGAAGCCAGCGCACAGGGTGCGTTGTTCGGCCTCATCAACCGCTGGCGCAGCACCATCGACACGCCCGCGGCCTTCAGCATACTGTGTGCAGGCAACTGTGCGCCGCGCATGCTGGCCCTGCGCGAAGACCTGCGCACCCGGCTGGCCTGGGGGCACGTGATGCGCCTCGAGCAATTGTCGGACCATGAACGTGGCCAGGCACTGCTGGACCAGGCCCGCACTCGTGGCATACCGCTTGCGCCCGAACTGCTGCACTGGATCCTGACCCACCATGACAGGGACATGGGGCGCCTGATGGCCCTCATGGACGCCCTGGACCGATATTCCCTGGCCCGCCACAGACCCATCACCCTGCCACTGCTCAAAGAGTTGCTGGCGCATTCCGCATCAGACCCATGACCCATCATCTCGCGCTCTTCGATCTCGATCACACGCTGCTGCCCTTCGACAGCGATTATCAATGGGCCGAATTTCTGGCCCGTACCGGACGCGCTGGCGATCCAGCGCTCGCGCGGGCACGCAACGACGACCTGATGCGGCGCTACAACGAAGGCGCGCTGAGCGCCGAAGAGGCCGCCGATTTCATGCTGGGCCTGCTGCGCCTGGGCAGCGCCGAAGAACTGGCCGCGTGGCATCGTGAATACATGGACACGGTGGTGCAGCCGCGCCTGCTGCCGCAGGCGCGGGCGCTGGTGGATGAACACCTGGCCCGCGGCGACCTGTGCGCCATCGTCACCGCCACCAATACGTTTGTCACCAGCCCGATCGCGCAGGCCCTGGGTATCCGGCACCTGATCGGCACCATTCCGCAACAGGATGCGCAAGGCCGGTACACCGGACGCATCCATGGTACGCCCAGCTTCAGCGCAGGCAAGGTCATCCGGGTCCGTCAGTGGCTGCTCGAACTCGATCGGCAGCTGAGCGATTTCGACGAGACCTGGTTCTACAGTGATTCCATCAATGACCTGCCCCTGCTGGAAGCCGTCAGCCACCCGGTGGCCACCAATCCCAGCCCCGCACTGCGCGAAATCGCCCGGACCCGCGGCTGGCGCGAACTCGACCTGTTTTCCGAGCTGCAGGACCACAAATCGTGAGCCGGAACGCAGCAGCAGGCGCCCGTAGCCAATGAAGCGGGCTTTCCCTGCGGACTGATGGTGCAGGCTGGTAAAATACGCGCCATGCTCCAGCAGACCATACGCCATCTCGTGACCCGCCTGTTTGCCGGTCAGCCCTCCGGGCCACTGCGCCTGTCACACAGTCAGCACGGTATCGACCGGCGCCTGGTCTCGCGGCATGCCATCAAGGTGTGCGAAGTCCTGCAACAGCAGGGCTATGACGCCTACGTAGTGGGCGGCGCGGTACGGGATCTCATCATAGGGCTCGCGCCCAAGGATTTCGACGTCGCCACCAATGCCACGCCCGCGCAGATCCGGCCGCTCTTCCGGCGCGCACGCATCATAGGGCGGCGCTTTCAGCTGGTGCATGTGGTCTTCGGCCAGGAAATCATTGAAACATCCACATTCAGGGCGCCTTCAGCCACGGGCCAGCCCACGGACGAACACGGTCGGATCCTGCGCGACAATGAATTCGGCACCCACGAAGAAGACGCGGCACGACGCGATTTCACCATCAATGCGCTGTATTACGATCCTCTCAAGGAAGAAGTGATCGACTTCCATCATGGCGTGGCGGATCTCAAGAACCGGGTGGTGCGCATCATTGGCGACCCTGAAACCCGCTATCGCGAAGATCCCGTGCGCATGCTGCGGGCCATGCGCTTCAAGGCCAAGCTGGGCGCGCGCATCGACCCCGCCACCGAGGCGCCCATCACCCGTCTGGCGCCGCTCATAGCGCACGTACCGGCCTCGCGCCTGTTCGACGAAACCCTCAAACTGCTCAGTTGCGGGCATGCGATGGACTGCCTGCGCGAGTTGCAGCGGGCTGGCCTAACCCGCAACCTGATCCCGATCATCGAGCAGGTGCTCGCCGAAGACCGGGATGCCGCCTTTGTCGAGATGGCCTTGTCGCGCACGGATGCACGGGTGCGCGCGGGCAAGGCAGTCAGCCCGGGGTTTCTGTTCGCCGCCTTGCTGTGGCGGCCCGTACACAGGCGCTGGCAGGAACAGGTAGCCCACGGTGTGCAACGCAACGAGGCGCTCATCAATGCCGCCGATGCCGTCATGGAAGAGCAGTTGCAGGCCCTGGCCATACAGCGGCGCCACCAGGCCGACATGCGGGATATCTGGCTCATGCAGGCCCGCTTCGAGCGCGCCACCCTGCGCACCATCTGGCGCATGGTCGAACAGCCCAGATTCCGTGCTGCCGTCGATTTCCTGCAGTTGCGTGCCGAGGCACGCGAGGTCGACAGCGTATTGGCCCAGTGGTGGATGGACTTGGCCAACAGCAGCCATGAGCAGCGCACCCAGATGATCGAAGCATGGCAAGCCGGGCATGCGGGCGGCCGCAAGGCCGGCAGCGGCACCAGTGCGCGCCGCCGTCGGCGACCCAGCCGGCGCAAGGCCGGCACTGCGGCGCAAGCCGCAGAAGACGCCTCGCCCGCGCATGCATCCGGCGCCCGGGATGGTTCACCGCACTGAAACATGGCTGCATCAAACGCCGGTCACGCCAGGCACAGGCCACGGCCAGCACGTGCCTACATCGGCCTGGGGGCCAACCTGGGGGCTGCCGCCCAGGCCGTGACAGATGCAGCCGCCACCTTGCGGCAGCATGCGCAGGTGCGGCACGCACGCCTGTCGCCCCTGTACGTCACGGCACCCGTGGACAGTTCGGGCCCCGAGTATGTCAATGCCGTACTGCACATCGAGACGACACTGGCACCCCACGCCCTGCTGGCCGAATTGCAACGGATCGAGCAGCAGCACGGCCGCACGCGGCCGTGGCGCAACGCGCCACGCACCCTGGATCTGGATCTGCTCTGGTACGACGGGCGCCGCATCTGCACGCCTGACCTGATCGTGCCCCATCCACGCATGCACCAGCGCGCATTCGTGCTGCAGCCGCTGCAGGACCTGGCACCGGATCTGATGCTGCCGCAGGGCTCGCTGGCTGCATTGCTGGCACAATGCACGGATCAGGGCATCCGCCCGCTGGCTGCAATGCCGCTGGCGCACGAATCCCCGCCACAGCGCCCACGGCGCGCCGAAGAACGGCCCGGAACAGGCCCGCGACAATCTGGACCCTTCATGAATGTGCGCCAACATCCCCATATCCGCCTCGTTGTGGCCTACGATCAGAATCGTGCCATCGGCTTCAAGGGCGGCATGCCCTGGCACCTGCCCGGCGACCTGGCCCATTTCAAGCGCGTCACTCTCGGACACCCCATCATCATGGGCCGCAAGACATGGCTGAGCCTGGGCCGTCCGCTGCCGGGGCGGCGCAACCTCGTGCTGAGCCGGGATCCCGATTTCTGCGCGCCAGGCGCCCAATGTTGTGCCTCACTGGATGAGGCACTGGCACAGTGCGCGAACGACACGCAAGTGGCCATCATAGGCGGCCAGGGTGTCTTCGAACTGGCCTTGCCGATTGCCGATGAAATCATCGCCACCGAAATCCACGCCAGCTACCCGGCAGACACCTGGTTTCCCCGGCTGCCCGACGGCATCTGGAAGGAGACCGGGCGCCAATCCCAACGACCCGAAAGCGGGGTTCACTACGATTTTGTAATCTACCACCGCGGTTGACACTACCCGGACAATTTGTCCAGCAGTTTGTACCATGTCACACCAGCAGCCATATAGAAACGCTGCAATTCGTGCAGCGGAATCGTGCGCATGGAACTGACCGGAAAGTCGATCCGAGCCTCATCGGCAGCAGCCAGCCAAGTCGCCATGAGTCTCCCCATGAGGGTAGCCATTGCGACACCTCGGCCGTTGTAACCTATGGCAATTGCCAATCCTGGCTCCGGGATGTGGACATGTGGCAGAAAGTCCGGCGTAATTGCGATTCTGCCATGCCATCGATATTCGTATCGTATGCCTTTCAGAATCGGGAACATGAGTTCCAGTGCACGTTCCACGTGTCGCCACTCAGAGGTACTGGCAGGCGTATGCGTGTGACCCCGCCCCCCAAGTACGAGCCGGCCATCAGCATCCCGTTTTAAATAGATCAATAACCGGCGGGAGTCGGAGGTGACCTCTCCACCAGCAAGAATCCGAGTGGCTTCCCCCTGCAAGGGTGGTGTTGCCACCACAAAGCTCTGTGCATTCAGTATCGTTTTGCGTAAGCCAGGCCACAGATCATCGGAATAGGCATTAGTGGCAATCAGTACCCTGGCACCCTGAATCACATGCCCAGTTTGTGTCGTGGCATGCCACACGTGGCCATGTCGCTGCAAGCAAACGACGTGAGCATTGCTGAAAATCCGAGCACCCACGGACCGGGCCGCACGGGCCAGCCCAAGCGCGTAGCCCAGAGGTTGCACGCTTCCCGCGCGATAGTCGATCCAGCCACCGGCAAATGTTCCATAGCCGATACGCCGAGCAACGTCGGCAGAATCGAGCAAAGCCACAGCTGCCCCTCGCCTCGACCAGTCGTCATGACGCTTGCGAATGATCTGTAAAGCCCTGTCGGAGTGAGCAGTCTGCATCCACCCCTTGCGCACCGGATCACACTGAATCCGATATTTCTCAATCAGATCAAAGACTATATCCGCGGCGTTGCCCGCTTGTTCAGCAAGCATTTCCCCCATTTGACCATATCGTCGACGCAATTCGGCAGGATCATATTTCAGGCCGGGGATCACCTGACCACCATTACGCCCCGAGGCACCCCAGCCGGGTTGTTCAGATTCGAGCACAACAACATCCACCCCTAGCTCTGCAAGGTGCAGGGCAGTCGACAGGCCCGTATAACCACCTCCCACGATGATCACGCGAGTTTCGCAAGACTGATCCAAAGCAGGAAAATCAGCCCGCTCCTTCGTGGTCGCCCTCCACAAGGAAGGTGGCCATGGTTTTTCCGTATAAGATGAGGTGGTCTGCGCGCCCATGGACATATCCTGAAATGGCTTGAACGAGGTCAATAGAGTGCTGGCGTCGTTACCCAGTAGACTTCGCAGTCGGACTCACCTATTGCCCAGAATCGGTACTGGGAACTCGCCCGGAAGGCGAACGAATCCCCTCTGTTCACTACATGCTCCTGGCCATCGATTTCAAGCCCGAGGCAGCCGGACATGACAAGCCCGCATTTGGCTCCAGTGGGGTGCCGTGCAGGGCTGTCGCCCGACTTCCCGCCAGGATGAATGACAAAACGCATGAACTGGATCTGGTGAATTTCGTCAGGTGAGAGGATTTCCTTGGTCATGCCACCGATTCCGAGATCCATGCGTCGTCGCTGTGCAGCACGCACCACATAGGGTTCATGCGGCAGCACGTCAGTACCATTGTGGTTCCCACTGAACAACCAGGACACAGGCATCTCAAGGGCTTCGCTGATGAGGAGCAAGGACTTCAGCGAAGGCGATGAAATCCCGCGCTCGATCTGGCTCAGGAGCCCGATCGAAATTTCTGCGCGAGTCGCGACTTCGCGCAATGACATACGTTTGACTTTTCTTCGGCGTCGGAGAACCTTACCGATGCCGGTTGCGATCATCTGCTGCGACGGTTGGGCAGCCTGCTCGGGAATGTCCAATTCAGTTGCGTCAGTACTCACAAACTGCCTCATGAATCATCAGAAACAAACATATTGATCATTATTTCATCATCATGGGTATGATCAAGGAAATGGATGGAAATGCCACGAGAATCGCCAGGGTGATCAGATCAGTCACTACGAACCAGCCCACGCCCCTGAAGATTGTGGTCAGGCTCACCAGGTTTCCGAGAGCACTCTTGGTCACATAGACATTGAGCCCCACCGGCGGAGTAACCAAGCCAAGCTCAAGCAGTTTGACCAGAATGATCCCGAACCAGATGAGGTCCATACCGGTATTGCGCGCCAGAGGAAGAATGATGGGCATGGTCAGGAGCAAAAGGCCAATCGAGTCGAGAAAACAGCCCAGAATGAGATAGAGAACCATAATGGCCAGGATCACCGAAATCTGGCTACCGCCAAACGCCATGAACCACTGGGTAATATAGGTCGGCACACCGCTGAGTGCCATGAACTTGCCAAGCAGTACCGTGCCGATGACGACCATGAAAATGCTGGCGGTTCCCGACAATGTCAGGATCACCGAATCGAGCAGGATCTTCCAGGACATCGACCGGCGCAGTAGAGCCAGGACAATGGTGAGCATCGCACCGACTGCGCCCGCCTGAGTAGGCGTAAAGACCCCAACAAAAATTCCGAGCAATACCGCAATGATCAGAACCGGCAGAGGCCAGACCTGCTTCAGGGATTCCAACTTCTCGTGGCGCGAATAGGCTTCCTGAACAGGCGGTGCGAGGGCTGGCTTGAGCCTCACCCGAATGATGATCATGGCTGCAAACATCACGGCAGACAGGACTCCTGGAAGAAACCCGGCCATGAAGACCTTGGCTACCGAGATTTCTGCCACATAGCCATAAAGAATCATCAGAATACTGGGTGGAATCAGCGAGCCCAGGGTACCGGCAGATGCGATCACGCCACTGGCCAAACCCGGGTCATATTTGTAGCGCAGCATCTCTGGGGTGGCAATCCGAGCAAACGCGGCCGATACCGCCACGCTGGAACCAGAGGCGGCTGACAATAAGCCGCATGCACCGACGCTGGCCACAGCCAACCCACCCGGCAACCACGACAGGAAAATCCGAGCTGCCCGAAACAGACCTGCAGAGAGTTTCGATGAACCAGCCACGTATCCCATCAACAGGAACATCGGAATCGCCGTGAGGTTCCAGTCTCCAACAAAATTGAATGGTACGGCGGTAACCATCCCCCAGGCAGCATTCAGATTCAATATCTTGGCGATCCCCACGAACGAGACCGCCCCCAAGGCAACACCAATGGGAATGCGCAAGCCAACCAGTGCCAGTCCAACAGCAAGCCCAATGAAGCCAATTGTCACGTTGCCCATATTCCTGCTTCAGTCTTTGCCCAGGTCGTCAGACGATATCAACGTCCGGTGTTTCTGGGGAGGGGTCGAAATCCACTTCCGAAACTGCGCGCCACATGTTGTAGAGAATGGCCAGAAAGATTGCGGCAAAACCCAGCGGCAACGACAGTTTGGCGGGCCAGATGGTCACGTAGACCGATCCCATGATGACTTCGTTGATGCGGTAGGAATCAACGGCATCGAGCATGGTCTGCCAGGTCAGAATGCCAAAGAAGAAACAGGACACCAGGCAACCGAGTACATAGATGGTTCTCTGAGCCCTGTGCGGCATGAGGCGCACGAGAAGATCAGCGTTGATGTGCTCGTGCCTCAGCTCAACATAGGCCAGCGGAAGGAATACCACCAAGACCATGTGATAGGCAGAGATGACTTCCAAATTCCCTTCGATAGGCGCACCGAACAGATTATCCAGGATGACATCGGCGCAAGTCTGAATCATCATCAGCAACAAGCTGATGCCCGCCACGAGCATCAGTACGAACGACAAGTGGTGGATCAACTTTCCGAGTACAGAGGATGGTGTCATTGGAGGTTATAGCCCGTGCGAGCAGCTTCTTCGCTGATGTAACCTTCCACGACATCAGCCTTCACAGCTTCTGGGTCTCGTTCGGCCACCGGACCGTAACCACCTCCCCCCGCGGTGTAGATCGTAACGATATCGCCCTTTTGCAGAATGCGTCCTTCCTTGCTCTTGAGCGGGATGACCTGGCCATCACGCAATAATTCGCCAGACCCAGAACGCCCGTCCTCACCACCAAACAAACCATATGGTGCCAGACGGAAGCGATCGGCATACATCGCGAAATTGATGTTGTCCTTCAGGATCTCGAAGCTGCGGTAGAAACCCAACCCACCGCGGTGCCGTCCTGCCCCTCCTGAGTCCTGAATGAGGCCATAGCCGACGATCCGGAAATGATCAAAGTCCATATCGGTGGCCTCGATCGGTGTATTGGTGCAATTGGAGAGGGGCGAATCCACCGCATCGCAACCATCCTTGCGCGCCGAGGCACCGAATCCACCACCATATACCTCCAGATAAACCTTGTATCTACCATCGGACTGATCTGAAAGGGATGTCACGAGAGTCGAGTCATTGCCACCAGAAATCACCTTCAGGGGCGCCGCCTGGGCGAGTGCCTTCATGACAGCATTGAAGCAGCGATAACTGGCTTCCATTCGGGCCCGTACCGGTGCCGGATATTTTGGATTCACCAAGGTACCTTCCGGCGCCGTAACCCGGATAGGTCGCTTCAAGCCTTCATTGAACGGGATATCAGGGCTCGTCAGGGCTGCCTTGATCGCCGTCAAGGTCGCAGAGAGAGACGCCGAGAAAGGCGAGTTCAGATTTCTGGTAACCTGCGCGCAAGTGCCGGTGAAATCAATGTCGATCCCGTCATCATGAACCGTGACTGTCGCCTTGACAACCAGGGGCTCATCTGTAATGCCATCATCATCCACGGCATCTTCACCATGATAGACGCCGTTCTTCAACTCGGCCAAAGCCGCTCTGAAACGCGTCTCGGAGTACGAAATCAACCCATTCATGGCGCTCTGCAGCTTCTGTACACCATATTTCTGGCACAACTGCCTGATCCGCTCTGCACCAACTGCATTGGCAGCGAATTGCGCATCAAAGTCACCGATTGTCTGCCCCGGCACCCGGATGTTCGCAGCGAGAAGCCGCTTCAGGTTCCCGCGCCCGTCCCAATCATGAGCACGGCTGTACCGGGATGGCGGGAAGATGAACCCCTCTGCATGCACGTCCACGGCCTCGGTAGTCAGGCCCGGATTGCCGCCCCCCAGATCCAGGTGATGCGCCACCGTGCCCGCGAACGCAATCAGTTCACCTTCATAGAAGATCGGCGAATAAATAAAAACGTCCTGCAGGTGCTGCCCTCCTGAATACGGATCGTTGGTGATATAGAAGTCACCATCCTTGAGGTCCTTGATTGGCACGACTGCCGCGCATGATTTGAAAATCTCGGACATGGGCCCAAGCTGGATGGGGATCAGTTCGGCCTGGGCCACTACATTGCCTTCGCGGTCGAATAGAGCTGCCGATGCATCCGATGCCTCACGGATGATCGTGGAATAGGCAGAACGGATGAGCTTCACCCCCATCTCACGTGCCCCAGCGATCAAACCCTGCGAGATCACAGCGTAGTCTACGGGGTTGAGCTCTATAGATTGCGATCCACTGGCTGCTGATTTTTCAGACATTCTTCTCTCCATTGGCCGTCAGGATCATGTTGTCGTTCGCATCACGACGTACGGTCCAGCCTGCGGGCACAAACAACGTGGATGTGGAATCTTCCATCAACAAGGGACCAGACAGCACCTCATCGGGCCCGATGCTACCCCTGCTGAGCAACGTCGCCTCGTGCCACTGCGAATCGTCAAACACAGAAATTCTCTTTCGGTCAGGATCTGCACCGGCAGGTTCCTGCAGGAGAGGTATCGAATCCGGTTGTGCGGTCAAACTGAGCCTAAAGGACACGAACTCTACAGGCTTGTCATCATCTGCGCCAAAGAAGAACTGTTTCTGGTGCATGACTCCGAACAAGCGTCGCAGCACGCCGCTGTCCAAGGTGTCGATCTGATCGACTGGAATCTCCACTGGCACTTCGAAGGCCTGCCCGACAAAACGCATATCGACCACCAGATTGGGCGTCAGATCGCCTTCAAGGCCCATATCAATGGCCTTGCCGTGCGCACGGATCATCATCTCGGCGTAAGTCTGCTGAATGATGCCAACAGCATCGTCATCAAGGAGGCCCCGGCGGGTGAGACTGTCAAACTGCACGAAATCACTGGCGAGAAGCCCGTAGGCCGAAATGACGCCTGAATTGGGCGGCACCAGTATAGTTGTGATACCCAGATCCTTGGCCACCTGGGCTGCATGGAGAGGGCCTGCGCCACCAAATGGCACCAGGACGCTATCGCGCGGATCAAGGCCCCTTTCCGTGGAAATCACCTGAATCGAGCGCACAATGTTCGCGTTCGAAATCTGGATGGCACTGTCAGCTGCTTCTTCCAACGTCATTCCGAAACGATCGGCAATCGGCCTGAGCACCTCGCGAGAACGTTCTGGATAAATCTCCATGCGTCCGCCAAGAAACGAGTCGGGCAGGATCGTACCTCTGACGATATGAGCATCAGTGATCGTCGGAACCGTACCGCCCCGCCCATAACAGGCTGGTCCGGGATCCGCACCTGCAGACCGGGGACCTACTCTCAGCATGCCGCCATCATCGACCCAGATGATACTGCCGCCCCCAGCGCCTACGGTATTGATGTCCAGTATGGGAATGCGCACTGGCAGGCGATCAATCGTGAACTCAGTCGTCAGGCGTGGTTTGCCCTCAGTGACCATGCAGACATCAGAGGACGTCCCACCCATGTCCAAGGTTACCAGATCTACAAACCCAGACCGTGCGGCCTGTCGAGCAGCGCCCATGACGCCTGCGGCTGGCCCTGAAAGCAGGGCCGTGACGGCATTCGCGCGCATAGCTTCCGCCGGCAGCTTGCCACCGTTGGACTGCATTACGCTGAACTGCCCCTTGAAACCCATATCAGCCAGCTTTGTCACGAAACGTGAGATATAGTCATCCATGACTGGTTGAACATAGGCCGACAACGAGGTAGTCGAAGCGCGTTCAAATTCGCGAAATTCCCGTGTGATATCCGATGAAATCGTGACATGCACCGCCGGCAATTCTTGCGCAATCATTTCTCGCAACATTTGCTCATGCGCCGGATTGATGTACGCATTCAGGAGGCAGATGGCCACCGCCTGGTAGTCCTTGCTCTTCAGCTCAGGAATGAGGTGCGCTCGAATCTTCTCGCAATCGAGGGGCTTGAGCACGGAGCCATCGGCCAGAACGCGTTCGGCGACCTCATAGGTATCAGAACGCAACACGACAGGGTCCGGCTTCACATATTCAAGGTCATAGATCCTGCTTCTGCCATGTCGTTGCAGAAGCAGGATATCCCTGAACCCAGCCGTTGTCAGAAATGCAGTGAGAAACCCTTTCCGTTCCAGCACCGCATTGGTCGCTACAGTTGAACCATGAGCCAGATCCCGGACCGCCGCCAGATCAACCCCACTTGCTGCCAGACCGGAGAGAGCCCCTTCATCGGGTCTGACAGGAGTACTCAGAACCTTCAATACCTTGACTTTTCCCGTGTCGTCTATTGCCACGAGATCGGTGAACGTCCCACCGACTTCCACACCTATGCGCATGACTGAAACCCCGTATTCCACCAATCACAGCCCGTAGCTGTTTGCATCGACCTTGTTGTACAGATTGTCCTTGAGCACTGCCTTCAGACCCTCCACATCCTTCCGATCGACGTCCTTCAACAGACCTTCCCATTTCCTCAAGGTATTCTCGAAGCGCTCGATCAAGGCTTCAGGATCCTTGAGATTGAACCGCTCCTTTCCTTCGGCGACGGCCATTTCGCGTGCGCGTGCCATGAATTTCGTTGCCGACTCAGTCATGGCCGCCGTTGGCTGATGCACGGTAACCCCATGTTCGGCCGACTCGGTAATGGCCTCTTCACCGGAAGCAACGTAGGCCACTTCAGTTTCGACTGTCGACTCGGCAATCGTATCCAGCAAGATGCGCCGCTGTTCAGGCGTCAGACCTTTCCAGCTATTGACATTCATTGCCCATTCCCAACCCGAGAAATAAGGCCCCAGATTGACCAGGTTGACGTATTTGGCCACATCCCACAAGGAGCGCGTCTTCAACTCGTTAGGCCCCATTGCAGCACAATCGATCTGGCCCTTGTCCAGCCCCGTGAACATCTCGCTCGACGGCACGTTGACCGGCGCGGCACCCACGGATTTCGCCCACTCTGCATACACAGGTCCGGGCGTGCGCAACTTGATGCCTTTCAGATCAGCCACATCAGCCACGTCCTTGCGGCAGATGAGACTGTAGGGCACGCTGGCATACGCGCCGAGAAAGACGATCTTCTGCCGTTCCCAGAGAGCCAGCATATCCGGATCGTTCATGTAGAAGTCAGCCACAGCGAAGGTCGTCAGCACAGGATCACCAAGCCCGATCGCCAGAATGGCCAACACATTGTCCTCGGGCAGATCCGCTGGCGTATAGGTACCTGCATGATAGGTAATGTCTGCTATCCCATCACGCAGGCCACTCAGATGAGCAATGACCGGCAGCAACGTAGTATCCGTGAAGACCTTTATTTTCAGATCACCACCTGAAGCAGCATCGACCTTCTTGGCCCACTCTATGTAGCCATATTTGGTCAGTGGCTGCGTTTCCGGAAACCAGATACTGGCATTCAATTCCGTTGCAGCCACCGCAGACTGCCCCACGCACAGGGTTGCTGCAGACAGGGCCAGAGCGCCCCAAAACTTGTAGGTGACCATTTTCTAGATCCTCCGAGGAACCATGGAACACATCGCTGAAATAGGCTTTAAATGAATATTCATGGAAATTTTTCAATGAAATTATAATTTCAGCGATTTTTTTTCAATATTAGGAAATTCCCTAGTATTAGATTCATTGCCATGAGATCACACTAACAACGAAACCATGTGAGCCCTCGCCAGCCGTGTCCCTGCACACCGACGAGTTCACATCCGCACCTACGGCACGCCCACATGTCGCACCAATCCGCCCCCATCAGCTTCAGGCACCGAGCCCTGCTGGTGCTGTATTTCAGCATCGTGATCGTGTCCTGGGGCGTCAACTACCCACTCACCAAGCTGGCCCTCGACGACATCGGCCCGATCACCTTCTCGGCACTGCGCCTGCTCGGTGGTGCGACCTTCGTGGCGGTTCTCCTATGGGCATCTCGAGCCCCCAAGCTTCTTCCTCCCAGAACGGAAAGAATCCGATTGGCTCTCATCAGCATCATGCAGTTCGTCAGCGTCGTCGGGTTCTCCAGTGTCGCGCTGCAGTTCCTGCCGGCCGGTCGAACCGTCACCGCGATCTACACCATGCCTCTCTGGGCGGCGCTACTGGACGCCATGATCATGAAAACCCGACTCAGGCATACTCAGTACATCGGCATCCTTGTAAGCCTTGCCGGCATCATTCTCTTCCTTCAGCCGTCTGTCATCGACTGGGGTGCTCCCGGAGCAGTACTGGGCACACTGCTCGTCATGGCAGCAGCCATATTGTGGGGTCTGGGCGCAGTGCTCTACCGCGGACGCCTCCTGACGGCGTCACTGCTCAGCCAGACGCTCTGGCAGCTGCTCGTGTCCGGCGCGGTGCTGTGTATTGGCGCCCTACTCCTCGAATACCCGCTCGACGCCGATGTGACAATCCAGCTGGTGTCCATTCTGCTGTGGAACTGGGTGGTTCCGACTGCTATCGCCATCGTCGCCTGGAGTCGGATCCTGTATATGGTTCCTGCAGCCATCGCGGGCCAATGCCTCATGGCAACCCCATTCGTGGGTATCGGTCTGAGCACCCTCATGTTCCAGGAAAGCCTGCCACCAGCCTTCACGAGCAGTGCGGTCCTGATTGTCAGCGGGGGCGTACTGACCCTGCTTGCAAAGCCCGCCGCTAGGCCCAGAACCCCGTAATCACCGAACCCGATTGAGATTCCACACAGACTGACGCAAAATACTGCCCAACCCTTATACATTTTCCAATGAGACTGCAATGCCCAGCGATCCCCACGCCCTGCCCGACCTGTCCAACCTGTGGATGCCGTTCACGGCCAATCGGCAATTCAAGTCGCACCCGCGCCTTCTGGCGGGTGCCCAGGGCATGTATTACACGGCCCGCGACGGCCACCGCGTGCTCGATGGCACCGCCGGCCTGTGGTGCGTCAATGCCGGCCATGCCCGGCCGGAGATCATCGAGGCCCTGTCCCGCCAGGCGGGGCGCCTCGATTATGCACCCAGTTTCCAGATCGGCCACGAAGACTCCTTCCGTGCCGCCACCCGGGTGGCCGCCCTGATGCCCGATGGCCTGGACCGCATCTTCTTCACCAACTCGGGCTCCGAATCGGTCGATACCGCCCTGAAGATCGCCCTGGCCTACCACCGGGCGCGTGGCGAAGGCCAACGCACCCGCTTCATCGGCCGCGAGCGCGGTTACCACGGGGTGGGGTTTGGCGGCATCTCCGTGGGCGGCATTTCACCCAACCGCAAGACATTTTCGGGGGTGCTGATGCCGGGCGTGGATCACCTCCCGCACACCCATGCGCCCGAGCACAACGCCTGGTCCCGTGGGCAGCCGGCATGGGGCGCCCATCTGGCCGATGCGCTGGAAAACATCATTGCCCTGCATGACGCCTCGACCATCGCCGCAGTCATCGTCGAGCCCCTGGCGGGCTCCACGGGCGTGCTCGTCCCGCCGGTGGGCTACCTCGAGCGGCTGCGTGAAATCACGGCCCGGCACGGCATTGTGCTGATTTTCGACGAGGTGATCACCGCATTCGGGCGCCTGGGCGCCGCCACGGCCAGTGGCCTGCTGGGCGTCACGCCCGATCTGATCACCATGGCCAAGGGCATCAGCAATGCCGCCATTCCGGCGGGTGCCGTGGCGGTGCAGCGGGGCATCCACGATGCCATCATGGGGGCCAGCGACACGGGGATCGAGTTCTTCCACGGCTACACTTATTCGGCCCATCCCATGGCCACGGCGGCCATGGTGGCGGCACTGGACGTCTACGAGAAGGATGGCCTGTTTGCCCGTGCTGCCGCACTGGCGCCCCGTTTCGAAGAGGCCGCCCACAGCCTGCGCGGCAAGCCTCACGTGATCGACGTGCGCAATCTGGGCCTGGTGGCCGGCATCGAGCTGGCGCCCCGTACCGACGCCCCCGGGGCACGGGCCACCGAGGTGTTCGAGCGCTGCTTCGACCGCGGGGTACTGGTCCGCTATACCGGCGACACCCTGGCGTTCTCGCCCCCGCTGATCATCGAAGAGGCCCAGATCGACGAGCTGTTCGGCACCGTGGCTGATGTGCTGGATGACATCGCCTGAGCGCAGTGCCAGCAACGCCAGTCAAGGCGCTCGGGCCCGCTTTCGGGCCCGGAACATACAGTAGGGCCTGGAACATGCAGTACATGAGGCCCGCCTTGCAGGCTTCGCAGGCCGGGGCCGGGGCGCGGCAACGCCCGCATCCCGGCCCCGGCCTGCGAAACCGGGCCGTGATCAGCGCACCGCGGCCCGCAGCGCCGTGACGGTCTGCCCGCCAATCCCCCAGTTGTCGGTATCGACCTCGTCGATGACCACGAACGTCGTCTGCGGGTTCTTGCCCAGCACATCCACCAGCAACTGGGTCGTGCCTTCGATCAGGCGGGCTTTCTGTTCGGCGGTCACGCCATCGCGCGTGACCCGGATATTGACGTAGGGCATGATGGACTCCGTATCGAGATGACGGAAAACCTGGCGACGGGCCGGGCCATGCCACAGGGCATGGCCCGGCGCTGCCTTCAGGCGTAAGACGCTACGGGCGGGCAGGCACAGGTGAGGTTCCGGTCGCCCCAGGCGTTGTCGACCCGCGCCACGGGCGGCCAATACTTGTTCTGTACCAGCCCCGGCAGCGGATACGCGGCCTGCGCGCGCGTATAGGGATGCGGCCAGTCTTCGGCCAGCAAGGTGATGGCCGGATGCGGCGCATTGACCAGCACATTGTCATCCAGCGGCTGCTCACCGCGCTCGACGGCTGCAATTTCTGCCCGGATGGCAATCATCGCGTCCACGAAGCGGTCCAGTTCGGCCAGGCCTTCGGACTCGGTCGGCTCGACCATCAGCGTGCCAGCCACCGGGAAACTCATGGTGGGCGCATGAAAACCATAATCCATGAGTCGCTTGGCGATGTCTTCGGCACCGATCCCGCTGCTGTCCTTGATGGGGCGGATATCGAGAATGCACTCGTGGGCCACCCGGCCATTGGGCCCCGCGTAGAGCAACGGGTAATGGGGCGCCAGACGCGCTGCCAGGTAATTGGCATTGAGTATGGCCACCTGGGTTGCCTGGCGCAGCCCGCTGGCCCCCATCATCAGGATATACATCAATGAGATGGGCAGAATGCTGGCCGACCCGTAGGGCGCGGCGGACACCGGCCCGCTCTGGCCGGCCGGCAGCCGGCCATCTTCACCCACCAGACCCGGCAGGAACGGAGCCAGATGGGCCCGCACGGCTACCGGGCCCACCCCCGGGCCACCGCCGCCATGGGGGATGCAGAAGGTCTTGTGCAGGTTCAGGTGCGAGACATCCGAACCAAAATGCCCGGGGCGGGCCACACCCACCATGGCGTTCATGTTGGCACCATCCAGATAGACCTGCCCACCTGCATCATGCACCATGGCGCAGATCTCGCGGACCGTGGTCTCGAATACGCCATGCGTGGAGGGGTAGGTGATCATCAATGCCGCGAGACGATCACCCACCTGGTCGATGCGGGTGCGCAGATCGCCCATATCGATGTTGCCCTGGGCATCGGAGGCCACCACGACCACATCCATGCCCGCCAAATGCGCGGAGGCCGGGTTCGTGCCATGCGCCGAGGCCGGAATCAGACACACGTTGCGCTGATGCTGACCGTTGGCCCGATGATAGCCGCGTATGGCCAGGAGCCCGGCATACTCGCCCTGGGCACCCGAATTGGGCTGCAGGCTGATGCGGTCATAGCCCGTGATTTCACACAGCGCATCGGACAGCCGGCTGATGAGGTCATGGTAGCCTTGCGCCTGTTCAGCAGGCACAAAGGGATGCATGTCGCCGAATTCGGGCCAGGTGACGGGCATCATCTCGGCCGTGGCATTGAGCTTCATGGTGCAGGACCCCAGCGGAATCATGGTGCGGTCCAGAGCCAGGTCCTTGTCGGACAACTGGCGCAGATAGCGCAGCATGTCGGTCTCGGAGCGCACGCGCGAAAAGGCTGGATGCGCCAATATGGGGCCCTGCCGACGCAGGGCCTCTGGCACGCCATTGCCCTGCGCAGCGAAATCAGGGGCATGCGCTGCCCTGCCGGTCGCTTTAGCGAACAGGCCGAGCAGGATCTCGAGGTCATCGGGGCGCACGGTCTCATCCAGCGACAGGGCCACGCAGGATTCATCCACCCGGCGCAGGTTGATGCCGGCATCCACGGCCGCCGCCAACACCGCCCGGGTGGCCTGCCCAGTGCGCACGCACAGGGTGTCGAAATAGCTGTCGTTGCACGGCTCGAGCCCCATCGCCCGCAGGGCGCCAGCCAGACGCGCCGTATGCGTTGCCACGCGCTGCGCAATGCGGGTGATGCCCTGGGGCCCGTGCCAGACGGCGTACATGGCCGCCATCACGGCCAGCAGAACCTGTGCCGTACAGATGTTCGAAGTGGCCTTCTCGCGGCGGATGTGCTGCTCACGCGTCTGCAATGCCAGGCGCAGGGCGGGCTCGCCGCGGGCATCCTGGGAGACGCCGACCAGGCGCCCTGGCAGATTGCGCTTCCAGGCATCCTTGCAGGCCATGAAGCCGGCGTGCGGCCCACCGTAGCCCATGGGGACCCCGAAACGCTGGGCCGACCCCACGGCAATGTCGGCCCCCCACTCGCCCGGCGGGCTGAGCAGCGCCAGGGCCAGCAGGTCGGTGGCTACGGCCACAATGGCACCCGCCTCGTGGGCCTGCTGCGCCAGGCTTCGATAGTCGGCCAGCCCGCCCAGGCTGTGCGGATATTGCAGCAGCACCCCGAAGCATTCGGGCAGGCCTTCGGCCTCGTCACCCACCTGCAGGACGATGCCCAGCCCGGCAGCCCGCGTGCGCATCACTTCGATCGTCTGCGGATGCACGTGCTGCGAGATGAAGAAGACCTCGGTTTTCGCGCGCGACACGCGGCGCGCCAGCGTCATGGCCTCGGCCGCCGCAGTGCCTTCGTCGAGCAATGACGCATTGGCGATATCGAGACCCGTGAGATCGCAGACCATGGTCTGAAAGATCAGCAGCGCTTCGAGGCGCCCCTGCGAAATCTCTGGCTGATACGGCGTATAGGCGGTATACCAGGCAGGATTCTCGAGAATGTTGCGCAGGATCACGTGGGGCACGTGCGTACCGTAATAGCCTTGGCCGATATAGCTGCGCAGCACCTGGTTGCGACGGGCCATGGCGCGGATTTCGGCCAGGGCGGCCACTTCCGAGCGCGGTTCGGACAGATCCAGGAAAGGCGGCCCGGACAGGATGTTTCCAGGTGCCACCTCATGGATCAGGGCATCGAGGCTCTCGACCCCGACCGCAGCCAGCATGGCGCGCTGGTCATCAATGGACGGCCCGATGTGTCGGGCAATGAATTCGGACTGCATGGCGGCATCGTGCTGCATCAAGGTCTCCAGCAAGCGATTGGTCAGGACAGCGCCTGATAACCCGCCGCATCGAGCAGGCCCTGCACCGCCGCCGGATCATCCGCCTTAATACGGAAGATCCAGTGATCCCAGGCCGCGGCGTTGATCAGTGCGGGATCATCCGACAGAGCCTCGTTGAAGGCCAGGATCTCGCCCGCGATGGGGGCATAGATATCCGACGCCGCCTTGACGGATTCGACCACGGCAGCGGTGTCCCCTGCGGCCAGGCGGGCACCGATGGTGACGTCGCCCACGAACACCAGATCACCGAGCTGATCCTGGGCGTCGTCGGTGATGCCGACCAGGAAAGAATCGCCGTCGGCCTTGACCCACTCGTGTGAGGCCGTGTATTTGCGGTCGTTGGGAATGGACATGATGGTACCCCGTAAGGATGTTCAGGTGAAAGAGAAAAGTGTCAGACCAGGGCCTTGCCCTGACGTACGAAAGGCGCTTGCACGATTTGCGCTGGAACCCATTTGCCGCGGATCTCGACCTCTGCCGACTCACCTGGCTGGCTGCCGGCCGGCACACGGGCCAGGCCGACCGAGAAACCCAGCGTGGGTGCCATGCTGCCGCTGGTGAGTTCACCTTCACCCTGGGCTGTGCGCACCTTCATGTGGGCTCGCATGACACCACGCTCGAGCAATTTGAGACCGACCAGCTGACGGCTGCGATCCGCCTGCTCGAGCGCAGCGCGGCCGATGAAATCACGTGCGGCGTCCTTGAAGGAGACGGTCCAGCCCAGGCCGGACTCGAGCGGATGCACCGACTCGTCCATATCCTGGCCATACAGGTTGAGCCCGGCCTCGAGGCGCAGTGTGTCGCGCGCACCCAGGCCACAGGCCTGCACGCCGGCGGCGGCAAGATCGGCCCACAGTGCGGCCACCTGATCGGCCGGCAGGACGATTTCGAAGCCGTCCTCGCCCGTGTATCCGGTGCGCGCAACCAGAATCTCATCGGCCACATGTACGCCCCAGAACGGCTTGAGGGCCTCGGTGCCGGCTTTCCAGGCAGGCCGCACGGCCCAGACCAGCGCGCGCGCCTCGGGGCCCTGAACTGCCAGCATGGCCAGGTCGCGGCGCGCTGTGATGGTCACCCCGAACGCCGCGGCCTGCGCGTTCATCCACGCCAGGTCCTTGTCGGCCGTGCCGGCATTGACCACCGCCCGCCAGCAATCCGAACGGAAGAAATACACGATCAGGTCATCGATCACCCCGCCATCGGGCCGCAGCATGCAGGAATACAGCGCGCGGCCGGGCTGACCGGCGATGCGACCGACATCATTGGCCAGCAGGTGCAGCAGGAAATCAGGCGCACGCCCACCCGCGATATCAACATTGAGCATGTGCGAGACATCGAACATGCCCGCCTTGCGGCGCACGGCATGGTGCTCCTCGATCTGCGAGCCATAGGCCAGCGGCATGCTCCAGCCGCCGAAATCGACCATGCGGGCGCCCAGCGCCACGTGCGTGTCATGCAAAGGGGTCTTGCGAAGAGAATCGGACATCAAAGGCTCCGGAAATCAGGGAATGGGCACGAATGCCGGCACCGCCCTTCTGTCCTTTTGCCTGAGAGTTGCCCCACGAGGAGGGTGCCCCTTCGGCGCCTGCACCGGCTGACCGGGCAAGTCTCTCCAGAATGCTGCGATGCACGGGGCATCATGCGAATGGTATGGATTGCCTGAGCGATTTCGGGCGAATTGCGCCTTCGGCGGCCACTGCTGAACAGCCAGCGACTCTCTCCCACCCGCATCGGGTGACAGCAAGGGCACAGCATACCCCGAAACAGGCTGCGGGAACAATCTTGCCCGGAAGAAGCGGCCTGCGGGCATGATCTTGCCCAGAAGAAGCAGGCCGCGGGCATGATCTTGCCCAAAAAAAGCTCGGGGCACGATCCTGCCCGGGAATTGGAGGCACGCGGATGGGGGGCACTCAGATCAGGCCCTGGCTGCGCCATTGCTCACGGGTTGCGGCATCCACGCCCAGCGCCGTGAGGATCTCGTCGGTATGCTGCCCAAGCGCCGGTGCGGCCGCGCGGATACTGCCGGGGGTGGCCGACAGCTTGGGCACGATGCCTGGCACCTGACAGGGCGTCCCATCCGGCAGGGTGTCCTCGAGAAGCATCTGCCGGGCGTGGTAGTGGGGATCCGCGGCGATATCGGCGATGTCGTAGATCCGCCCCGCCGGCACGCGGGCACGGTTCAGAGCCTCGAGGGCCTCATCCTGGGTGCGCGCCGCCGCCCAGGCGCCAATGGCGGCATCGATTTCGTCGACCCGGGCCACCCGGCCCGTATTGTGAGCCAAAGCAGGGTCTTCGCCCAGATCGGGGCGCTCGATGAGGTCCATCAGCCGCCTGAAGATGCTGTCGCCATTGCCAGCCACCAGGACGTAGCCGTCCCGGCAGGCATAGGCATTGCTGGGTGCGATACCCGGCAGGCTGCTGCCCGCGGGCTGGCGCACCTCGCCGAACACGGCATATTCGGGCAGCAGGCTCTCCATCATGTTGAACACGGATTCATACAGGGCCACGTCGATCATCTGCCCCACGCCCTGTTGCTCGCGAGCCCGCAGGGCCAACAGCACGCCGATGACGCCATGCAGGGCGGACAGCGAATCACCGATGGAGATGCCCACCCGTACCGGCGGGCGCCCCGGCTCGCCACTGAGGTGGCGCAAGCCGCCCATCGCTTCGGCCACCACCCCGAAACCCGGCCGGTCACGATAGGGCCCCGTCTGGCCGTAGCCCGAGACACGCAGCATGATGAGCCGCGGATAGAGCGCATGCAGATCGTCCCAGCCCAGCCCCCACGCTTCGAGTGTGCCAGGCTTGAAGTTCTCGACCACGACATCACACTCGCCTGCCAGGCGCCGCACCAGCGCCTGGATTTCGGGTTCGCGCAAATCCAGGCTGAGCGACTTCTTGTTGCGCGACTGAACCTGCCACCAGACCGAGGTCCCCTGATGCAGCAGGCGCCAGTTGCGCAAGGGGTCCCCCTGCCCGGGCGGTTCGACCTTGAGCACTTCGGCGCCGAACTCACCCAGCATCCGGGTGGCAAACGGGCCGGCAATCAACTGGCCCAGTTCGAGTACGCGCACGCCTGCCAGTGGCAGCGGCGCGCCGGCTGTGGCGGGTGCCGACGGCTCGATCGCCGTCGGGCGGGATGGATCTGTACGCATGTCGGCCTCAGGCAAGGTCCTGCGATGAAACAATGGCCGATTCGCGGATGCAATCGACGTAGTACATCCGCCGGCCGGCTTGGTCGACTTCGTGGCCCAGACCGTGGACATCGGTCTCGAAACCCGGAAACTGCTGATTGAACTCTTGTGTGAAGATCAGATAATTGACGATATCGGCATTGAAGCGCTCGCCCGGAACGAGCAGCGGGATACCGGGTGGATAGGGCGTGAGCAGGACCCCGGTGACGCGCCCCTCGAGATCCTTGACGGGCACCCGCTCGACTTCGCGGTGCGCCATGTGCGCATAGGCATCGGCCGGACGCATGGCCGGGACCATGTCGCTCAGATAGACCCGCGTGGTCAGGCGGGCGAAGTCGTACTGGCGATAGGCGGCATGAATCTGCTGGCACAGGTCTCGCAGCCCCATGCGTTCATAGCGTTTCTGCTGGCGTGCGAACTCGGGCAGCACCCGCCACAGGGGCTGGTTGCGATCATGGTCATCCTTGAATTGCTGCAGGGCGGTCAGCAGCGTATTCCAGCGCCCCTTGGTGATGCCGATGGTGAACAGGATGAAGAACGAGTACAGGCCGGTCTTTTCGACGACCACCCCATGTTCGGCCAGATAGCGCGAAACCAGTGCGGCGGGAATGCCCGATTCGGCAAACGTGCCCGAGATATCCAGCCCTGGTGTGATCACGGTGGCCTTGATCGGGTCGAGCATGTTGAAGCCCTCGGCCAGATCACCAAACCCATGCCATTCATCGCCCGAATTGAGCAGCCAGTCTTCGCGGTTGCCAATGCCTTCGGGCACCAGCCGGTTGGGCCCCCAGACCTTGAACCACCAGTCATTGCGGCCGTATTCGGATTCGACCTTGCGCATCGCCCGGCGAAAGTCCAGGGCCTCGCGTATGGATTCCTCGACCAGCGCCGTCCCCCCTGGCGGCTCCATCATCGCCGCGGCCACGTCACACGACGCAATGATGGCGTATTGCGGCGAGGTCGACGTATGCATCAAGAACGCTTCGTTGAAGATGTTGCGATCGAGCGGCCTGGATTCCGAGTCCTGCACCACGATCTGTGAAGCCTGCGACAACCCGGCCAGCAGCTTGTGGGTGGAATGCGTGGCGTAGATCATCGTGTCCGGGCTGCGCGGGCGGTTGGGCCCTATGGCATGCATGTCTTCGTAGAAGCCATGGAACGGGGCGTGCGGCAGCCAGGCTTCGTCGAAATGCAAGGTGTCGATCTCGGAGCCGAGCTTGTCCTTGATCATCTCGACGTTGTAGATGACCCCATCGTACGTGCTCTGTGTCAGCGTCAGGATCCGCGGACGCGGATTGGCGGCGGCCCGGGCGAACGGATTGGCGGCGATCTTGCGGCGGATGTTCTCGGGATCGAACTCTTCGAGCGGAATCGGCCCGATGATGCCCAGGTGGTTGCGCGTGGGCCTGAGAAAGACCGGAATGGCCCCCGTCATGGTGATTGCGTGCAGGATCGATTTGTGGCAGTTACGGTCGACCACCACGACATCGCCAGCGGCCACGTTGGCATGCCACACGATCTTGTTCGAGGTCGAGGTCCCGTTGGTGACGAAAAAGCAGTGATCCGCATGGAAGATGCGCGCGGCATTGCGCTCGGATTCGGCGACCGGACCGGTATGGTCCAGCAGCTGGCCCAGTTCATCGACCGCGTTGCAGACGTCCGCGCGCAGCATGTTCTCGCCAAAGAACTGATGGAACATCTGCCCCACCGGGCTCTTGAGAAACGCCACCCCCCCCGAATGCCCCGGGCAATGCCAGGAATAGGAGCCGTCGGACGCATACTTGAGCAATTCGCGAAAGAAGGGCGGCGCCAGGCCCTCGAGATAGGCCCGTGCTTCGCGGATGATATGGCGCGCCACGAACTCGGGCGTGTCCTCGAACATGTGGATGAAACCATGCAGCTCGCGCAGAATGTCGTTGGGAATGTGCTGCGAGGTGCGGGTCTCCCCGTACAGATAGATGGGGATGTCTTCGTTGCGAAAACGCAATTCGCCGATGAAGGTGCGCAGATTCTTGATCGCATTGGCGACGTCTTCGGGCGAATCTTCATCGAACTCTTCGTCGTCTATGGACAGAATGAACGCGCTGGCACGGCTCTGTTGCTGGGCAAATGAGCTCAGGTCGCCGTAGCTGGTGACGCCCAGCACCTCGACGCCCTCGGCCTCGATGGCTTCGGCCAGTGCGCGGATGCCGAAACCCGAGGTGTTTTCGGCGCGATAGTCTTCGTCGATGATGACGATGGGAAAGCGGAATTTCATCATGTCAGGTACGCGGCAGGGTCACGCCTTTCTGGCCCTGATACTTGCCCCCACGGTCGGCATACGAGATCTCACAGACCTCGTCGCTTTCCAGGAACAGCATCTGGGCACACCCTTCGCCGGCATAGATCCTGGCCGGCAAGGGGGTGGTATTGGAAAATTCGAGTGTCACGTGGCCTTCCCATTCGGGTTCCAGCGGCGTGACATTGACGATGATGCCGCAGCGCGCGTAGGTGCTTTTGCCCAGACAGATGGTGAGAATGCTGCGCGGGATGCGAAAGTATTCGACCGTGCGGGCCAGGGCAAACGAATTGGGCGGAATGATGCAGACGTCCCCCTGGAAATCCACGAATGAACGCTCATCGAAGGCCTTGGGATCGACGATGCTCGAGTTGATGTTGGTAAAGATCTTGAATTCGTCGGCACAGCGCACGTCATAGCCATAGCTGCTGGTGCCATAGCTGACGATGCGCTGGCCCCCGATGCTGCGCACCTGGCCGGGCTCGAACGGTTCTATCATGCCCGCCTGCGCGGCCTGGCGGATCCAGCGATCATTCTTGATGCTCATGTCACCCTCGAAGAGACGCCCGAAAGATGGGCGCAACCTTGTATTTTAGGCCAGGTCTAGTCGCGCGAAAACCAGGTGTAGACCAGGGCCAGCCCATTGACGGTACCCACGGTCACCTCGGCCTGCAGGCCGCGCACCAGGCGATATCCCAGACGGGCTACAGTGCCGGTATCCGACAACGCCTGCTCGAGGCTCAGTTTGACATCAGCAGCCAGATTCTTGCCAGCCAGAACGAACTGCTGCTCCAGCGCGCTCACGCCGGCAGCCGACCCGCTGCTGACTACGGTCTGTGGCGGCAGCAGGCTGCCCGTGCTGCCCAGTTGCCCACGCCGCAAGCCCAGTTCGTCCAGGCCAAAGCGCCGATAGAAGGGTTCGCCATCGGCGAGAAATGAACTGCCTACGGCAAGCAGCAGCGACATGTCCGCCCCTCCGGCCTCGTCCGGCCCCCGCCCCAGGAGCAGCCAGGAAAGCTTCTCGGCCTCGCTCACGTCGGGATAGGATACCAGGTCGATCCGTGGCTGGCGGGCCGTACCGACCACGCGCACCCCGGCCTGCACCATCTGGTTGGTGCGCAGGGCCTCGATATTCAATACCGGATTGGTGAGATCACCCTGGAACGTGATGATGCCACGGCGCAACTGCAGATGCTGCCCGTACGCATCGATGGAGCCGCCCCGGGTGCGCAGCGCCCCCATGGCCGTGAGCTGATCATCGTGCAGGCTCAGATCCAGTTGCCCGATCAGGCCGGCATTGACGCCATACCCGGTGATGTAGAAGCGTGGCCCCAGATCGACGTGCAGATCCGCGGTGATGTCGACAGGCGGCGAGGCCGCTGGGGGCGCCACACGTTCACCAGGCTTCAGGATCACGACATCGCCATCGAGTGACGGCACATTGTTCAGCATGTCGAGATCGAACCAGCCGGCGTCCGCCGTCAAGGTACCCTGCAGCACGACCTCGGGCAGATGCACCCGGATGCCCAGCGCGCCGCTGATCATGGCGTAGCGGTCGGCCCGCTGCAGGATCGGATAGCGATGAAAGTCGATCTGCACCTCACCCGTTTCATCGGCCAGGTGCCACTGGCCGCTGATCTTCAAGTCGCCGTTCTGGGCGTCGGGCTCTTCGGCAATCCAGGTGGCCGTACGCCACTCTTTGGGAACCACCCGGCGCAAGGCCGGGAAGCGCAGCTGCTCGAGAACCACCCGCTCGCCCTCGAAATGCCCCTGCAGCGTACCTTCCAGCAGCCGCACACCCTGATCGGGCAGCAGCACCCGCAGATCTTCACCCCGGAACGGACCTTCGAAAACCCAGCGTTCGTCGGGCCGGCTATACCCACGCACATCCGCATGCACCGTGCCACCGACTTCAACCGACCCATCGAGCAACAGATTCACCCAGGCCAGGTCCTCGGAATCGGCAACCAGGTGGATGCGTTTCTCGTCTTGCGGATGCACCGCCAGGCCACCCTCCGGGGACGCATGCAGCGGCGTTTCAGCCTGCAGCCGCAAGCGGCCCATTTTTTCGGTGTCGACCTGCAGATCCGCCTGAACCCGGCTCAGCCCCGGCTTCATCGCACGCAGATTGACGTCCAGACTCGTTTCCTGCAGGCCCAGAGCGATCGGCACATCGCCCGGTACGATCAGATCACCCCCCAAACGACGAAGCTGCACGTCGCCCGCAAGGGACTGATCGAACGCCAGATCCCACGCCAGGGACAGATCGAGCCGGCTGTCCTGGGCCAGGGCAGCATCCACCGTATGGACACCGCCCGCCTGGCCAGCCTGCGCTTGTGGTTCGAGCCAGCGCTGCAGGCGCTCGATGCGTGCCGGCGTCACCACCAGCGAAGCCACCCTGCCACGCGTCTGCCACTGGGTGCCCTGCCCTGAAGACGCCTGATTCTGGATCTCGATGAGCGATTCGTCGTTCAGCGACACGCCAAGACGGGCCTCGCCGACCCGCCACGCGCCCTGCGCATCGACAGCGACCGGGAAAGCCCCCTGATTGCGTACGCTCAGGCCCGCATGGTCGGCCTGCAGACGAGTGAAATCTGCCTGCCAGCCCTCGGCGGCCCACCGCCCCTGCAGATCAGCCTGTATGTGGGACGGGGCGTGGCCGGGCGCCGGCCGTTCGGCCCCGTCGGGGTCATGGCTCGCCTGCAGGCGGATCTGGTGCTGTGCGAGGGTGCCCCGGGTTTCAAGCGCCAGTTGCGCGCCATCTGTGAGCCCCGGCCACAAGGCCGCCAGTTGCGGCAGTTTGGCCTGCAGATCCACATCGAGCTGGTCGGCCGAGACGGTACCGCGCAATTGCAGATGATCGGGCCCCAGCCGCAGGTCGGCATCGAGGCCGGCAAGACGATATTGCGTCCAGTTCTCCCCCACCGGCATTTGGCCATCGTACAGGGGCGCGCCGTGCCGGGACAGCCGGTCCAGATTCAGGTGGCCCTGCAGGGCCTGACCATTCCACTGGCTGCCCGCATCGAAGCGCATCTGCATGCCGAGGTCCTGCACGGCCTGCCCAGCCGTCAGCCCGATCTGCAAGCCGCCCTGCATGTCCAGACGGCTGGCACCCACGTCACGGGGCAGCCAGGGGTTCAACGGCAGCGCATGGATCTGCCACTGGGCATTGACCGCCTGTGAGCCATCCGTGTCTGCCTGCGTGTGCAGATTGAGGTCCAGGCCGGCATCATCCGGCAAACGCAGGCTGATCTGCGCGGTTTCCAGCGGAAAGGTCTGCAGCGGGCGCAGCGCAACGTCTGCATTCAGCCGCATGCCCTCACCTACGGCATGCAGGCGACCCTGCAAGGCCTCCAGCGAGCCCTCGGCCGCCAGTTCCAACCGCCAGGCGCACGCGGTATCGTGCAGTTCGGAAGGGACACTGGGCAGCCAGTCGCGCAGGCACAAGAGCGCAGCCGCGTCGGGATCTGCATCGCCACCCGCCTGCCCGGAGGGCGATTCATGGGCCTGAATCAGCAGCTGCGTCGAAAAAGGCCAGGGTGCCTCGAGCCTGGGCGCCTGCGCCTGACCCGAAATGCCCACCTGTACGCCCTGGTGGCTCAGATCGAGCGCCCGCAGATCCACTCGGGCGACCTGATCTTCGAGCGAGAGGCCCACACTGAGGGCCTGCAGATCGATCGGCCAGGCCACGCCATCTTCGGCCAGATGCAAGCCCCCCAGGGCGAGCCGGTCAATCTGTACAGCCACCGGCAAGGCCGGTATTTCAAAGGGCGTGTCAACGTGATCGGCCTCACCGGCGGCATCCTGTGCGGACTGCAGGTTCACGGCCACCGACTGCGCCGACAGATCGCGCACATGCAGGCGGTACTGCAGCAGTTCACGCCAGGCCACCTCGAGACGGAAGCCCTGCACCGACACCTGGAGGTCGGGCAAGGCCAGCGACAGGTCTTGCACCGACACACCGCGCCAGATCGATCCGGTGATGCCTTCCACATGGCCATCGAGCAGGGTGACGGCCGTGCGCAGCGTCCAGCGTGTGCCCACCGATGAGAACACGGTCCACCATGCAAAACCCATGACAGCGGCAACGGCCAGAACCAGGGGGGGCAGAACCCACAAGGCGAGACGACGCAGGACCTGCATCAAAAGGCAATCCCCATCGCGAACACCAGCCGCAGGCGGCGATCGTTCTGCGCCCAGGCCAGGGCCACGTTGAACGGACCCGCCGGTGTATTGGCCACGGCCCCCGCGCCATAGCCCAGATGCCATTTGAAGTCCTGGAATGATGCGGCGGCATCACCCGCATCCACGAATACGTTGGCGCCCCACATGTCGGTAAAGTAGTGCGTGTACTCGACGCCCAGCACCCCGAGCACGGGTGCGCCGGCCGTTGCATCACCGCGGCGCACCCCGATGCTGTCGTAGCGGTATCCACGAATGGAGCGCGAACCCCCGGTGCGCCACATGAAGCTCTGCGGCACGTTGTCACTCCGGCTCCAGACCTTGCCCACTTCAGCGCGTACGGTGAGTACGTCGCGCGCACCCACCGACCACCATTGCTGGGCGCGCACCCGTGCACGATAGAAGGGTTCGGCGCCATCCAGGGTGGCCCCCACGCCCAGCCCCAGTTCGATCAGGTTGCCTTCGCGCGGATCATACTTGGAATTCAGGTCGCGCCGCTGCCATTGCCAGTTCAAGGTGCCCGCCGAGACGGCGTAGCGATCGGAACCCGATATGCGGTTCTCTTCGTGCAGCAACTGGCCGCCCCAGAGGACCTCGTACTCGACGCGGCTGCTGCCCGCGGCCTTGCGCAGCTGCTTGCGTTTCCAGCCCAGACCCGCCAGATGCGTCTCCACGCCTTCGACATCGGAATGATCATAGAGCAGGCCCAGGCTGTCCCGGGCGCCATCGGCACCCGGTGGCAGATGCAGGTCGAAGAAGGCCTTCTGCCGGTCGGCGTCGACGCCGGCACCCGTCTCGATCCAGACGGGCCAACCCCAGACCACGTTCTGGTGGTACAGCGCCTCGGCACGCGCACCGTGGTCGCTGTCCACCCCCAGCGACCCCTTGAACCAGCGTGCCAGCCCTTCGGTGACCTGGACCCGCACGGGCAAGGTCACGGGCGCATCGCCTTCGGGGCGCGGTACATCCACCCGCACGCGCAGGCCGTTGCCATTGTCCGACGGCGCATCGGGTGAGCCGCCGGCGGGCTGGGTACCATCATCGAGCGTGACGAACGCCCCCCTGAAAAACTGCGTATCCTGCAAGGCCTGCTGCCACTCGGTGAGCAGGGCCTGATCGTAGGCCTGACCCGGCTCGTAGCGCACGTAGCGGCGTACCAGGGTTTCCGGGACCCGCTTCAGGCCCAGCACCTGCAACTCGCCCAGGCGCACCGGCGGCCCGCTGTCGACTTCGAGGAGCAGGTCTGCCTGGGCCTCATCCGGGTGAATCTGCGCCTGGGTCTGACCATAGCGTGCATAGTAGAAATCCTGATGCGCCACCTGGTCGAGCAGATTCAGCTTCGCGCTGCTCCAGTCGTCGTTGATGAACGGCATGCCGGGTTGCAGCGCCCAGCCGGCACGCAGATCGGCGCGCCGCGCCGACCACGGGTCGGCCATGATCGCGCCACTGAATGACAGACCCACCTGACGGACCTGGGTGCGCTCGCCGGTCTCTATGGTGATATCCCAGTACTCGGGCTGATCATCCTGCGCCTCGGTGGCTTCGAGGTCTACCGTGGCATCGAAATAGCCTTGCGTGCGCAATGCCGCCTGCGTGGCATCCCAGGCGCGCCGACGCAGGCGCGCGACCTCGCGGACGTCCTGGTCTTCGGCGAGCCGCGTGATCGCATCCAGCGACTCGGTAATGGATTGCAACACCTCGGGCGGTGCGCCACCGGGATCCACGATGACCACCGGCTGCGCGCCCAGCGCCCAGCCCGCATACAGACAGCCCAGACCCAGCAGGCTGCACCACGCTGCCGGCCGCTTCAAGTCTTGCGGGCCACCACGCGGGGCCGGGTGCCGGAGTCATCGAGCGGCTGGCCGGCCACGATAATGGCCAGTTGCCGGGCTATGCCGTGGTACAGTGCGGCCGCCTCGCCATCGGGCGCCGCCACGACACTGGGCCGCCCCGAATCGGTCTGTTCACGGATATCGAGCTGCAGCGGCAGGGCGCCCAGCCAGGGCAGGTGATAGCGCGCTGCCAGTTGCCGGCCGCCATCCTGGCCAAAAATCGGCTCGACGTGACCACATTGCGAACACACGTGCATCGACATATTTTCCACGATACCCAGTACGGGGACATCCACCTTCTGAAACATGACCAGGCCCTTGCGGGCATCGGCCAGGGCGAGGTCCTGCGGCGTGGTGACGATGATGGCACCGGCCAACGGAACCTTCTGCGCCATGGTCAGGGCAATATCGCCTGTTCCTGGCGGCATGTCCACGATCAGGTAATCCAGATCGTTCCATTTTGTAAGCGACAGCAATTGCGTCAGGGCCTGGGTGACCATGGGCCCGCGCCAGATGGCCGGCCCGTCGTCTTCCATGAGAAAGCCAATGGAATTGGACTGCAGGCCATGACCCACCATGGGCTCCATGCTCTTGCCATCTACACTCTTGGGCTTGCCCGACAGGCCCAGCATGATGGGTACGCTGGGGCCGTAGATATCCGCATCGAGCAGGCCGGTGCGTGCCCCCTGTGCGTGCAGCGCCAGGGCGAGATTGACGGCCGTGGTGCTCTTGCCCACCCCACCCTTGCCGGAGGCCACGGCGATGATGTTGCGTACGGTTTCGAGCGGCCGCAGGCCCCTTTGAACGGCGTGCGTGGCCACCCGGGAGCGGAACGCCAGCGTACCCACAGTGATGCCGGCCCCCTCGAGGGCCTCGCGCAATGTCCGGGCCAAAGCGGCCTCGCCATTGTATACGGGATAGCCCAGGGTTACAGTGAGATCAAATGCATCACCCCGCGGCCGGATCTCCAGCGCCTCTTCGGTGACCGCAAGGGTCTTGTGGGTATCGGGGTTGGCCACCCGTGACAACAGCTGGCGAATATCCTGTATCGTGGTGCTCATGGAGGCTCGCTTGAAAATTCCTGAAACCGAAAGCTTAACGGATTCCTCTGGCAATCCGGCGATTGCCCCCAATATTGACACAGCATCGTACACTCTTCCAGGCCGGAGACTTTCCGCATGAACTTCATCCGACAAACCCTGCGCGCCATTCTGTTCGTGATCCTCGCCTTCTTTGGGCTGATCATGGCAGCGATCTTCATGATCTCCACCCTGCTGGCGGTCGGCGTGCTGTATATCGTGGCCCGTCTCCAGGGCCGCCCTTTCGGGGTCAAGGCGTACTGGGCCGAGCGCAGGCGTGCGCCCATGTCGTCGGGCAGCGCGCCCTGGGCAGCCCGCAAGCCGGCCGGCCAGAAGCCGGATGTGGTCGACATCGAGATGCGTGAAATCCCCTAAAATGGTGCTTTTGCCCCGAGCAAGCACTCCATGTCACGCACTTTTTTCGTCACCGCCGCCCTGCCCTATGCCAATGGCTCGTTCCATATCGGCCATATCATGGAGTACATCCAGGCCGACATCTGGGTGCGATCACAGCGCATGGCGGGCCATACCGTCCATTTCGTATGTGCCGATGATGCCCATGGGGCCCCCATCATGCTCAAGGCGCAAGCCGAGGGCATCACGCCCCAGGCCCTGGTGGCCCGGTACGCGGCCGAACGCCCCAGATATCTCGACGGCTTCCACATCCGCTTCGACCACTGGCACAGCACCGACTCCCCCGAAAACGTGGCCCTGTCGCAGGGCATCTACAAGGCGCTTCGTCAGGCGGACCTGATCGACAGCCGTGACATCGAGCAGTTCTACGACCCGGTTCAGGGCATGTTCCTGCCCGATCGCTATATCAAGGGCGAGTGCCCGCGCTGCCACGCCAAGGATCAGTATGGCGATTCCTGCGAGGTCTGCGGTGCGGTGTACCAGCCGACCGAACTCATCGAACCGTATTCGACGCTCACCCATGCAAGGCCCGAATTGCGGCGCTCCGAGCATTTCTTCTTTCGCCTGTCCGATCCGCGCTGCGTGGCCTTTCTGCAGGGTTGGACCACCGGGCAGCGCAGCGACGGCAGCCCACATCTGCAGCCCGAAGTTCTCGCCAAGACGCGCGAATGGCTGGGCACCGAAGGCGGTGACGGGCAGGCCAGTCTGGCCGACTGGGATATTTCCCGCGACGAACCCTATTTCGGCATCCCCATTCCAGACGCGCCCGGCAAATACTTCTATGTCTGGCTCGATGCCCCCATCGGCTATCTGGCCTCACTCATGGCGCACTGCCAGCAACTGGGGCTGGATTTCGATGCGCTGACCGCACCCGACAGCCCCATCGAGCAAGTCCATTTCATCGGCAAGGACATCGTCTACTTTCATGCCCTGTTCTGGCCTGCCATGCTGCATTTTTCCGGGCGAAAAGTACCCGATCTGCTGCACGTGCACGGCTTCATCACGGTGAGCGGCGAAAAAATGTCCAAGAGCCGTGGCACAGGGATCTCACCGCTGCGCTATCTGGATATCGGCATGGATGCCGAATGGCTGCGCTATTACATCGCGGCCAAACTCAACGCGCACGTCGAAGATCTGGATTTCAACCCGGATGATTTCATTGCCCGGGTGAACAGCGATCTGGTCGGAAAATACGTCAACATTGCCAGCCGGGCCGCGTCATTCATCAGCCGCCACTTCGACGGGCAGCTGGGCTTCGTGGGCGATGTCGCGCCCTGCCAGGCCGAACTGCGGGCCTGCGCGCGGCAGGTACAGGCTGATTTCGACAAGCGGGATTATGGTCGTGCGATCCGCCGCATCATGGCCCAGGCCGATCAGATCAACCAGGCATTCGACAGCGCCCGGCCCTGGGTCCTGGCCAAGGGCCTGAGCCAGGCCGATGACACCCGGAAACAGGCTTTGCAGGACATCTGTTCACGGGCCCTGGCGGGCTTCCACACACTGACCGTGATGCTGAGCCCCGTCCTGCCGGCCCTCAGTGCCCGTGTGGCCCGTGAACTCTTCGGCCTCGAGCGCGACTTTGTCTGGGCCGATGCCGGCCAGTTGCCGAGCTACATCCACCCTTTCAGGCACCTGATGCAGCGCGTCGATCCCGCCCAACTCGACGCCCTCTTCGAACCCCCGGCCGAACCACTCGTGGCGCCAGGCGGCGAACCCATTGCCGACACCATCACGATCCAGGATTTCGCACGGGTGGACCTGCGCCTCGCCCGCATCGTCGAATGCAGTCATGTGGAAGGCTCCGACAAGCTGCTGCGCCTAATGCTGGATGTGGGCGAGGGGCGCCTGCGGCAGGTCTTTTCAGGCATACGGTCGGCGTATGAACCCGCGGATCTGGTGGGCAGGATGACGGTCGTGGTGGCCAACCTGGCACCGCGCAAGATGCGTTTCGGCGAATCCGAGGGCATGGTGCTGGCCGCCAGCCATGCCGACGAGAACGTCTACCCGGGGCTGTACGTGCTCGAACCCTGGCCCGGCGCCGAACCTGGGCTGCGGGTGCGCTAGGCACTGCCCATGGCCCCCGAGGATGGCCTCAGGCCGGGGTTTTCTCGCCGAACAGCAAACGCTTGATGAGCGCATCGTCGATCGGTTCGCCACTGAGCGTGCGCGCCAATATTTCGGCCCCCAATGCCTGCAGGGAAATCACGATGTCGGGATTGACGTGCCGCACCTTGTCGAGGTGTGCCGGCGCGTTCACCAGCGCGACCAGCCGGGTATCGGGCCCGATGACCTCACGGGCAGCCAGGATGATGAACGCATTTTCAGCATCTTCGGCGCGCAGCGCCAGCACGTAACGGGCCTCATGGGCGCCGGCACGGCGCAGCAGCTCGGTGTCGCTGGCGTCCCCTTGCAGGATATCGGCCTGCGCCGGAAAAACGCCCGGATCGCCCGGGGCCTGGATCACGGTGACTTCGTGCCCGCGCTGGATCAGGGCATGGTACAGGCTCAGCGCCAGCGGGCCCGTGCCCGCCAATACGGTGTGGTCTTTTCTCATGACATGTGAAATGCGCCCATACAATAATCGCCGTATGTTGCCCCCCACCAGGGGCCCGACAACCACGCTGAGCGAAGTGGCAAAAAGCGTGATCCCCAGCATCACCACCGACAACGTGAACATGCGTGCAGCCTCACCCTTGGGCACGATGTCGCCATAGCCGACGGTGGACATGGATACGAGGGAAAAATAGAACGCAGTGACAGGATCAACGATGGCCGGCGAAAACTCGTTCCCCAGATACAGGCTGCCAAACACTGAATACACCAGCAGGCAGCTGAGGGCCAGAATGGCAAACAGGCTGCCGGCGGCGAGGCTGGCGCGGTCGAAATGATGCCACTTGGCCACCAGCATGCCGGCCACGAGAATCGTGAAGATGATCAGGCTGGCAGGCCCCGTGTCGACCTTGACCAAAAATGCGGCCATGGCCAGCAGCAGCAGGACGCTCATCGCCCACGCAATCCGCGCCCGTGCCAGAAGACCGATGGCCATCAGCTGGATCACCAGACCCAGCATCACGCGTGTCACGTGGGTGACCCCGCCCGACTGGAGGTACCGGGCGACCGCCGCGCCATCGCTGGCCACAAAGGCATCCAGCAGATCATGGCCGCGCAGCGTGCCCCAGGAAGGCCGCAGGAAAAGATGCCCGGCCAGCGCCACCAGAATGGCCAGCAGCCAATGCCAGGGGAAATCCTTCAGCCAATGGGATACCCGGGTTTTGATCAAGGCAGTACGCATGTGCAGGCGGGCTGGATCAAAGTCAAGAATCCAGCCAGTGTAACGTAAGTATTCTGCCAACGAGGCCTATATACTGTCTCCATGTCCAGTCCGCCATATCCTTTTCCCGAACCCGAAGAGCGCCAGAGGGCAGCGCACCGCAGCACCTGGATCAGCGTATGGGTGAACATCGTGCTCACGGTGTTCCAGATGGTCGTGGGTGTGTTCGCCCAGTCCCAGGCCCTGATTGCCGATGCCATCCACTCGCTGTCCGATCTCATATCCGACGGGGTCGTGCTGATCGCCAACCGGCACAGTGGCAAAGGCCCTGATGACGATCATCCCTACGGTCACCTGCGCTTCGAGAATGCAGCCACGCTGGCCGTGGGCCTGCTGCTGGCGGTCGTCGGCATCGGCATGCTGTGGCGCAGTGCCGAACGGCTGCAGGCACCCGAGCTCATCCCCACCGTGCATCAGGTGGCGCTGTATGTCGCGCTCATGGCGCTGATGGCCAAGGAACTGCTGTTTCGCTACCTGTTGCACGTCGCCCGGCGCGTGCGTTCCACCATGCTGGTGGCCAATGCCTGGCACGCCCGCTCCGATGCAGCGTCATCCCTGGTGGTGGCACTGGGCATCGGCGCCAACCTGGCCGGCCTGCCACTGGCCGACCCGCTCGCCGCACTGATCGTTGGCCTGATGATTCTGCGCATGGGCTGGAAATTCGCCTGGCAGGCCTTCAACGACCTGGTTGACCGGGCGGTCGACGAAGATACCCAGCACGCCATTCGCGAATGCATCCTGGGCACGCCAGGGGTCCGGGGCGTGCATGATCTGCGTACGCGCAAGATGGGCGACATGATCTGGGTCGAAGTCGATATCGAAATGGATGGCCAGCTCACCATAGAAGCCGGCCACGCCATTGCCGTCGAGGCCCGCCGGCGGGTCATGGCCGATCTGCCCGTGCTGGACGTCATGACCCACTTCGATCCGGTGTGATCATGATCCACGAGCGCGCACACCACCCGTTGCCTGCGAACGCGCACGCCACCAGGCGCACGGCCGGGTGTGGGCACGACGTGCCCCCTGCCTGCACAGGCCCCCACGGCCCCCACACAGACCTCCACGGACACACAGACCGGCATGATCATGCCGGGCATGGCCATGCCTCCCTTCAGGCGGCAACTGACACCGTCTGCTGCGGCAACCCGGAGACGGGCGCGCCAGCCATCAGGCTCGATGCCCCCCGAATGGAAGGCGCCCTGCTGCGCACCCAGTTGCGCATCCGCCAGATGGACTGCCCGACCGAGGCCGCCCTGATCCGCCAGGCCCTTGAACCGCGCAGCGATGTCCAGATGCTCGAGTTCAACCTGATGGCGCGCGTACTGACCGTAAGTCATCGCCCCGAGGCACTGGACGATATCCTGGCGGCGATCCGGGCGCTGGGCTTCACGCCAGAACAATCGGGCGATCACCTGGCACCTGAACGGCCCCGGCCATGGTGGCCGCTCATCGCCAGCGGGGTGGCGGCACTGGCTGCAGAAGCCGCCCATTGGCTGGCGGCGCCCTGGTGGCTGCCCGCCATGCTGGCGGTACTGGCCGTGGCCGGCAGCGGTGTGGGCACCTATCGCAAGGGCTGGACTGCACTGCGGCATGGCCAGATGAACATCAATGCGCTGATGAGCATCGCGGTCACCGGCGCGCTGATCCTCGGGCAGTGGGCCGAAGCCGCCATGGTCATGGTGCTCTACGAGGTGGCCGAACGGATCGAAGCCCTGTCGCTCGACCGGGCCCGGCGGGCGGTGCAGGGCCTGATGCAGCTCAGCCCCGATCATGCCGCCGTTCAGCAGGCCGACGGCCAGTGGCTGGCGATCGCAGCCACCGATGTCCAGCCAGGCGACCGGATCCGGGTGCGGCCGGGTGAACGCATTGCCGTCGATGGTGAGGTCATTGCGGGGCAATCGGCCATCGATCAATCCCCCATCACCGGCGAGAGCCTGCCCGTCGAGAAGGCCACGGGAGACCCCGTCTACGCGGGCACGATCAACGGCAGCGGCACGCTCGAATACCGCGCCACCAGTCTGGCCGAAGACTCTACACTGGCACGCATCATCCGGGCAATCGAAAGCGCACAGTCCGCCCGCGCCCCGACCCAGCGCTTCGTGGACCGTTTTGCGCGCGTCTATACGCCGCTGGTCGTGCTGTTTGCGTTCGGGGTGGCCATCGTGCCACCGGTACTGGGCCTGGGGGGATGGTACGACTGGATCTACAAGGCCCTGGTGCTGCTGGTGATCGCCTGC
The DNA here is from genome assembly GCF_041677825.1 of Castellaniella sp. GTDB lineage: Bacteria > Pseudomonadota > Gammaproteobacteria > Burkholderiales > Burkholderiaceae_B > Castellaniella. The sequence goes on from NZ_JBAYPG010000002.1 coordinate 68,837, forward strand.
CCCTGCGCGCTGGTCATTTCAACGCCGGTGACCATCGTCAGTGGCCTGGCGACGGCGGCGCGCCACGGCGTGCTGATCAAGGGCGGCAGATATCTCGAACAGGGTCGCCATCTTCGCTGGCTCGCGCTCGACAAGACCGGGACCATCACGCATGGCCACCCTGAACTGACCGATCTGGACATCCTGGGCGACGCTGCCGTGCCGCATCCCCATGCATTCGCCCTGGCCATGGCGCAGGCCTCGGATCACCCCGTATCACGAGCCATTGCCGCAGGCCTGCGCAGCCGGCCTGAAGCAGCCGCCGGCCCTGCAGCGCCCACCTTGAGCAGCTTCCAGGCATTGCCGGGGCGAGGCTCGCGCGCCGACATCGCGGGCCGGACCTGGTGGCTTGGCAATCACCGGCTGATCCACGAACAGGGCCTGTGCTCACCGGCGCTCGAGGCACGCCTCGAAGCACTCGAGCAACAGGGCAAGACCGTTGTGATGCTGGCCAGTGGCACCCAGGTGCTGGCACTGTATGCCGTGGCGGATACCATCAAGCCCGACAGCCGGGCCGCCATCGGGCAGCTGCATGCACTGGGCGTGCGCACCCTCATGCTGTCGGGCGACAACCCCCATACCGTGGCCGCGATCGCCAGGCAGGCTGGCATCACCGAGGCGCATGGCGATCAGTTGCCCGAAGACAAGCTGCAGGCCATGACGCGCCTGTCGGCCACCAAAGCCGTCGTGGGCATGGCCGGCGACGGCATCAACGATGCGCCTGCCCTGGCGCGCGCCGACATTGGTTTTGCAATGGGCAGCATGGGCACCGACGCGGCGCTCGAGACCGCAGATGTGGCCCTGATGGACGATGACCTGCGCAAGATTCCGTGGTTCGTGCGCCTGTCCAGGCGCACGCACGCGATACTGGTGCAGAACATTGCCCTGGCCCTGGGCATCAAGCTGGTCTTTCTGGTCCTGACCATGATGGGCCTGGGGACCATGTGGATGGCGGTCTTTGCGGATGTGGGGGCCAGCCTGCTGGTCGTGGGCAACGGGCTGCGCCTGCTGCGCAGCCCAACGAATTCACTTGCTGGAATTCATTTTCCGCCCAGACATTCGACCACTTCGGCAAACCCCTGAACGACCAGGTCGGGTGCCGGGCCAAATGATCTGGGCACTTCGTTCTTGCGGTTCATCCAGATGCCCTGCATGCCGACTTGCTGCGCACCGGCCACATCGAACCAGCCCGCGCTGATGTGCACCATGTGTTCCGCCGCCGTGTTCGCGCGTCGCGCACCATGCAGGTACAGTTCTCTGGCCGGCTTGTACTGATGCACTTCTTCCACACTGATGAAATCAGTGATCAGATCATCGATGCGCGCAATCCGGACCAATGACCTGAGCATGTCCGGGCTGCCATTCGAGAGCACGTATACGGGATACCCGAGCCCCCGCAATGCCTGCACCCCGGTGCGTACATCATCGAACACCTTCAGCTCGTGGTAGACACCCAGAATGTCATCGACTTCGCTGTCCGGCAGCTCGATTGCATGGACCTTGAGCGCATACTTCAAGGCCTTGCGGTTCAATTCGTAGAAGTCTTCGTAGACCCTGTAAAAATTGCACAGCATGCCGTACATGAGCGACTCGGCGCGCCACAGGCGGGCGACTTCATCGGCATTGCCGATCTTCCTGCGCAACGGCTCTGCAGCGCTGTCCACATCCAGCAAGGTGGAATAGGAGTCCATTACAACGGTTTTTATTCTTGCAACATCGAGTGCCATTTGGTCCTTGTCCTGTGATGAGTCTGGTGCAGCCAGGCTGTACGACGCACGGAGCCCGTCGTCGGCATCAGCGTTCGAGCGCAGCCACGGCCGGCAGCGTGCGCCCCTCGAGGAACTCGAGAAAAGCCCCGCCACCAGTGGAAATATAGCTCATGCGATCTGTGATGCCGAAATGCGCGATGGCAGCCAGCGTATCGCCGCCACCGGCAATCGAAAACGCAGCGGACTCCGCAATGGCGTGGGCCAGCACCTGGGTACCCCTGGAAAAGGCCTCGAATTCGAATACCCCCACCGGGCCATTCCAGACGATGGTGCCCGCCGAGCGCAGCTGACCCGCCAGGCGCGCCGCCGTGCGAGGGCCGATATCGAGGATCATGTCAGCGGCAGCCACCTCGGCCACCGGCTTGACCGTCGCGGGCGCGTGCGCTGCGAATTCGGGTGCCACCACGACGTCTTCCGGAATCGGCACCTGCACCCCGCGCGCCTGCATGGCCTGCATGATGGTGCGCGCCTGATCGACCTGATCGGGTTCGGCCAGCGAGCGGCCGATGGGCAGGCCCGCGGCGAGCATGAATGTATTGGCAATCCCCCCACCGACGATGAGCTCGTCGACACGGGCCGCAAGCGATTGCAGGATGGACAGCTTGGTGGATACCTTCGAACCGCCCACAATGGCCACCAGAGGCCGACGGGGATTGTCCAGGGCACGGCCCAGGGCATCGAGTTCGGCCGCCATCAGAGGCCCGGCACACGCCAGCGGCACGGCGCGTGCCAGGCCGTCGGTCGTGGCTTCCGACCGATGCGCCGCACCAAATGCATCATTCACATAGACATCGCACAGGGCGGCCATGCGACGCACGAGTTCCGGGGCATTGCGCTTTTCGCCGCGGTTGCAGCGGCAGTTCTCGAGCAGTACGACTTCGCCTGGGGCCACCTGCACCCCATCCAGCCAATCCACCATGAGGGGCACGGGCTGGCCCAGCAGTTCGGCGAGGCGCTGCGCGACCGGCTGCAGGCTGTCTTCAGGGCGCACCAGCCCTTCCTGGGGACGCCCCAGGTGCGAGGTGACCATGACGGCCGCGCCCGCCTGCAGGGCCAGGCGTATCGCTGGCACCGAAGCCCGGATGCGCGTGTCGTCACGGATCCGCCCCTGATCCAGCGGTACATTGAGGTCGGAGCGGATGAAGACACGCTTGCCCTGCAAGGCAGTGCCGCGCGCCAGATCGGATAACAAGGCAATCGTCATGGAAGGGCCCCCTGGTGGCACGAAAAATGGGGCGGGTTGCGCCCCGCCCCGACAGACACGCGCCAGCGCCGCGCTGACGCGGGGATATCGCTCAACGGGCTGCCATGAGCGCCACTGTGGTATCCAGCATGCGGTTCGAAAAACCCCACTCGTTGTCGTACCAGGAGGACACCTTGACCAGGGATCCGGAGACCTTGGTCAGGGCAGCGTCCACCGTGCTGGAGGCGGGGTCATGATTGAAGTCGATCGACACCAGGGGTTCGGTGGTGTAGGCAAGAATGCCCTTGAGCGGCCCCCGGGCGGCGTCAGCAAGAATACCATTGACCTCGTCCACCGACGTATCGCGACTGGCCACGAAGGTCAGGTCGACAATGGATACATTGATGGTGGGTACACGGATGGCGTAGCCATCGAGTTTGCCATTGAGCTCAGGCAGGACCAGGCCCACCGCCGAGGCCGCCCCCGTCTTGGTGGGAATCATGCTGTGCGTGGCCGAGCGCGCACGGCGCAGATCCGAATGGTAGACATCGGTGAGCACCTGATCATTGGTATAGGCGTGCACGGTGGTCATCAGGCCGGTGACCACACCCAGTTTCTGATGCAGCGGATACACCAGCGGTGCCAGGCAGTTGGTGGTGCAGGAGGCGTTCGAGATCACCGTATCGGAGGCCTTGAGCACCTGATGGTTCACACCGTAGACGATGGTGGCATCGACGTCCTTGCCTCCAGGCGCCGAGATGATCACTTTCTTGGCCCCACCCTGCAGATGGGCTGACGCTTTTTCCTTGGAAGTGAAAAGCCCCGTGCATTCGAGCACCACGTCGACCTCGAGTTCCCCCCAGGGCAGCTGGGCCGGATTGCGCTCTGCCAGCACACGGATTCGATCACCATTGACGACCATGCAGTCGCCATCGACCTCGACCGTGCCCGGGAAACGGCCATGGGCCGTATCGTGGCGTGTCAGGTGCGCATTGGTTTCGGGATTGCCCAGGTCATTGATGGCGACGATCTGGATATCGTGCTGCTTGCCGTCTTCGTAGTGTGCTCGCAGGATGTTGCGGCCTATGCGGCCATAGCCATTGATGGCAACGCGGATCGTCATGAGAAATCTCCTTGTAAAAGCTGCTCGGTGGTGGCCGCCACGTGTTCGGCCGTCAGCCCGAAATGTTTGAACAATTGCCCTGCAGGTGCGGATTCGCCGAATGTGTCCAGACCCACGACGGCCCCATTGGTGCCCACATACCGGTACCAGCCTGCCGTCACACCGGCTTCTATCGCAACTCGGGGCAAATGGGCAGGCAGCACGGCAGTGCGCCAGGACGCCGGCTGCACATCGAACGCCTGGGTGCATGGCATGGACACCACGCGCGTGGCCGTACCCCGCTCGGCCAGGAGATCCTGCGCCTGCAGCGCCAGCTCGACCTCGGACCCCGTCGCAATGAGCACGGCACGCGCCCCGGCCATGTCGCGCAGGATATAGCCGCCGCGCGCAATGGCCTGCGTGGTGTCCGCATCGCGTGCCACGAAAGGCAGGTTCTGGCGCGAAAGCAGCAAGGCCGTGGGCCCGCCATCGTGCACGGCCATGCCCAGGCTGGCCGGGCGAGCCAGCGCGCAGCGCCAGGCTACGGCCGTCTCGGTGGTGTCGCAGGGCCGCCAGACATGCAGGTTGGGAATCAGGCGCAGACTGGCTGCCTGCTCGACCGGCTGGTGGGTCGGACCATCTTCACCCACGCCGATCGAATCATGGGTGAATACATGCACCACCCGCTGCTTCATGAGCGCCGCCATGCGCAGGGCGTTGCGGGAATAATCGGAAAAAGTGAGAAAGGTGCCCCCGAAAGGCAGAAAGCCGCCATGCAGGGCAATGCCGTTCATGATGGCCGCCATGCCGAATTCGCGTACGCCATAATTGATGTGGCGCCCTGGTTGCAGGCCGGAATCCGTGCGTCGCAACGGCACCACCCCGGGCCAGTCAGTGAAGTTGGACCCGGTCAGGTCGGCCGAGCCCCCGAGGAGCTCGGGCAGGATGCCTGCAAAGGCTGCAATCGACTGTTGCGATGCCTTGCGGCTGGCGATGGACTCGGCCCGGTCCTGCGTGGCACGGACCCAGTCGGCGGCGCGGCGCTCGAAATCGACCGGCAGCTCGCCCGCCATGCGCCGGCAGAGTTCGGCCGCCAGGCGGGGGTGTTCTGCCGCATACTGATCAAAGCGCGTCTGCCACTCGGATTGCAGTTCGGCACCCCGGCGTCGGGCATCCCAATAATCGTAGACTTCACGGGGGATCTCGAATGGCGGCAGGGTCCAGCCCAGCGCCTTGCGGGCGGCCGCGATTTCGTCGGCCCCCAGAGGAGAACCATGGATTTTCTCGGAACCGGCCTTGTTGGGCGCCCCCTTGCCAATGATGGTACGGCAGCAGATCAGGGTGGGCCCGTGATCGGCCTCGGCATGCGCGCGCGCCTGGCCGATGGCGGCTTCGATGGCGGCCATGTCATGGCCGTCGACATTGCGCAGCACATTCCAGCCATAGGCTTCGAAACGATCCGGGGTCTTGTCGGCAAACCAGGACTGCACCTGCCCATCGATGGAGATGCCGTTGTCATCGTAGAAGACGATCAGGCGCGACAGCCCCAAGGTGCCGGCAAGCGAGCAGGCCTCATGGGAGATCCCTTCCATCAGGCAGCCATCACCCACGAACGCCCATGTCAGGTGGTCGATGATGGCGTGCCCCGGACGGTTGAATTCTGCCGCCAGCAGGGCCTCGGCAAGCGCCATGCCGACCGCGTTTGCAAGCCCCTGACCGAGCGGCCCAGTGGTCGTTTCGACCCCCGGCGTGACCCCGACTTCAGGGTGCCCCGGCGTGCGTGAATCCAGCTGGCGGAAATTGCGCAGCTCGGACATGGACAGGTTGTATCCTGTCAGATGCAGCAAGGCATAGAGGAGCATCGAACCATGCCCATTCGAGAGCACGAAACGATCGCGGTTCACCCAGGCGGGATCCGACGGGTTGTGATTCAGGTGCCGGGTGAACAGCACATGAGCGATGTCGGCCATGCCCATGGGTGCCCCCGGGTGTCCCGAATTGGCATGCTGTACGGCATCCATGGCCAGAATACGAATGGCGTGGGCCATGGAAGGGTCGGGGGCAGACAGAACACTCATGGGGGCTCGGTGGCCAGCCAGGGCCACGGGGCCCGGCCAGACAGTTTTCAAGTGGCAAATCCCCTCATTTTAACAGCTTGGTGCAAGTGATTTATTATTCATGCCCTGAACCAGAGATCCTTCATGAGCACGCCCCGATTCTTCTACCCCGCGCCGCTGGTCGGCCAGACGCAGCCCGGGCTGCCGGAACCCATGGCGCACCATGCGCAGCACGTGCTGCGGCTCGGGCCAGGCCAGCACGTGGTCCTGTTTGATGGCCACGGCGGCGAATACCCTGGCGTACTGCACAGCTCGGGCACCGGGCTGTATGTCCAGCTGGCTGGGCATGATCCTGTTGAGCGCGAGCTCACCGGGCAACTGGTCCTGCTGCAGGGGCTGGCCAGCGGCGACAAGATGGACTGGATCGTCGAAAAGGCGGTGGAACTCGGGGTGAGCGAACTGCAGCCCATCACCGCCCAGCGCAGCGTACTGCGCCTGGCAGGCGAGCGGCTGGGCAAGCGCATGGCACGCTGGCAGGCCATCGTGCAGTCTGCCAGCGCGCAATGCGGGCGCAATCGGCTGATGCGGGTACACGCCCCTGTCAGCCTGGCTGACGCGCTGGCCCAGGCACGCGGCACGGTATTGTTCTGCGACCCCGAAGGGGGGCAGGCCCTGTCACAGGCCCTTGCCGACGCGCCGGCACGCCTTGGCCTGCTGATCGGCCCCGAAGGCGGCTGGTCCGACCAGGAACACGCTCTTGCACGACAGCACGGCCTGCTGCCCATACGCTTCGGACCCCGTGTCCTGCGCACAGAAACCGCCGGGATGGCACTGGCCGTGGCGTGCACGACCCTGCTGGGCTGGTAGGCCGGGGTACACCCGACCCGGATTGCCGCAGGTACGGGCTGTTCAGCCGACGTGCCCCGCGTACGGATTCAGTCGCCGCGCCCCGAATACGGGGTCGGGTCGACCCCGGGTTCGGGCGCCGGGTGTGCACCAGCGTGCTGGATGGCGTACGCAAAGCGGCGCTCGTTGTTGGCCGCGAATTCGACCACATCATCGCATACGGCCTGTATGGCCAACGTGTCTTCAGCCAGGGCCGGATCCCCGGAATGCAGGTGCCGAAACCAGAGAAACAGGCCTTCCTTCTGGTCGAGCAGGGTATCGCACAAGCCATCGTACAAGGCGTCGAAATCGCCCCCGAAGAACTCCGGATAATCGATCGCCTTGACCACTGCGCGCAGCACGGCCGAACGGTTGCGCGCCCGGTCGCAATCCACGACCAGCGCCGTCAGGCCGGATTCGGCTGCCGCGGCCAGCGCAGCACTCTCGCTGACGGATTCAGCATCGACCCTGCCTTGCATGGGTGCATTTTTTGTCTGGGCCGAACTCATGCGGACCACTCCTTGAAAAAAGCGATCACTTCTTCAGCGTGATTCATGCTGTCGGACCTGCCCAGTTCGATCAGGCTGCGGGTGTAGCCAGGTTCGAACAACAGGTAGGATACCAAGGCCCCACCCCCTGACTCCAGCCTGCGCGGCGAAACACCCAGCACCCGGAACAAAGTACGCACGGCCCGCGGCAGCTCGTCGAGGTGCTCCAGTGCGATCTCGTCCAGAGAGCGACTGGGTGCGATCATCAGGGTATGGATGGGACGCAGTGTCTCGCTTTTTAATCCATTTGCAGGGATTCGCGCAAGCAGGCCGTTGATTCGCTGCATGCGCTCCATGTCGAGCGCCACGCCATCGAGGAAGATATTCGACAGCGTATGGCCGGCAATCTGCGCAATGCTGGGATACGGCGGGCTGAGATCATGGTTGTCGGGCCCCATGCCGCCCTGATCGTTGGTGCCGATGACGAAAACCCGCTGCGCCCCCAGATGGATGGCCGGGCTGATGGGCGCCAATTGCCGCATGGAGCCGTCACCGCACCACAGGGTACGCCCCTGTGTGAGCAGGGCCCGGGCCGGAAACACGAAGGGAATGGCACTGGATGCCAGGAGATGATCCACCCCGATGGGGCAGGCCACGGCGCGCCGCAACGTGCGCGTCCACGGCTCGATGGCCCGCCGCGCCTGGTAGAAGGTCAGATGCTCGCCCGAGGTGTAGTCGGTGGCCGTCACCGCCAGCGCCGCCAGACGCCTGCTGGCCAAATTGCGTTCCAGGAGCGGGAAATTCAGGGTACGCGCCAGCAGGTCTGCAAGCGGCTGGTTGTTCAGCAGGGAATGCGGCGCCCGGTGGGACAGCTGGGGCCGGATCCACCCCAGTGCGAACATGCCCAGCCACTGCAGGCCCGTATGCGCCAGACGCGGAATATCGGCGTAATAGATGTTGTCGGTATGCAGCGATTGCCACAGGGTAACCAGATGATCGATGGCCTGATGCGGCTGATGCGCCCGGCAGGCCAGCGCGGCTGCATTGATGGCACCCGCCGATGTGCCGCAGATGATGTCGAACGGGTTGGCGATCCCGGGCCTGCGCCCGGGATCGAGCAATTGCATGACCCCGGACAGGACCCCCGCCTGATAGGCTGCGCGAGCCCCCCCTCCGGTGAGCACGAGGCCAATGGCGCCGCCACCGGGCCCCCGTCCGGCCAGATCAGGGAGTTCTCGGTTTGTTGGCATCGACCACGGTCAGTGCGGTCATGTTGACGATGCGCCGCACAGTGGAGCTGGATGTGAGGATATGCACCGGCGCATTGGCACCCAGCAGAAACGGCCCCACCGCCACGTTGCCGCCCGCCGCCGTCTTGAGCAGGTTGTAGGCGATGTTGCCGGCATCGACGCTGGGGCAGATGAGCAGGTTCGCCTCGCCCTTGAGCGTCGTGCCTGGGAGAATGCGGCTGCGCAGTTCGGGGTCGAGCGCACAGTCGCCGTGCATTTCGCCATCGACTTCAAGTTCGGGATCCCGCGCCCGGATCAGCGCCAGTGCCGCCTTCATTTTTTCGCCCGAAGATGAGCTGCCGGTGCCGAAATTCGAGCGTGACAGCAACGCCACCTTGGGCTCCATGTTGAGACGGCGCAGTTCCTCGGCCGCCATCAGCGTGATCTCGGCCACCTGCTCGGCGTCCGGATTGTCGTTGACGTGGGTGTCGGCCAGCGCGAGCGTACGCTCTTCGAGCAGCAGGATGTTCATGGCACCGTAGGTGCACGCCCCCGGCTGCAGGCCAAGGACTTCATCGATGAATCGCAGGTGATTGCCATAGGAACCGACGGTGCCGCAGATCATGCCGTCCGCGTCGCCCAGACGCACCATCATCGCACCGATCAGCGTCAGCCGGCGGCGCATCTCGACGCGCGCCATTTCACGGGTGATGCCCCGCCGGCACATGAGTTCCCAGTAGGTGGTCCAATACCGATGGAAACGCTCATCATGCTCGGGATTGGTGACTTCGACATCCACCCCCAGGCGGATGCGCAGACCCAGGCGTTCAATGCGGGTGGCCAGCACCGAGGGGCGCCCGATCAGTATGGGCCGGGCCAGCCGTTCGTCGACCACGATCTGTATGGCGCGCAGCACCCGCTCGTCCTCGCCCTCGGCAAAGACGATGCGTGCGCGCCCCCCTTCTCGAACCATCGACCGCGCCGCCGAGAACAGCGGTTTCATGAACGCGCCCGAGTGGTAGACAAACTGCTCGAGCTGGCCGGTATAGTTTTCGAAATCCAGAATGGGGCGGGTCGCCACCCCCTCGTCCATGGCGGCCCTGGCGACGGCCGGCGAAATGCGGGTGATCAGGCGTGAATCAAACGGCTTGGGAATGAAGTAGTCCGGCCCGAAAGAGACGTCGCTGAGGCCGTAGGCCGCCGCCACCTCTTCGTTCTGCTCTTCGCGCGCCAGGCCACAGATGGCCTGCACGGCGGCCATTTCCATGCCGCGCGTGATCGTGGTGGCACCGACATCGAGCGCGCCACGAAAGATGTACGGAAAGCACAGCACGTTGTTGACCTGGTTGGGGAAATCGGAGCGCCCGGTGGCCAGCACGGCGTCTGGACGCACGGCCAGGGCGTCGGCGGGCAGAATCTCCGGATTCGGGTTGGCCAGCGCCAGTATCAGCGGCCGTTCAGCCATTTTCTCGACCATGGCCTGCTTGAGTACCCCGCCTGCCGACAGGCCCAGAAAAACATCGGCCCCGCCAATGATGTCATCGAGCGTACGCGCGTCGGTCTGCCGGGCGAAGCGGGCCTTCTTTTCGTCCATCAGTTCGCGGCGGCCCGCGTAGACCACCCCCTCGATATCGGAAACCCAGATATGCTCGAGCGGCAGCCCCATGTCCATCATCAGATCCAAACAGGCCAGGGCAGCGGCCCCGGCACCCGAGACCACCACCTTGACCTGGGCGATGTCCTTGCCCACCACCTGCAGACCATTGACGAAGGCAGCCGTAACGCAAATGGCAGTGCCGTGCTGGTCGTCGTGGAACACCGGGATATTCATGCGTTCACGCAATTTCTTCTCGATGTAGAAGCACTCGGGTGCCTTGATGTCTTCGAGGTTGATGCCCCCGAACGTGGGTTCCAGCCCGGCAATGATGTCCACCAGGCGGTCGGGATCCTGTTCGCCGATTTCGATGTCGAAGACGTCCAGACCGGAAAAACGCTTGAACAGCACCGCCTTGCCTTCCATGACCGGCTTGGCGGCCAGTGCACCGATATTGCCCAGACCCAGCACGGCCGTACCGTTGGTGATCACCCCCACCAGGTTGCCACGACCGGTATAGCGGAACGCATTGTGGGGATCGGCGACGATCTCGTCGCAGGCCGCGGCGACCCCGGGGGAGTACGCCAGCGCCAGATCGCGCTGATTGGAGAGCTGTTTGGTGGGGGTGACCGAGATCTTTCCAGGACGGCCGTGCTCGTGATATTCGAGCGCCGCAGCACGCAGGGATTCGTCCATGAAGGCATGCCTTATCAAAGTGAGCATGCCCGGGCAGGGCCCGAGCATGGCAGTGGAAGATGTTTCATTCTAGCCGCTCGCGAGCCCGACGACTACGCCCGCGCGACCACTGTTTCCGCAGATGATCCCCCGGCCTGCGTTCAGGACGGCACTTCGAAGGACTGGGCCTGCCCTGGAAACAGGCCATCGGGGTCGAACAGCTGTTTGATGGCCCCATCGCGCTCGGCAGACTGTGAACGCGCCACCACGCGCTGGCCATAGCGCTCGCCCCACGGGCGCCGCACGGGCTGCCCCAGGCGCTCGTCGAATACCAGCCATTCGACCCAGCCCAATTCACCCCCATGACCGAGCAGCAGCTGGGCCAGATTGACGCTGTGGCCATCCGCCGGGCACAGTGCGTCGAGACGATAGGCGCCCTCCCAGACAGCGCCGCTCGCTGGCGCCTGGACGATGGACGCCGCCAGTTCGAACAGGCGCGGCACCATGGACTGCACCCTGACATTGTCGAGCGGCTTCTGGTTGTCGACACCGAACGCGCCCAGGTTGGCGCGCGTGCCGTCGCCGAGAAGCACCTGGGCATGCACCAGGCCACTGTCGATGGTGTGCCCTGCATCCCAGTCGCACGAGCGGCGATCGGCCAGCCACGCGGCCACCGTCAGATGGGCCGGCTGGTCGCGGAACTGGCGCAGGCCCACCGCTTCCAGATCCCCCAGCAGGCAGCCTGGCTGCACGAACCAGCGTGGGTCGGATTCACCCAGGCGTTCGCAGCGGGCGATTGCCGCGCCGGGTTCGACCCACAGCACGGGCTCGCCATCGAGCCGGGCCCCGGACGGTATGCCATCGAGCGCCAGCGTGATGCCGAATTCATGGCACAGGGCGCGCACCTGAAAGACGTCCTGCATGCCGGCCGGCACCATGCGCGCACCGCCCGCCGCGGTACCGAAATCGAACACCGACCCTTCCACGACCCGCCTGAGGCGCGACAGAAAGTGCTCCCAGGGTGTGCGCTGTGACCGCTGGCCAGTGAGGAACGCGCGTCGCGATGTGGGCTGCATGACAGAAGTCTCCCAGGTCAGCCGCTACAATACGGCATTCGATGATTCAGCAGGATGCGGCAATGCCCAGGCCAGCAGACAGGACCCGGCACACGGTGCCATTTTATGCGATGGAAATCCTGAAACAGGCCCAGGCGCTGGCGGCACAAGGCCGGGACATCATCAGCCTGGGGGTGGGCGAACCCGATTTTCGGGCGCCACCCGCCGTACTCGATGCGCTTGCACGGGCCACGGATGCCGGCCTGGGCGGGTATGTCGAGGCGTTGGGCATCCCTGCACTGCGCGAGGCGCTGGCACATTATTACAACCAGCATTTCGGCACCACACTGGATGCCTCCCGCGTGATGGTCACCTCGGGCGCCTCGGGCGCCTTGTTGCTGGCCGCCATGGCCCTGATCAACCCTGGCGACGAAGTCCTGATGCCAGACCCCTGCTATCCGGCCAACCGCAACTTCATTCTGGCCGCAGGCGGCCAGACACGGCTGATCCCCACCGAAGCCGCACAGAATTTCCAGCTCTGTGCGGATGACATCCATACGCACTGGGGGCCGCAGACCCGAGGTGTGCTGATTGCCTCACCCGGCAATCCGACCGGCACATCCATGAGCCGCAGCGCCTTGCAGGCACTGATCGCGGCCGTTCGCGCACGTGGCGGCTGGATCATCATGGACGAGATCTATCTGGGGCTGGCCTACGATCACGCGCCCGGCAGCGCGCTGACGCTGGACGACGACATCGTGGTCATCAACAGCTTCTCAAAATACTTCCACATGACCGGGTGGCGCCTGGGGTGGCTGATCGCGCCGCCCACCCTGCTGCCTGCGCTCGAGCGCCTGGGCGCAAGCCTGGCCATCTGCGCGCCGTCCCTGGCGCAGCACGCCGCCCTGGCCTGTTTCGAGCCCGATACCCTGAAGATCTACGAACAGCGTCGGCAAGCCTTCCAGCAACGGCGTGACTTCCTCTTGCCCGCCTTTGCGGGCCTGGGCCTGGACATACCCGCACGCCCCGATGGCGCCTTCTACATTTTTGCCGATATCCGCCGCCTCGGCCTGGACAGCACTGCATTCTGCCAGCAACTGCTGCATGAAGCCGGCGTGGCAGCAGTGCCCGGCCTGGATTTCGGTCAGGCTCACGCGGCGCACACCGTACGTTTTTCGTATGCCATCGGGCTGGGCCGCCTGCAGCAGGCGATCGAACGGATGGCCCCCTTCCTGGCGTGGCTTGCGGATGCACCCCAGAACTGAGCCCCCCATGCAGCACCCTCAGCCTACGTTGCCGGCCACATCACGGCCCGGGATGCGGTCAACAGGCGCCAGCCCCGAGGCCAGTGCCATGCGGCGCCGCTCGGCGAGCACCTTGGCGCCATAGCCGCCATCACTGGGGCCCGTGGCGCCCACGTAACAGGCCAGGCCGCCGGCCACCGACCCCCTGCGCCGCATGCAGTCTGCCAGGATGCGCCCACCCACACGCATGTTGACCCCTGGATCGAAGACGCTGCCAACCCCGCCCTCGGCCTGCAGTTTGTCGCGATGAACCCGCGTCATCACCTGCATCAGCCCCTGCGCCCCCACCGGGCTCTCGGCAAACGGGTTGTACCGCGACTCGATCGCCGCCACCGCCAGAATCAGCTGGGGATCCAGACCCATCTCATCGCCCAGCATGAACGCAGTACGCAACAGCGCGTCGGCCACACTGCGGGAAATCTGATATTTGCGCGCCAGATAACTGCCCAGGCCATGGCGCTGGGCTGCGCTGATACCGGGCACCGGTTCATCGGACAGGCTTTCAGCCAACGCCTGGGCAAACCGGGTCTGACCCTCCGAGGCCAGACCATCCAGCGACGCAGACCCGCCGGCCACGGCGGCGCCATCATCATCGGCGCCCTTGTGCTGGACGAAGGCATCGGCCAGGCTGCTGGCGACATCATCGAAATCGGGGCGGGTGAATTGCGCCCATTCGGGCACATCGGCCTGCTCCAGCACATCACTGGCGGGCGGGTTCTGGAACATGGCCAGCACCGCTTCATGGAACTGCTGGGATTGTTCGCGCATGGAGGGCAATACCAGGCTCAGACCCAGGGTAGTGAGCACCGCCAGCCCAAGATAGATGGCACTGACGTGGATGAACTCGCCCAGGACCAACACGGCCTGACCTGCCCCGCGTCGCAATCGTCGGGCTGCGGCCGCCGGCATGGTGAAATGGCTCCGTCTGGACAAAGGGAATGGTAATCTTGCAGACCTGACACTGTAACCTGATTGGCCCTTTCTGTGAAATACCGAGACCTGCGTGATTACATCACCCTGCTCGAGCAGCGCGGCGAGCTCAAGCGCATCCAGGCGGGCGTATCCACCCACCTGGAGATGACCGAGATCTCTGACCGGGTGCTGCGCAGCGGTGGGCCGGCCCTGCTGTTTGAAAATGTACAGCACGGCGGCCAGGCCTGTGCCACACCGGTACTGACCAATCTGTTCGGTACCGCCCAACGGGTCGCCTGGGCCATGGGCGCCGAATCGGTGAATGCCCTGCGTGCCACCGGAGAACTGCTGGCTGAGCTGCGCGAACCGGCCCCTCCCCACGGCATGCGCGAGGCCCTGGGCAAGGTCGGGCTGCTCAAGGCCGCACTCTGGGACATGAACCCGCGCACCCTTCGCACCCCCCCCTGCCGAGACGTGGTGCTCGAAGGGCCGGATGTCGATCTACATCGATGGCCCCTGCAGCACTGCTGGCCGGGCGACGTGGCCCCCCTGCTCACCTGGGGCCTGGTCGTCACCCGCGGGCCACGCGCGCGCCGCCAGAACCTGGGCATCTACCGCCAGCAACTGCTGGGGCGCAACAAGCTGATCATGCGCTGGCTGTCACATCGGGGCGGGGCGCTGGACTTCCGCGACCATGCACTGGCTCACCCGGGGAAACCGTTCCCGCTGGCCGTGGCGCTGGGCGCGGATCCGGCCACGCTGCTCGCCGCGGTCACGCCCATACCCGACAGCCTGTCGGAATACCAGTTTGCAGGCTTGCTGCGGGGCTCACGCAGCGAACTGACGCCCGCCCTGATCGACGGCAGCCTGTCGGTGCCCGCGCACGCCGAGATCATACTCGAAGGCCATATCCTGGCGGCCGATGACCCGCGGGCCCAATCTGCGGATGTGCCTGCCGGGGCCACGCCCCCCCCGGCGACCGGCTACGAGATGGCCCTCGAAGGGCCATTCGGTGATCACACGGGCTATTACAACGAGCAGGACTGGTTTCCCGTATTCACTGTGGATCGCATCACCCATCGCCAGAATCCCGTTTATCACAGCACCTACACCGGGAAGCCACCCGATGAGCCGGCCATTCTGGGGGTGGCGCTGAACGAGGTCTTCGTGCCCCTGCTGCAGCGGCAATTTCCCGAAATAACCGATTTTTACTTGCCCCCGGAAGGCTGCAGCTATCGCCTGGCGGTCGTATCCGTGCGCAAACAGTATCCGGGGCATGCAAAACGCATCCTGTTCGGGCTCTGGAGCGTGCTGCGCCAATTCATGTATACCAAGTTCATCATCGTGGTAGACGACGATATCGACATCCGCCAGTGGCCTGAAGTGGTCTGGGCCATGACGACCCGCATGGATCCCGTCCGGGATACGGTACTGGTGGACCACACCCCGATCGACTACCTGGATTTTGCCTCGCCGGTATCCGGCCTGGGCGGGAAGATGGGCCTGGATGCAACCCACAAATGGCCCGGAGAAACCCAGCGCGAATGGGGGCGCACCATACACATGACCACCGAGGTCACGCAGCGGGTCGATGCCATGTGGGCTGAGCTCGGCCTTTAGCCGGGCTTTTGGCCAGGCCCGAAAGCCCGATCGGGCGCACGAAGAAGCGGTTCAATCAGGGTCTGGCTGCGGCGCGATCCCGGACGCTGTGTCAGGAGCGGCCCCGGAAACCGCATGTGCCCGCGCGGCATGATCGCGCCGGGCCAGCCAGACCAGGCCTGCGATGAGTGCAGACTTCAACGCCAGGCTGCGCCGCGTCGGTGTGGAAAGCAGCGAGGTGAGGATCGACAGCGACACCGGGTAGCGCCGCACCAGGCGCCAGCCTGCGCCCAGCCAGCCTGAAGATGCCCCCCCGAGATGATCACGCACCGTCGCCACGAGCGCACCGGGCTGCAGCCCCTCTGCCAGGCTGCCCAGGCTGTGCTGCAGCGCGATGCGGTCATAATCGGCCTGCAAGCGCAACACCTGGATGCGGATCTTTCTGTCGGCAGCCGAGAGGGCGGGTGGAACGACTGGGCTCATGTGGAAGAACCCCCGGGATCACCAGCCGACCGATCCGGCTCGGAACGATGACGGCGCAGCCCGGCCAACGCCTGGGTATCCTGGCCGAGGACCGCAGCCGTGACGGCAAAAGGCGGCGCATCGTGACGTACCTTGTGCACCAGCCACAGGGCAAGCGCCAGGCCCGCCAGGGCATACGCCAGCGCCATCAGGCCCAGCGCCCAGTACCGCCACGGCGTGGGCCAGAACAGCAGCGCCAGGGTGAAAGTGATGACCAGCAATGCCAGAAACAGGCACAGCGCAGCGGCCAGCAGCAGGGCCAGCCGCAGCAACAGGCGATCGCGCGCCTCGAGCGCTTCGAGGCCGAAGAGTTCGAGTCTCGTGCCCAGCAATGCGGCCAGATGGCTGGCGACATCGACAAAAGCGCGCGCGACGGCAACCACGGTATTCAGCGCCGCGAGAGCAGGGCACCCAGCAGCAGCCCGGTGACGCCGGCAATGCCCACGGCTTTCCAGGGATTGTCCTGCACGTATTGGTCGGTCTCGTGCACCACCTTGCGGCCCTGTTCGATGAGATCCGCCTGGGTTTCACGCAGTTTTTCGC
Organism: Castellaniella sp.; assembly: GCF_041677825.1. GTDB lineage: Bacteria > Pseudomonadota > Gammaproteobacteria > Burkholderiales > Burkholderiaceae_B > Castellaniella. The sequence goes on from NZ_JBAYPG010000002.1 coordinate 85,793, forward strand.
GCCCCTGATCCAGGGCTTCGAGTGCCCGGACACGAAGATCAGCCGCTTTCTCGCCTGTGGCATCTGCCGCCTGGCGCAGCAGCTCTTCGGCATGATCGAGGCTGGCCTTGAGATCTTCGATCAGGGCGTCCGGGGTGGACTGGGTGGCGAGGCTTTTACGTTTGGCCATGAGGCTCTCCTGTGAATGGCATGGCTCATCCTACCCCAATCCAGACGCTGCGTCTTGCGAAACCGACCGTTTCAGTCGGTTTTCTGGCCCGTGCCGAAAATGCGGTCGCCCGCATCGCCCAGACCGGGAATGATGTACCCATGCTCGTTGAGATGACTGTCGATCGATGCCGTGTAGATATGCACATCAGGGTGTGACTGCTGCACCGCGGCAATCCCTTCTGGGGCGGCCACCAGAACCAATGCGCGGATATTGCGACTGCCCGCCTGCTTGAGCATGTCGATGGTGGCGACCATCGAGCCGCCAGTGGCCAGCATGGGGTCGACGATGAGTGCGAGCCGCTGATCAAGCTGCCCCACCAGTTTTTCAAGATAGGTTTGTGCCTGCAGGGTTTCTTCGTTGCGGGCAATGCCCACCGCGCTGACCTTGGCGCCCGGGATCAGCATGAGCACCCCGTCGAGCATGCCGATACCGGCGCGCAGGATAGGCACCACCGTCACCTTCTTGCCCGCCAGCTTTTCGACATCGAGCTCGCCCGCCCACCCCTGGATGCGCACCGGCTCGAGCGGCAGGTCCTTGGTGGCTTCGTAGGTGAGCAAGGCGCCGATTTCCTGGGCCATTTCACGGAAATTCTTGGTGCTCAGGTCAGCGCGCCGCATGAGGCCAAGCTTGTGTCGGATCAGGGGGTGCTTGATTTCGTGTATGGGCATGGCGGCAGACTGGCAAGGGCGCAGCCGACCAAGGCCGGCAGGAGGCACGGGGTGATGCCCGATTTTACCCGAGCCGGAGACATGTCGGCGAGAACCGCTCACAGCCCGAGAACATGGGGTGCTGCCCACAGCCGCATCCCTGCCTGCCGGCATGCAGCCCATCAGCGTTCGGCCAGCCAGCGCACGACCGCGTCGTCAAAGGCCCGACCCTGTGCGGCACCCGCATCATTGACCATGCTCACCAGAATGTAATATTTGCCACTGGCGCCCCGCACGTAGCCCGCCAGCGCACGGGCGTCGCGCAGGGTGCCGGTCTTGAGATGGGCCTGCCCCCGGGTACGGGCGTCTTTCAGACGCCGGCGCACGGTGCCATCCACCCCCGCGATGGCCAGCGAAGCCACATACTCGGGCATCAGAGGCGAGCGCCAGGCGACATCCAGCATCTGCGCCAGGCCGCGCGCGGTCACACGGGCCTCGCGTGACAGGCCCGAGCCATTGTCCAGCACCCAGCCACTGGTATCCACCCCCTGCGCCACCAGCACCTGATCCATGGCACGGGCACTGCTGGCTGGCGTGGCGCCCGCGCCTGCGAGCTCGGCGCCCAGCGTGAGCAGGATCATCCTGGCCATGACATTATTGCTGTATTTGTTGATCTGGCCGATCGTGCTGGCCAGCGTGGGAGAATCATGGGCCACGAGTTCACGCGCATCCGGCGGCACCGCCCCTGCACGAATGTCGCGCGCCAGCGTGCCGCCCAGTTCCTTCCACAGCAAGCGGAACAACGCCTCGAATTGTGCCACGGGCGCGCTGATCAACCGGTAGACGCTGAATTCGCCACAGGCCCCACTCGCCTTGCCCGATACCTGAATCACCGTTTGCGCGGCCTGTGGCGTTACCCGGGCGACGACAGCCGGCTGCGCCTTGCAGGCCCCCGCCAGCCATTCGACCTGCCCCTGGACATTCACCCCGCGCACGGGCGGATCCACAATGGGGATCCACTGCCGGGACGCCAGGTCAGGATGAAACACCACGCGGGTGGCCCCGAAATCGATCAGCAGGGCATCCGGGCTGGCGTTATAGGCGCGATCGGGCTGGGCATCGAAATCACCGGGCTCGATGGCCACCTCGCCGAACAGGCTGCGATCGACCACGACCTCGGACAGGTTCTTGACGCCCCGCACGCGCAATTCGCGCAGGGTATGCCAGAGATCTTCGAGCGTGAGCCAGGGGTCACCCGCCGCCTGTATGTACAGCGGCCCGGACAAGCTGCCCTGTGCATCCAGACGCGCCTTCGCATCCGACAGGAAGCGCGTGCGCCAGACGTAGTCGGGCCCCAACGATGACAGGGCGGCCCAGGTGGTGACCAGTTTCATGACCGACGCCGGATTGCGGGGCACCTGATTGTGCAGGCTCGCAATGACCGGCCCGCCGGCCTCGCGAATCTCGAGCGACAAGGCCGCGTCAGGCAGCCGGGTGGCCTTCCAGGCCTTTTGAAGTTCGGCCGGCAGGCCCTGCGCCATACTGGCTGACATCAGGGCGGCAAACAGCCAGATCCCGGCGCAGCGCCACAAGAATTTCATCCAAGCCTCCACGGAACGATCTGAGACAACCTGCAGGACGACGGGCTGCCTTCGGGACACGCGCTGCCTTCGAGGCATGTGCTGCCTTCGAGGCATGCACCGCCTTCAGGGTGCCCTGCGCCTGCCGCGCCTTTTTATCACAAACGCGAGCAAAAGAATGCCCATGGACCATGCCAGTATCGGCAGGTTGCGCGTACGGACATAGGGGGTCAGGCCCTGCCACCCCTGGACTTCCACATCGAGTACACCCGGATGCCCGGTGTCCAGCCGGCCATACACCTGGCCCCGCGGGCCAATCGCCGCAGTCAGCCCCGTGTTGGTGGCACGCACCATGGGCCGGGCGGTCTCCAGGGTGCGCAGGCGGGCCATCTGCAAGTGCTGGCGCAGGGCCCAGCTGTCACCGAACCAGGCCAGATTGCCCAGGTTGACCAGGATGCTGGCCCCTTCCGGATTCTCTGCGGATGAGGTCACACTGGCTGCGATCTCTTCGCCAAACGTATCTTCATAGCAAATATTGAATGCCAGCGTCTGGCCTGCCACACGCAGCACCGGCTGATCGGCATGCCCTCGATCGAAGTCGCCCAGCGGGATGTGCATGGCGCGCACGAACCAGTGAAACCCGGCCGGAATGAATTCACCGAAGGGCACCAGATGGCGCTTGTCGTAGTGCCAGACGCGACCATCCTGCTCCAGGACCCCGCCCTCGGCCGTCAGTGCGAAGGCGGAATTCGTATGCCGTGATGTCTGCTCAGCGGATTGCGCAGCATGTACACCGGCGCGATCCCGGCGATGCAGTGGCACCCCCAGGACGATCGGCGCCCGCAGGCGCATGGCCGTATTTTCCCAGCCTGCCCACACCCTGGGTGGCACCCGATCCTGAAAAATGGGGATCGACGTTTCCGGCAGCAGGACCAGCGCCGGACGGTCATCATCCGACTTCGGTGCTCGTGCCGCGAGGCCTTGCAGACGCTCCTGTTCGTCAAAGAAGCGCGCCGGATCGAATTTTTCGGACTGGGGCGTAGCCGGCTGGACGAGCCTGAGCAGCACCGGCGCGCCGTGTGGCGCACCCCACTGGATGGAACCCAGGGCAATGCCGGCCAGCCCGGTGACGAGTGCCACACCCAACACGGCCGCCGCACTGCGATCCCAGGGCGGCAGGTTCCGTGCACGCAGCATGAGCACGGCGGCGACAGCAGCAAAGGCCGCCAGCCAGCCGGCCCCATATACCCCCAACAGGGGCACCCAGGCCGCAAACATCCCTTCGGCGTGGGCATAGCCGCCCTGCAACCAGGTGAAGCCGGTGAACAGGGTGCCGCGCAACCACTCAAAAAGCGTCCAGGCCGAGGCCCATGTGGCCGCAATCAGGCACTGGGCCAGCGCATGCTGTTGCGGCCGCATGCGCCCCGTGAGCAGGGACGTGGCCAGTGCGCAGGCCAGCGCCCCGTACAAGGCCATGGCGGCTGCGAATATGAGCAGGGCACCCATGGACAGGGCCAGGGACAGGCCCCCATAGCGATGCATGCTGATGACCAGCCAATAGACGCCCACGGCAAACTGCGCGACGCCAAACAGCCATGCCCGCCCGGCGGCCTGACGAGGGCCTGCCGCGCGCAGCGTGGCAGAGACCAGCACGGCCAGCGAAGCAATCTGTACAAATGGCAGGATCCAGCCCGGCAAAGGCCCCGGTGCAAAACTGAGCGCCTGGAGCGCACCGGCCAGCAACAGCGTCAGCGTGCCCCGCAGGCCCGAGCCTGCACGCAGCGGCGGCCGTTCATGGGCGGTTTCGGCGGCGCCGCTGGTGCCCCGCTCGACTGCGGATGGCCCATCAGCCGGGGATGGCCTGTCGACCAATGATGAAGTACCGACCGGTGATGAGGTACCGACCAAGGATGGCGCGCCGACCGGGGATGACGTACCGTCAGGCTGCATGTTCCGGGGTGGGTTCGGGTTGCGCCCGCTGCACGTGCAGCCAATGGGCGCGCTTGCCATCCGCCCCGACCACCGTGAATGCCAGACCCTGTGACTCGAAGCGCTCGCCACGCCGCGGGATATGCCCCAGTTCGGCGGCCAGCCAGCCATTCAGCGTATCGCACTCGTCATCCGGCAGTTGCACGCCGAATGCATGGTTGAAATCGTCGATTTCGGTCGTGCCCATGGCGCGCCAACTGTTCTCGCCCGTGCGAAAAATGGTCTTTTCGGCGGCTTCGTCGAATTCATCCTCGATTTCGCCCACGATCTGCTCGAGCACGTCTTCCATGGTGACCAGGCCCGAGATGCCGCCATGCTCATCGATGACAATGGCCAGATGATTGCGGCTGGCGCGGAATTCCTGCAGCAGTTCATTCAGGCGCTTGGTCTCGGGAATGAATACCGGCGGGCGCACCAGCGCGCGCAGGTCGAGCGTCTGATCAGACCAGGTGAGCAGCAGATCCTTGGCCAGCAACACCCCGATGATGTTGTCACGATCGCCCTCGTAGACCGGAAAGCGGGAGTGCCCGGTTTCCGTGATCATGGGCAGCAGTTCGGACAGGGGGCTGCGGATGTCGAGCAGATCCATGCGCGAACGCGACACCATGATGTCGGCCACGGTCATGTCGGCCACTTCGAGCGCGCCCGAGATCATGGCGTACGATTCGCTATCCAATACCGAATGGTCGTGAGCGGCTTCGAGCACGGCCCGGATGTCGTTCCTGTCGGTGGGGGGCGCGGGCCGCAGCAGCGCCCGGAGACGGGAAAGGAAGGATCCGGTGGCGACACGCGCAGGTCGGGGCTCGGGGTCGGGTGAGGAAGGGTCTGGCATTGTCCGAAGGACGAGTAATGAAGACTGTAGGATAACCGATAAAGCGCCGATTTCAGGCATCATCCTGTACGCGATACGGATCGGGTATCCCCTGGGCGACCAGAATACGGACTTCGAGCGCTTCCATCGCGCGCGCCTCGTCATCCTGCACATGATCATGGCCCAGGGCATGCAGCACGCCATGGGTGACCAGATGCGCCGCATGGTGCTGGAACGGCTTGTGCTGCCCGGCGGCCTCGCGCGCCATGACCGGCAGACAGAGCACGATATCGGCGCGCAGGCAGCCTGTGGGGTCGCGGCCGTATTCGAAGGTCAGCACGTTGGTGGCGGCATCCCGCCCCCGCCAGGCTGCGTTCAGGCTGCGCCCTTCAGGCTCGTCGACGATGCGCAGCGTCAGGGCCACGGGCTGCGGGGGCGCATCGGCCGCCGGGCACAGGGCCATCCGCAGCGCCCGCCCGACCCAGCGCCGCAGCCGCCAGCGTGGCAGGTCGGGGGCCTGCACGGCGTACTGCACGCTGAGGCTGAGTTCAGGATACATGGTCTCCCGCCCGTTCGTAGGCATCCACGATGCGGGCTACGAGCGGATGGCGCACCACATCGTGGCTGGTGAAGCGGGTATAGGCAATGCCCGGCACGGCCTCGAGGACCTCGAGCGCGTGCAGCAGGCCGCTGCGCTGCCCCCTGGGCAGATCGACCTGGGTCGGATCCCCGTTGATGACCGCCTTGCTGCCGAAGCCGATGCGGGTCAGGAACATCTTCATCTGTTCCGGCGTCGTGTTCTGGGCTTCATCGAGAATCACGAATGCATGATTCAACGTGCGCCCGCGCATATAGGCCAGGGGCGCGATCTCGATGGTCTGTTTCTCGAACAATTTCTGCGTGCGCTCGAACCCCAGCAGGTCATAGAGCGCGTCATACAGCGGCCGAAGATAGGGGTCGACCTTCTGCACCAGATCACCCGGCAGAAAACCCAGGCGCTCGCCGGCCTCTACGGCCGGGCGTGTGAGCACCAGGCGGGCCACCGACTCGCGCTCGAGCGCATCGATGGCGCAGGCCACCGCGAGCCATGTCTTGCCGGTACCGGCAGGACCCACGCCAAATGTGACATCATGCTTGAGGATGGCATTCAGATAATCACGCTGACGCGGCGTGCGCGGACGCAGGTCGGACTTGCGCGTGCGCAGGTTCAGGCTGGCGTCGTCCACGGGCGGGATTTCGGACGGGCCATCGCCCGCGGCCGCATCCAACCGCGCCCCGAGCTCGACCAGCCCCAGTTGCAGGGCCTCGAGCGTCAGGCCGCCCTCTGCCGTACGCTCATGAAACCAGCGCAAGGCCTTTGCCGCCTGCTCTGCCAGGGCACCCCGCACGGTGAAGCGGCTGCCACGCCGCCGGATCTCGACCCCGTAGGCCTGGGCGATCTGCTGCAGATGACCGTCGAGCGGCCCGCACAATTGAGCCAGACGCGCGTTGTCGCCGTCCAGTTCGACAGTCAGTGAACGTTCGCTCATGCACCCACCCGATAGGCATCAGACGTCACGATTTCGCCCCGCAAGGTGTTGGCCAGACTCTGCGTGATGCGCACATCGACCATCTGGCCAATGAGGCGCGCTTGTCCTGGGAAATTGACGATGCGATTGTTTTCGGTGCGGCCTTTGAGATCGGCCGCATCCTTGCGCGAATGGCCTTCGACCAGCAGACGCTGTACCGTACCTACCATGGCCTGCGCATACGCCTGCGCCTGCTCGTTGATCAGCGCCTGCAGCCGATGCAGCCGCTCGAGTTTCTGTTCGTGCGGCGTGTCGTCGGCCAGGTCGGCCGCCGGTGTACCGGGCCGCTTCGAGTAGATGAACGAGAATGACTGATCAAAGCCGATGTCGCGCACCAGATCGAGCGTATGTTGAAAATCTTCTTCGGTCTCGCCAGGAAAGCCGACGATGAAATCCGAGGACAGCGTCATGTCGGGGCGCACCCTGCGCAGCCGGCGGATGATGGCCCGGTATTCAAGTACGGAATAGCCACGCTTCATGGCGGCCAGCACCCGATCGCTGCCGGCCTGCACCGGAAGGTGCAGGAACGGCACCAGCCTGGGCAAGGTGCCATGGGCCTGGATCAGGCGGGCCGTCATTTCCTTGGGATGGGACGTGACATAGCGGATCCGTTCGATGCCGGGAATGTCGTGCACGTAATCGAGCAGCATGGCGAAATCGGCGATCTCGCCGGACCCGCCCATGGGCCCCCGGTAGGCATTCACGTTCTGGCCCAGCAAGGTGACTTCGCGCACACCCTGATCGGCCAGCCCGGCGATCTCGACCAGCACATCGTCGAACGGGCGCGACACCTCGGGCCCGCGCGTATAGGGCACGACGCAGAAGCTGCAGTATTTGCTGCAGCCTTCCATGATCGAGACGAAGGCGCTGGGGCCCTCGACCCGGGCCGGCGGCAGCGCATCGAATTTTTCGATCAGGGGAAACGAGATATCGACCTGCGCATGCCCCGAGGCCCGGCGCTGATCGATCATCTGCGGCAGACGATGCAGGGTCTGCGGGCCGAATACCAGATCGACATACGGTGCGCGCTCAACAATGGCAGCCCCTTCCTGGCTGGCCACGCAGCCCCCCACCCCGATGATCAGATCGGGATTCTTCAGCTTGAGTGGCTGCACCCGGCCCAGATCGGAAAACACCTTTTCCTGGGCCTTTTCACGCACCGAACAGGTATTGAAGAGGATGATGTCCGCTTCTTCCGGGACTTGCGTGAGTTCGACCCCCCGTGTGGCGCGCAGCACATCAGCCATTTTCTCAGAGTCGTACTCGTTCATCTGGCAGCCGAACGTACGAATGTACAGCTTGCGGACCCGGGCGCCGGGCTCGGGCGGGGGCAACTGCCCGACCAGCGCGTGAATGGCATCGTGATCGGTACCCCGGGGCCCCGCAGGGCCGTTGCCTGTCTTGCGGGGCACCACGCCGGGGCGGCGTATCGAGGATTCTTGCATGTACTAGCCCAATTCGACTTCGGGACCGTCCTTCTTGACGGGTCGCACCAGATCTTCACGCTTGATGCCCATCCACATGGCCAGGGCGGCGGCCACGAACACCGAGGAATAGATCCCGAACCAGATCCCTATGGTGAGCGCCAGGGAAAAATTGTGCAAGGTGGGCCCGCCGAAGAAGAACATGGAGAGCACCATCATCTGCGTGGACCCATGCGTGATGATGGTACGCGAGATGTTCTGCGTGATCGAGGCATTGATGATCTCGCGTACGGAGGCCTTGCGCTGCTTGCGGAAGTTCTCGCGGATCCGGTCCATGACCACGACGGACTCGTTGACTGAATAGCCGAGCACCGCCAGCACGCCCGCCAGTACCGACAACGAGAATTCCCACTGGAAGAACGCAAAAAAGCCCAGGATGATGACCACGTCATGCAGATTGGCGATGGCACACGAGGCCGCCAGCTTCCATTCGAAACGGATGGCCAGATAGATCATGATGCCCACGACCACGAACAGCAGCGCCATCAAACCGTTGTGCAGCAGTTCCTGGCCCACCTGCGGCCCCACGAACTCGACCCGGCGCAACTGCACGTCGGGGCTCTGGGCCTGCAGGGCAGACAGTACGGTACGGCTCTGGGAGGCGGTGTCTTCACCGGGCCTGACGGGCAGGCGGATCATGACATCCTGGGAGGTACCGAAGTTCTGCACCTGAAAATCGGTGTAACCCAGTGCATCGATGGCCTGACGGATATCGCCCACCGGGGCCGACTGGCTGTAGTGCACCTCCATCACGGTACCACCGGTGAACTCGATGGACAGATGGAAGCCCCGCGTGACGATGAACAGGACCGCCAGCAGGAACGTGACCAGGCTGATGATGTTCAGCAGCAGCGCATGCCGCATGAACGGGATGGTGCGGTGGATACGGAAGAATTCCATGGTGTGCCTCGCCTTCAGTCTTGCCTGGGTTTCCAGACCTGGCCAATCGATATGGTCTTGAGCTTGCGCTTGCGCCCATACCAGAGATTGGCCAGCGCCCGCACCCCGACCACCGATGAGAACATCGAGGTGAGAATGCCGATGCAGTGGACGACCGCAAAACCGCGCACCGGGCCCGTGCCGAAGGCCAGCAGCGCAATCCCCACAATGAGGCTGGTGAGGTTGGAGTCGAAAATGGTCGCCCAGGCGCGGTCAAAGCCCAGATGAATGGCCTGCTGGGGCGGCAGCCCGGCACGCAATTCTTCACGGATGCGTTCGTTGATCAGCACGTTGGCATCGATGGCCATGCCCAGGGTGAGCGCAATGGCGGCGATGCCCGGCAGGGTGAGCGTGGCCTGCAGCATGGACAGTACCGCGAGCAGCAAGAGCACGTTGAAGCTCAGGCCCAGCGTGGAGAACACCCCGAACAGGTGGTAATACGCGATGATGAAGATGGCAATGGCCGTAAAACCCCACAGGGTGGAGTCAAAACCCTGCTTGATGTTGGCGGCCCCGAGGCTGGGCCCTATGGTTCGCTCTTCGATGATCTGCATGGGTGCGGCAAGGGACCCGGCACGCAGCAGCAGCGAGACGTCCGCCGCCTCCTGGGCGGTCATGCTGCCCGAGATCTGCACGTGCCCGCCCGGGATTTCGGAGCGGATCACCGGCGCGGTGACCACCTCGCCCTGGTTGTTCTCGAACAGCACGATGGCCATGCGCCGGCCGATGTTGTCACGGGTGACGTCGCGAAAGATCCGCGACCCCTTGGCATCGAGCGTCAGGTTGACAGTGGGCTGCTGGGTCTGCTGATCCCGACCGGGCTGGGCGTCCTGCAGGTTCTCGCCCGTCAGGATGACCTGGCGGCGCAACAGCAGGGGCCGGCCATCACGGTCGTTGTAGCGCACCAGCCCGAACGGCACCCGGCCCGACGACAGGGCCGCCTGGGCGGCCGGCGACTCATCGACCATGTGGATTTCAAGGGTGGCCGTGCGGCCGAGGATTTCCTTGGCCTTGGCGACGTCCTGCACGCCTGGCAACTGAACCACGATCCGGTCTGCACCCTGCTGCTGGATGATGGGCTCGGCCACCCCCAGTTCGTTGATCCGGTTGTGCAGGGTCTGGATATTCTGCTTGAGGGCGTTGTCCTGCACCTGCGTGATGGCCGATGGCGTAAGCGTGCCCGTCAGCTGCCACTGATCGCCCGAGTGTGCCGTAACGAACTGCATTTCGGGCATCGACCGGCGCAGGAGATCGACCGCCGCATCACGTTCGGCCTCGGCCACGAAACTGGCACGGACCGACTGCCCGGCCCGCTCGACATCGTCGAACTTGATCTTTGAATCACGCAGGGTGCTGCGCGTTTCGCTGGCCACCGAATCGTAGCGGCTGACAAGCGCCCCCTGCATGTCCACCTGCAACAGGAAATGCACGCCGCCGCGCAGATCCAGCCCCAGGTACATGGGGTTCGCCCCCAGCGCCGTGAGCCACGCCGGCGTGGCTGACATCAGGTTCAGTGCCACGGTGTAGTCCGGGTTGGCCGGATCCGGATTGAGCGCCTTTTCGAGCAGATCCTTGGCGGCAAGCTGGGTGTCGGTGCTGTCGAAGCGCAGGCGCACCGCGCCCACCGGGCCATTCATTTCGAACGTGCCGGCCGTGGGCTGGATGCTGTTCTGCTCGAGCACCTGCTCGGCACGCAGCAGGGTCTCGTGATCGACCTTGACCGATGTCTTTGCCCCCGCGATCTGTACGGCCGGCGATTCACCATAAAGATTCGGCACGCTGTACAGCACGCCGATGACCAGAGCGGCCAGTACGATGAGGTATTTCCAGAGAGGGTATCGGTTCATGGTCGAGCAACCTGAAGGTTTCAGAGCGACTTGATGGTGCCCTTGGGCAGGATGGCCGTAACGGCACTGCGCTGAACGATGGTCTCGACGGGTTTGTCGGCCAGTTGGGAGATCTCGAGCGTCAGGTAGCTGTCGCTGACCTTCACGATCTTGCCCAGCAGGCCGCCCGACAGAATGACCTCGTCACCCTTGGCCAGGGCCTGGACCATTTTCTTGTGATCCTTCTGGCGTTTCATCTGCGGCCGGATCATGAGGAAGTACAGGATCACGAACATCAGGATGATGGGCAGCATGCTCATCAGCGCATTCGGCTCGCCGGCGGCCTGGGCCGGGATCAGGGTCAGGGTGTCGACGAAAGACATGAAAGCTCCTGAAATGGGGGCCATGCCCCCTGTAGGTTGCAGAAAATAACTCTTGATTGTAGCGGTATATGGCGCCCGATCACCAAATACACTGCTATTGGGGCCCCTGCGCCCGATCACGCAGAAAACCCGCACGCCAGACTTCGAACCGATCCGCTTCGATCGCAGCACGCATCTCGGCCATGATCTGCAGATAGAAGTGCAGGTTGTGCAGTGTGTTCAGGCGTGCTCCGGTGATTTCACCACAACGCTGCAGGTGGTGCAGATAGGCGCGCGAGAAATGCCGGCAGGTGTGACAGGTGCACGTTGGGTCAAGCGGCCCGGTATCGTCGCGATAGCGGGCATTGCGGATTTTCACATCACCATGGCGCGTGAACAGCCAGCCGTTGCGCGCATTGCGCGTGGGCATGACGCAATCGAACAGATCCACGCCGCAGCGTACCCCCTCGACCAGGTCCTCGGGGGTGCCCACACCCATCAGGTATCGGGGTGCGTCGGCCGGCATGCGTGGCGCCACATGCGCCAGCACCCGCAGCATATCGGGCTTGGGCTCGCCCACCGACAGGCCACCGACGGCATAGCCTTCGAAGCCGATGTCGACCAGCCCGGCCAGCGACTCATCGCGCAAATCTTCATACATGCCGCCCTGCACGATGCCGAACAGGGCATTGGGATTGGCGAGCGCATCGAATGCCTCACGCGAACGGCGTGCCCAGCGCAGCGACATGCGCATCGAGGCGGCCGCTTCGGCGTGGGTCGCAGGGCGCTCACCGATGCGGTACGGCGTGCATTCATCGAGCACCATGACGATGTCGGAATTGAGGCTGTGCTGGATGCGCATGGATTCTTCGGGCGACAGAAACCGCCTGGCGCCGTCGATGGGCGATGCAAAATGAACGCCGTCTTCGGTGATCCTGCGCATGCCATCGAGGCTGAACACCTGAAAGCCGCCCGAGTCGGTCAGTATGGGCCCGTGCCACTGCATGAAGCCGTGCAGCCCGCCATGCCGCTCGATGATGTCGGTACCGGGGCGCAGCCAGAGATGAAAGGTGTTGCCCAGCACGATACGCGCGCCGAGGTCATCGAGTTCATGGGGCAGCATGGCCTTGACGCTGCCGTACGTACCCACCGGCATGAACATGGGTGTCTCGACGATGCCATGGTTCAGGCGCAGACGCCCGCGCCGGGCCTGACCCTGCACGTGCAGGCATTCGAACTGCAGTCGACTCATGACGTACCAGCCGTCTCGATGAACATGGCATCCCCGTAGCTGAAGAAACGGTAGCGCGATTGTACGGCGTGCGCATAGGCCCGCTGGATGGATGGCAGCCCGGCCATGGCCGAGACCAGCATCATGAGGGTGGATCGCGGCAGGTGAAAATTGGTGATCAGCGCATCCACATGCCTGAAGCGATAGCCCGGGGTGATGAACAGGCGCGTATCGCCTTCGCAGGCTGACTCGCCATCGCCACCCGAGGCGGCGGCCTCGAGGGCACGCACACTGGTCGTGCCCACCGCCACGACCCGCCTGCCACGGGCGCGCGTGGCGCGGATCTTCTGCAGCGTTTCAACCGGCACGACATAGCGTTCGGCGTGCATGACATGCTCACCCAGCTGTGCCACGCGCACCGGCTGGAATGTGCCGGCGCCCACGTGCAGGGTGACGAAGGCCTGTTCGATGCCCAGGCCCTGAAGGCGATCCAGCATGGCCTGATCGAAATGCAGGCCGGCCGTGGGCGCCGCCACGGCGCCGGGCTGACGGGCGTAGACTGTCTGATAGCGGGCCTCATCGTGCGCATCGGCGGTGTGGGTGATGTACGGCGGCAGCGGCACCTGTCCGTGTACATCCAGCACGTCCAGCACCGGCGCGGGAAACAGGAGTTCGAAGCATTCGCCCTGGCGCCCCAGTACCTGCACGTCGATGGATCCGTCGCCCAGCAGCAGATGGGTGCCAGGCCCGGGCGCCTTGCTGGCCCGCACGTGCGCCAATGCCCGGTGCGACTCGAGAATGCGTTCGATCAGCACCTCGACTTTGCCCCCACTGGCCTTGTGGCCACGCAGACGCGCCTTGATCACGCGCGTATTGTTGAAGACCAGCAGGTCGCCCGCGCGCAGCAGATCGGGCAGATCGGTGAACCGGCGATCATGCAGGCCACCTGCTGCATCCAGGTGCAGCAGGCGGCTGGCACTGCGCTGCGAAGCCGGATGCTGGGCAATCAGCTCGGCGGGCAGGTCGTAATCGAACTGATCGAGCGTCAGGGCCGGATCGATCACGATGGATCTTCACCCATATCGACATCATCCAGATGAAACTTGTGCATGATGCGATGGGCGATCGGTGCCAATATGACCCCAAGGGTGGCCATGACGACCAGCGTGACGAAAAACCCGTAGGCAGCAAAGAACAGCCGGCCCAGTGTGGTTGTGGGCATGATGAAGGTGCCGATCCCGCCGATGATGAACAGGGCATTCATCAGGGCATCGTGCCAGGTGAAGTCATTGAACAGCCACAGGCCCAGCACCCCGAGCAGCAGGGTCGCAACAATCAGCAACAGTGCATACAGGCCGTGCAGCAGCAGGCGGCGTCGGAATTGATGTGGATGCAGCAAGGGCGCATTACGTGACTCATACATGGCAGGCACAGGACACAATGACGGAATGCGCCCATATTACCCAAGTTCCTCGAGGACGGGGTACGGGCTTGATCCGCAGCCAGCCCCCCAGTGACATGACGATGCCACGGCACCATGATTCGGGCACGATGTCGATCTCCGGGATCATCCCGACTGACGATACCGCCATGAAAAGTGCTAGGATGCCTTGGCCCCCCCTTTGGCCAGCCATCCGGAGTCTGACCATGACGAACCTCGCCGATGACCACCAAGGCCTGGTTGCGACACTGCCGTTCGAGCGCGCAGAGTACAGCCGCCGCCTGCAACGTACACGCGAGGCCATGCGCCAACAAGGGCTGGACGTACTGATCATCAGCGACCCCACCAACATGCACTGGCTCACAGGCTACGACGGGTGGTCATTCTATGTCCATCAGTGTGTGCTCGTGAGCCACGACGACGCCCCCCTCTGGTTCGGACGCGAGATGGACCGCAACGGTGCCCGGCGAACCGTCGTGATGGCTGATGACCATTTGTTCGGCTACCCGGACACCTATGTGCAGTCGACCGATCGCCACCCCATGGACTGGCTGAGCCGCGAAATCCTGATCCCGCGCAACTGGGCCCGGGCCCGGATCGGGGTCGAAATGGACAACTACTATTTCAGTGCAGCCGCCTTTGCCGCCCTGCAAAAACATCTGCCCGATGCCCATTGGGCCGATGCCACGGGTCTGGTCAATTGGCGGCGAGCCATCAAATCGCCGCGCGAAATCGAATACATGCGTATCGCCGCACAGATCGTCGAGGCCATGCACCGGCGCATCATCGAGGTCGTGGAACCCGGCATGCGCAAGAACGAGCTGGTGGCCCATATATACCAGGCAGGGCTGCTGGGCATCGAGGGACATGGTGGCGATTACCCCGCCATCGTGCCCATGGTGCCCACCGGCAGAGACGCGACAGCCCCCCATCTCACCTGGACCGATGCGCCCATCCCGGAACAGTCGGTCACGTTCTTCGAAATCGCAGGCTGCTATCGGCGCTACCACTGCCCTCAGTCGCGTACGGTATACCTGGGTTCTCCTCCTGCCGACCTTCTGCGTGCCGAGCAGGTCGTGATCGAGGGTATTGCCGCGAGTCTGGACAAGGCCCGTCCAGGCAATACCTGTGAAGACGTCGCAGAGGCCTTCTTCAAGGTGCTGCATGGCGGCGGATTCCAGAAATCCAGCCGCTGCGGCTACTCGATCGGTGCAAGCTACCCGCCTGACTGGGGTGAGCGAACCATGAGCCTGCGCGCCGGCGACCGGTCCGTGCTGGAACCGGGCATGACCTTCCATTTCATGCCCGCCCTGTGGGAAGCGCAATGGGGGCTGGAAATCACGGAAGCCATTCTCATCACGCCGGACGGTGCCGAACCACTGTGCCAGACGCCCCGCCAGTTATTTGTCAAAGATTGAGCGCATGCAGAATTCCCCCATCCACCCGACCGTGGACTTCTCACTCGACGGCGTGCAGCACGGTTTTCTCCGGCTGCCACATTCACGCGATGACTCGGCCTGGGGTGCCATCATGATCCCGATCACCGTGGTTCGCCATGGCCCGGGCCCAACCGCCCTGCTTACGGGCGGCAATCATGGCGACGAATACGAAGGGCCTGTTGCCTTGGTCAAACTCGCCCGCAACCTGAAGATGGATCAGGTGCGCGGGTGCGTCATCATCATCCCTTTTCTCAATTATCCAGCTTTTGTTGCAGCGCGGCGCACTTCACCGATCGATTCCGGCAATCTGAACCGCCTGTTTCCGGGCAACCCGGAAGGCACGGTCACCGAGAAAATCGCAGATTACGTCCAACGCCATCTGCTGCCCATGGCCGATTACGTACTCGATCTTCATTCGGGCGGCAAAACCCTTGACTTCCTGCCCTTCGCGGCCATTCATCTACTCGACGACAAGGTCCAGCAGGCCGCCTGCGAGGCCGCCATGCGGGCTTTCGGGGCCCCCTATTCCATGAAGATCCTCGAACTCGACAGCGTCGGCATGCTGGACACGGCTGCAGAGCACATGGGCAAAGTATTCGTCTCCACCGAACTGGGCGGTGGTGGCACAGCCACCCGGGACAGCATCGCGATTGCCGATGCCGGCATACGACGCTTTCTGATACATGCCGGGGTGTGCCGTGGCCGCAAGACGGTGCCACCACAAACGACCCTGCTGGATATGCCCGATGGTGCCTGCTACACCTTGTGCGAGCACGATGGCCTGCTCGAGATGGTCAGGAATCTGGGCGACATCGTGCAACAAGGTGAACTCATCGCCAGGGTCTACGATATCTCGCGCACTGGTGTTCCGGAAAAACGCTACCATGCAGGGCGTGATGGCATATTGGCGGCCCGGCATTTTCCGGGCCTGATCAAGTCCGGCGACACCCTGGCAGTGATCGCCAGCATGGCGGACAACCCCCAGCAGCCACAAGAATCCGACTCTCTGAAGCCACTTGCCCCATGATCAAACTGGACCGCTATGACTTGAGCATCCTCAAGATCCTGTCCGAACAGGGCCGCATGACCAAATCCGAACTCGCCAGGCAAGTCTGCCTGTCAGCGTCGCCCACCTGGGAACGGCTCAAGCGCCTCGAAGATCAGGGCTTGATCCGCGGCTACCAGGCCGATGTCGCCTGGGACAGAATCTTCGGAGGATGCACCGTGATCGTGGAAGTCAGCCTCGACCGTCATACGGCCCACGACATGCAACGCTTCGAACAACACGTGACCGAAGTGCCAGGCATCGTGCAGTGCCATGCCACCGGCGGGGGCGTGGACTACATCCTGCATGTACGGGCACGCGACATCGACCATTACCAATGCCTGATCGACCAGTTGCTCGAGGCGCAAATCGGGATCGATCGCTATGTCACCTATATCGTGACCAAGACGATCAAGACCCGGCCTGCCGTGCCGGCCGAGGTTCATGACCTGCCCTGAAGGCGCAATCGAGGTCCGTCACCGGCAAGGGCATGCCGGACATGCAGCCATGCCCTTGACCCGCAGGCCAGCGGGTGCCCCCGTCAACTGGCCAAACGCTGCATGTGCTGGATCAGCGCAGCAATATCGGCTTCGGTCGTATCGAATGAGGTGACGAACCGCAATTCGGAAGATCCGGGCAGCCAGCGATTGCAGGCGCAGTACGCCTGCAGCGGCTGAACCCAGGTTTCCGGTACCTCGACAAAAACCATGTTCACCTGAGTCGGTGCCGTCAGCCGGACCTGGGGGCATTGCGCCAGATGTGCGCGCAGCAACCGGGCCATGGCGTTCGCTTGTCGCGCATGAGTCTGCCACAGATCGTTCTCGAAGTAGGCGAGAAACTGGGCAGCGAGAAAGCGGTGCTTGGACACCAGTTGCATGCCCTGTTTACGGATCCCCTCAAAACAAGTGGCCAGTCCATCATCAAAACATATGACCGCCTCGGCCATCATCAGGCCATTCTTGGTGCCACCGAATGACAGCACATCGACACCGACATCGCGCGAGAGCGCGGCCAGACTCACGTTCAAGGCGACCGCGGCATTGGCCAGCCGCGCACCATCAAGATGTACCTTCAAACCATGCCGATGGGCCCAGCGCACCAGGCTGCGCAATTCATCGATCGAATACAGCGTGCCATACTCGGTCGCCTGGGACAGCGACACCATGGCCGGACGGTTGCGATGTGGCAGATCATTCTGAAAGATCAGGGCAGCCTGCAGTTGCGGCAGATCAAGCTTGCCCTGGACGCTGGCCACGGACACCAACTTGCACCCGATCATGCGCTCGGGCGCGCCGCATTCATCCACATGCACATGCGCCACATCGGAACAGAACAGGGCATCGGTGGAGCACAGGCCCGACTGCAGGGCCAGGACATTGCACGCCGTGCCGGTGGTGACCATGAACACCCGGGCCTCGGTTCCAAAATGTTCGGCAAACGCCTGCTCGGCCTGTCGGGTCCAGCGATCGCTGCCATAGCCGGACACATGGTCGCGACTGGCTCGTGTCAGCCAGTGCAGGACCTCCGGCGCTACGCCGGACGCATTGTCACTCGCAAAGAGATGGCTCGCCAAGATTGCCTCGCATTTTTTACATGACGCTTTTCAAGAACTGCTGCGTCCGTTCCTTCTGCGGTGCCGTGAACAGTTCTTCCGGTGTCCCCTGCTCCACAATCACGCCCTTGTCGAAAAAGCACACACGATCGGAAAATTGGCGCGCAAATTCCATTTCGTGCGTCACCAGCAGCATCGTCAAGTCGTGCTCTTCGGACAAGCGGCGGATGACCGTCAGGACTTCTCCGACCAGTTCGGGATCCAGCGCGGAGGTCGGCTCGTCAAACAACATGATGTTCGGATGCATGGCCAGCGCCCGCGCAATGGCAACGCGCTGCTGCTGCCCCCCCGAGAGTTGGCTGGGAAACTTGTCCAGATGATCCATCATGCCCACGAGATCCAGATACTTGTGGGCCCGTCTGATTGCCTTCTGCCTGCTTAGGCCCAGTACGTGCATGGGTGATTCGGTCACGTTGCGCAGCACCGTCATGTGCGGAAACAGATTGAACTGCTGAAACACCATGCCCATCTCTTTGCGCATGGTGCGCAGATGGGCTTCACTGGCCGGGATCAGTCGACCATCGCGATATTCGTGCCACAGTGGTTTGCCATCGATGTAGATCACACCCTCGTTGATCGTCTCGAGCGTCATCAGGATGCGCAATACCGTGGACTTGCCCGAGCCTGAAGAGCCGATGATGGTCACTTTCTCGCCACGCGCCACTTCGAAATCAAGCGCATCGAGCACGGTGACATCGCCAAAGCGCTTGACCACCTTCTCCATCAGGATCATGGGGTTCGATGCCTGCGTGGCTGGATCGGAGGGATTGTTCATCTCTTGCATGGTTTGATTTCCGTCGTGGGGATCCTCGGCAGGGTGAACCTTCAACGCAGGGGAATGCCATGCCTGGGCAATCGATCATCCAGATACCGGATGCCGGCAGATGCGATCAGGGTCAGAATCAGATAGATGATGCCCACCATGGTCAGCGGAACCATGTAATTGAAGGTGCGATCGCCAATGATGCGCGCAACGTTCAGCAGTTCGAGGATGGAAACCACCGAGAGCACGGGCACATCCTTCATGATGGACACAAGGTAATTGCCCAGCGCCGGAATGATGCGCGGGATGGCCTGCGGCAGAATGATGACGGCAAAGGTGCGCAATGGTGCCATATCGAGCGCACGCGCGGCCTCGGTCTGCCCATGGCTGATGGATTCCAGGCCTGCCCGGTAGACTTCGGACATGTAGGCACTGTACTGGACTCCCAATGCCAGGGCGCCTGTCAGGAATGCCGGCAACACCAGCCCGTACTCAGGCAGCACGTAATACAGGAAGAACAGTTGCACCAGCAGCGGGGTGTCCCGCAGGAATTCGGTCAGCACGGCCGCAGGCCATGAAATCACCCGCAAGCGGGCGCCCTTGAGGGCCGCCAGTACCAGGCCCAGGATCGCCCCGACCACAAAGCCCAGCAAGGTGGCCTGCACCGTGACGACCAGACCGCGCATGAGAATGGGCAATATCGACCATGCAAACACCCAGTCATTGGCGGTATCCCATTCAATGCCGAACAGCATGTTCAACCCCTTCGCATACGCCAGCGGCTGACGTAGAGTTCGAGCAGGCGCATCAGTATCGTGATGACCAGCGCCATGCCGAAATACATGAACAGGAGCAGCGTGTAGATGGGCACGCTCTCTTGCGTGAGATTGCGAATGCGCTCTGCCTGAAAGGCCATATCTCCCAGGCCGATCAGTGACACCAGCGCCGTATCCTTGAGATTCTGGACAGCCAGATTGCTGAAGCTGGGCATCATCTCGGGTATGGCCTGTGGCAGGGCGATGCGCCACAGCGCCTGGCACGGCGTGAAATCCAGCGCCTTGGCGGCTTCATACTGGCTCGCGGGTACGGCCTGTATGGCCCCACGCACCACTTCGGCCCCGTACGCGCCAATGTTCAGGCTCAGGGCCAGCGTGCCGGCCACCACCGGCGGCAGGCGCAGATCCACCCCCAGGGCCTTGCCCAGCACAGGCAGTGCAAAGAACAGCCAGAACAGCTGCACCAGCAATGATGTGCCTCGAAAGATCTCTATCATGCTGATCGAAGCCCAGCGCACGGAGCGCTGATGCGAAAGCCGGCCAATGCCGAACAGAAACGCGAACAGCGCCCCCAGCAGCGTGGAGTACAGGGTCAGCTCGATGGTGACCCCGACCCCCAGCCACAAAGGCTTGAGATAGATGGACCAGTCCATGACGGGCTGGTTCAGTCAGCGCACAATTGAGCTGTCGTGCGTTCGAAGGATTGTGATGCGTCTTCGTCGGAAAACCCGTAGCCGGTCAGGATCTGTTTCCAGGCATCTGTCTTCTTGAATTTGGCCAGTTCCTGATTGACCGCATCACGCAGATCGGTGGAGTCCGGGGCAAATGCAAAGCCCCCCCAACTGCGCACGACTTCACCATCAACCACCGGATCCTGGAAATTGGCGGCCGCCTCGACCTTGTCCTGTGCCTTGCTCACGAGTTCACCTACCGTCAGGCTGGTGGCGGCATAGGCATCGGCCCGCCCGGTGGCCACAGTGGAAATCGCATCGGAGTTGCTGGAAATGGTGACCATGCTTTCATCGGGCACCTTCATGAACTGCAGCATTTCGAGCTGGTCAGCCCCGGCCATGATTGCAATCTTGTTACCCGATGTGGCAAAGCTTTCGAAGCTGTGGATGTCTTTGGGATTGCCCTTCGCGACCAGCAGGCCTTCACCATATGAACTGTTGGGTTCGGAATAGATGATCTGCTTGCAGCGCTGCGGAAGAATGGCCATTTCGGCTGCCACCATATCGTAGCGATCAGCTTGCAGGCCCGGAATGAGCGAACCGAAATTGGTCACGGTCCAGTCGATGTTCGCGATGCCAAGGGCATTGGCAATATGTTTGGCCACATCAGGGCCCGCACCTTTGGCCTGACCATCGATGTCCATGTATCCATAAGGAATTTCGTTGGCCACGGCCACCCGCAGCGTGCCGTTCTTCTGTATGGTGGCCAGATCGGCAGCCTGAGTGGCAGCAGCCCCCAGGCCCAGGGTGCACAGGGCTGCAGAGCCCAATAGCCGGGTTTTGACGGAATACTTCATGATTTCTCCTGTTTCGTTGCGGGACCAGCGGTCTTGATGCCACTTGAAGACATGCCCCAAGGTTTGCAGAGTCACGGGAAACGCGGATAAAAAAGGGTAACACAGGACTCCGGCAGGGTTATCCGGAGATAACCCTGCATGCCTTGCGGGCTAGCCAACCAGCCCGCCCGCAAGAAATTCATGTGATTTCAGTGGCTACGGCATCCACTGCCTCTCTGGTGATGCGCACGATTTCATCCACATCCTCGCGTGTCGTCACCAGCGGCGGAGCGAAGCCAAGCACGTCGTGGTCGGGCATGGCACGGGCGATCAGATGGCGCTGCATGCAGGCGGCTGCAACCCTGGAGCCAACTTTCACATCCTTGTCGAACGGCACCCGCCGTACCGGATCGGCCATGAATTCAAGGGCAGCCAGCATGCCCGCGCCACGCACCTCGCCCACGAGCGGATGAGCGGCAAATGCCGCCTGCAGCGACGCCTGCAGATACGCCCCGACACTGGCCGCCTGCGCCGGAATATTTTCGGATTCAAGGATGTCCAGATTGGCCAGCGCCGCAGCCGCACTGACCGGGTGACCCGAGTAGGTCCAGCCATGACCCATCGCGCCCTCCGTACGCGAGCCGCTGACAATGACATCCCACACCTTGTCACCAACGATGACCCCCGACAGGGGCGCATAGGCGCTGGTAAGCCCCTTGGCAATGGTGATCAGATCGGGACGAATGCCGTACTTCTGTGAACCCATGGGGCTGCCCAGACGCCCGAAACCACAGACCACTTCGTCGGCGATCAGCAGGATATCGTACTTGTCCAGCACTGCCTGGATCGCCGACCAATAGCCTTTCGGTGGCGGTACGATCCCACCCGTGCCAAGCACCGGCTCGCCGATGAAGGCCGCCACGGTGTCGGGCCCCTCGGAGAGGATCAGCGCTTCGAGCTGTTCGGCACAATAGCGGCTGAAGGCGGCCTCATCCAGGCCCTCCGGGGCATTGCGGTACCAGTGTGGCCGCACGGTATGTTTCATGCGCTCGAGCGGCAGATCGAAGTGCCGATGAAACGAAGCCAAACCAGTCAGGCTGCCGGCTGCGATACTCGAGCCATGATAGCCCCCCTCTCTGGATATGATTTTCTTCTTGTTCCTGCGCCCGAGAATGTTGTTGTAATACCAGACAATCTTGATCTGAGTCTCATTGGCATCCGAACCTGAAAGCCCAAAATAGACCTTCTTCATACCCTCGGGGGCCCATTCCATGATGCGCCTGGACAGTTCGGCCACTACATCCGTGGTATGGCCGACATAGGTGTGGTAATACGCCAGGCGTCTGGCCTGCTCGTACATGGCCTCGGCCACTTCGGTGCGGCCATATCCGATGTTCACGCAATACAAACCCGCAAACCCATCGATGAACGTCTCGCCTCGATGATCCCGTATGCGTATGCCCCGCGCCGAAGTCACCAGACGACCTGGCAGGGCACCCGTCTCATGGTCGTGGGCGTGGGTGGAGGGGTGCATGAAATACTTGCGATCGATCTCCAGCAATTCTTCAGCAGACTTCGTCATCGGCGACTCCTTGGATACGGTGCCCGGCCCGAACAGGCTGGGCTTTCGCTCGGGGCAGTGGTCAGCCATGGCCACCGTCGCTGATCATTGTAAAAGTGCTATAGGCGTCAATTATCTTTTTCTGGATGAAAATGAAGGGAGTTTCATCTGATTCAGGTACGATATTCAGACAATTCCCAGATTTTGCAGAATTTCGTCCACCACCTCGTCAACCAGGCCGGACCAATGCGGCCACACGCTCCCAAGGGCTTGCTGCAAGGCTGCACCATCCAGGCGCGAATTCATTGGCCTGACGGCCCGGCCGGGATCATCGGCCGTGGCCACGGCCCGAATGCAATGCGGCTGCAGCCGCGTGCGAACGCCACGGGCCTGCATGTGCCGGACGATGTGGCAGGCCAGCTCGTGGCGGCTGGTCGCACCGGCAGCCGTGAGGTGATACAGGCCAGCTGTCAACCCGCCCCTTTGCCAGGCCTCGATTGCCCGGACGGTCACCTGCGCGAGCAGGCGTGCCGGGGTCGGTGCACCGACTTGATCATCAACGACCGATAGTGCGTCACACCCGAGGGCACGCATGACCACCGTGTGTACGAAGTTGCCCGGTTGCGCAGAAAATACCCAGCTGGTTCTGAAGATGAGGCAGGAACAACCGCTGTCCAGGATGGCCTGATCGGCCGCGAGCTTGGTCTGGCCATAGACATTCAGGGGGGCGGCCCGGTCGGACTCCAGATAGGGGCTGCGCTTGCAGCCATCGAACACATAGTCGCTCGAATAGTGCACCAGCAATGCGTCCGAGCGCCGCGCCCAGGCCGCCATGCAGGACGGCGCCTGTACGTTCACCTGCCAGGCCCGCTCGATATCATGTTGTGCATCATCGACCGCGGTACAGGCCGCCGCATTGACGATGATTTGCGGCCGGACCTGCTGCAGGAACCGCTCAAGCTGGTGCAGGCCGCCTTGTGTGTCGTGCCTGGCATGCCCGACGGCAGACTTCGGGCCGGCGGCCAGATCCAGTTCTGTACGCCCCAGCGCCCGTACGGCCCCCAGTGCGGGCAGCGTTTGCCGCAACGCAAGACCCAGCTGCCCATCCTTGCCCAGCAACAGCAACTTCATGCAATGCGCCGGGCATTGGCCCGTCTGCTGCCCGGAATGGCCCTACTGCATGCCCTTGAGCATGCTGGCCAGATCCATGGGCGGCGCCGGCAGTTTGAATTGATCGGCGGCCGGCGCCCGGTCTGAAATCGATGCCAATGCATAGTCATTGCCATAGCGCAGCATGCCCTTGCCGTCGGCAGGCAGGGCCGTCAGGATATCATCGGCCCGACCCTGCTCGAAAACAGACAACAGCCCGGTCACGAACACGCGGGTCATTTCAGCCGCGCGGGCATCGTTGGTGAGAACAGCCTCTACTGTTTTCTGGGCGCCATCCTGATCCGCGGCCGTGATCTGGTATACGCGCCCTTCGATGCCGGCCACCGTTTCTGTCTTGCCGGTCGGTTCGACCGATGCAATGCGGGCTGGCAGGGGCTGATCGACGCCCTGGCCGTCCTGGGCCAGGCCCCCAAGAGCCTTGAGCATGCCACCGACCTCCATTACCAGCGGCGCCCCGGCTTCGAAGCTCACGGCATAGACCTTGTCACCCTGGATCAGCATGTAGTTGTCCGGGTTGTCGGCATCGGCATTGATCCGCAAGCTGCCATCATCCAGCCAGGCCAGCGTCATGGTGTCGCCCGCGCCCGATGAATGGTCGGTCACCACCGCCGTTCCGGCCGCCAGCGCAGGCACCGGCGCCAGGGCCGCCAGCAGGGCACCAAGGCGAAGAGATCGTTCAAGCAAGAGCGGCATGGCGTGGGTTCCTGTGTTTTTGCACATTGTGAAATGGTACCAAAAATGTTTGCAGGCCACAGGATCACGATGCGCCCATGTAAAATTCAGATTGGCCAACAATCGGAGCGGCCGCGGGCTCGCGGTATGTAGCGGATGAATCGAAACCTTTTCCTGCTGGCCGTCTGCCAGGGTTTGTTCCTGGTGAACAATGTCACATTCATCGCGATCAATGGCCTGGTGGGTCTCGAACTCGCTCCTTTCCCCTGGATGGCCACCCTGCCCATCATGGGTTACGTGGTGGGCGGCGCACTGGCTGCCCCCCTGGTCGCACGCACCCAGGAGCGCCACGGTCGGCGGGGCTCATTTCAGATCGGCCTGATCGTGGCGCTGGGTTCCGCCCTGCTCGCGGCAGTTGCTGCGCAGCACCAGATGTTCTGGCTGCTGCTTCTGGCAACCGTCATTGCCGGTTACTACAATGCCAACGGCCAGCTGTATCGTTTTGCGGCGGCGGAACTGACCCATCCTGCCTGGCACGAGAAGGCCGTGTCACTGGTTCTGGCAGGGGGCCTTCTGGGCGCCGTGATCGGCCCGAATCTGGCCAACTGGACACGCGCCATCCTGCCCATCCCTTTTGTGGGCGCCTACATCGCCCTGGCAGTGGTGGCGCTGGTGGCCATGGGCCTCATGGCCCTGATCCGATTCCCAGCTGAACCCACACACCATATCGAGACGGGCCAGGGCCGGCCCATGGGGCAGATCATGCGCCAGCCCGTCTTTTTCGTGGCCACGCTGAGTGCGGCCATCGGCTACGGCGTCATGAACCTGCTGATGGCCGCCACGCCACTGGTCATGGACCAGCATCAGTTTGCCTTTGGCAGCATCGCCATGGTGCTGCAATGGCATGTGATCGGCATGTATGCGCCCGGGTTCATCACGGGTCACCTGATCCGGCGCTTTGGTGTGCTGCAGGTCATGGGCGTTGGCACGCTGCTGCTGGCGCTGTGTGTATTCGTGGCGCTTTCGGGCACCGGCATGACAGAGTTCATGGTCGCCCTGACCTTGCTGGGTGTGGGCTGGAATTTTCTTTTCACCGGCAGCACCACCCTGGCACTGGGGGCCTATCGCCCCGAAGAAAAAGACCGCGCCCAAGCCGCCATCAACTTCTGGGTATTCGTGACCATGGCGGTGACCTCGTTCACTTCGGGGGCGGTGGCCACCACCCGCGGCTGGGCGTGGCTGAACCTGGGCTCATTGCCAGCCTTGCTGCTGGTGATGATGGCCCTGTTCTGGCTGTGGCGCCAAGAGCCGAAAAAAGCCTGGTAACCACTCGGGCGACCAGGCCTTTTGAATATTGGCGGAGCGGACGGGGCTCGAACCCGCGACCCCCGGCGTGACAGGCCGGTATTCTAACCAACTGAACTACCGCTCCGAAACCAGAATGCTGGCGTCCCCTAGGGGATTCGAACCCCTGTACCCACCGTGAAAGGGTGGTGTCCTAGGCCTCTAGACGAAGGGGACAGGACATCTGGCGTCTTTGGTGGAGGTAAGCGGGATCGAACCGCTGACCTCTTGCATGCCATGCAAGCGCTCTCCCAGCTGAGCTATACCCCCAAAAACCAAGTCTCCGTTTCCGAAGAAACGAGAATATAGCATGCTGAAACCAGAGATGCAAGACGCCTGCAAAGCCATGGAAGCACCTGTCGCTCGAACCATTGAAGAAACATCCTCTTTCAATGTCAGGTGGTGACCTACGGACCGCATCCAGAAATGATCAAAACGGTATTTTGAACCATTTCGGATACATTTTAGTGGTATTTAGAGGATTTTAACAGCAAGAAACAGATTTTTGCCTATTGCCAACCTGGCAAGCCCGCCCTACGATCCAGCTTGCTTCCACAGACCCTCCACGGAACGGCTGCCCCAACGCCGCCGATCTGCAACTGTCATCGACCCGGGAATCCTGCATGTACACCCTGCTTTTGAGCATCAGCTTCAGCGTTGCCGTATCAATATTCCTCAAACTCGCCTACCGCCACGACATCCGGGTCGAGCAAGCCGTGGCTGTCAACTATCTGACCGCCCTGGCCGCATGCCTGCTGCTGTTGAGGCCACCCCTCGACACCCTGTTCGATCAACCGCTCGAAGGCTGGCTGGTGCTGATTCTCCTCGGTTTCCTACTGCCCGGCATCTTCATGGTGATGGCCGCAGCCGTACGCCAGGCAGGTATCGTCCTGAGCGACACCGCCCAACGCCTGTCTCTGCTGGTCCCCATTCTGGCCTCATTCCTGATCTTCGGCGAGCAGCTGTCCAGCACCAAAGCGACCGGCATCGTGGTGGCGTTTGCCGCGCTCGCGTGCCTGGTCTGGCGCACGAGCGCAGGCAAGATGACCCCTCATGGCGCAAGCCTGGGCAAGCAGGCCGGCGGTACGCAGCTGCACGGCCTGTGGATTCTGCTGGGCGTGTGGGCCGGCTATGGCACCATCGATGTGCTCTTCAAGCTCATGGCCCGTCTGGGGGCCCGGTTCTCGAGCACGCTGCTGCTCAGCTTCATGCTGGCCGCACTGCTCATCTTCGCCTGGCTGGTGCTGCGACGGGCCGTCTGGCACATGCGCAGCCTGCTGAGCGGTGTGCTTCTCGGTGCCCTGAACTTCTCGAACATCTACTTCTATATCCGTGCGCACCAGACTTTCCCCGAAAACCCGACCCTGGTTTTTGCCGCCATGAACATCGGCGTGATTTCAGTCGGGATACTGGTGGGTGCCGGCCTGTTCGGCGAACGCCCCAGCCGCGTGAATCTGCTCGGCATCGTGCTGGCGCTCGCAGCGGTCTTCCTGCTGCTGCCACGCTGAAGCCGTTGACGGCATGGCAGGCGTGACAGAGTCGGGCATGATGGGCACGGCAAGTTGCCCGGGACAGCCGCCATACGGCGCGCTACGGCCGCGGCGCCGAAGTGGCTTCGTCTGGCAAATCGACCTCGACCACCGGGTCATGCGAGATGTCGCGTTGGATGTCGACCCGCGGATCGAGCACGGCCATGACGTGCGAGCTTTGCAAGGTATCGGCCATGGGCACGAACTGGGTCGGTGCGTCTTCACTGATGTGCGTACCCTTGACCCGCTTCTCGCGCACCAGACCCAGCAACAGGATGGCGCATGCGGAGACGAACATGAAATACACGTCCGGCCCGAACATGCGCATCAGCACACCCGCCAGCAACGGGCCAATGCAGGCCCCCAGCCCATACACCATGTAAAGCAATGCACTCAGGCCCACGCGGCGTTCAGGGTCGACGTTGTCGTTGGCAAAGGCCGCACCCACCGGATACAGGGTGAACTGCACGATGCCCATGATGGCCGAAAAACCCACCAGCGCCCAGTAGGGGAACTGCTGCCAGCCCCACAGGGGCACCCCGAGAAAGAACAGCACCACCGCACCGACCTGGATCAGGCGCACCCGGCTCATGCGATCCGCCAGCCAGCCCAGGGGCCACTGGACAATCAGGCCCGCGGCCACGGCCACGGCCAGAAACACCCCCACCTGATCGTTGTCCATGTGCTGTCCCAGGCCATACACGGGCGCCAGGCCATAAAATGCGCCCCCAAGCATGCCGGCGATCAGCAGCGTGGTCAGCGACAGTGGTACGCGCGCCACGTAATAGCGCAAAGCCAACGGGGCCGGCACCTGCAACGCCGGATGCACGCGACGGGTGAGCGCGATCGGGATCAGGCTGAGCACACTGCAGATGGCTACAAAGATCAGCGGCCGATTGCCCAGATCGGCAAACAGGCCCAGCGACAGTTGCCCCAGCACGGTGCCCAGGCTGGACGCCACCATGTAGAAGGCGAATACGGTACCGCGCGATGCATTTTCAGTCTGTTCGTTCAGCCAGCTTTCGATGGCAATGAACAGGCAGACCATGGCCACACCCGCGATGAAACGCAGCGCCAGCCAGAACCAGAGATCATCGAAGAGCGCCATCACCAGGATGTCGGCGGTGACCACTGCCGCACATGCGGCATATGCACGGATATGCCCCACCTGGATGATGAGATAATGGCCTACGCGCGCACCCAGCACCAGGCCCACGTAATAGGCTGCGATGATAGCGCCGACCCAGACTTCCGACTGCGAGGCCGCCGTCAGGCGCAAGCCGAGATAGGTATTGAAAAGGCCCGAACTGAGCAGCAGGATAAGCGTTGCCAGGTACAGGGAGAAGAAAGCGCCTATCGTTTTCGCCATGCGGAGCACAGTAAGGGACCACGGCGCCCGCAAACCAGAGGCGCCCAAGCAGTATGATAGCAGCCGCACCCATTCGAGCCGGCTGGATTTTTTGTTTATGATGCAACAATGATGACCACAGAACCACAGCCGACCCTCAGCCACCTGGATGACGAGGGCCGCGTGCGCATGGTCGATGTAGGCCACAAGCCCAATACGCAGCGCAGCGCAACGGCCGAGGCACGCATACGCATCGGCCCGCGGGCCTGGGGGCTGCTCCTGGCACAGGCCAACGCCAAGGGCGAGGTGCTCAATACGGCGCGCATCGCGGGGATATTGGCCGCCAAGCGCTGTGACAGCCTCATCCCGCTGTGCCACGGCCTGCCGCTCAGTTTCGTCGGGGTGGATTTCATATCCGATGAAGCCAGCCACACCCTGGTCATTCGCAGCACGTGCCGCAGCGAGCACACCACGGGCGTCGAAATGGAAGCCCTGACGGCCTGCACGGTGGCTGCCCTCACGGTCTACGACATGTGCAAGGCGGCTGACAAGGGCATGGTGATCGAGCAGGTCCGCCTGCTGCACAAATCCGGAGGCAAGAGTGGAGAATGGCGCGCTGATTGAAGTCCTTTATTTTGCCCGGGTGGCCGAACACACCGGAACACGCCACGAAACGGTACCATTGGCCACCCCCACGCCAGCCGGCGAATGGCTGCAGTCACTGGTCGATCGGTTTCCCTCACTGGCACCGGCCAGTCACCTCAAACTGGCGATCAACCAGCAGCACGCACTGGCCAGCGATCTGATCCGCCCCGGAGACGAAGTCGCGGTGTTCGATCCGGTCACCGGGGGCTGAGCATGGCTGTGCGCATACAGTCAGAACCATTCGATGCCACCCAACTGGCCCTTGAATTGCAGGATCGCACCGCCGGGCAGGCGGGCGCCATCGTGCATTTCCTGGGCATGGTGCGCGACTACAGCCCCGATCAGGCGTCGCGCAGCCTGCATCTGGAGCATTATCCCGGCATGTGCGAGCGTGAAATCCGGCAACTCTGCGAACAGGCCCGCCAGCGCTGGGACATTCTCGACACCCTGGTGGTGCATCGCGTGGGCGAGCTGACGCTCAGGGAACCCATCGTGTTTGTCGGTGTGGCCAGCCGGCACCGGGATGCGGCTTTTCGGGCGTGCGAATTCCTGATCGACGCCCTCAAGACCCGGGCGCCCTTCTGGAAGCGCGAAACCCTCGAAAATGGCCAGACATTCTGGGTCAGCCAGCGCCAGTCCGATGCTGAAAAGACTGCGCAATGGGGCCTGAAGCCCGTTCACCATGATGCTTCCAGCAAAGAAAACAATGAGCCTGCTTGACTTTGATGCCGCCCAGGCACGCCTGGCGGCGAGCGCCGTACGCCCCGAAACCGACGAAACCCTGCCCCTCGAACAACTCGATGGGCGTGTTCTGGCGCACGACATCACAGCCCGCCACGACCTGCCTCCCGCCGACAACAGCGCCATGGATGGCTATGCAGTACGGTGGGCAGACATCACGTCCGCAGGCCTCACCCTGCCCGTCCAGCAGCGTTGTTTTGCGGGCCAGACACCCGAGCCCCTGCAGCCTGGGCAGGCCATTCGCCTGTTCACCGGCAGCCTGATCCCTGACGGGGCCGACACGGTGATCATGCAGGAAGACACGCGCGAAGACGAGCATGGCGTCACCTTCGAGCGCCCCCCCAAGTCCGCAGGCACGCACATTCGCCGCCAGGGTGAAGACATGCACAAGGATCACGTGATCCTGACGCGCGGCACCTCGATCGGGCCTGGTGCCATCGCCATGCTCGCAGCCCAGGGCTTCACCCAGGCCAGCGTGACACCGAAGGTACGGGTCGGCATACTCAGCACAGGAGACGAACTCGTAGCCCCGGGGCAGGCCTTGCCCGCTGCGGGCATCTACAATTCAAACACGCCCATGCTGGCTGCGCTGTGCCGCGGTCTGGGGGCGCAACCCGCATTGTTGCGCCACGCGCCCGACGACACCGGGGCCATCGCCAGCGCGCTGGCCGCACTCTGTGCCGAATGCGACCTGGTGCTCAGCGCAGGCGGCGTCTCGGTGGGTGAAAAAGATCTGGTCAAGCCCGTCATTGAATCCATGGGCGGCACACTCGAGCTCTGGCGCGTGCGCATGAAGCCCGGCAAGCCCGTCGCGCTGGCCCATCTGCGGGGGCGGCCCGTAGTGGGGCTGCCCGGCAACCCGGTCTCCGCCTTCGTGGTCTTTACGCTGCTGGTCAGCCCGTTGATCCGAGGCATGCAGGGGCGCCACACTGTTTACCCTCCGGTACGCCGCGGCGTGCTCGCGCATTCGGGTACGCCAGGTGGCGAGCGCGATGATTTCCTGCGGGTACAGGCGCATCAGCAAGGGCCGGGCACGCCCCAGCTGACAGCACATCCACAGCAAAGTTCGGGCGCCCAGGCGAGCCTGGCCTGGGCGCACGGGCTGGCGCGCATCCCGGCGGGTGCACGGCTGCACGCCGGTGCCGAGGTCGACTGGTACGCGTTTTCGGATTGGCTGGCCTGAAGCGCCTAAGCCCAATCAGCCGGCGTATTCAGATTGCGCCACTCGATGGCGGGCTGAAAATCCACCACCCGGGCCTGGACACTGGCCAGCCAGCCCTGCACGCGCCGCTGACCGGCATGCAGGAAGGTTTCCAGGCTGCCGATCTGGCTGGCATGCACCAGAAGGCACAAAGGGTGCGGCCCCGCCGGCGTGCGAGCGTACGCCGGATGCTGCGGGCTTGCCTCGGCAGCCAGGCGCTGGCACAGATCCACCGGCAATTCAGGCACATCGACCGGCGCGACAAACAGCCAGCCATCGGCAGCATGCAGCAGGCCGGCCAGAACACCCGCCAGTGGCCCGCCGTTGGGCAGGCCCGACGGGTCGGTCAGTACCGGGCCGTGTCGCGCATAATCGAGCAGATGCCGGTTGGCGCTGATGAGTATTGCAGGGATCCCTTGCGAACGCATGTAGCGCCTGGCTCGCGCCACCAGCTGGTGGCCCTGCCAGGTCATGAGACCTTTGTCGGCATTGGGCCAGGCAGCACTGCGCATGCGCATGGACTGGCCGCCTGCGAGAATGAGGCCGTGCACCTGGGCCCCGGACCCGCACGCCCCCCATACGCCCCTGCACACAGGTTCAACCCCCGATGTAGCTCATCTCGATCTTGTGCTCGCGGTGGGCCTGGCCACGAATTTCAGAATAGCGGTCTGAACGGGCCCGCCATACCCCCGCCAGGCGCTGGGCCAACGCGTGATCGTCGGCCCCCATGCGCAGCAGGCCGCGCATGTCGTGCCCTTGCTCGGCAAACAGACAGGTGAACAGACGGCCTTCGGGGGACAGGCGCAAGCGGGTGCAGTCACCGCAAAAGGGCTGCGAGACGCTGGTGATGAGGCCGATTTCACCACCGCCATCGGTGTAGGCCCAGCGTGCAGCGACTTCGCCCCGGTAATGAGCCTGAACAGACTCAAGAGGAAATTCTGCGCCGATGCGCCGCACGATCTCGGCGCCCGTGACGACTTCTTCCATGCGCCATCCGTTGGTGTTGCCCACGTCCATGTATTCTATGAAGCGCAGGATATGGCCAGTGTGCCGGAAATGCCGCGCCATGGGCAGGATCTGGGCATCATTCATGCCGCGGCGCACCACCATGTTGACCTTGACGGGTGCCAGGCCGGCATCGGCGGCGGCCTCGATGCCGGCCAGAATGGTGGCCACCGGCACACCGCTGTCGCTCATGCGCTCGAACAGCGCATCGTCCAGGGCATCGAGACTGACCGTGACACGGCTGAGGCCCGCCTGCGCCAATGCCCTGGCCTTGCGCGCCAACAGCGTGCCGTTGGTGGTGAGCGTGATTTCGGGCGCCTGGCCATCGGGCAGGCGCAAATCCGCCAGCATGCCGACCAGCGATTCAATCTGCTTGCGCAGCAGGGGCTCACCCCCGGTCAGGCGGATCTTGCGGACGCCCTGCGCGACCGCGATGCGGGCCAGCCGGGTGATTTCTTCGAAGGTGAGCAATGCGCTCTGGGGCAGAAATGCGTGATCGGCCCCGAAGAGCTCGCGCGGCATGCAGTACGTACAGCGAAAATTGCAGCGATCCGTGACCGAAATGCGCAAATCGCGCAGCGGACGGCCGCGGGTATCGCGCACGGTACCCGCAGGGATGGCCGTGGTTTCTGGCGCAGACCGACCGGCTGGCCCGCGCGGAATGACGCCAGGCATGGGGATCAGTCGTTTTCCTTGACCCGGTAGACCAGGGTGGCCACCTTGGCCAGACCCAGCACCTTGACCGTCACGCTGCCCAGCAACAGCCGCGACAAGCCGCTGCGCCCGTGGCTGCCAATGAAGATCAGGTCACAGCCTTCGGACTGCGCCGCCTGGACGATACCGTCGGCCACGTTGAAATTGGATACCGCCAGGGATGTGGCCTTGACGCCTGCCGTAGCGGCGCGGTCGAGCACCGCCTGCAGGTATTTCTTGGCCTGTTCGGCTGCGGTGCGGTCGTAGTCTTCGTCGGTGATGGCATAGGCGGCCGCCATGCCGTCGAAGCCCACGGTAGCGGCGAAGGGTTGCGTGACATGCAGGGCCACGATTTCTGCGCCAATGGAACGGGCAAAGCATACGCCCTTGTTGGCGGCCTGCGACGACAGCTTGGAACCATCGGTGGGAATCAGGATTTTCTTGAACATGTGCGACTCATCCGAATACGTGATGGGAACTTCGAGCATAGCCGGTCTGCGGGAAAAAGCACAATCCGATCTGGCCCGGGTTTGATCTGCCGCATGAAGTGCGTTCGTAACGGATTGTATTCATGCGGTTCAAGCTGACCCCACAGCCGGATCAACTGGCTTTGGCGGCCTGCTCGTACAGCTTCGCACAGCGCGCCCCGGAACGGCAGTAGGCCAGCACGGGCATGGGCAACTCGTGCAGCAGCCGTGCAAATTCGGTGACATCCTCTGCGGTGATGGAGCCGCTTGTCACCGGCTGGTAATGTACTTTCAGCCCGGCGGCCAATGCCGCTGCAATGACCTCGTCCGAACAGGGCTGGGTGCTGCCGCCCTCGCCGTCCGGGCGATTGATGATCACTGACTTGAAACCCGCGCTGGCCAGGGCGGCCATGTCATCGGGGCCCAGTTGCGGGGCCACGGCAAATTGCGGGGTGATATGGCGGTATTCAGGGTTCATGTAGGTGCTCCGGGATACGGGACTCGGCCCGATCGATCATCAAGTGGTGCGTGTCGAGCCAATGTTGCATGTGCACGCCTGCCAGGACCTGGTATTCGGCCTGGCGCTGGGCGGACAGAGGGTCGTCTGGCTGCGCGCCCAGCGCGGGATGGCACATGAGCACATCGCCATCCCGGGCCTGGGCCAGCCACGCTGCCATGCAACGCTGATAGGCCGATACGCCGCCCTTGAAATCATACACCCCCAGAAAGCCCGGATTCTGGCGATAACCGAGCGATCGGGCCCGATGACGCAAACCGGTGGCCCCCAGCACCGCAATGACCCACGCCTTGGTGCGGCTGCGCAGGGGCAACCCGGCCGTGCGCGGGCGCCCTGTATCGCGAATCCAGGGCCTGCCGGACACGCCGCGCGGCAGGCCCTGCAACAGCACATCACGGACCACAGGCAACTGGTGCACGTGTTGATGGCCATCGATGTAGTCGGGCGCACGCCCGAAGAGTGCCTCGAAGCGCTGCCACTGCGCCTGCACCCCCGCACGCAGGCGATCCACGGGCAACTGGCGCAACAAGGCCGCGCGGATGAAGGCGCCAAGCGGCATGCACACGCCGGTCTGACCCAGCGCCTCGGTGAAATTCAGATGCAGGCCAAGCTGCAGCCCCGCGCGCGACAGCGCGTCGAGGTCATGATCATCGAGCGCCGGGCCATCGACCAGCACACTGGTGCCGGAGAGCCGGCCCTGATGGGCCAGTGCCAGTACCCCCGCATTGATGGCCCGGTTCATGCCGAAGTCATCTGCGCACATTACAATGCGCCCGGAGACAGGCCCCACCCTGATACTTTTGGCATCCATGTTCAAAAAGCTCGCTACCCAGATCGGCTGGTTCGTCATTGTAGGCTGTGCGGCTGCGGCCACGCACTGGCTGGTGGCCATCGCCTGCGTGTCCCTGGGCGGTCTGGCGCCATTGCTGGCCAATGTGGTCGGCTGGCTGGTGGCGTTTCTGGTGTCGTTTGCCGGGCATTACCAGCTGACATTCCGCGCCCAGCATGCTCCCCTGTGGCAAGCCGCACGCCGTTTCTTCATGGTCTCGGCACTGGGTTTCGGCGTCAATGAGGCCGCCTATGCCATGCTCCTGCACTACACGTCCCTGCCCTACGACCTGCTGCTGGCCATGGTCCTGGTCGGGGTGGCCGGCATGACGTTCATTCTGGGGCGCTGGTGGGCGTTTCGGCACAGCCGCTGACGGTTTCGACCGCCGGAATCAGCCACAGACCCATCCGGTGCGCTTGCGCCATGGGCGCCCGATCTGCCAATGCGGGCCAGGCATGGGCCTCATCGAGCCATGCCAGCACCCAGGTGGCCGGATGGGCCGGGCTGCACAACTCGTCCTGAAAATGGTCTGGCGACCACAGGCGCCGTGCGGCCTGGTCGGGTTCGAACGCCCCGGCCTCGGCCAGTTCGCGACGCCAGTTGTCGCTGCGCAGGGCATCGGGCCCCTGCCACTGTGTCACCACGTACACCGGGCCCGCCCAACCCGCATAAAGGGGCACGTCGTAGGCGTACTGATCCAGCATCACCAACTGGTCCTGGGGGCCGGCTGACCGGGCCAGCAGCCGGGCCAGTTCGTGCGTGCTGCGCGGCGGAAACAGCACCACCGCCACGACCGCCAGCAAACACAGGCCGGCCGCGATCAGCGCATGGCGCACGAAACTGCGCTCGACCCCAGGGTCGGTGAACTCTTCACGCTGCTCGAAGGTTTCCTGGATGAACCAGGCCAGCGGCGGCAAGGCTGCAATCACATAACCGACCAGCTTGGAGGATGGAATGGAAAAGAACAACACCACCACCAGCAGCCAGGAGAGCATCAGACCGCGCAGCACACGCCTGTCGACCTGCTCGACACGCCGTACCGGCGGTACGAAAGCGACCTGGATCGGCCCTTGAAGACGCAACCAGCGCCACAGCTGGATGGACCAGGGCAATGTGAGCACCAGCAGCACAGGCAGGTAAAACCAGAAGGGCTGCGGGTTGTTGAAACCCGGCTCCAGGAAGCGCTGAAAATGCTGATGCACGATGTAATAGTCGAAGAACCCCGGGTAACGCAGCTGCATGGCGATCATCCAGGGCAGGACCAGCACCAGGAACACCAGGATCCCTGGCCACCAGCACAACCGCCACAGGGCCGGCCAGCGGCGCCGCCCCACCAACCAGAAGACCAGTACCCCACCGGGCAGGACCACACCGATCAGGCCTTTGGCCATGAAGCCGGCCGCGGCGGCCACGTACAGCGCCAGGCGGGCCAGGGTATCCGGGCGCAGCTGCTCGTGCCGGAACACGGCATCGGCGCCCGCCAGAATGGTCAGGCCCATCAACGCGGCGACGAGCATGTCCAGGTTTGCATAGTGCGCCGCCCCGAACAGGAATGGTTGCACCGCCAGGATCAGGGCGGTCTGACCCGCCGCCCGGCCACGGGCATATCGGCGCAGGAACAGATAGAAGACCGTCACCAGTACAGTGGCTGCAAGCACGGATACCAGCCGTCCGGCCCAGGCATGGTCGCCGAAGAGGGCCAGCGATGCCGCTGTCAGCCAGTAGAACAGGGGCGGCTTGTGAAAGAATGGCAAGCCATCCAGGCGCGGGACCAGGAAGTCGCCCGTGCGCAGCATTTCCCAGGCCACCCCCACGTAGCGGCCCTCGTCGGGCAACAGCAGCGGATACATCCATGTGGTCGCTGCCAGCCAGGCAAAAGTGAGCAGTGCCACCCAGCCCGCGTGCCGCCGGGCGCCCATCCACAGCCAGGCCCGCAGCGCGCCGTCGACCACGCGGCTGGCAGGTACCCGGTATCTCATGCCCGGACCTCGTCAGACTGCAATTGCACCTCACCGGACGGTACAGCAGCACTTGGCGCATCGGCGGCCGGTAGCTCCCCAGATCGCGCATCGGCCGCCGGCACGCCTTCGGTCTGTACCCTTCTGGCACCCGATGCGTCGCCCTGTACCTTGCTGAAATCCGGTGCATCGCCCTGCACCGCTTGCCTGATCGGAAAATCCGCGTCGGCCCTCGTGGACAGGCCTTGCCCAAGTGTTTCCCGAACGAGATAAATGGGTCGGGCCTTGACCTCAGTAAAAATACGCGCCACGTATTCGCCCACCACCCCGAGCGACATCAGATTGACCCCGGAAAAGAACAGGATCACACTGATGAGGGTCGCCCAGCCACGGACCGGATCGCCAAACATCAAATGGGTGATGATGATGAACAGGCCATACAGGAAGGCCACCAGAGACAGGCACGCCCCCACCAGGCTGATGAGCCGCAGCGGCCATGTCGTGAATGCCGTCAGGCCATCGATGGCAAACCGCAGCAGCTTGATCGGGTGGAACCGGCTGGCCCCGTGCAGCCGCCCGGACGGCACATACGGGATCGCTTCGGACTCGAAGCCGACCCAGGCAAACAGGCCCTTCATGAAGCGGTCGCGCTCGGGCAACTGTTTCAGGGCTTCAACAACGGCACGGTCCATCAGGCGGAAGTCGCCCGCGTTGGGTGGCACCCGCAGCCCGCCGGCGCCCCGCATGAGCGCATAGAACACGCGGGTACCAAGCCGCTTGAGCCGCGTTTCATCGCGCCGGCTGGCGCGTACCGCATAGACCATCTGTACCCCTGCGCGCCAGCGTGCGAGCATGGCCGGTATCATGCCCGGCGGATGCTGCATGTCGGCATCCAGACAGATGACGGCATCCCCCCGGCTGGCTTCGATCCCGGCCGTGAGCGCGGCTTCCTTGCCGAAATTGCGCGACAGCCGCAGATAGACGATCTCGGGATGCAGGCTGACCCAATGGCGCATGAGTTCAGGCGTGCCATCGGTGCTGCCATCATCGACCACGATGATTTCGGCTGCACACCCCTGCGCCGCGAGCACGGCCAGCAGTTCGGGCAGCAAAATGGCCAGATTGGCCTGCTCATTCAGGCCGGGTACAACGCAGGACAAGGTCGGGAATTCTCGCATGCAGGCATGATAACTGAGCCACATGCAGGAAGCTTGCCTTTTTGCCGGACTCCTTGAAGATAACTATAATATGCATCTTTCAAAACCCATCCTCACCATACGTTCGGAACCCACGACGCCATGCCCCCCTCGACCGTCATTCAGGAACCGGCCACCCGGGCCACTCGTTCACCCTCCTGGGCCGCCTTTCTGGCACTGGGATTCCGACCCCTCTATTTCATGGGGGCGGCCTGGGCCCTGGTGTCGATCGCCATGTGGATCTACTTTCCGCAGTATCTGGACGGCCCGCTTGCGGGGGTGTACTGGCATGCGCACGAAATGCTGTGGGGGTTCATCATCACCATTGCAATTGGCTTTCTGCTCACCGCCAGCGCCACCTGGACAGGCTTCAACCCGTTGCATGGCCGTGCGCTGGGCGGCCTGTGCCTGTTATGGGTGGTCGCACGGGCAGGCTTCCTGCTGGGGGGATCCGCCGGGTTCTGGCTGGCCACAGCGGCCGAAGTGCTGTTCTTCATCGTTGCCGCCGGCAGCCTGGCACGCGTCGTACTCAAGGGGCACAGCCGGCGCAACTATGGCCTGCCGCTGCTGCTCCTCGCGCTGGGTAGCGCGGATCTGCTCTACCTGCTGGCCGCCCGTGAAGGCAACTATCTGCTGCTGATGCAGCGCTTCGATCTGGGCTTGATCGGCATGGCCATCGTGGCCCTGCTGATCGCCCGGCGGGTGATCCCGTTCTTTTCCATGCGCATGGTGTCCGGCCTGAAGATCCCGATGTTGACCCGCTCGGGCCATGTGCAGATGGTGTTCAGCGTGCTGGCGCTTGGCCTGGGGGTCGCGCTGCAGGTATTTGCGACACCGGCGGGCACCATGGCCAGCCATCCGCTGCAGAGCGCGCTCGCCTGGCTGATGGCCGCAAGTCTGGCCCTTGCCGGCGTGATCAGCCTGGGGCAATTGTGGTACTGGAAGCCGCGCGCCGTACTGCACAAGCCCATGCTGTGGATCCTGTACCTGGGTTACGCGTTCATCGCGCTCGGCCTGCTGGCGGCTGCCGTCCAGATCAGCGGGCTGTTCGACCCTGCGCTGCTGCGCGGCATGCTGGCCCGCAGTGCCACCCATGTACACCTGATCGGCATGGCGGGCTTCTGCGTTCTCATCATCGGCATGATCACCCGCACGGCACTGGGGCATCTGGGCCGCCCCCTGGCTCTGGACGGCAGCATGATGGCCAGCTACTGGCTGATGATCCTGGCCGTGGTTCTGCGTCTGGCAGCGCTGTGGCCATCTGCGGCCACCAGCGCCCTGCTCGATCTGGCGGCCGCAGCCTGGGTGCTGTGCATGGGCCTGTACCTGTGGCGATTCGTCCCCATGCTGATCCGCCCGCGGCCGGACAAGCAGCCGGTGCCGGTGGTGCAGCCCAAGAACACGCCCCAGCCAGCCCGGGCGCAGTAGCCAGCCGCTTGCCCGCACCATGCGCCTGACCCACATGAGCGACTATGCGGTGCGTCTGCTGATCTACCTCGGCACGCATCGCGAGCGCCTCTGCACCATCGCCGAAATTGCCCACGCCTACGGCCTGTCGGAGCCACACCTGATGAAAATCACGCAGCGTCTGGCACGCCACGGCTGGATACGGACCGTACGAGGCAAGAATGGCGGCATGGAACTCGCCCACGAACCCCGGGATATCCGCCTGGGCGCCCTGCTGCGCGACATGGAGAACGACTGGGCCCTGGTCGAATGCATGGGCCCTTCGAACCGCTGCACACTGAATGGCCGCTGCGGCCTGAAGGGCATCGTCGCGGGCGCCCTGGACGCGTTCATGGCGCACCTGGATGCCCACAGCCTGGCCGATGTGATCCCGCCATCCGGCGGCCGGGTCACTGCACCAATGGCGAATCCGCCCCCTGCATTGGAATGCCGCTGATGCGCGCGCCACCCACCAGCTGTTGCAGATACTGGTGTACGGCACGCCGGTAGCTGGATTCCTCGAGCCACCCGGCCAGATTCTCGTGCACTTCATCAAAGGCCAGGGCCCGCCCCTCGATCCGGTGCCCGATGCGCACAATGTGAAACCCGAAACGGGTTTCGACCAGTTCGCCCCCCAGAGAAAATTCGGGCAAGGCAAATACGGCTTTTTCGAATTCGGGCACCATTTCGCCACGGCGCAGTTCACCCAGGCCGCCCCCCCTGGTACCCGTGGGGCAATTGGAATAGCGCTGGGCAAAGGCTGAAAACTCGCCCAGGCCCTGGCGATGCAGATCCGCCAGGATGCTGGTCGCCCGCCCACGCAGCTTCTGCACATCGAGCCCGGATGTCACCTGAAACAGAATATGCCAGGCCTCGACCACATCGCCCTCGCGAAATTCGTCGGGATGCTGGTCGAAGTAGCGCCGGCAGCTGGCTTCGTCTGCACGCGGCGTCTGTACGTCGTGGGCCAGCACGGCGGACAGCAGGGACTCGTCATTGTCGGCGAACAGGTCGAGGTCCTGCGCGCGCTGACGGATGAGCTCGCGCAGCACGAGTTCCTGGCCGGCCGCCAGGCGCGGGTTGGCCTCCTGGGCATGCAGCCTGGCCTGGGCCACGATCTGCGCTTCGGTGATGCGTGCATCATTGACCGTGATCATGCTGTGTCTCCTAGCGGGGGCGAACCAGTTGCCGGGCACGTGTCAGATAGGACACGGACGCAAACCCCGACCACACATGCACCAGGCGGGTGAACGGGAAAATGACGAACAAGGTCATGCCCAGCACCATGTGCAGCCTGTAGATGCCCGGGACCGTCTGCATCGCGGCGACGGCCGCAGCGGGCCTGAAGGTGACGATGGCCTGGGCCCAGTCACCCAGCAGCACCATGAGGGCGCCGTCGGTATGGTGTACCGAAGTGAACAACGAAGCCAGGCCGGCCAGCAGCACCAGCAGAATCCACAAGAGGCTGACCCAGTCGCCCACTCTGGAATTGTGCGCCAGCCGCGCATCGGTCCAGCGCCGGTGGATCAGCAGCACGAGACCGATCAGGCAGATCACCCCGAGAATGGCACCGACCACGATGGCCAGCATCTGCTTGAGGGCCGTGGACACCCCCAGGGCATGATAGATGGCCGGTGGCGTGAGCAGACCGACCAGATGGGTGAAGAAGAGCGCAATGATGCCGATATGGAACAGGTTGCTGCCCCAGTTCAGCGAACCCTGACGCAGAAGCTGGCTGGAATCGCTCTTCCAGGTGTACTGCTCGCGCTCGAAGCGCACCAGGCTGCCCAGGAAGAAGATGGTCAGTGCCACATAGGGATAGACACCGAAGAAAAAGAGATCAAAAGCGGCTTTCATGGGGGTCACCTCAAACAGGGTCGGCCGCGCTGGCGTCACGCCGGCGCGGGGCACGGATCACGACACGTTGCCCATCGGCCGGGCGGGGCGGGGGCGGGGGAGCGTACTGTGGCTGAAGCATCGCCGGGGTTTCCAGCCCTTCGGCCTGTGCGCCGAACGTGATCATGGTTTCTTCGAGTGCCCCTTCGGGGGGCTCGGGCAGTGCTTCGGGCTGCACATCGGTCATGCTGCGCAATTGCACGAAAATGCAGGCGTACGGGCTCTGTGATTCGGCCAGTTTGTCACCCAGGCGGGCGAGCACGTGGATCGCATCCCCCAGCAGGGCATCGGCTGCATCGGGCGGAATCTGCCCCAGAAACTCCAGGAACAATGGCACGTAGTCGGGCAGTTCGGTGGTGTCTGGCGCCAGACCGTGCTTGAGATATTCATGCTGCAGGTCGACCATGGCCTGGCCGCGGTCACGGGATTCCCCATGAACATGCTCGAACAGATGCAGCGAATGGGCTGCGCGGCGATCGAAGGTCGCAACGTAGTGCTCTTGCAGATCGATCAGGTCGGTGGTGCCCTGCAGGTGCTCGAAGACCGGTGCCAGAACCTGGCGAATCTCTGCCGGCAAGGCTTCGGACAGTTCTGGCAGGGCTTCGATGAACGCCTGCTCGGGATACCCGAGCAGCGCCGACAGCACTGAAAAAACCGGCGCCTGCCGGGCAAGTACAGTATCTTGACTCATGCGCTACCCCTTCAGGCCGTACGTGCCGGGTCCAGAAACACCACCGTCGGCTT
The DNA here is from genome assembly GCF_041677825.1 of Castellaniella sp. Lineage (GTDB taxonomy): Bacteria > Pseudomonadota > Gammaproteobacteria > Burkholderiales > Burkholderiaceae_B > Castellaniella. The sequence continues at coordinate 127,986 of NZ_JBAYPG010000002.1, forward strand.
GCGCTTGCCACGCGGCTTGCCGAACAGCGACCCTTCGGATGCCCCCCCCGAACACCCATTGCCGAACGTAAAGCCACAGCCGCCACGGAGTTCAAAGGCATTTTCGGCGCTCTCACGATGCGCGGTCGGAATCACGAAGCGGTCTTCGTAGTTGGCAATGGCCAGGTAGCGGTGCATGTCCTCGACCTGGTGCAGGGTCAGGCCAACCTGCTCGAGGATATCCAGCCGCTCCTGGCGATCGACCGAACGCGCCCGCATGAAGGCGCGCATGCCCAGCATGCGCTCGAGTGCATTGGCCACCGGGGCCTCGTCGCCTGCCGTGAGCAGGTTCGCCAGATAGCGCAGCGGGATGCGCAGCGACTGCACATCGGGAATCTCGCCAAAAGCACCGATATGGCCACTGTTGGCCGCCGACTGGATGGGCGACAGCGGGGGCACGTACCAGACCATCGGCAGGGTGCGGTATTCGGGGTGCAACGGGAAGGCGATCTTCCACTCGACCGCCATCTTGTAGACTGGCGAGTTGCATGCGGCGTCGAGCCAGTTCTCGGGTATGCCGTCGGCCAGGGCCTGGCGACGCACCTCGGGATCATGCGGATCGAGGAAGAGGTCGAGCTGTGCCTGGTAGAGGTCTTTCTCGTTGGGCACGCTCGCGGCCGCCTCGATGCCGTCGGCATCGTACAGCAGCACCCCCAGATAGCGGATGCGGCCCACGCAGGTCTCGGAACAGACCGTCGGCATGCCGGCTTCGATGCGCGGATAGCAGAAAATGCATTTTTCGGCCTTGCCGGATTTCCAGTTGTAGTAGATCTTCTTGTAGGGACAGCCCGAGATGCACATGCGCCAGCCACGGCACTTGTCCTGGTCGATGAGCACGATGCCGTCTTCGGCTCGCTTGTAGATCGAGCCCGACGGGCAGCTGGCCACGCAGGTCGGGTTCAGGCAGTGCTCGCACAGGCGCGGCAGGTACATCATGAAGGTGTTTTCAAACTGCCCGTAGATGTCTTTCTGGACATCCTCGAAGTTGTAGTCCTGCGAACGCTTGGAAAACTCGCCACCCAGGATTTCTTCCCAGTTGGGGCCCCATTCGATTTTCTCCATGCGCTGGCCGGTGATCAGCGAGCGCGGCCGCGCCACCGGCGGCGTACTGCGCTCGGGGGCCTTCTGCAGGTAGTCGTAATCGTAGGTGAAGGGTTCGTAGTACTCGTCGATCTGTGGCAGATTGGGGTTGGAAAAAATACGCGAGAGCAGCTTGATCCTGCCACCCTGGCGCGGCTCGATGCGGCCGTTGGCCTTGCGGCGCCAGCCACCGTTCCAGCGGTCCTGGTTCTCCCAGTCTCTGGGATACCCCACCCCGGGCTTGGTCTCGACATTGTTGAACCAGGCATATTCCATGCCCTCGCGAGAGGTCCAGACGTTTTTGCAGGTTATCGAGCAGGTATGGCAACCGATGCATTTGTCCAGGTTCAGGACCATGGCCACCTGTGCGCGGATTTTCATGGATACAGCTCCTTCAGTCCGTATTCTGGGCAGTGGCGGCGATCTCGTGGGTCTCGTCCAGCCAGTCTATCTTCTTCATCTTGCGTACCACCACGAATTCGTCACGGTTGGACCCGACCGTGCCGTAATAATTGAAGCCATAGGACAATTGGGCATAGCCACCGATCATGTGCGTCGGCTTGATCACCGTACGCGTGACCGAATTGTGGATGCCGCCCCGCTTGCCGGTGATTTCAGAGCCGGGCACGTTGACGATCTTTTCCTGGGCGTGATACATCATGGTCATGCCCTCGGGCACCCGCTGGCTGACCACGGCCCGCGCCACCAGGGCGCCATTCACATTGAAGACCTCGATCCAGTCGTTATCCACGATCCCGGCGCGCGCCGCATCGACTTCGGATATCCAGACAATCGGGCCGCCTCGCGAGAGCGTGAGCATGATCAGGTTGTCGGAGTAGGTCGAGTGGATACCCCATTTCTGGTGCGGGGTGATGAAGTTCAGCACCACGTGCGGCTCACCGTTGGAGAACTGCTGCTCGAGCATGGGCTTGATGGTCCTGGTGTCCACCGGCGGCCGATAGACGCACAACGCTTCGCCGAAATCCCGCATCCAGGGGTGATCCTGGTAAAGCTCCTGGCGCCCTGTGAGGGTCCGCCAGGGGATCAGTTCGTGCACATTGGTGTAGCCGGCGCTGTAGCTGACCTTGTCGGACTCGATGCCCGACCAGGTGGGCGACGTCAGGATCTTGCGCGGCTGAGCCTGAAGGTCGCGAAAACGGATCTTTTCATGCTCGCTGGACTTTGCCAGATGCACATGATCCCGCCCGGTGATCTTCGACAGGGCCTGCCAGGCCTTGACGGCCACATGACCGTTGGTCTCGGGTGCCAGCGACAGGATGGTCTCGCAGGCATCGATATCGGACAGGATGCGCGGCTGCCCCTGGCTCACGCCGGGTTCACGCTCGCGCCGGTTCAGCTGACCGAGGAACTCGACTTCTTCTTTTGTATCCCAGGCGATGCCCTTGCCCCCGTTGCCGAGCTTTTCGGCCAACGGACCCAGCGAGGTGAAGCGCTTGTAGACGTTCTTGTAATCACGGTCGACCACCATCATGGCGGGCATGGTCTTGCCCGGGATCAGATCGCACTCGCCCTTGCGCCATTCACGGACATCGAACGGATCGGAGAGTTCGCCCGGCGAGTCATGCTGCAAGGGTTGCAGGACCAGATCCTCATCCGGGAGATCGGCATCCTCGGCCAGTTCGGAAAATTTCTGCGCCAGCCCCTTGTAGATTTCCCAGTCGCTGCGGGATTCCCAGATCGGATCCACGGCCGCCGACAGCGGATGAATGAAGGGATGCATGTCGGACGTATTCAGATCGTTCTTTTCATACCACGTGGCCGTGGGCAGGACGATGTCCGAATACAGGCAGGTGGTGGACATGCGGAAATCGAGGGTGACGAGCAGATCGAGCTTGCCCTGGGGGGCCTCGTCGTGCCAGGCCACCTCGAGTGGCCTGGCCTCGCCGGATTCGCCCAGGTCCTTGCCCTGCACCCCGTGCTGGGTGCCCAGAAGGTGCTTGAGGAAGTACTCATGACCCTTGCCTGAAGAGCCCAGAATATTCGAGCGCCAAACAAACAGGTTGCGCGGATGGTTGTCGGGATGATCGGGATCTTCACAGGAAAACCGCAAGGTGCCATCGCGCAGGCCCTGTACGGCGTAATCCTTGGGATCCTGCCCGGCCGCGCGGGCCGCGCGCACCACTTCGAGCGGGTTGGTCTGCAACTGGGGCGCCGTGGGCAGCCAGCCCATGCGCTCCGCGCGCACGTTCATGTCGATCAGGCTGCCCTGATACTTGCTGGCGTCGGCCAGCGGTGAAAGCAGCTCGGGCACCTGCAGTTTCTCGTAGCGCCACTGATTGGTATGTGCATAGAAAAACGAGGTGCCATTCATGTGGCGCGGCGGGCGCAGCCAGTCGAGCGCGAAGGTCAGCATGGTCCAGCCGGTTTGCGGACGCAGCTTTTCCTGCCCCACGTAATGGCACCAGCCGCCCCCTGACTGACCGACGCAACCACACATGGAGACCAAGTTGATGATGCCGCGATAGGCCATGTCCATGTGGTACCAGTGGTTCAGGCCGGCCCCGAGGATCACCATGGACTTGCCTTCGGTCTTGTGGGCGTTGTCGGCGAACTGACGCGCCACGGTGATGACTTTTTCGCGATCGACACCCGTGATGCGCTCTTGCCAGGCGGGGGTATAGGGCACGTCATCATCGTAGGATGCGGCGACGTTGTCGCCACCCAGGCCACGGTCGATACCGTAATTGGCAACGAAGAGATCGAATACGGTGGTCACCAGGACCTCGCCCTCGGCGGTGTTCAAACGCTTCACGGGCAGGTTGCGCACCAGAATCTCATCGTGGCTGGTGCCCTGGAAATAGTCGTGCTGCTGCCCACCGAAATACGGGAAGGCAACCGGTGCGACCTCATCGTGCGCATCGACCAGGGACAGGCGCGGCAGGATCTCGCGGCCATCGGCATCTTTCAGATCGAGATTCCACTTGCCCGCGTCTTCGCCCTCTTTCTGGCCCCAGCGAAAGCCGATCGACCCCTGTGGCGCAACCAGATCGCCCGTGTTCTGATCGTAGACCAGCGTCTTCCACTCGGGGTTGTTGGCCTGCCCGAGCTGATCGACGAGATCGGAGGCCCGCAGCTTGCGATCTGCCACGTAGTGGTCACCCTGGCGCACCAGGCGCACCAGGAAGGGCATGTCGGTGTACTGGCGGCAGTAGCGCTCGAAATAGGCGCTCTTGCCGGCCAGATGGAACTCTTTGAGCACGACGTGGCCCATGGCGAGCGCCAGTGCGGCATCTGTACCCTGCTTGGGGTGCAGCCAGATGTCGCCGAACTTGGCCCCTTCGGCATAATCGGGGAACACGGACACCACCTTGGCGCCACGGTAGCGGGCCTCGACCATGAAATGCGCATCGGGCGTACGCGTTTGAGGCACGTTCGAGCCCCACAGCATGATGAAGGTCGAGTTGTACCAGTCGGCCGATTCGCTGACGTCGGTCTGCTCGCCCCAGGTTTGCGGGCTGGACGGCGGCAGGTCACAGTACCAGTCGTAGAAGCTGAGCAGGGATCCGCCCAGCAACGACAGATAACGGCTGCCCGAGGCATACGACACCATGGACATGGCGGGTATCGGCGAGAACCCGGCAATGCGATCCGGCCCATGGCGCCGTATGGTGTGGATATTGGCCGCTGCGATGATTTCATTGACCTCGTCCCAGGTGGAGCGCACGAAGCCCCCCAGGCCCCGGCGCGTCTTGTACTGGGCGGCGCGATCGGGGTCGGTGGCGATGGTCTGCCAGGCCTGCACGGGGGTCAGCGTCTTGCGCAGCTCACGCCACTGGCGCGCCAGCCGCCCGCGCACCATGGGGTACTTGACCCGGTTGGCGCTGTACAGGTACCAGGAAAACGTGGCCCCGCGCGGACATCCCCGGGGCTCGTGGTTGGGCATGTCGGGACGGGTGCGCGGGTAATCGGTCTGTTGGGTTTCCCAGGTGACGATGCCGCCCTTGACATAGATTTTCCAGGAGCACGAACCCGTGCAGTTCACCCCGTGCGTGGAGCGCACGATCTTGTCGTGCTGCCAGCGATTGCGATAGGCATCTTCCCAGGTGCGGTCTTCATGCACCACATTGCCGTGGCCATTGGAAAACGGCTCTTTCTGACGGGAAAAATATTTGAGGCGATCGATGAAATGGCTCACGATGTAGGCTCCGTTGGAAAGATTGGGTCAGGCGTGCACGGTACGCTGCTTCAGCAGGGGACCTCGGCACGCCGACGCGAGTAGTACCACCAGGTCACGGCCAGTGACACCGCATAGAAGACGATGAAGAACCACAGCGCCGCCTGCGGTGACCCGGTAAGATCGAATGAAGTGCCGAAGCTCTTGGGGATGAAAAACCCGCCATAGGCGCCCATGGCCCCGCTGAAACCAAGTACGGCCGCCGATTCCTTGGAACCCTCGGCGACAGCCTGGGCGCTCGCAGCGCCGTGGCGCCGCTCGGCCAGCGTGGTGAAAATGGTGGGGATCATGGCAAAGGTGGAGCCGTTGCCAATGCCCGTGAGGAAGAACAGAAACAGAAAGCCCAGCAGAAAGCCTGCAAAACTGCCTGCCGATTGCCCCGACGGCAGCGACAGCATGACCACCACCACCCCCAGCACCATCCAGAAGAATGTCCAGAAAGTGACCCGGGCCCCGCCCATGCGATCGGACAGCCAGCCCCCGAACGGACGAGCCAGGGCACCCACCAATGGTCCCAGCCAGGCGTACTGCAGGGGCCGCACCGCCGGGTACAGGTATTTGATGAGCAGAGGGAAGCCGGCTGAAAAGCCGATGAACGAGCCGAATGTACCCAGGTACAGGAAGCACATGATCCAGTTGTGCTTGCGCTTGAAGATCACCGCCTGATCCCTGAACGACGCCTTGGCATCGGCGATGTCATGCATGCCGACCCAGGCGAGCATGGATACGATGATGATGAAGGGCACCCAGATGAAGGCGGCGTTCTGCGCCCAGACTTCGACCGGGCCACCGTGTGCGCCCGACAGCTGGGCCATCTGGGGCTCGCCTGCCCACGGGCCCAGTACGCCCAGGCTGATGACCAGAGGGGCCAGAAACTGTACCGAGGACACGCCCAGATTGCCCAGCCCGGCATTCAGCCCCAGCGCCGAACCCTTGCGTTCCTTGGGAAAGAAAAAGCTGATGTTGGACATGGACGATGAGAAGTTGCCCCCGCCCAACCCGCACAGCAGGGCCAGCATGAGCATCGTGGAATACGGGGTTTCCGGGTTCTGCACGGCCAGCCCGGCGCCGATGGTGGGCAGCAGCAGGCTGGCCGTGGTCAGGGCAGTCCAGCGGCGGCCCCCGAAAATGGGCACCATGAACGAATAGAAGATGCGCAGCGTGGCCCCCGAAAGTGCCGGCAGGGCCGCCAGCCAGAAGAGTTCGTTTTCGGTGTACTGAAACCCCAGGTTGGGCAGATTGACCGCCACCACACTCCACATCTGCCAGACAGCAAAGGCCAGGAACAGGGCCGGGACGGAGATCCAGAGATTGACGTTGGCAATTGCACTGCCTTCCCGAACCCAGAATGCCTGATCTTCGGGTGTCCAGACCGTAAGCAGGCGACCGCGGCGGGCCGGAGGCGTAGCGTCGGATGTGGGGCGCATGGGGGGCTCCGAAAACTGAAGCCCTCACGATAAACCACACAGTGCGTGCGGTGTATGATCTGGATCAAACCTCGTGGAAATCCCCTAGAACGGGCCTGCATCGTTGCACCACTGCTCCGGGGCGACCCTGTGAAGGACCCCGGGCCTGTATCGACGCGGGCCAATCTCCGGCAGGCGCCTCAGACCCGGTCGCAGCGTATGGTGATGGGGTGATGACGCAGGCCGTCCATCACCTGATCGGTGACTTCGCCATCGACATCGGTGATGGCATAGCCGATCTTGCCACGCGTCTGCAACTGCTGGCTGACGATGTTCAGGCCGAATTCGCCCATGAGGTTGCTGAGCGCCCCCATGGCGCCCGGCACGTTCTGGTGTACATGAAGGACACGGGCGGTACCGGCCTGCTCATGGTAGGAGATCTCCGGAAAATTGACGGCGCCCTTGGTGGTACCGCTGCTCAGGTACAGCTTGAGCTTTTCGGCCACTTCACGGCCGATGTTTTCCTGGGACTCTTGCGTGCTGCCGCCGATGTGCGGCGTGAGAATCACGTTGTGCATGCCTCGCAGGGGGCTGTCGAGGGCTTCGTCACGGCTCTTGGGCTCGGTGGGGAACACGTCGATGGCTGCGCCCGACAGATGCCCCGACTTGAGCGCCCGATGCAGGGCATTGATATCGACCACGGTACCGCGCGACGCATTGATGAGTATGCTGCCCGGGCGCATGGCCGCAATCGCATCGGCATCGATGAGATTGGCCGTTTCCTTGCCACCAGGCACATGCAGGGTGACCACATCGGTCTGGGCGAGGAATTTCTTGAGCGACGAGGTGGCATGTGCATTGCCCAGCGGCAGCTTGGTATCGATATCGTGATACAGCACTTGCATCCCGAGCGCTTCGGCAAGAATGCCCACCTGGGTACCGATATTGCCGTAGCCAACGATGCCCAGGGTCTTGCCACGCGCCTCATACGCCCCATCGGCCGTCTTGTCCCAGAAGCCCTCGTGCACGCGTGCATTCTTTTCGGGGATGCGCCGCAGCAGCAGGATGGCTTCGCCCAGCACCATTTCTGCCACCGAGCGCGTATTGGAAAACGGTGCATTGAAGACAGGCACCCCCTGCATCGCCGCTGTTTCCAGGTCAACCTGGTTGGTGCCGATGCAGAAGCAGCCGATGGCACGCAGTTGCGGCAGCCTGGAGAGCACGTCCTGATCCAGATGGGTGCGTGAACGGATACCCACCACATCGGCCCCCTGCAGGGCATCGAGCAAGGCCGGGCCGACAAGCGCTCCGGCATGCGTGACCACGTCGTCGAAGCCCGCTGCGGTGAAGACTTCCCTGGCGCTGGCGTGGATGTTCTCGAACAACACAATGCGTGACATGACTTCCCTTTGCATGCAAAGGGTGTATTGTCCGATATTTTTCGATCTCGTGTACGGGACATCCCGAATTGCCCATTTCCACGACAGCATTTTGACGGTATCGGAAAAAGGATCATGTTAGCCTATGCTCACAGGCACATGCCATGCTTATGATGTCACGCATCGATCATGGGCGCGTGCACATTGATTCCAGTTTCCGACCCGGCACCGCCATGACCCAGCACGCCCCACTTTCCCATCCAGCCCAGATCGCGGCATCACCAGCCACCCTGTTTGCCCGTACCCCCAACCTGGCCGAACCCGATACCAGTCTGCTGCGCGCAAGCCTGCGCAACTATTTCATCGAGACCTTCGATCGCTACGAATCGCTCTTCGACTGCCTGGCCGAGGATGATGCGGCATGGGTCACCAAGCCGATCGCCCTGCGCCATCCTCTGATCTTCTACTTCGGCCATACCGCGACCTTTTTCGTCAACAAGCTCATGCTCACCCGCATGATCGACACCCGCATCGACCAGCACATGGAATCGATTTTCGCGGTGGGGGTCGATGAAATGAGCTGGGACGACCTGGATGACAGCCACTACGACTGGCCCGGTGCCGCCCGGGTGCGCGCCTACCGCAACCAGGTCCGGGCCCTGGTGCTGGGGCTCATCGATCACGCTCCGCTGCAGTCGCCCATCCACTGGCAGAGTCCCTGGTGGGCCATCATCATGGGCATCGAGCACGAGCGCATCCACCTCGAAACGTCTTCGGTGCTGATCCGCCAGCATGCCCTGCGTCATGTGCGTGCGGTGGCCGAGTGGGCGCCCCGGCCGGATGACGGCCGGCCAGCCCCCGAGAACACCTTGCTGCCTGTGCCCGCAGGGGTCGTACGGATCGGCAAGTCCTTCGACGGCCCGCAATACGGCTGGGACAACGAATACGGCGCGCACGAGGCGCAGGTCGAACCCTTCGAAGCCAGCCGCTATCTGGTCAGCAACCATGAATTCCTGGCCTTCGTCGAGGCCGGGGGCTATCGCAACCAGCGCGACTGGACCGAAGAGGGCCGCAAGTGGCTGGCCTACAGCCAGGCCGAACATCCCACCTTCTGGGTCAAGAAAACCCAGGGCTGGTTCCTGCGCCTGATGACCGAAGAAGTCCCCATGCCGTGGTCATGGCCCGTCGAAGTCAACTACCTCGAGGCCAAGGCCTTCTGCAACTGGAAGGCGGCCGAAACCGGCCAGCCGGTCCGCCTGCCCACCGAAGACGAATGGTATCGGCTGTACGACCATACGGGTCGCACCGACCCGGGCGCATCACCCTGCGACGCCAACCTGCATCTCGATCATGGCGCATCGTCCTGTCCGGTCGATGAATACGCCCACGGAGAATTCTTCGACGTGGTGGGCAATGTCTGGCAATGGACCGAAACCCCCACCTATCCGTTCGATGGCTTCGATGTCCATCCCATCTACGATGATTTCACGACCCCCACGTTCGATGGCCAGCACAACCTGATCAAGGGGGGCTCATGGATATCCTGTGGCAACGAAGCGGTGCGCGCATCGCGCTACGCCTTCCGCAGGCATTTCTTCCAGCACGCCGGTCTGCGTTATGTAGTCTCGCATGCGCCCGCAGAAGCACCCGCGGCGTATTACGAAACCGACCGGCTGCTGTCCGAATACGCCGAGTTCCACTACGGTGATACCTACTTCGACGTGCCGAACTTTCCGCGTACCCTGGCGCAGTTGGCGATCCAGGCCATGGGCGAACACCCCTGCCGGCTGGCGCTGGACCTGGGCTGCGCCTCCGGGCGCGCCACGTTCGAGCTCGCGCGCACATTCGAGCGCGTCACCGGGGTCGACTTCTCGGCGCGCTTCATCAATCAGGGCGTGCAACTGATGCAAAGCGGCCAACTGCGCTATACGCTCACGGACGAAGGTGACCTGGTCTCGTACAAGACCCGCACGCTGGCCGAACTGAACCTGCGGGACACCCTGCCCCGGGTCGAATTCTTCCAGGGCGATGCCTGCAACCTCAAGCCGCAGTTCACCGGCTACGATCTGGTGCTGGCCGCCAACCTGATCGACCGGCTGTATGACCCGGCCCGATTCCTGGATACCATCCATGAACGCATCGTGGCAGGCGGCCTGCTGGTCATTGCCTCACCCTACACCTGGCTCGAAGAGCACACGCCGCACTCGGCCTGGATCGGCGGCATCAAGAAAGATGGTGAGAGCTGGACCACGCTCGATGGCCTGCACGCCCACCTGAGCCCCCATTTCACGCCGGTGGGCGAGCCCCTCGATGTACCGTTCGTGATCCGTGAAACCCGGCGCAAGTTTCAGCACACGCTGTCGCAACTGACGCTCTGGCGCCGTCACTGAACATCACGCTGTGGGCGGGCTGCCAAGTGCAGGCAGCCCGCACCGGCCTGGCCCGGGCATCATGGCCCCAACCCGATGGACGCCAGGGATCGTACAGACCCCGCAACGGCACCGCGCATGTCAGGCGGGTGATTTCGGGATGTGTCCGTGGCGAACGAACCGCTCGAAGGCCTCGGGCTTCAGGGGCGGGCTGAAGTGAAACCCCTGGACCATGTCACAGCCGTGCGCCTGCATGAAGGCCAGTTGGGTGGCATTGCCCACCCCTTCGGCAATGGTCAGCATGCCCAGGCTTTGAGCCATGCGGATGATCGTGCCGGCGATCACCTTGTCATCGGCATCGACCTCGAGGTTCTGCACGAAACTGCGATCCACCTTGAGGATATGGAAATGCAGCTGTTTCAGGTAGCTGAGCGACGAATAACCCGTACCAAAATCATCGATGGCCAGTTGTACGCCCAGGGCCGAGAGCGCATCCACCTGGCGGGTGACAAATTCTGTCGTGCGCATGGCGGCCGCCTCGGTCAGTTCAATTGCCACACACTCGGGGGGCACCCCGGTCTCGGCGAGTATCTCGCGCACCCACTGGGGAAACTCGCCCTGCTGGAACTGGACCACCGAGAAATTGATGGCCACGCTGAGATCATCCAGCCCGGCAGCATGCCAGCGGGCCAGCTGGCGCACCGCCGTTTGCAGCACCCAGTGGCCAATCGAGACGATCAGCCCGGTGGCCTCGGCGATGGGGATGAACTCATCGGGTGGCACATTGCCCCACTCGGACTCCCAGCGCAGCAGCGCCTCGGCCCCCACCACGCGCCCATCGGCCAGCGCGATGACGGGCTGGTATACGAGGCTGAGTTCGCCACGGGCAATGGCATTGCACAAGGCAGTCCCCAATGCCAGCTGGCGTTCGGAGCGCAATTGCATTTCGGCCCTAAAGAATGAAATGTGGTTGTACCCTTCTTGCTTGACGCGATTCACGGCCGCTTCGGCCTGTGCCAGAAGCACGTCGAATTCGTTGGCATCTTCAGGACACAGCGCGATCCCGATCGACAGGGTGACTGAAACAGACTGCCCCACCACCTCGATCGGCTGGTTCATGGCCTTTTGCAGAAGCTGCGCCCGGGCCAGCGCTTCCTCCTGGCCGACCCCATGCAGCAGCATGAGAAAATCGTCGCCCGATACGCGCACCAGCATGTCCCGCCCCTGCAAGCCCGCATGCAGCCGTCGGGCCACGGCCACCAGCAAGTGGTCGCCGGTCTCGTGACCGAGCGTATCGTTGACGCCCTTGAATTGATCCAGATCGATCCAGAACAGGGCCAGATGCGCATGGCTGCGCACCGAGCCCTGGAAACGCTCGCGCATGAGGCGCCGATTGGGCAGGCCCGTGAGCTGGTCGTACAGCGAGAGCTCGCGGATCCGTTCGGCAGCACGGCGTTTCTCAGTGACGTCTTCGAGATGCGCCATGTAGCCCGAGGCCACACCGGCTGAATTGCGGATGGGAAACACCTTGGTATCGAGAATCCGCTCGTTATGGTCCGGAAACAGGAAGGTCAGCTCACCGGCCCAATGAAAACCCTGCCGGATCGCGGATTCCAACCCCGTCCAGACCTCTGGCGCTGTGCGCGATTCAAGCAGGCGCAGCGGGTTCTTGCCCAGCAGGGCATGCGGTGCCAGGCCAAAGAAACCTGCGTAGGCCGCATTGCACAGCTGGATCCGGAAATGCATGTCGATCACCACGAATGGCAACGGGCTTTGCATGATCCCGCGGCGCAGGGTCGCCAGCACGGTTTCATCGCGCAGGCGCCGCGTCACATCGCGCGCGATCACAATGAAGCGCCGGGCGCCTGATGGCGCATCGGACCGAGGCGCCACGGACAGTTCGAAACTGCGCTCCTGTTCACCCCCCAGCGCCTTGACGACCCGGCCGCGCGACACCCCGTGGGCCTGCGCCTCTTTGAGCGCACTGCGCACGCTCTCGCCATCCTCCCTGGACAAGAGCTCGCTGATGCTGCGCACCAGTGTGCCGTCAGGCCGCACCGGTAGGCCGGGCTGACCTTCATGCTGATAGAACTGCAGGCAATTGCCCGTATCATCCAGTTCGAGCACCCAATCGGGCAGGGCACGCAGCGTCGCCAGCATCTCGCTGCGCGACCGGCGCAGGTCGGCATACGGATGCAGCACGGTTTCGACGAAAATGGCGTAATACAGGAACAGGAAGGCCAGTACCTTGTACACATGCCCGATGAACATCCACGCATCCGAAACATCGGTATAGCGCGTGAAAAAGTATTCACTCTGCATCATGATGAATGCTGCGGCAAACAGGCCGCTGGCGTTGAAACCGCGCGGCCGGAGCAGGTGAAAGAACAGCCGCAGCGCAGCCAGACCGTACAGTGCCATGAGCGCATACTCGGCGCTGACCTTGAATGGCGTGAGCCCCCTGCCGGGCACGAAAAAGCGCGGCAGCAATTGCGGGTCCTGAAAATACAGCCAGGCCGACAGGCCGACCAGCGCCAGCACCAATGCGCTGCACCCGAACAGGACACGGGCCGAACCCGTGATGCGCCAGGGCACGAAGGCCACGCACAGCAGCGCCACCACGCCAAAGAAGCGCCCCAGCAGCCAGAAGTAAATGCCCTTGTTCGAATTGCCGGGCGTGACGAAATCGGGCATGCCCTGCAGCGAAAGCATGTGCAGCAGGTCGAACAGGCCCACGCCCAGAAACAGGCTGGCCAGCAGAATCAGGTTGAGCGCCGGCCGCTCGCGGCGCACGCTGCACACCAGGCCATAGATCATGAGCGAGATGCTGACCGAGAGCACTTCGAACGTCATGTGCCAGGGCAGCGAAAGAACGCCCGAAAACCAGTTCGAAAGATTGATCGAGGCGCTCAGCAGCAAGGCCACCAGCAGAATGAGACTGATGGCGAGGGCACGACGGGCCTCGGGGTCATGGCTCGGGTGGATTTGCATGTGCAGCAGTGTCTCTGGTTTGAAGCACTGTACCGTAAACCCTGCCCTTTGGACAGGCCCCAAGGCTGGATACACTTGGTATGGGCACGGCCGCTCGGCGGCCGCCACCGGCGGTGCCCCTGGGCCAAGCCGGCGATGCGCTCAGGATGCCCGCGACGGTGCCGGCATCGCCGCCGTATAGCGGGCACCGGCCACACAGGCCACTACGAATGCCGTGACCCACAGCATGGCCGGGGTAACCGGCTCACCCAGCAGCCACGCCGCCAGCAGCAGGCCGAGGAAAGGCTGCAGCAGCTGCAGCTGGCCCACGGCCGCAATACCCCCCTGGGCGAGCCCCCTGTACCAGAAGATGAACCCCACCAGCATGCTGAAGATGGCAACGTAGAGCCCGCCCGCCCAGGCCGACGGCGGTACGGCCGCGAGATTGCGCGGCGCCCAGATGAAGGCCAGCGGCAAACTGACCGGCAGGGAGACCACGAGCACCCAGCAGATCACCTGCCAGGCGCCCAGCCGGCGCGCCAGACGCCCGCCTTCGGCATAACCATAGCCACAGCTGACAATGGCCAGCACCATCAGGCCATCGGCCCACAGCACCCCCGAACCATCCTGGCTGAATGCGAAGCCGACCACCGCAAGCGCCCCCAGCACGGCAAATGTCCAAAAGCTGCGCGACGGTCTTTCCTGTGCCAGCCAGGCCGCGAACAATGCGGTCGACATGGGCAGCAGCCCAATGAATACCAATGAATGCGCCGACGTGATGGACTGCAAGGCAAGCGCGGTGAACAGCGGGAAACCCAGCACCACACCCAGTGCCACCAATACAAGACGCACCCAGTCGCCCTGTGCGGGGCGCGCCTGTGTGGCCAACCCAGTGGGCTGGCGCGTGCGACGCACCGACACGGGGCTGGCCCGATCGCCCGCTCCCGCCTGGCCGTGGACGGCCTGCGCGCCATCGCGCCGCGCCGCCAGCACCAGCATGAAGGTGGCCAGCACACCGGCCAGGCCAGCGCGCGCTGCGGTGACGAAAAGCGGATCCAGCCCCAGCACGGCCACCCGCGTGGCAGGCAGTGAACCACTGAAGATGGCCATCCCGATGAAACCATTGAGCCAGCCGCGGGTCGTGAGATTCATGACGCATTCCCGATGTGATACCGTTCAGTGTAATGGAAAACCCGACACGTCCACCCATGCCCTTCATGCAGTCTCCAGAGACGATCCAGAACGCCTATCAAGGCTCGCTGTTCGATCAGGTGGCGGCCCTGCCGCCCGCCTGGCAGGCCGTGCTGCAGGCCCCGCATCTGCACAGGCAGCTGCTCGAGCTCGATGGCATGCTGCGCGAACGGCTCGACCAGGGTGCCGTCATCTTTCCCTTGCGGCCTTTCAGGGCGCTGCTGGAGACTGCCCCTGAAGACGTGCAGGTGGTGATCGTCGGGCAGGACCCCTACCATGGCCCCAACCAGGCACAGGGCCTGGCGTTTTCAGTGCCGAATTTCTGCCCGGCACCCCCCAGCCTGCGCAACATTTTCAGGGAACTGGGCCAGGAATATGGCCCCCCCGCAACACAGCCCAGGAACAGTCTGGTTCGCTGGGCGCGGCAAGGCGTGCTGCTGCTCAACACGACACTGACCGTCGAAGCCCGAAAACCCGCTTCGCACGCCCGCAAGGGCTGGGAGCACATCACCGACGCGCTCATCATGCGCGTCCTGCAGACGCCACGCCCCAAAGTCCTGATGCTCTGGGGCAGCCATGCCCAGGCCCGACGGGCCCTGCTGGAGCTTCAACCACCGGTTGGGCCGGTCCACGTGCTGCTGGCCAACCATCCATCCCCCCTCTCGGCGCAACGTCCACCGCGCCCCTTCCAGGGCTGCGGGCATTTCCGGCAGGCCAACGACTGGCTCCAGGCGCACGGCCAGACAGGGATCCAATGGCAATGAAGCAACCATCCCGAACGCTGTCGCTGGCCAGCCTGACGGCGCCCGTGGCCATGGGCTATATCCCGCTGGGCGCCATATGCGGCTTTCTGTTCGTGCAGGCTGGCGGGCCAGCCTGGCTGGCTGTGGCAGCGAGCGCATTGATCTACGCGGGTGCGGCACAATTCATGATGGTGCCCATGCTCGCTGCCGGCCTGCCACTGAGTACCATCGGGCTGGCCACGCTGGTGCTGAACCTGCGCCATGTCTTCTATGGCCTGTCGCTGTTGAACACCCTGCCTGCAGTGCGCTGGCAACGCTGGTACGTGATTTTTTCCCTGACTGACGAAACCTACTCGGTGCTGACAGCCCTGCCTGCGGAACAGCGCAGGCAGCGCATAATGCTGCTCAGCGTGCTGAACCAGGGCTGGTGGATTCTGGGTACCACGCTGGGGGCCGTGCTGGGCGGCCAGGCCCACTGGGAATTGAATGGGCTGGATTTCGTGCTGGCCGCCCTGTTTGCCGTTCTGGCAGTCGAACAATGGCGCGCCCGACAGGACGCCTTCCCGATCTGGGTGGCGCTCGTCGCCTGGGCCATTGCGCAAACCCTTCTGCCCTCGCAGGCACTGGCGCTTGCCATCGGCCTGAGCCTGCTGGCCGTTGCCATGCGGCCAGGCCATGGCATCGGGTCCAGGGCCCCGCACGACTGAACCCGAAGACACAACGATGACCCGCTATGGATGACCCGCTCTATCTATTGGCCGCGATTGGCCTGATGGCCCTGATCACCGGGCTGCTGCGTGCCCTGCCCTTCATGGCCGGCCACTGGCTGCGCCACCACCCGCTGGTCCACAAGCTGGGGGGTTCGCTGCCCATGGCCATCATGGTGCTGCTGCTGATCGACACGGCTGCCGGCCAGGCACACAACCACCCCGGTCTGCCATGGCCGGAAGTGGCCGCCGTGGCAATGGTGGCGCTGTTGCAATGGCGCCTGAAGCATACCTTGCTGAGCATCGTGGCCGGCACGGCGGCGTACATGTTGATGCTGGGCGGCTGAACCCGCAGACGGCATCTCGCAGGGCTTGCCCAACGGCTGATGGCCACGGCACAGCGACCCTGCCCGACCGGGGCCATGATGACCGTTGTCACGACCCATATCCGAACGACCACCACCCTATGGCCGTCACCCTTCTTGACGAGTCGTGCCCTGACGGGCTGCGGCCCGCAGGCGCCCGACGATCCCGTCGGGAAACCAGTACACGCACAGCACGAACAGTACCCCAAGCCACAGCAACCAGCGTTGCGGTGCAAACAGGGCGCCCCAGAGATGGCTCCCGGGCGCCACCCCGACGACGATGGTGAGCACATCCTGCAAATATCCCTGGGCCAGCAGAAACACGGCGGCCCCCAGAACAGCCCCATAGAGGGTTCCCATGCCGCCAATCACGCAGATGAGCAAAATGAAGACCATCAGATCGAAGCTCAAGGTGGTGGCCGGGCTGACATAGCGATTGAACAAGGCAAATGCAGCGCCTGCAATACAGGTGAGCAGACCCGCCAGAACAACTGCCGCAATGCGATAATCCACCGTCCGGTAGCCCAGCGCGCGCGCCCGGAACTCGTTTTCCCGGATGGCCAGCAACACGCGGCCGAACGATGAACGCACAACACGAAAAAGCAGCAGCACCCCCGCCAGGCTCAGCACGAAGCTTGCGTAATACACCAGATGCCGCCCCGTGAAGTACAACGAGAAACGTGCCTGCTCCCACGCCGCGGCCGGATCGAGCCACAACCCACGCAGCAGGCGGGGCAGATCCAGCCCAGGCAGACGGTCCTGAAAGAGCCGGTGCCCCGGCCCGAGCACTGCAGGCAGACGCACGCGCAGACCATCAACCCCACCTGTCAGCGGATAGGCCTGCAGCACCAGTTGCACGCAGGCAAAGGCAACGGCCAGCGTGGCCAGAGCGAAGAAAATGGCCTGTACGCGCAGGGTCAGTGCCCCTAGAACGAGGGCCAGCAAGAGGCTGCACAGCAGGGCGAGCCCCAGCCCGACGGCCACGGCTGCAAGCGTGGGGCCCAGATAGTGCGTGGCCAGCGCCACCCCATAGGCCCCCAGGGCAAAAAACAGCATGTGGGCAAACGAGACCATATGCACATAACCCAGCATCAGGTCATAGGACGTGGCCACGAGGATGAAGATCATCATCGTGCCCAGCAGGGTGAACACGCGCACATCCGCAAACAGGAAAGGGCCGCCCGCCAGGCAGGCCAGCAAGAGCAGCAATGCACCCGCAAGCCAGCGACTGCGGGGCAGATCCCCCGAAACCAGGGTGGCCATCATGCCATGTTCCTCATTCTGCCCCATGTTCCTCATCCGGTCCGTGCTTCGGCCACGGGAACGAGCCCCCAGGGGCGCCACATGAGCACCGCCAACATGAGCCCCACGACAGCCACGGAGGCCAGAGATGGCAGCAGATAACCCACATAGAGGTTGACCAGCCCGACCATCAAGGCCCCATAGAGGCAGCCACGCACGGATCCAAGCCCGCCGAGGATGATCACCACGATCACCAGTATGAGCAGTTCATCGCCCATGTGTGCAGTGATCATCTCTTGGTAGAAGCCCCAGAACATGCCACCCAGGCCTGCGAGCATGGCGCCCAGCACGAAGACCGCAAGAAACACCGGCGTCATGCGCAGGCCCAGCGCCTCGACCATTTCGCGATCTTCGACCCCCGCCCGGATCACGATGCCCAGGCCAGAGTGTTCCAGGCCATGGATCACCAGCGCGTAGATCACCAGGCCACACGCAGCGCTCAGCACGCGGAACTTCTCCAGGGCCAGCCCGCCCAGCCACGGGATGGCTTGCGGCACTATTAGCGAGCCGCGCAGCACCTCGGGGCGCGGCACCGCGATCGGGCTGGCACCCCAGATGCCCTGCAGCAACTGCACCAGAATGATTGCGCCGCCGACCGTAACCAGCATCTGCTTCAGGTAATCGCCATACACCGGACGTATCACCAGACGTTCGAACAGGGCCCCCACCAGCCCGGCGACCGCCATGGCGATCAACATGGCCGGCAGCAGGGCCAGCCACTGCCGCCAGGCTTCATGCGGGAGCGCCTGGGCGTGCGCGAGCCACCAGGCGGCACCGGCAAAGGCGCCCAGGGAAATCAGCGCCCCATGGGCCAGATTGAGAACCCGCAGCAGACCGAAGGCCAGCGTCATGCCGGACGCCATCAGAAACAGCATCGCGCCCATGGCCAGACCACTGAGCGTCAGGACCAGCCAGGTCTTGAGCCCCATGAGGAGCAGCCCGGCCAGGAGGATCAGGCACAGCAACCGGTGGTGGGCTGCTGGCCAGCGTATGCGCAGCCCGCGTTTCATGCGCCGGGCTCACCCAGATACACCGCCTGCACATCTGCCGATGCCATGATGCGTGCCGGCGTGTCATCGGCCAGCACACGCCCCTGATGCAACACGATGATGCGTTGCGCGAGCGAGCGGATCACGTCCATCTTGTGCTCGATCAGCAAAATGACGCGCCCGGCACTCTGATGCAATTGCGCAACCAGATCGAGCATCGCCGGCACTTCTTCCACGGCCATGCCCGCTGTCGGCTCATCGAGCAGACACACGACAGGATCCTGGGCCAGCAGCAGGGCCATCTCGAGCTTGCGGCGCGCAGCGTGCGTCAAGGTCCGTACCGGCCGGGCCGCCAACCCGGCCAGTTGCACCTGTTCAAGACAGGCCATGGCGCGCGTCAGAACGTCATGACGCTGGTCGGCCCGCTGCCAGGGGCTGGCCAGCCGCCCCTCCCGAACCGTGAGCGCCAATGTCACGTTCTCGAGAACCGTCAGCGCCGCAAACAGCTGGTTGATCTGGAAAACGCGTCCGAAGCCCGCCAGAGCACGCTCCGGCATGCCCATGCGGGTGATATCGGCACCCGCCAGACGGATCACCCCGCGATCGGGTTGCAACTGCCCCGAAAGCAGATTGAAAAAAGTCGTCTTGCCGGCCCCATTCGGGCCCACGATGGCCGTGAGGCTGCCCTGCTCGAAAGTGAGCGAGATCCCATCGATGATGACCTGCTCGCCCAGGGATACCGCCAGATCATGCACGGCGAGCAGGTCCCTGTCGCCAGGCCGCCCGCCCCGTGCGGGAAGGGCTGCGCGCCGCCCGACATGCTGATGCACCGGATCAATCTCCGTTCTGTGGCGGCAGCGTCAACTGCTCGACCGGGATCACCCCCAGCAATTGCGGTACGCCCGCCTGAACGGTACGGCCTGCGAACCAGTCGGAACGCTCCTGCGGCTGCAGCCTGAAATGGTACATGACCTGCTGCGCCTGGTGATCGGCTGGCCGTATCGTCTGCGGCCCCTTGGGTGAATCGAATGTCAGGCCTTCGAACGCGGCAATCAGGTCTTCAGCGTCTGACGAGCCGGCGGACTTCTCGAGGGCCGCAACGATGGCCATACCCTGGGAAAATCCCTGCGCAGTGAAGTAATCCGGCGGCGTCCCGTACAGCCGCTGATGATCACGCACAAAATCATCGTTGACCGGATTGTCGGGCAACTCGTAGTAGTAATAGGTGGCGCCTTCCATGCCATCGAACGGTGCGTACGTGGTCAGAATGGGCATCATGTCGCCGGGCGCCGCCAGACGAATGCCCAGCCGTTCGGGATGCAGATCGTTGATGCGCCCGATCGGGTTGCTCGAGCCCGCCCACATCGAGAAAATCAGCTTGCCCCCCGGGCACTCGCCCGCCTGGCCCAGCGCATCGAACAGGCGCTGGGCCGCCGCGGTGAAGTCTGTCGTGTCGAATGGCAGGTATTCTTCGTGCACGACCTGCGCCCCGCGCGCCTGGGCCCCCTGCCTGTAGACAGCCACGCTGTCGCGCCCGAACACGTAATCCTGGGCTATGGTGGCCACACAGGTGCCCGGCCCTGTCGATGCAATGGCATTGGCCGTGGCGTAGATGGATGAACTCTGGCCCACACGGACCACGTGACGGTTCCAGTCTTTTCCGGTAATCGAATCGGCAACGCCCTCGGGCATGATGACGCGCCCATATTCTTCGGCCAGCGGCATGACCGCAACGGCCACCCCGGAGGACATGGGCCCGACGACCAGATCGACCCCGTCTTCGGCGTAGGCTTCTTCGACCAGGGCCCGGCCGCGGTTCGGATCCATCTGATCATCCTTCAGGGTCAGCGCTATGGGCCGGCCCGCCACCTGCATGCGGCCCCCAGTGGCGTACTGCAGGCCCATTTCGAGGCCGCGCTGCAACTGCTCGCCATAGGCCGTGAAGGCACCGCTCATGCTCGTGATGTGGGCAATACGTATGGGTTCGGCGGCATGCGCCGGCGCAAGTCCGCCCAGAAGGGTGAGCGCCAGCGCGAAGCCAAGCGCGGGTTGAGTCTGCATGACAACTCCACAACAATGGGAAAACCCCCATTTTAGGAAAAAAACTGCGCGCACCATGGATTACCCGTCTTGCCAGCAGCGGCAGATTCAGCTCAGGAACGCAACCATCTGCTGACTGGACACCTGCCGATCCAGCCCGGTATGACAGAACAACGTGCGCGGCACCCGTGCCCGCGCGATCTGCTCACAATACAAGCGATACAGGGCCTGAATGTGATCGACCGTCATTTCGGCCTTGCGCGCATGAACCACCGCTGCCGGGGACATCGCCACGACCAGCCGCGCGGGGCGCGGCGTCACAGCGCTCCAGAAGCCATAACCGGCCACCCGTGCCATGGGCCGAGCGGGATCGCGCAGGTGATGCGCGAAGTAATCGTAGAAATAGCGATCCAGAACCAGGGGAGAACCAGGCCCGAACAGCCCCCTGGACAGCGAAAACGTCAGCCAGGCCAGTGGCAGGATCAACCAGAGCAGGCGCTCTTCGAGATCATTGCGATCGGTGCCCTTGCGCACGTGGAACAACACCCGCCGAAAATAGCGCTTGAAGCGCTTGAACCGGTAATGCCGTCCCAGCGGACTAGCCAGCGCGGCATCGATGAGCGTCGTCTTGCCGCTGCCATCGGGCCCGACCACGGCCACAGTGTTCCGGGCCGTCCAGTTCCAGCCCGACTCGGGCCGCCCCGATTTGCCCGCTGCACGCGAAGGCCCTGACAAAAGGCCCGACAAGGATCTTGACACGGGCGCCGACAAAGGCGCCGATCCGTCGGTAGAAAGGTACTCGACGTGCCAGCGACCTTGTTCATGGTGCAGAATGAAACTGACCCCCGCCTGCTGGCACGCCTGGAATACAGCCCACAAAGCCTCATCGAACGCCACGGATCCAGTCTCCCAATCATTGCCGGCCAGATGGCCGCCCTGCGCCTGCCACAGTCGGTACTTGTGGTGTCTAATAGCGGGATGAAACGATTGTGCCTGATGATCTGCACGCTGTTGTCAGCCCTGACGCTGGCCGCCTGCGCCAACCTGACGGACATCCCGCCCGGCACCCCCCTGGCCCAGGTGGTGGCCCGGTTCGGCCCGCCCACCCTGCAGTGTACCGGCCGCGGCGGCGAGCCACGGGTAGTCTGGTCCCAGCAACCCTTCGGGCAATATGCCTGGGGCGCCACGCTGGACGCCCAGGGCAATGTACAGCGCATCGAACCGCTGCTGACCGACCGGCATTTCAGCCAGCTGGACGACGGCCAATGGACCCAGGCACAGGTGCGCTGCGAATTCGGTCCGCCCGCCATCGTCGATACGGTCGGGCTGCCATCGAACCGCCAACTGGTATATAGCTATCGCTACCGGCAGGATCACGTCTGGAACTCACTCATGTTCGTCTTCTTCGACCATGACGGCACCTGGGTCACACGCCACCATCCCGGGCCGGATCCCCTCTATGAGCCCAGGGAGCATTTCCTTGCATTCTGAGAGCAGTGCATGTTGAACGCATTGTGGCTGGGGTTTTTCATGGTGGCCGCTGTTGCCGCCGGCGTCCAGTGGCTCGCCCTGGGCGATGCCGATGTGTTCGCGCGCCTGATCGCCAGCCTGTTCAGCATGGCCGAACTCTCGGTACAGCTGATGCTGCTGCTGTTCGGCACGCTCACACTCTGGATGGGCTTTTTGCGGATCGCCGAAGACGCGGGCCTGATCCGTATCCTCGCGCGCCTGCTGGGCCCCCTGTTCACGCGCCTGATGCCCGAAGTACCCGCAGGCCACCCGGCTCTGGGGCTGATCACCCTGAATTACGCCGCCAATGCACTGGGGCTGGACAACGCCGCAACCCCCATCGGCCTGCGCGCCATGCGGGCCCTGCAAACCCTGAATCCGCACCCGGAGAGCGCCACCAACGCGCAGATCCTGTTCCTGGTCCTGAACGCCTCTTCCCTGACCCTGTTGCCGGTGACGATTTTCATGTATCGGGTGCAACAGGGGGCGGCCGATCCAACGCTGGTCTTCTTGCCTATCCTGCTGGCGACATCGGCTTCGACCCTGGCAGGGCTGATTTCGGTTGCCCTGGTGCAGCGCCTGCGCCTGATCGACCCTGTGGTGCTGGCGTGGCTGGGCGGTACGGCATTGGTGCTGGGCAGCTTCATGGCGCTGCTGGCGAGCCTTGGCGCCACCGCCGTGGCAGCCCTGTCGTCCTTGCTGGGCAATCTGGTGCTGTTCGGGCTGCTGGTGGTTTTCCTGCTGGCTGGCCTGTGGCGTCGTATCCCGGTCTACGAAAGCTTCATTGCCGGTGCCCGTGAAGGCTTCGATGTCTGCAAGGACCTGCTCCCCTATCTGGTTGCCATGCTGTGCGCCGTGGGCGTATTGCGGGCTTCAGGGGCGCTGGATGGCATGCTCGATGCCATCCGCTGGCTGACCCAGATGGCCGGGCTCGATACCCGCTTTGTCGATGCCCTGCCCACCGCCCTGGTCAAGCCCTTCTCGGGCAGTGCTGCACGGGCCATGATGATCGAAACCATGCAGCACTTCGGGCCTGACAGTTTCCCCGCGCTGCTGTCGGCCACCATCCAGGGCAGCACGGAGACCACGTTCTACGTGCTCGCCGTGTACTTCGGGGCGGTCGGCGTCCAGCGGGTCCGCCATGCCGTGGGCTGCGCATTGCTGGCCGATCTGGCAGGCGTGCTGGCGGCCATCGGCGTCTGCTATTGGTTCTTTGGCTGATTTGGCTGATTTCGCTGATTTGGCTGATTTCGCTGATTTCGCTGATTTCGCTGATTTGGCTGCTTGGCAGGCCCCGACACGAAGCCCCCGGGTGCTTTCCGGGGAACGCTTTCAGGGGGACGCTTTCCCGGGAGCGCTTTCCTGGTGAGACTCCGGCGGTGGTACGGCAACCCCCTGATCAGGCGCCCTCGAGCCCGGTGCTGGCATGGAGGGTCAGACCGCCCCCATCGATCGTGATCCAGCCGCCGCGCGACGGACCGGGTGGTTCGTGCATCCAGTCGGGCAGGACATGCCGCTGCGCGGGCTGGCCGTCGAGCTCGAACCGGTGCACGGCAGGCCGGTGCGTATGCCCGTGCACCAGCGTGGTGCAGCCCGCAATGCGCAGTGCTGCGCTCACCGCCCGGGGATTGACGTCCATGATCTGCATGGTTTTCGCACGCTGCGCCCTCTGGCTGCGCTGCCTGGCCTGCCGTGCAGCGGCGCGCCGCCAGGCCAGCGGCAGTTTCAGGAACAGGCGCTGAACCCAGGCCTGGCGCACAATACGCCTGAAGCGTTGATAGCCGACATCATCGACGCAATATTCATCCCCGTGAGCCAGCAGCAACGGGCCTGCATCGGTCTGCAGGCGCAGTGGCGCCGCCAGCAGATGTGCCCCCAGATAGCTGGCCAGCGCAGGCCCCATCAGAAAATCGCGGTTCCCGTGCATGAGGTAGAGCGGCACGGCCGCAGCGGCCTGGCGCAGGGCCTGCACGGCCGCCTGCAACCAGGCCGGCGGGTACCGCAGGGCGTCATCGTCGCCGATCCAGGCATCGAAAAGGTCGCCACACAGGATCAGCGCATCGGCCTGCCCGCTGGCAGCCTGGAGAAACCGGCTGAACGCGCGGGCAGTCTGCGGACCGTGCTCACCCAGATGGACGTCGGCGGCCAGCCAGATCGTGCCCGGCAGAACGAGCGTGTTCAATCAGTCGATGAGGGTGGCGCTTTCTATGATGACGTCATCGACCGGGACGTCTTGATGAAAGCCCTTGTTGCCGGTCTTGACCTTCTTGATGTCATCGACGACCTCGGTGCCCTCGATGACCCGCCCGAATACGGCATACCCCCAGCCGTTCGAGGTGGGCGCCGAGAAATTGAGGAAGTCGTTGCTGGCCACGTTGATGAAGAACTGGGCCGTGGCCGAGTGCGGGTCGGACGTGCGCGCCATGGCCAGGGTGTAGGGTTCGTTCTTCAGGCCATTGTCGGCCTCGTTCTTGATCGCGGCATGGGTTTCTTTCTGCTTCAGGCCTGGCTCGAAGCCCCCGCCCTGGATCATGAAATTGTCGATGACTCGATGGAAGACCGTGCCATCGTAAAAACCTTCTTTGACGTAGGTGAGAAAGTTTTCGACCGTGGCCGGTGCCTTTTCGGCATCCAGTTCGATGAGAAGAGTGCCTTTGTTCGTGGCCAGCTGGACCTTGGGTGAGCTCATGAGGTGATCTTTCGTAGAAGTAGTGGAATCGGCTGCGGCCACTGGCCCACCGGCCAGCATGAAGACGCAGGCGAGGCTGCAGAAACGCACCGACAGCGGGGTGCGCATGAAAGTATTGCGTAGTGAAGGAAGGGGTTTCATCATGGCGAAGGGTGTCAGGATCCTGGAGCGTGCCGGGCTGCCCGGCCATCTGCGGCGCGCGCCCGGGCAAATGCGTCCTGGGCCAGCTGCATCTGTACATGACCGAGGTTCTCGAGCGCCGGCGCGAAGTCTGGATCGGACACCAACGCCATGTCCAGAGCCTCGCGAGCACGCAGCAGGGCCCCTTCGCGTACGTACTCGATGGCCAGCGCATTCCAGGGTTCGGGCAGTTCGGGGTAGTCGATGGTCATTTGCTGCCAGATGTCCTGCGCCTGCTGATGCTGCCCAAGCGCCGCCAGTGCACGGCCCTGCTGGTAGCGCAACTGGACATCGGTGCCGATCGCCTGTTGCCGGTCGAGCCCCTGGCGACGCAACTGGATGAGCTCGAGGGCCTCGCCGGCCTGGCCCTGATCGATGAGGCGGGCCACATGGGCCGAGAACTGCGCGGCCGACAGGGGTACCGACGTATCGGTGGCTGGCGCCGCACGCTGGAGCAGGCGCGCCAGACCCTGCCAGCCGCCGTCGGGCGGCTGCACCGGCGTGAACGCGCCAGTCTGCGGATCATAGTTGAGCCCCCCCACCGGACCATCGGGGGGTGCCACCGTACCCTGGGCGAACAGCACCGAAGTCGGCGCCAGGCAGGCACAGCAGACCAACGCAAGAATATGGGAACGTATCACTGTAGGACGCACCTGAAGAGAAAGGTTCTGGACCCCGAGGGCATGACGGTATACTAATCAGTTCATTTTACATCGCTGGGCACGGCCCGTGCCGTCGATGCCCGCTGCGCCTCTGCCATGCTGCAAATATACGATACCCTGACCCGCCGCAAGAACCCGTTCCAGACCGCACAGCCCGGGGTGGTGCGCATGTACGTATGCGGCATGACGGTATATGACTTCTGCCATCTCGGCCATGCACGCATGCTGGTGGCCTTCGATGTCGTGCAGCGCTGGCTGCGGGCCTCGGGATGGCAGGTACAGTATGTGCGCAACATCACCGACATCGATGACAAGATCATCCGCCGCGCCGTCGAGCGCAACATCCCCATCCGCCAGCTCACCGCATTCTTCATCGACGCCATGCACGCCGACGAACGGGCGTTGGGCGTGCAGGCACCCGATGCCGAGCCCCGCGCCACCGAGCACGTCACGGGCATGCTCGCGCTGATCGCCCGTCTCGAAGAACGGGGCCTGGCCTACCACGGAAGCGAGGGCGACATGAATTTCGCGGTACGCAAATTTCCGGGCTATGGCAAGCTCTCGGGCAAATCGCTGGATGACCTGCGCGCTGGTGAACGGGTCGCCGTCTCGGCAGGCAAGCAGGATCCCCTCGACTTCGCCCTCTGGAAGGCAGCCAAACCCGATGAGCCCGCCGATGCCCAGTTCGACTCACCGTACGGCCGGGGCCGCCCGGGCTGGCACATCGAATGCTCTGCCATGAGCCATGCCCTGCTGGGCATGCCGCTCGATATTCATGGGGGCGGGCCAGATCTCAAGTTCCCCCATCACGAAAACGAAATCGCCCAGAGTGAAGGCGCCTGGGGTGGCACGCTGGCAGGCACGTGGATGCATTGCGGGCCCATGATGGTGGACACCGAGAAAATGTCCAAGTCTCTCGGCAATTTTCAGCGCATACGCGATACGCTGGCGCTGGATGCCGAAGATACCCGCGCGGATTACACGGTAAACCCCCGCGAAGCCGAAATGCTGCGCTTCTTTCTGCTGCGCAGCCATTATCGCAGCGAGCTGAACTACACACCGGCCAACCTGCTCGATGCGCAGCGCGCACTCGACCGGCTCTATCAGGCGCTGCGCAATGTGCCGCCGGCCGCCGTTCAGATCAACTGGAATGAACCCGCTGCGCAGCGTTTCCATCAGGCGATGGACGATGACTTCAACACACCCGAAGCCATCGCCGTACTGTTCGATCTCGCCGCCTGCGCCAATCGCGACACAGACGCACAGGCCAGCGGCCTGTTGCGCGCACTGGGGCAGGCACTGGGCCTCCTGCACACCGACCCGCAGGTCTATCTGCAGTCGCCCAGCCGCTTTCTTGCCGATGGCCATGCGTCATCCGGCCTGTCGAACGCAGCCATCGAAGCGCTGGTGGCCGAACGCAGTCTGGCCAAGGCCGCCCGCGACTACGCGCGCGCGGATGCGCTGCGGGCCGAACTGCAGGCCGGCGGGGTCGAGCTCGCCGACGGCCCTGAAGGCACCCGCTGGCGGAGGGCATGATGGATACCAGCTCGCGCTCCTTGCAGTCTGCTGCGTACTGGCTGGATGCCTGCGAGCAGTTGATGCAGCGGGATCGCATCCTGCGCAAGCTCATCCCCTTGTACGAGGGCGAGACCCTGCACCTTCAGGCCTGTCCATTTCGCACCCTGGCGCGCGTGCTGATCGGCCAGCAGGCTTCTCTTGCACTGGCTCGCAGCCTGTGGAGCAGCCTGCTGCAAGCGTGCAACAACACGCTGCAACCCACTTGCATCCTCGAGCGCACCGAAAATGAACTGCATGCGCTGGGCCTGTCCAGGCGCAAGACACAGTATCTGCAAGATGCGGCACAGTTCTTTTCACATGCATCGCGGCTCGATCCCGCCTGGTGGCGCGCGCTCGATGATGGCGCCGTGGTCCAACAGCTGTGCACGATACGCGGGGTGGGTCGTCGGTCGGCAGACCTGTTCCTCATCTTCCACATGGGCCGGCCGGATATCCTGGCGGTAGAGGACACCGCCCTGCTCAAGGCCATTTCCACCCATTATTTCAGCGGCGAACCGGTATCGCGCTTCGAAGCCCGTGAAGTGGCCCAGGCCTGGGCTCCCTGGCGCACAGTAGCCAGCTGGTACCTGTGGCGCAGTGCCGACGCGGGCGCAGTCGAATACTGAGCGCTCTCCGAATAACCGGGCGTTCCCTGACTACCCCACGTTCTCCGAATACCCCATTCTCCTGATATCCTGAACCCATGCGAAACACCTTCCTGGAATTCGAACAGCCCTTGGCCGAACTCGACCAGAAAATTGAAGAATTGCGCTTCGTACAGGCGGATTCGGCCGTCGACATTTCCGACGAGGTCAGCCGCCTGCAGCAAAAAAGCCAGACGCTGGCCAAGAGCATCTACGCCAAGCTCACCCCCTGGCAGACGGCACTCGTGGCCCGCCATCCGCAGCGCCCCTATACGCTCGACTACGTCGAGGCACTGTTCACCGATTTTCACGAACTGCACGGTGACCGCATGTATGCCGATGATTCGTCCATCGTGGGTGGGCCCGCACGCTTCAACGGCACGGCCTGCATGGTGATCGGCCACCAGAAAGGCCGCGACACCAAGGAACGCGCCCGGCGCAACTTTGGCATGCCCCTGCCCGAAGGCTACCGCAAGGCCTTGCGCCTGATGCAACTGGCCGAAAAATTCCAGCTGCCGGTATTCACCTTCATCGACACACCAGGCGCCTACCCGGGCGTGGGCGCCGAAGAGCGCGGCCAGTCCGAAGCCATCGGCCACAATCTGTTTGCCATGGCCGGGCTCAAGGTGCCCATCATCGCCACGATCATCGGCGAAGGGGGCTCCGGTGGTGCCCTGGCCATTGCGGTGGGCGATACGGTGATGATGCTGCAGTACGCGACCTATTCAGTCATTTCGCCAGAGGGCTGCGCCTCCATACTGTGGCGCAGCGCCGACAAGG
Organism: Castellaniella sp.; assembly: GCF_041677825.1. Classification (GTDB taxonomy): domain Bacteria; phylum Pseudomonadota; class Gammaproteobacteria; order Burkholderiales; family Burkholderiaceae_B; genus Castellaniella. The sequence goes on from NZ_JBAYPG010000002.1 coordinate 156,782, forward strand.
CATCCACGGCAGCCGAGGCGCTGGCAATCACGGCACCGCGCCTGAAAGAACTGGGGCTGATCGATCGCGTCATCAACGAACCCGTGGGCGGCGCCCATCGCGACCCGGCCACCATGGCGCGCCAGTTGCATCGCGCCCTGGCAGATGCATTGCGCGAGCTCTCGGGCCTGAAAACCACCGAGCTGCTCAAAAGGCGGCGCCAGCGGCTGGCCGACTTTGGCCGGGTCACCGAAGCCAAATGAACACCGGGCCCCGAGGCCGCCAAACAGCCGTTCACGGGCTCGATGCCGCAGCAGGTGCGACAGCCATGGCGCCAGACGGCCCGGCACGCTTCACAAGCCCTGCGATCCTGCCCGCGTGCGACCCCCTTCTGCTGCGCGACATCGAACAAGCCCTGGAGCCGTTGCCCCAAGGCGCCCCGGTCGGCATTGCCCTGAGCGCCGGCCCGGATTCGGCCATGCTGGCCATCCATGCAGCTCACATTGCGCAGGTGCAGGGCTGCATGCTGCACGCACTGCACGTCCACCATGGCCTGCAGGCCGAAGCCGATGCCTGGCTGCAGCATGCCCACGATCTTGCCGGCCTGCTGCAGATCAGCTGCCACAGCCGCAAGGTGACTGTGACCGTGGCTGGGCGCGGCCTGGAAGCGGCTGCCCGCACGGCACGCTACGCGGCACTGCGCGACCTGGCAGCCGGCGCCGGCATCGGCCACATCCTGCTCGCCCATCACCAGGACGATCAGGCCGAGACCGTGCTCCTGCGCCTGCTGCGCGGCGCCGGCCCCGAAGGGCTGGCCGCAATGGCGCCTGTAGTGCAGCGCCACGGCCTGTACTGGCTGCGTCCATGGCTGAACCAGCCGCGCACACGCGTGCTGGCGTGCGTGCCCCGGTTTGCCGCCGCCACACGCTGGCATCCCGTGCAGGATCCAAGCAACCAGGCCGTGCATCTTGCACGCGGTGCCTTGCGTACCGAACTCGCCCCCATACTCGACCGGCATTGGCCCGCATGGCGCACTACCCTCGGGCGCCACGCCCAGCAGGCGCAGGCGCTGCAGCGCTGGGCGGCGGCGGCGGGTGCCCAGGCACTGCAGACCCTGGACCCAGACGAGGACGGCGGCGGCTTCTCGCTCGCAGCCTGGCGGGCACTTTCGGCCGAGCAGCAGGTGGCCGTACTGCGCCACTGGCTGCACGCACAGGGCCTGCGCATGCCCACTGCGGCGCGCTTGCGGGATTGGCTGCACCAGCTGCGCACCGTGCACGCCCTGGGGCATGATCGCCAGGTCACGCTGCCCCATGAAGGCCATGTCATACGCGTGGTGCGCGGCCGCGTGAGGCTCTTCGATTCACGCTAAAATAGCAGGTTTTTCCGGCCATCATTTTTGGCCGGGCATTTTGAGCAGAGTCCAGACGCCATGTTGATCGTCCAGAAATACGGCGGCACCTCGATGGGGTCCGTAGAACGCATCCAGAATGTGGCCCGTCGGGTTGCCAAGTGGCATGCGGCCGGGCATCAGGTGGTTGTGGTCCCGTCAGCCATGGCCGGCGAAACCAACCGGCTGCTGGCCCTGGCCAAAGAAATCTCGCCGCAGCCCGATCCCCGCGAACTCGACATGCTCGCGGCAACCGGCGAGCAGGCCAGCAGTGCGCTGCTGGCCATGGCCTTGATGCGCCAGGGGGTGGCTGCGCGCAGCTACACCGGCTGGCAGGTTCCCGTGCGCACCGACAGCGCGTTCACGCGTGCCCGTATCCAGTCCATCGACGACGCTCGCATCCGCGCCGACCTGGAAGCGGGCCGCGTGGTCATCGTCACAGGCTTTCAGGGCGTGGACGAGGCCGGCCACATCACCACCCTGGGCCGCGGCGGCTCCGACACCTCGGCCGTGGCCATCGCGGCCGCCATGCAGGCCGATGAATGCCTGATCTTCACCGATGTGGACGGGGTCTACACCACCGACCCGCGTGTGGTGCCCGAGGCCCGCCGCATGAACGTGATCTCGTTCGAGGAAATGCTCGAACTCGCCTCGCTGGGCTCCAAGGTGCTGCAGATCCGCTCGGTGGAATTCGCAGGCAAATATCAGGTCCCCCTGCGGGTGCTGTCTTCACTGACCGACCCTCTGCTGCCGGTCGATACCGAAATGCACGCAGGCACGCTCATCACTTTCGAGGAAGACCAGAAAATGGAAAACGCCGTTGTCTCCGGCATCGCCTTCAGCCGCGACGAAGCCAAGATCACCCTGCGCAACGTGCCCGACACCCCGGGCGTGGCCTATTCCATCCTGGGCCCGGTCGCAGCCGCCAATATCGACGTCGACATGATCCTGCAGAATATTTCGCAGCAGGGCATGACCGATTTTTCCTTCACCGTGAACCGCAATGATTTTTCACGGACGCTCGAACTGCTCAAGAATCAGGTGGGGCCCAGTGTCGGCGCCGAGGAAATCGTCTCCGATGACAAGGTGGCCAAAGTGTCCATCGTCGGCATCGGCATGCGCAGCCACGTTGGCGTGGCCAGCCTGATGTTCCGTACCCTGGCCGAGGAAGGCATCAACATCCAGATGATCAGCACCTCCGAGATCAAGACCTCGGTGCTGATCAATGACAAGTACATGGAACTCGCCGTCCGGGCCCTGCACAAGGCCTTCGAACTCGATGCCGAAGCGCCCGCCGGCGAGCCTGCCTGAGCCCTGTGGCAGCCCAGTCAACCTGTGCTAGAATGCCATGCTTGCCGGAGACGTGGCCGAGTGGTTGAAGGTACTCCCCTGCTAAGGGAGCATGCGGCTTATACCCGCATCGAGGGTTCGAATCCCTCCGTCTCCGCCAAACCCGGTAAACGCGGCCCTTTGTGATCAATCAGGGGCCGTTTTTGCGTTCTGTGATCGGCCGGGCCTGACCAGGTTTCAGTTTGAAAACCCCGGGTTGCTGCGCCACCAGTGTGCCAGCACACATCAACAGCGGCACCCCGCGCCCCTTCGACAAGCCGAAGAACAGCCCCTCGTGGTGAAGACCACCAACACGCCGGATCAAGCCACGAGCATCTTGCCTATCGTGTCCATCAGCACTTCGTTGTTGCCCCAATGGATGCCAAAGGCCCGCAGGTCGCGAACGTGGCGCTCGAGCGGCAACGCCCTGGAATAGCCGATCGCGCCATGGGCTGCGAGGCAGGCATCGGCAACGCGCTGGGCGGCCCGGACAGCGGCCACCTTGCTGAGCCACAAAACCAGCGGCGGACCCTTGGCACTGTCGTCCAGCCAGCTCAGGCCGCGTGCGACCGCAGACCGTGCAGCCTCGAGGTCCAAAAAAACCTGCGCAAGCTGTGTCTGCACGCCGGGCAGCGCCGCAAGGGGCTTGCCCAGCACATGCCGTTCGCGGACATGCGGCAGTGTGGCATCGAAGGCCGCCTGCGCCACCCCCAGAGCGGCTGCGCCCGAGCCGACCAGGGTGACCCCGCCTGCAGCGGCCAGCACACCCTGGGCGCCCCCGACACCACCAAGCAGACGCCCAGCGGGCACATGGCAATCCTCGATGAACATCTCTCGCACTTGAACACCCCGCAGCCCCATGGTGTCCTCGCGGCGCCCGAAGGACAGCCCGCGATCCGATTTTTCCAGTATGAAGCAGCTCAGCCCCTGAGGCCCTGGATCATCCGCCGTGCGTGCCAGCACCAGATAGACATCGGCTGCGCCCGCCTGGCTGATGAAGAACTTTCCGCCATCGAGCACGAAACCATCGTCGAGCGCACGCGCACGGGTACTGATGCTGCCGGGGTTGGAGCCGCCACCGGTTTCGGTCGCGGCAAAAGCCCCCTTCGCCTGCCCGGTGGCGAGGGCTGGCAGATACTGCGCCTTCTGCGCGTCCGTACCCAGCGCTGCAATCCCTGCGGCCGCCGTGGAATGCGTCAGCAACGCCCAGGCCGTTGATGCGCAGGCGCCTCCCACGGTTTCGATAATGGCGGCAAAGGTACTGCGATCGACCCCGAGGCCGGCCTGATCGCCTGGAACCACCAGGGCCGTGAGCCCGCACCCAGCCAATTCTTCCCAGTATCCCGAAGGGAATTCGCCAGTCTCGTCAATCGCACGTGCCCGACTCTGGACTGTTTTTTTGACGAAGGCGCGCGCGCCCTCAACCAGTGTTGCATCAGTCATCGATCTGGACCCCCTTTCTGTGTCGCGGTACATTTTAGGAGCCGGCCAACCAGCAAGCCAGCAAACCTCTTCACCGAAGAGGGTTTTAGAGCGTGCGCACGAAGCCACGCAACCCAAGGAGAAACCCACCATGCCTTCTGCCTTCATGCAGGCCGTGCGGGCACGCACACAATCCGCCCTGGAATCGGGCGCGCTGCAGCCCATCCAGGCCGAACAGACCGTCATCGAAGAAGACGGGCTGCCGTTCATCGTGCGCTGGGTCGCTGCACTGGCCCGCAAGGACACGGCTCCCGTCACCTTGCCCGGAGGGCCGCGCAATGCCGATTTCAACCCCTTTCTGAACCCGGAACCTGCCCTGCTGGTTGGCCCGGTAGGCGACGGGCACGTCGCCATCCTCAATAAATTTCCCGTGTGCATGCATCATCTGGTGCTGGCGCGCAAGACCTTCGCCGAACAGCGTACACCACTGGACCTGTCGGATTTCCAGGCGCTGGCCCAGGTGCTGTCGACGGCGGGGGGCCTGGGCTTCTACAACGGCGGCCCCGAGGCGGGCGCCAGCCAGCGCCACAAGCATGTGCAATGGGTTCCGGCCGAGCCCGGCAATGCCACGCTGAGCACCCTGGTGGCCGGCCTGTCGGGCCCATCCGGGCGGGACAGAGACCTGGACGCATCAGTTCGCGAATCCGCTGCGGAAGGCGGACCATCCGGGCTGCGCCATCCGCAATTGCCGATACGCCATGTCTTCCTGCCCGTGCAGGCGCATGCAGGCGTCGATCCGCATGCCAGTGCCCAATCCATGCGGCAGGCCTATGAGCAGGCGCGCGACATCCTGGATCTGGAGACGGGCGAGCACGGCCTGCTCGCGCCTCACAATCTGCTGATCCACGACGGCTGGCTGCTGATGGTGCTGCGCAGCCGCGAGCATTTTTCGGGGGTCTCGCTCAATGCCCTTTCATTTGGCGGCACCCTGTATGCGCGCAACGCTGAACAGGTCGAGGCCATCCGTGCTGCTGGCCCCCTGAAGGCCCTGCTGCACGTGGGCGTGTCGTAACGCAGGCTCGGGCACCTGCCTGGCGGCCTGCTTCGGCCAGCCAGGCAGCACCCTACAGCCGATCGATCTGCACGGCAGCAATCCGGCGCCCTTCCATGGCCGCCACGGTGAAACGGAAACCGCCCCAGTCCTGCGTGAGTTCGCAATGATCGCCCACTTCGGGCAGGCGCCCGAAGCGCTCGAGCAGATAGCCGGCCAGGGTGGAATACTCTTCGTCATCATCCACCAGCCCGTCGGTGTGCAGGATCTGCTCGAGATGATGCAGATCCGCGGCCCCATCCACCCGCCAGCGGCCATCGCCCTGCACGATGATGTCGGGCGCCTCATCCTCGTCGGGAAATTCACCCGCAATCGCCTCGAAGATATCGATGGGCGTGACCACGCCGACGATCGAGCCAAATTCATCCGCCACCAGCACCAGCAGCCCGTGAGCCCGCTTCAGGGTCTCCATGAGTTGCAGGATCTGGATGGTCTCGTGCACGATGATGGGCTCGCGCAGGCGGGTCTCGCGGATCTGGCCATGTTCGATCAGGTCGAGCAGAAGCTCTTTGGCGCGCCCGATTCCGACCACCTCATCGAGCGTTCCGCGGCACACTGGAAAGAAACTGTGTGGCTCGCGGATCAGTTGCGCACGCAACTCATCGGCTGGGGTTTCAAGGTTGATCCATGACACCTCGGTACGCGGGGTCATGACCGAATGCACGTTGCGGTCGCTCAGCGTAAGCACCCCGCTGACCATGTTGCGCTCTTCGACGCCAAAGGCTTCCACGGGTTCGCTCACGTTGACATCGGTTTCGGGCTCGGGCCCGGCCAGCGGCCTGCGCCCCAGCATCAGCAGCACGGCTTCTGCGGTACGCTCGCGCATCGGGCGGCGCTGCTCGGCTCGCTGCTGGTTGCGACGGGCCCACTGGTTGAGGGTTTCGATCAATATCGAAAAAATGATTGCAGCGTACAGATAACCCTTGGGCACTGCAAACTGGAAGCCTTCGGCCATCAGCGAAAAGCCGATGGTGAGCAGAAACCCCAGACACAGTATGACAACCGTCTGATGCGCATTGACGAAGGTCGTGATCGGTTTGGAGGCGAGCAACATGACGCCCATGGCAATGATGACGGCGGCCATCATGATGGGCAGATGGTCGACCATGCCCACCGCCGTAATGACCGAATCGACCGAAAACACGGCATCGAGAATGACGATCTGAGTGACGATCACCCAGAAACTGGCGTGCAGGCGCGACCCCGTGGCATGCAGGGTACGCCCCTCGATGCGATCATGCAGTTCGAAAGTCCCCTTGAACAGCAGGAAAAAGCCGCCCACGATCAGGATCAGGTCGCGCCCCGAGAACTGGAAGCCGCCCACGGTCAGCCAGGGCGTCGTCAGGTGGATCAGCCAGGACATGACGGTGAGCAGGACCAGACGCATGAGCAAGGCCAGGCCCAACCCCACGACTCGGGCGTGGTCGCGTTCCCGGGGGGGCAGTTTGTCGACCAGAATGGCGATGAAGACCAGGTTGTCTATGCCAAGGACGATCTCCAGAACGATGAGGGTGAGCAAGCCCACCCAGGCTGCCGGATCCAGCAACCATTCCATGGGCACCCTCAGCCCTGCAGATAGTGGACGAAGCGCGCAAAGATCCTGGGGGTGGCTGCCAGCACATTGCCCGACTGCATCCAGCCCTGCTCGCCTTCGTAGTCGCCCATCAGGCCACCCGCCTCGAGTACCAGCAGGCTGCCTGCGGCCATGTCCCAGGGCTTGAGCCCGGAGCCGCAAAAACCATCGAGCCGCCCACCCGCCACCCAGGCCAGATCGAGTACAGTCGAGCCGGTGCGGCGCGCCGAGGCACAGTCGCCCAGCAGGCTGAAGAACGGCGAATCAGCCGGCAAGGCCGTAGACCGAGGTACATGCGAGGCCAGCAGCGCATCGCCATAGCGATGGCACGACGATACCCGCACCCGGCGGTCGTTCAGGAAGGCCCCGCTGCCCCGACTGGCGGTGAACATTTCATTGCGGGTCGGATCGAAAATGACGCCGTGCATGGGTTGGCCATTGTGCATCAGGGCGATGGACACGGCGTAATGCGCGAAACCATGGATGAAATTGGTGGTGCCATCGAGTGGATCGATGACCCACTGGAATTCAGGCACGGGGCCCTCGGCCGGGTGCAGGCCCGATTCTTCGGCCAGGATGCCATGATCCGGATACGCCGTGCGTAAAATGTCGATGATGGCGTCTTCTGCCGCCCGATCGACTTCGGTGACATAATCCCTGGGGCCCTTGCGTGCAATGTTCAGGCGTTCGAGGTCAAGACTGGCACGATTGATGATCGTGCCGGCACGGCGCGCCGCCTTGATGGCGGTATTGAGCATTGGATGCATGGGTAAAGAATTTTCCAAAGATCACGGACAACAATCTGCCATTTTAAATGACTCTGCAAGAATATTCCGATTCACCGACCGCCATTCCGGATGTTTTCGCACGGGTGCGCTTCATCATGGTGCGACCCAGCCATCCCGGCAACATCGGCTCGGCTGCCCGTGCCCTGAAGACCATGGGCTTTGGCAGCCTGCATCTGGTCGCCCCGCGCGACCCTGCAGCCGCCCATCATCCCGAAGCCATCGCACTGGCCAGTGGCGCTGGAGACCTGCTCGAAACGGCCCGGATCCATGCGACACTGGCCGAGGCACTGGCGCCCGCCACACTCACTTTTGCCCTGACCGCGCGGCCGCGAGCCCTGGGTCCACAGGCCTGCGACATCCGCGAGGCCGCCGGGCTTTCAGCATCCGAACTGGCCAAACCGCACCGTTGTGTGGCGCTGGTGCTGGGCACGGAACGCAGCGGGCTGTCCAACGACGAAATGGGCCTGTGCCAGTACGCGTGCCATATCCCGGCCAATCCGGCCTATAGCTCATTGAACGTGGCCCAGGCCCTGCAACTGTGCGCCTGGGAGTTGCGCTATGCACTGCTGCCACTGTCCGGCCAGGCGCGCCTGCCTGACACCCATGGCCGCCATGATCCGGGCAGCGACCCGGCCAGCAACCAGCAGGTGGACGCATTGCTCGAGCACCTCGAACGCGCCATGCGGGCCACCGGCTTTCTGGATCCGGCCCACCCCAAGAAGCTGTTGCCACGCATGCGCCAACTATGGATACGGGCGCAGCCCAGCATCGATGAAGTCGACATGCTGCGTGGCCTGTGCACGGCCATGATACGCAGCAGTTCAGAACACATTGATACCCATACCTTCTAGAAGAGCGCCGATTTTTCATGTTCCAGCAACTACGCGAAGACATCGCCTGCATCCACGAACGTGATCCAGCAGCGCGCAGCCGCTTCGAGATCCTCACCTGCTATCCGGGGCTGCACGCCATCCTCATCCATCGTCTGGCGCATCGGCTGTGGCGCGCCGGATGGTACTGGGCGGGCCGCTTCGTGTCGCACCTGGGGCGCCTGCTGACCGGCATCGAAATCCATCCCGGTGCGCGCATCGGCCGGCGCGTATTCATCGATCACGGCTTCGGGGTCGTGATCGGCGAGACGGCCGAGGTGGGCGACGATTGCACCATTTACCAGGGGGTTACCCTGGGTGGCACGAGACTCTACAAAGGAGAGAAGCGTCACCCGACGCTGGAGGAAGGGGTGGTGGTCGGGGCCGGTGCGCAGATCCTGGGCGGTTTCGTCGTAGGGGCTCACGCCCGCGTCGGTTCGAATGCCGTGGTCATCAAGCCGGTGCCCGCAGGCGCCACTGCGGTGGGCAACCCGGCACGCATCATTTTGCCCAAAGGCCGTGAAGAACAACAGGACGACCGGGTACCCGGCCCCTGCGAGGCAGCGGGCTCAAAGGCCCGCCCGGCCCCATGGGAAGCCGGCCCATGGAAAGAACTGTTGCAACGCGACGTGCCCGCTGCCCAGGAATCCATCGGGGCGCCATTCGCGGATGGCCTGCCACCTGACATAGGCCAGCCAGCCAGTGCATCCGTCGACACGGCTGGCAGTGATTTTGCACCGTATGGTGTCGGCCGTTCGGATGATGACCCGCTGGTCCGGGTGCTGCACGAATTGATCGACCACACTGCCCGGCAGGATGCACGCATCGAACGCCTGTGCCACGCCCTGGAAGAACTGGGTCAGCGGGTCGACAATGGCCAGCATCCGCTGGATGCCGAGCGCCTGAACCGCATGGTGGATTGAGCGCCCGACGACGCCGGGCAGCGCTTTGCGAGGCACGCCGCGCCGCACTGCGGAGCACACCCGCCAGCGCGCATCATGAGCACAGACCCGCCTGCAGCCACCCCCTGCGGGCAAGATACGGCAGGCGGGCCCGAGCCGTCAACTGAGTACCTGCCGTTGCGGGATGGGCGGCCGCATGCCGGCCTCGCGCAGCGCTTCAGGCGCACGCCGATAGAGGTCGTAGTAGGCATCCCAGTATTCGGCCGACCGCATCCAGGCCCGCAGATTGATCATGATGACGCTGTCGCCATATTTTTCGACCATGACCTGCGGTGCGGGATCGTCGAGAACGTGCTCGTGCTCGTCGGCCAGTTTTTTGAGAGTGGCCAGCGCGAGATCGAGGTCATCGTCGTAACGGACCCCAAGGGTGAGATCGATCCGGCGCGTGGGATTGCGGCTGTAGTTGGTGATGGCCGCCGTACCCCAGACCAGCGTATTGGGCAGCAGCAGAAATGTGCCATCGAGCTGTTCGAGCCGGGTCATGAAAATGCTGATTTCATCGACCGTACCCATGCCATGGCCGGCAATGGAGACAAACTCGCCCGTGCGGATCGGCCGCAGGATCAGCAGCATGATGCCTGCCGCAAAATTGGTGAGCGTGCCCTGCAAGGCCAGGCCGATGGCCAGCGCGGACGCACCCAATACCGCGATGAGACTGGTGGTCTCGACCCCCAGGCGCGCCAGCACGGCCAGCAGCACCACCACACGCACTGCCCAGACGACCACCGCAACCAGAATCGGCACGATGGTCGGATCGACATACGATGACCGCTTGGCCATCAGACGCGCCCAGCGCCCCAGCCAATTCGAGGCCAGCCAGCCGACCACCAGGATGACCAAAGTGACGGCCAGGTGCACCAGAATCGCGCCTGCACCAGGCATGCCAGCCCAGAACGTACGAAGTTCTTCCATGATCCTGCACCTCTGATTCAAGTGATGAACAATGCCCGGATGATAACAGGCGATGCGCCATCGATTGATCAGGTAAAGGCCCTATGGTCCGGCAAGGCAACGAGCCCGGGGACATGACGGGACGGCATCTGTCGCATGGTGCGGCAACCATGCCGGCTTATCCCCAGAGACTGTGGACAAGTCAGGGGGCAACCCGTGGACTCATGCAAATTGTGCTGATCACATACGGGTTTGCCCGCCATGGCAAAAAAATGATCAGGGAACGCTGTGGGCCTGATGCCTGTAAGCCCAGTTCGGCCACAAAACGTGTGCCAGTGCGGTGGTGGCCAGCGCAGCATCGGTCTGGTGCTGCGGCACGTAGGTATCCGGTGCCGTATAGCAGAACTGACTGGCCGCACGCCCGGGCTGCAACACCAGCAGATCGTCGCCGCGCAGATAGCCATACCGGTCTTCGTACTGCATCATGGCGCGACCGCCCGTGCCCGATTGCGTCAGGTCGTGCCCGATCATGGGATGCGCTGCGCCCAAACCGGCCAGCGACAACAGGGTGGTGGGCAGATCGATCTGGCTGATGATGCGATCATCGCGGCGCGGCATGATACCGCCTCCCAGGATCAGGGCCGGGATATGAAAATGGGCCAATGGGATATGCGTGGGCCCCCACACGCGCGAATCGTGATCGGCCACCACCAGAAACACCGTGTCGTCCCAGTAGGGGCTTGATTGCGCCTGGTCAAAGAAATGGCCGATGGCCCAGTCTGCGTAGCGCACCGTGTTGTGCACAGTGGCCGGATCACCTTGTGGCACGATACGCCCGGCGGGATACTCCCAGGGCGAGTGGTTGCTGACGGTGAAGGCCAGATGCAGGGTGGGCTGCTCATCCTGGCGCATGAGCAAGGTATGCAGCCGGTTGAACATGTCTTCATCACTGGCCCCCCAGGTGCCCACAAAGGCCGGCGATGAGAATGTGGGCAAGTCGTAGAGTTCATCAAAGCCATTGCCCAGGAAAAAATTCTTCATGTTGTCGAAATGCGCCTCGCCCCCATAGATGAAGCGCGACCGGTACCCCTGCCGGCGAAACAGCTGGGCCAGTGTGAAAAACCCGCTCTGCGCCCCGCCCAGCCGGGGTGCCGCATCGGACAGCGTGGGCGGAAAACCGGCCACCACGGCCTCCAGCCCACGTACCGAGCGCGTCCCTGTGGCATAGGCACGGGTGAAATTCCAGCCCAGTTGCGACAGGCGATCCAGATTGGGCGTGCAGTCGGCGCCCCCCAGGTTGCCTACATATTGGGCCCCCAGGCTTTCTTCAAGAATGAGGACGATGTTGCGCGGACGTTCTCTGGCGCACGTTGCCTGCTGCACGTGCAATGTCGGGCGCTCATCGGGCCCGCGGGCGACGTGCGCTGCACGGCAGACTTCGGCGAGCATGACGTCGACCGGCAAGTCCCCATAGACATCCGCCGCCGAACGCTCATTTTTTTTGGCATAAATCGCAAACAGTACGCTGTAGAGGGAATTCAGCGGCAGGGTATTGAGCAGGCCATCACCACACCAGGCTACCGAGGCCGGGTTGATGGGCCGATGACCCAGCGTGCCGCGAATGGACAGAAAGATGACTGCGGCAAATGCCAGGGTCAGCAGCGCATCCCAATACCATGCCAGCGGCGCAGACGGCAGGACATGGGCGAACGCCGCATGCCCGACCCACGCGGCGACCAGCAACATCAAGCCAGCAACCGCCAGCGGCCCCTTGTAGCCTTTCCACAGCATCCCGAACACCTCTTTGGGGTACCGCAGGTAATTGACGAAAATGTAGTTGGGGCGGGTATCGTATTCACGAATGAAGGGCAATGTGGCGGCTTCCATGAACACGAACAGCAGCCAAACCGCTTGCAGCCACAGGCCGGTCAGCAGCAGCGCCATGGGATGATCATCGAGCCAGGGCGCCAGGAGCAACGGGATGCCCACCCACATGGCCAGTTGATTCAGGTCGATGCGCAAACCCCAGAGGAAGATATGCGACCATCCACCCACGGCCTGTACGCGCGGCCATAGCCAAAGCGCGAGAATCAACCGGCTGAGGGTCAGGAGAGACAGGGTGAGAATGGCGAACGCCGCAATTTGAGTGAACACGCTTGCACTTCAGAAGAACGGCGGCTGCCGCCTGGGCTACGGATCTTGTGAGAAGCGCATTATGGGCCCAATTGCAGGGTTTGCATAGTATTCATCGATCCCGGCCAGACACTGCCGCTGAGTCAGACCAAAGTCAGGGGTTTGAGCCGGCGACCGAGTTCCTCGAACTCTTCGATGCTGTTGTACAGCTGTGCGGAGACCCGCAGCAGGCCCTGCCCATTCCAGAGCCGCAGCGCGGTCTCGATGTGATGGTCGTTCGACAGCGTATTCTGCAGTGCCAGCGCTTGTTCACGCGTGGTGATCAAGCCGGGGGGCAGGGGCACCGCCCGGATACTCAGATCGTCGCACCCCCACAACAGTTTCGGATCGACGCCCAGGGCGTCGGCCACGACCCGCTGCGCCGCGCGCGCCAATGCAGCGTTTCGTGCCCGCATGGTGTTTGCCCCGATGCGATCGATGAAATCGATGGCATCGACCGCTGCGATCCAGGCGGTGAGATCACTGGTGCCCACCCGATCGAAACTGCGCGGAAATCCTTCATCCTCATTCCAGGACACCACATTGGGCAGAATGCCTGCATGCGCCGGATCACGAACATACAGCAGGGCAGTTCCTCTGGGGGCAAACGCCCATTTATGAAAATTGCCCACCCAGAAATCCGGATCCAGGCTGGCGAGGTCCACGGGGATCATGCCCGGTGCGTGGGCGCCATCCCAGAGGACCTGCACGCCGGCCTGGCGAAACCGCTGCTGGATCCGCTGCATGGGGAACAGCATGCAGGTATTTGCAGAAATATGGTCGATGACGGCTAGTCTCGTGCTTTCGGCCACCGAACCCACCAGAAGCGCCTCGATGTCGGCATCGGTCGCGTGGCTTGGAATATGCACGCGATCGATCGTGGCCCCAGTCCGCCGGGCAAGGCGTTGCACTGCAAACTGTACGGCGCCATACAGGTGGTCGGTCACCAGGATCCTGGACCCGGGCCTCAGCGCCAGGCTGGCCAACACGGCCGAAACCCCTGCACTGACATTGTCGACCAGAGCGACACGATCAGGGCTGGCATTCAGGAATTCGGCCAAGCGCCCGCGCGCCCGGACGATCTCTGGCTCGAGCATCTGGGTGAACCACTTGTGCGGATTCTGCTCGACCAGGCGCCTGAGCGCCTCTTGGGCCTCAAATACGCAAGTGGGTACGGCGCCATATGCGCCATGGTTCAAATGGCTGACACCAGGATCGAGTTGCCAGAAGTGTTTGTAATCTGTATCGATACGATCATTCGGCATTTTTTCCACTGCAGGCAGTCCTGTTCAAAAACATATGCAAAATCACTGGCAATATGGATGGTCAGATCGCGCTCAGAAATTGTCGAGTCCGCTCTTCCCTGGGGTGATTGATCACCTGATCCGCAGCGCCCTGCTCGGCGATGACCCCTTGATCCATGAAAATCACTCGATCGGACACATCCAGGGCAAACTTGATCTCGTGGGTCACGATCACCATGGCGCTGTTTTCCCGCGTGAGATCCTTGATGACAGCCAGCACTTCCCCGACCAATTCGGGATCCAGGGCTGAAGTCGGTTCGTCAAACAGAATCAGGGCGGGGTTGGCTGCCACCGCGCGCGCGATGGCCACCCGTTGTTGCTGCCCCCCGGACAGTTCGTGCGGATAGGCGTTGGCCCGGTGTTCCAACCCGACCCGTTTCAGCAGCGCACGCCCCCTGATCAGCGCTTCTTCCCGGGACACCTTGTGCACCACCACCAACCCTTCGATGACATTCTCGAGTGCCGTACGGTTTCGAAACAGATTGAAGTGCTGAAAAACCATTCCCATATGCTTGCGCTGGTGGGCAATCGCCCTTTCGCCGAGCTGCTTCCAGTGGTCGGGCTTCTTCTCGAACCCTATCCTTTCACCCTGAAAGAAAATGGCACCTGAATCAGGCGGCGTGAGCCAGTTGATGCATTTGAGCAGGGTGCTCTTGCCGCCGCCAGACGGGCCAATGACGCACACGACCTCGGATTGCCTCAGGGACAAGGAGACGCCACTCAGAACCGGGTGCTCGAATCGCTTGTGAACGTCGATCACTTCGAGAACGGTATTCATGTGCTTTCCCATGCTATCGCTTCACCACGGAAAACCAGTTGTACGAATCGAGCAGCGCGCGCATCAGCGATTTTTTCTGCTGGCTGCCGCCACCCGCGTTGTTCGTGCGATCCTCGATCCAGCGTTGGAAGAACGTGGCGATCGTCACCAGGATCAGGTACCAGACCACAGCAGCGAACAAGGCTGGAATGATGTCCAGGTTGGCCGCAGACAGCCTGTTGGCTGCTTCAGTGATTTCTATATACGATATGACGGACACCAGCGAGGTTTCCTTGATCATGTTGATCAGTTCGTTGCTGGTCGGTGGAATGATCAGCCGGGTGGCCTGTGGCAACGTGACTCGACGCAGGGTTTGATCGCTGCTCATCCCCAAAGCGCGCGCCGCCTCGAGCTGACCTGGATCCACACCCATGATACCGGCCCGTATGATTTCCGCCATGTAGGCACTCTCATTGAGTGTCAGTGCAATCAGGGCGGCCACGAATGGCGTCAATATGTCATTGGTGTTGAGATCGACGAGCAGGCCACCCGAGAAAGGATCCGGTATCTGGATACGTTGCAGGACCAGCGCCAGATTGAACCAGATGAGCAAAGACACAAGAACCGGAACAGCCCTCCAGAACCAGACATAGACCGAGGCGATACTGCGGCTGACCGAATTGCTGGACAGCCGCATGACGGCAAGCACCGCCCCCACCACGATGGCAAGCGTCTGGGCCAACAATGCCAGCTTGATGGCATTCCACACGCCCTCGAGCATCAGTGGCGCCACGAAATACTTTGGCACCGCACCGTAATTGATTTTCGCGCGCCAGAACAGCATGATGACGAGCACGATCAGCAACAGCACCAGCAAAGCCACAATCGGCCTGGACCAGTGGACGATCGATTTGTGGGGCAGGCCCAAGGAACGCTTCAGATCATCATTTACCATCGACTTCATGCCTTGGCCTGCGTTCAGGTTGTTTCATCGTCATTCGGATATCGAATGACCGATGCCAGCGGCAAATACCCTCTTGCCACTGGCATCGGTCGGTGGTTTCCCTCAGGATGCCCCTTGTGCACAGCAACAGGGGCATCGGCACCATCATCAAACGCCCGGCTTCACGGCCCCTATGGCATTGATGGTCGCCACGTCGAGCGCAACTGAATCCAGTTCCCAGGCCTGCATGATCTTCTGATAGGCCCCTGTATCCATCAAGTGCTGCAGTGCGGCCTGGATGGCTTCCCGTGGCGTGTCATCAGACTTGCGCACCGCAATGCCATATTGTGCCGAATGCGAGATTTCCGGCGTCTCCAGCAACTCGAGATCATCCGGGCGGGTCGCCACCGAATAGCCGGCGGACGGGCCATCCGTGATATGCACATCGGCTCGCCGGGTCATCACGAAAATCTGTGCCTGGGCGATGTTGTTGTCTCCCATGACAGTGACCGGACCCTTGCCGGCGGCCACGCATTTTTCGGATATCTGCTTTGCAAAGGCTTCCTGCGTGCCGCCGATCGTGCTCGTGATGGTCAGGCCGCAGAAATCCTCTGGCCGGGTGAGACCGCGGGGATTGTCCTTGGGGATCACGAAGGCCAGACCCGCGTAGATGTAATTGATGAAATCGATCTTCTGCTCGCGTTCCTCGGTATCGTTCATCAGGGCCATGATGGCATCGACCCGCCCTGCTTCGAGCGATGGGATCAGCGTCTGCCATTCAAATGTGGAGACGTCCGGCTCGAGCCCCAGGACCCTGGAGATCGCCACCATCAGGGTGTACTCGTAGCCGATCGGCGTCTTGCCATCCGGCGCGAGAAAATAGCCCGGCGGGATCCCTATCCTCGAGGCCCACAGCATCTTGCCCGAAGCCTTGATCTTTTCGGGCAACAGATCCCGCGCTGGCTCATGAGCGCTGATTTCATTCAGAATGTCGTTGCTGATCCGGTTATGTGTTTCAGCAAACACCTCCGGATCAAAGGCCTCGACGTCGGGGGCGTTGCCAGCGGTCTGCGCTGCGGCCTGTTTCATGGACAGCATGCTGGCTGCCAGCGCCACCGCTGCAACGGCCACGCATGTTGCGATCTGCATGGGGAGCCGGGCTCGAAAGTACTTCGCCGTACCCGCATCGGGTTCATGATTCATGTCATCTCCTGTGATTCTGGTGTGCACGCAAAGCGGTCATTGTATAGGTCCTGGCGTGAAATTTGATGCCGACCCGCACCTTCACAGCGCGCTGTATCAGCATGAAATATCGTGATCCTGTCTGCAAATGGCATATCGAACCACACTGCCGCAAAAAGCGCGCCGCTGTTTGTCCAGCCCGGCAAACGGCTCATTCAAGACGCCTCATTCATCCAGGAACCGGGGCGGACGCTTTTCGATGAAGGCGCGCACCGCTTCGGCATGGGCCGGGGTCTGATGGGCCAGGGCCTGGTATGCAGCCGAGAGCTCCAGTACGCTGTCGAGCGTGCCGTTGTCTCCTTCACGCAGCAAGCGTTTGGTCATGCGCAGAATACTCGACGGGTTGCGGGCCACCCGCTGGGCCAGCGCCATGGCGCAATCCATGAGCGCATCCTCCGGGACGACCCGGGATACCAGCCCGCAAGCCAGCGCTTCGGCTGCGCTCAGAGCATCACCGGTGAACGCCATTTCAGCGGCCATCGAACGGCCGACTACCCGAGGCAGCAGCCAGGCACCACCATCCCCCGGGACAATGCCCACGCGGATGAAGCTTTCGGCGAATTTCGCATTTTCGGCGGCCACGCGCATGTCGCACATACAGGCCAGATCCAGCCCGGCCCCGATGGCGGCCCCATTGACGGCTGCGATCAGGGGCACCTCAAGATAATAAAGCGCCCGGGTCAGCTGCTGTATGCCGTGCCGATATTCATCCTTGACGGCTGCCCCATTGGCAGCGCCATCCAGATGGCGCTGCATGTCCTTCACGTTGCCCCCGGAACTGAAAACCCGCTCGCTGCCGGTAAGGATCACGGCCCGGATACTGACATCCTGCCGGATTTCATGGCTGGCGGAGAGGAACTCCTGTATGGCCGTATTGCCGGTCAGTGCGTTGCGGGTGGCCGGCTGACTCATGGTCAGCACGAGTATGGCGCCTTCGCGCCGGCGCGTCAGAAAATCCATCATGAACCTGTCCTGGAAATGGATGAAAAATGCTCAACTGTGCGTATCCGCCATCACGCTGCGGATGACATCCAGCGTACGCGCTGGCTGCCCGCTGCTCAACAGCCAGCCCCCGGCGACCTCCTGCCAACGGGACTCGGCTCCCGCCAACCAGCGGTCACGGTGCAGCAGGCGCGTGAACAATTGCAAGTCATGCTCTTCGGTGAACCCCATGGCGCCATGGACCGCATGCCCCACTGCCGCCACCTGTGCGGCCGCAGCGCTGGTTGTGGCCTTCGCAATGGCCACCCGTGCAGCCTCGGGCTGCCAGCTCCGGGTCTGGCAACCTATCATGGCGGCCATCTGTGCGGCATACATCTGCTCCGCCTGCTGGCTGATCAACTGCTGGATGGCCTGGAATCTGGCCAATGGACGCCCGAACTGGACGCGTTGCGTGACATGCTCGCGTGAAAGATCCAGCACCGTCGCCATGGTGCCCGCCAGCCGCGCCGCGGCCAGGCAAGCAAGCCACATTGAGGCATCCACCGCTTCGCCAGCCACAGGGGCCGCCCGCCAGCAGGCCGCTGGCCACCGAACGGCCTGGTCCAGACCATACAGATGGGGCGCCCGCGCACTCGCATCGGCCAGGGCCAGCGGGCGCAGCACACCGTCTACCGCAACCAGGGCAGTGCCGGCCAGGCGGCCATAGGGCAGGCCATGGACGGCAACCTGGCCCTCTGCCAAAACGCCCTCTGCCAGCGTCAGCCAGCCAGCGGGTTGCGCCAGACCGGCGGCCTGCAACGCCGCCCGCGCCACCAGCGTCTCGGCCAGGGGTACGGGACAGGCATGAGCCCCCAGCAAGGCCAGCAGCGGATAAATCTGCGCCAGTGAAAGCCCGGCCCCCCCATGGTCTTCGGGCAGCAGCAAATTGCCAAAGCCGGATTCTTCCAGCTGCGCGGCCAATGCATCGGCCTCACCAGCCTGCAAGGCACGGCGCACGACCTCGGGGCTCGCATGCGCCTGCATGAGACGCGAAAAAGTGGACAAGAACAGGTCTTCCATCATCTCTCCAGCCCGCTACGGGCGCTCGGCACGGCCGATCATCAACGCAGGCCCAGGCCACGCGCAACCATGCCGCGCAGAATCTCGCGGGTACCGCCACGCAACGAAAAACTGGGGGCGATACGGGTCAACATGACCAGTGTGTGCAGCAGGGAAGACGGCACACTGCCCGGGTCGCGCGCGAACAGATCGTCGGCCAGCCACAGCGGGATATTCTGCTCGAGGGTCGTCCCCAGATCCTTGACCAAGGCCGCCTCCACCACCGGGCTCTTGCCCTGGGCCAGCTGGTCTGTAAGTGCCACCGACATGGCGCGCAAGGTAGCCAGTTCGGTAAAAATGCGGCCTGCCAGGCGCTGCGTGCTGCTGCGCTGATCGCCAAGGGCGCGCACAAAATCCAGCCAGGCATCGAACAGGATGATGCTGGAGAAGATGCGCTCGGGCCCGCTGCGCTCGAAGGCAAGTTCGGCGGTGACCTGCGCCCAGCCCTCGCCCTCGGCACCAATGAGCGCGCCATCGGGCAATTCCACGTCGTCGAAGAACACTTCGCTGAAATGGCTTTCCCCCGAGAGATCCTGGATGGGGCGCACCTCGACCCCCGGCAGGGACAAGTCCACGATGAATTGCGACAGGCCACGATGGCGATCTTCGGCAGTGCCGCTGGTGCGCACCAGAGCGATCATGTGCTGGCACTGGTCGGCATTGGTGGTCCAGATCTTCTGTCCGCTCAGCAGCCAGCCCGTATCGGTGCGGGTAGCGCGCGTACGCACACTGGCCAGATCCGATCCCGAGTTCGGTTCGCTCATGCCAATGCAGAACGCCGATTCACCCCGGCAGATGGGAGGGATATAGAACTGCTTCTGTGCTTCAGTGCCGAAGCGCAGGATCATGGGTGCGCTCTGGCGGTCGGCAATCCAATGCCAGCCCACGGGTGCGCCCCAGTTCAGGCATTCTTCGACAATCACGTAACGCGCATACACGCTGCGCCCCCCGCCACC
This sequence comes from Castellaniella sp., assembly GCF_041677825.1. GTDB lineage: Bacteria > Pseudomonadota > Gammaproteobacteria > Burkholderiales > Burkholderiaceae_B > Castellaniella. The sequence goes on from NZ_JBAYPG010000002.1 coordinate 176,510, forward strand.
ATAGGCCGGCGGCAAGGTCACGCCGATCCAGCCGCGCGCACCCATCTGGCGACTCAGGTCACGATCCACCCCCGACCAGGTCTTGGCGCGTTCCCAGGCGGGCCGATCGGCCACTGCGGCCTGCAGAAAAGCGCTGACCTCGGTGCGCAGGACCTCGTCTTCGGCTGGTATGGCCGCGATCACCAACGGCGCCAGGGTGCTCATTGAATGACCCCCTGTTCGACCAGATGATCCAGGGCTGCCGTCGGCACGTCGAGCAAGCCCTGCAAGACGGCGCGCGTGTCCTGCCCGAGCACAGGTGGCGCCTGATGATACTGTACCGGCGTACCCGACAGGCGGATGGGGCTGGCCACGATCGGCACCTCGCCCGCCTGCCTGTGCGGCAAGTCGATCAGCATGCCACGCGCGCGAACCTGGGCATCCTGGAACACGTCGGCAATGGTGTTGATGGGCCCGCAGGGTACCCCTGCCTGCTCGAACGTGGCGACCCAGCTTTGCGTGGTGCGTTCACGAGTACGCGCGCGAACAAGCGAGATCAAGGCCTCGCGGTTCTCCAGGCGGGCCGCATGCAGCCTGAAGCGCTCATCTTCGGCCCATTCGGGGCGCCCGGCAGCAATACAGAAGCGTTTGAACTGGCCGTCATTGCCCACGGCCACGATCATGTGCCCATCGGCCGTTGGAAAATCCTGGTAAGGCGTGGTGTTGGGATGCTCATTGCCCATGCGGCCGGGGACTTTGCCGCCGTACAGATAATTCGTGTTCTGGTTGGCCAGGCAGGCCACGCCCACGTCCAGCAAGGCCAGATCGATATGCTGACCCATCCCGGTGATATCGCGTGCGCGCAGGGCAGCCAATATGGCCGTGCTCGCATACATGCCAGTCAGGATGTCCGTGAGCGCGACCCCCACTTTCAGGGGGCCCGCACCCGGGCTGCCATCGGCCCGGCCCGTGACGCTCATCAGACCGCACATGCCCTGGACAAGAAAATCATAACCGGGCCGGTTCGCATACGGGCCTGTCTGACCGAAGCCGGTGATGCTGCAATACACCAGCCCCGGATTTACCGCCTTGAGGCTGTCATAATCGAGCCCGTAGCGCGCCAGCCCACCGAGCTTGAAGTTCTCGATCACCACATCGCTGCAGGCTGCAAGCTTGCGCACCAGGGCCTGCCCTTCGGAACTCGAGATGTCTATGGCCACGGACTTCTTGTTGCGATTGGTGCACATGAAGTATGCCGCGTCAGCAGAATCGCCATCGACCGACCCCGGCACATACGGGGGGCCCCAGTGACGCGTGTCATCGCCCTCGCCGGGTCGTTCCACTTTGATGATCTCCGCCCCCAGGTCGCCCAGGGTCTGCGATGCCCAGGGGCCCGCCAACACGCGTGAGAGATCCAGTACGCGCAGGCCGCCCAGTGCGGTTGCAGGCGCCGTGTCCGCCTGGGGTGAATTATGAGTCGCCATGGAATGTTTCATCGTGTCGGGAATTTCATATCATGATGCTGTGCGCTTCGCGTTTCGCCAGAATATCCTGAACCAGGATCGCACAAAATACTACCGAAGCCCTGCCGTCCGAGAATGTCCGCGTACCCGGAACCAAATCGCGTTCGCATGGTCCACAGGTTATTCACAATATAATCACAATCATAATTACCACCACACAGATTGAAAGAAATCCTCTTTATTTCCCATGCGCGTTCAAATATGTATGAATAGGTATGATTGACAATCGCAATCAATCCCAACAGCGAATGGCCCGGCGCTCGTGTTTCGAATTTACCGGAAACGATCGCAAATATCTTATAAACACTGTAATGCCCATCAAAGAAGGTCGCTATGGCCAGTTTCTTGATCAAATAATTATTTGCCTAAATAAGCCCCTATCAATGCATTCCTTGCATCGTTATCCTTGATTGCTTCCTCATCCAGCTCACCCACTAGAATTCCATTGCGCATAATCCATGCCTGGCGTGCAAACTTTGTCGCCGCGTAGAAATTTTGTTCCACCAACAAGGCAGAAAACGGGTTTTTTTCATGTATCTCCGACAATCGCTCATAAACACGGGAAATCAGCAATGGCGCCAGTCCCAAGGACGGTTCGTCGAGCAGCAACAGCCGTGGCGCCGACATCAGGCTCCGGCTAATTGTCAACATCTGCTGTTCCCCACCGCTTAAAAACCCCGCCGGAGCCTTCAATCTATTCGCTAATTCCGGAAAGAAGTTGAGAATGGATTCCTGTCGTCTCTTTCTTATCTTTCGATCCACAAAATACCCACCAAGCAGCAGATTTTCCTCTACACTCAATTCGGACACAATCGCGCGCCCTTCAGGAACATAGGAAATCCCCAAATGAAATCTTTGTGCAGCATTTAATTTCGATATATCCTTGCCATCGAAATGGATGGACCCCACGGCCGGCACAAGGCCCGCAATTGCCTTGAGCGTACTGGACTTACCCGCGCCATTGGCGCCCAAAAGCGCAGAAACATAATTTGTTTCAATAGCAAGCGAGACTCCATGAACAACCTGAATAGCCCCGTATGCTACCCTTAGATCGGACACTGCCAGAAACGAAGAATAATCGACATCGCTCATAGCTCGCCTCCCAGATAAACCTCAATAACCTCTGTATTATTTTGAATTTCGCTGGGGGTGCCGGATGCCAATATGCTGCCAACATTAAGTACATGAATTTCATCGCACACATTCATCACCAAGTCCATATCATGCTCAACCACGATTATGATAAGTTCCTTGGAACGAAGACTCAGTATGGTTTGGGATAAGTCCCGGGTTTCAACTGAATTTAAACCGGCTGCAGGTTCATCCAACAGCATGACTTTCGGACTGCCGACGATCGCACGCGCAATTTCCGCCAGCCGCAACAGGCCAGGGGGCAGTTCATTCGGAAACTTATTGGCTTCACTGGAAATTCCCAGCCGCTCCAAAGTTTCCATCGCGAGGTCAAGATTATTGGAACGTTCTTTTCTAGCGTCACTCAGGGGAAGAAAAGCAGATAGCCACCCTGACTTAGCATATAGATTTAATCCAACTACCACATTTTCAATAATAGTCAGCTCATTACACAACACAACATGCTGGAAACTTCTAGAAAACCCCTGCACCGCTCGTTGATATGGTTGTGTATGGGTCAGATCTTGCCCCTCAAAGCAGATACTGCCCTCCTGTGGATGATACAGTCCGGTCAGGCAATTGAAGAAACTCGTCTTACCCGCTCCATTCGGCCCGATGAGGCCAATTATCTTTCCTGCACCAAAATCCAATGAGATACCGTGCAATACCGTGTTTCCACCAAACGACAATTTCAACCCAGTGACTGAAAGCACACTGCCATGAATATGATTCGTCATTTGAGATAATCCTTTTGCTCGAATAGCTTCGTATACTTCTGGAGCACATTACCACCCACAACCACAATCAAAAGCGTAGCACCATAGAACACAAGCACCAAGTCGCCAAAGCCAGCCAGAAGAATTGGAATGAATGCTATGAACAGACCGCCAACAAGACCGCCGAAAAACGACAATGAATACAGGCTAACAACTGACCCTACGAGTAAATAAAATGAAGTCCATACAGTAAAGTTATTAGGTGATATCGCAGTAGCATTGAATGCCAGCAACCCGCCGCCGAACGCGGCTATGGCACCGCTAATAGTGAAGCAAGAAATACGCGACCAACTCCCTGAAATCCCAAATGATTCACCAGCGAGCTTTGACGTCCTGGACAATAGCAACGACATAGCCTGCCTGGATGCACGGAAATTACGCAAGATATAGTCAATGAATATCAGGCCAACAAGAGGAAAGTAGTAACCCTGGTTTTTTGCTGACATACCTTCGATTGCACTTCCACTGGTATGCAGACCTTCGTAGCCTCCGGTGAACGATGTGAAATACAGAAGTAGTTCTGGGAGTGACAAGGCCACAACCATGGTCACTACCGTTAAATAAATTCCGGAAATCCGCCTGGACGGAACTGCCACAATCAACGCCGCCAGGGCTCCTGCTATAACTCCTAAAGGTAGACTAATGAATAGACTCAGAGAAAAATATTTCTCAAGCATTGCTACGGTATAGGCACCTATAGCTGCGAATACCCCGTGCCCGATGGACACTTCGCCTCCGTAGCGCACAAGAAAACTGACTGAAATAATGATAATTGCGAATGAAAATGAAAGACCAAGCGTAAACACCCAGTAATTCTGCGGCCCGATAATTGGCAATACCGCAAGCACAATCATGAGACCATACTTGAATGTAACCGCTGCCGGTGGTGTCTTCGCTCCAAGCATGAACTGATGTCCCTGCTTTGATGACTTTCTATTAGACACGTGAGACCCCTCCGCCAGTTCCCATCAGCCCGTTTGGAAAAAAATTCAAGATCAGTAAAATCACCACAACCATATACGTGTTTTGCAATTCGCTTCCAAGATAGAAGGCAAAAAGATTATTAAGTACACCAACCAGCAAGCCGCCTACTACAGCCCCGGCGATACTATTGAATCCACCAACAACTGCTGCGACAAAAGCCAATAGCATGAATGTTGCAACACTTGTAGTAGAGAGGAATGTTGTGGGCACGATTAGCACTGCGGCTATTGCGGAAACAATTCCAGCCGCAATCCAGGAAATCAACTGTACCTTGCTCAAATTCAGGCCGCATACCTGACTAGCAAACGGATTGGACGAGACTGACCTGAAGGCTACTCCAATCTTCGATTTATCAATGGCAAAGTACAAGACACCAATCGTCAATAACGTTATGGTAAACACCAACAGGTTATAAGAAGTGAAGACTATTGGGCCTAGATCATAACGCCAGTCAGGAATAGGAAGATCCAGAGCGACAATGTCTGCGCCGTACACAATTTGCGTAATACCCTGAATTATCAGCCCTGCGCCCAAGGTTGCGATGGTGCTGGTTATATCCGATTTGAACACAATCGGCATGATTAGAACATAGATGATCGCCGCCAGCATGATTACCGCAGCAATGGCATATAAGCTTCCCAGTAGCCAATTTATGCCTGTAGACTCCTCCAATGTCACCGCATATATGAGAAACGCCGCCAAACCCGCAATATTACCGTGTGCAAAATTTACAACTTTACAACTCTTGAATATAAGGACCAACCCAATTGCGCCAATGGCATATTGGCAGCCGCTGACTAACCCGGACCATATCAGACCAATTAAATCAATCATTATTACTATCCGCACCTGGATGATAAATTAAGACGATTGCTCCGTGCATTTAAAAGTACCAATTTCATTAAATTCACGCCAGCATTATCGTCTAACTAAAATCGGGCGAGGTTGACGGCATTCGTGGACCATCAACCCGCCCAATGACTTCAGTAAAATATGCGGATATTCTAAACTAATTTTTGATCAAACACGACCTTCGGATATGGTTCGAAATTTCGCACCATTTCAAATTCACCACTTGGCATTGCTTCAATGATACATTCTTGCCTGGTACCTCGATGGTCCCCTAGTTTAAATGTCACTTTCTCCGTGCCGCCAATGTCAACATCACGGATCGAATTCATCGCACGGATGAAATTTTCCCTGGTTAGTGAATTTCCACTTTCGAGCAAGATGCGCATGCCTACAACAAACAACTCTGCATTTGTCCATCCGTTCAGTCCAAAAATTCCAAAAGGATCCTTGGGGTAATACGCCTTACTGGCTTCCCTGTAGATCTTGATGCGTTCATTCTCAGATGTGACCGGCAACAGCCACGAGGAAAATTTCACGCCATTCAAGGCATTACCAGCCAATTTGCGCGTTGAAGGATCGGCATTGAAGAATGGCGCAATCCAATTGGCATCGAAATTCAGCAATTTTGCCGACTTCAGTGCGAGCGCCAAATTTGAGTTGGCGCCGAACATGATCACGACGTCAGCCTTCTCCTTGATCAGCTGTCTGATCTGTGGTGCAAAATCCGTGCTCTTGACCTCAAAGGACAATGAAGCTACCGGCTTCAGCGATTTAGACTCCATATAGGTGTCAAACCCTCTCTTTGCAGAGCGTCCCACCTCATCGTTTTCCCAGAGAAATCCGATTCTCTTTGCGCCCAGCCCTTCCAGTGCATACTGTGCGCTTGCTCCAGCAGACCAGCCATAATCCGGAAATAGTGTGAAAACCAGTGGCTCTGAATAAAACTCCGGAGAGCCGCCTAATGGCCCTATGATTGGCAAACCAATAGACTTGGCATACGGTACAGTTGCTACCGTGGTAGGCGTGCCAACCGGTGTGACCAGCGCGAAGATGTTATCTTCTTCAACCAATCTTTTTGTAACAGCAACACTTCGAGCTGGGTCGTAACCATCATCATATGTGATGTATTTTATCTTCCATCCATCCAACTGATTGGTCTGTTCTGCCCACCTAAAGCAGGCGTCCGCTCCGTGTGTAAGCAAAGTATAAAATGGCACAGGGCCAGTAATTGGCGTAAACGCACCAATGGTAACCGTCTTACTGGATTCGTCAATTCCAGGTAGATTACCTTGCGCATGAGCCAGGCGGCCCGCCAATCCCAAGGAGGTTGTCAACGCCGCGCCACCTAACAGAAACGATCGTCTTTCCATGATATATCACCAATTTCCTTTTGACACTCGATGAAATTCACCAGAAACTGCACTTGACGCGATATTTAGTCCAATGAATATCTTCTGCACTCAGATAATACTCGAATCAATGCAGTTCCTTTTAAAGGCGAAGTCTATTCGTTTTCGGCGGCCTCGCTATCGGCGGTGACCGCCTTGCTTGGATCTTCCGCTTCCAACTCCAGCTCGTCGATTTCATTTACGATGCAGTTGAAGGGCTTATTGTTGATCTTCAACGATACGATATCAGGTCTTGCATAATGACCTACTGCGTCAAGCCTGTGCTTTGCCCGTATACGGACAGCAGGGTCCAGATCTGCATACAATATTGCCTCCTCGTTGAATACTGGCCCTGCAAGATACTCACCCGCAGGACTCACAATGGCCGATCCGCCTACAGCCCAATCCCAATTTCCGAATTTCTTGAATGGGAAGCTGTCCGGGATCGAATCCAATGGTACATAGAGGCTTGCGCTAAGTACAAAATTCTGACTCGAATAGGCATACTCGCGGATGCAGGAATCAATGTCACTTGCGCCCACATCCACTGTGGCACCCTTGGCCAAGCCCTTTTCAGACGCGCCCGCGAACCAGCCAGGCCAGCAACAGACATGTATTTCTTCGCCCATTGCGATCAAACCGGCTTTCATGAATGGCATGTGGTTTTCATAGCATACCAACGCACCGATATTGCCCAGCTTCGTTTTCCACACATTGAAATCGGAACCATCACCACGCCCCCAAACGACCCGCTCTTCGTGGGTGGGCACGAGTTTCCTGTGTCGCGCCAGTACTTTTCCATTAGGACCAATAAGCACCTGAGTATTGAACAACGTGTTGCTTCCAGGCACGTCGCTTTGCTCAGATATCCCGATGACACAATGTGCGCGTACTTTTTTTGCAGCAGCGCACAAAAGGTCGAGATCATCTGGAATTCGTACGGACTCACGGTAATAGTCGACGACAACTTGCCGCCAGGCATCCATAACCTCCGGATCCTTGTCTGTGTAGGTAAATCTGTTTCTCCAGTAAGGATAAGTAGGAATACCTGTTTCACCGGTAACGATCAGTTCCGCGCCATTCTCTCCAGCCTCTATGATCAGCTCGGCCAGTTTTTCAAGATTCGCCTGCTTGTCCATATGCACGGGTGTAAACTGAATTACAGCTGCTCTGACAATATCTTTCATTTTATGCTCTCCTATCCATCATAAATTCCATCTTATGCACCAGGCGTTATTGACACATGTGATTTTTTAAAACAATACCAACCGCCCATCAAATCTACGTCATTACTAACAAGCTGAAATATGACAACTGCTGCTTATTTGTTCGTGGTGTGTCTCCTGTTTAGTATTGATTTCGATCTGCCATATTATTCATGATTCATTCATGAGATAATGGGCACTCACTATCTGCATCCGAAATGGTGGCCTGCTTACTCGGAATGGTCTGGAGTATGTTCAAAAGATCCCACGGAGAACGTGATTCCTCTGGCTTCTTCGCTTTCGCAAGATACATATCATGCCGAAGTTGCCCATTCTTTTGTATATGGCCATCATTGGTAAAAAAATCATTAATGGTCATTTCGCCCAATTTTTTCCTGACGACATCGGAATCATCGGTTCCAGCCTCGGCGACAGCCTTGATATAATTACTGACCGCCGAGTACAAACCTGCCTGTACCATTGTTGGCATTGCACCATGCTTCTCGTAGAAGCGCTCTGACCATTTCCGAGTGGCATCGGTTCTGTCCCAGTAGAATGCTGTAGCAAATGTCAGCCCCTGTGCGAGATCAAGACCCATGGCTTTGACGTCAGTCAGGAAAATAAGAAATGCCACCAGCTGCTTGCCGTCCGTACCTATTGAAAATTCATTGGCTTGCTTGATGGTATTGATCAAGTCCTGACCGGAATTTGCCAGAGCGATAACATCGGCGCCAGACGACTGGGCCTGGAGAAGCGGCGACGCAAAATCGCTCGCATTGATGGGCACACGCACGCTGCCGATTACCTTGCTGCCCAGGCTGGTGAGAGCTTTGGTCGCGTCATTGGCCATCGAATCACCAAAGGCATAATCGACCACGATCAAATACCAGTCTTTGACATTATCGCGCGATATGCCTTCCGCCACCCCTGTCGCCAGGGCATATGTATTATAGGTATACTGAATCCCGTACGGTGTGCAATGCTTTTCCGTGAGCATTGCACCTGCACCGGTGTTCATGGTAAGCACTTTTTTCTCGGACGCCAGCTTCTGTACTGCCAGTGCCACCGATGAGTTATTCATGCCGGCAATCATGTCGACATGCTCCAGATCAATCCAGCGACGCGCTACGCCCGAAGCAATATCCACCTTGTTCTGATGATCTTCGGTAAGCAGCATGATGGGTTTTCCAAGTACCTTTCCACCTGCGTCATCAATCGCCATCTGTGCCGCCACCACTGCGCCGGGCCCGCCAATATCGGAATACAAGCCGGACATGTCTGTGATCAAACCGATCTTCAGGGCATCGTCGGATACGTCAGCTGCTCCTGCAGTACCAGCAGACATCAGCGATAGCGCACCAGTGATGGCCATTGCAATCTTGAGCATACTCGTTTGCATTTCTTTCTCCAGCCCAAGGGCCTCCTGTTTATGTTTTAAAAAAGGTACTACTTATTTTTATATTCCGAACAATATAACTACTGATTGCTCCTGATCAAATTGTTAACAAATAATACTCTGCCAGGTGCACTCGCCTATCAGCGAACCGCTGTGTCTCCTGAAAGCTGTGCACCTCAATCCAAATAGTGCTGCACCGCTCGCGGTGGCCTGGTCCGGTTGAACATCTCAAAGCACCTACTCATCAGCATAGGTGATCGCTGTGATATGACGTGCAACCCGCGGAACGCCGCGCTGTCTCGACTCTACTATCGACGCTTATGCACTAGTTGTCTAATATTATTATTGAATAATGTGATACATTTATACTATCAGCAGAAAGAAGAGCGATCGTCAATAGTGAGGTACATCGGGCCGGAGGCTTGGTGGTGAATGGCGATTTATTGAACCCATTCACCGCTATCTTCGATGGATTCATTATCTTTAATGCAAATGAGCGCATGCTTGGGGCGAGCAGATCCGGGATTTTCTGGAAGCCACCAGGCCCTTCGGTGGCATCCAGCAATGAGATCCCAAGCTGCGCTGGCAGGAGGAAGCCGGACCTGACCAACGCCTCGATCCAACGCAACACATTACGCTGCACTGAGAATGCTTCGGAACCTGCGTGAATATGGTCGTCGCTGTGAATATGGTCGTCGTTCCTGCTGGGTATTTGTGGAAATTTGGCAAGGTAGCGTAATAGGTAGAGGATAATTCCCTCCGAGATGCTTGAAGTTGCTCGATGCCATCGACGATCACGATCACATCCGGCTGGTCCGCGATCGGCAATGGTGTCTGGATCAGACCTCGCGAAACCTCCTGCACGGCCTGTCGCGGGCGTTCACGAAGCGCGTCCGAGCTTGTGCCCCGATGAGCGATGACGGTGCGGCCATGACTACTGGAGAGACCATGCTGACCTGGCCCGTCTGGGTATATCGCAGCAAACGACCTTGCGTTGTCCGCCCTGCCAGAACGTCAGCCGTGGGGCTTCCGATGACGAGTCACAGGGCACCTGATGGTCACGCTCGAGGGCAGCTGAAGCAACTGACACTCGAGTACCTGAACCTGGATGACAAAGCTTGGACGGGAGCGTCCACGCCATTGCTTATACTGAGCATGCGCGTACACTACGCTGGAATTTCTCCCGCGATGAGCTCGATCTTGGATGGAATGAAAAAATGCTGAATTTGAAGGGCAAGGTGGCCCTGGTAACGGGCTGTGGCTCGTCCTTGCCGGGTTGGGGCAACGGCAAGGCCATCGCCGTCACGCTGGCACGCCAAGGGGCCACGGTCTTTGGCCTGGACCGCAGCCTGGAAGCGGCAGAAGAAACCCGCAGCATCATCGAAACCGAGGGGGGCACCTGTGCGGTTCGCGCCTGCGATGTGACAGACAGCGACGAGATTCTGGACGCAGTTCAAGCGTGCCTGTCCAGTATGGGGCAGATCGACATCCTGGTGAATAATGTCGGCCAATCCGAGCCTGGCGATCCTGTGAGCATGAGCGAACAGACCTGGGATGACCAGATGGCACTCAATGTCAAGTCGGCCTTCTTGACCTGCAAGCATGTTTTGCCGGATATGATCGAACGCCGAAGTGGTTCGGTCATCAACATCGCATCGGTTGCCGGCATGCGCTACGTGGGCAAGCCGCAGGTGGCCTACGCGGCCGGCAAGGCGGCCCTGATCCAGATGACAAGAACGACCGCTGTCATACACGCCGGCAGCGGCGTTCGCCTGAATTGCGTGGTGCCTGGCTTGATGCATACGCCACTGGTGGATCGATTGGCCCAGAAATACGCGGGCGGGGATATCGACGGTTTCGTCAAGCTGCGCAACAGCCAGGTGCCTGCGGGCCGCATGGGCGATGCCTGGGACGTGGCCCATGCGGTTGCGTTCCTGGCGTCGGATGAGGCAAGGTACATCACCGGCACCGAAATCGTGGTGGATGGCGGCCTGGTTGCAGCTACACGCTGACAGCCCCGGGCGCGCCACCCGAGTTTCTGCACATTGGCTCAGTCTTCAAATGGCGTCGGACGCGGCGTGGCATCTGAAGATGGCGGCAGAATCGGCAGCACGATTTCGGGCTGCTTGCCGGTGAGCGACTTCAGGAATGCCACGATCTGGGCATTTTCCTCGTCTGAATAATGCCGGCCGAGTTGCAGCCTGCCCATGATGTCCACCGCTTCCGCCAGCGTATCGACCGCGCCATCATGAAAATAAGGATATGTCAGTTCGACATTGCGCAGTGTCGGCACCTTGAAGCTGAAGCGATCGGCATCGATACCGGTCACCGCGACGCGCCCTTCAGCCGGATTGCTGGTCTGATATGGTTCGATGAGCCCCATTTTCTGGAAGGATCGTCCACCCAGATTGGGGCCATTGTGACAGGCGACACAACCACTGGTCTTGAACAGCTGGTAGCCCGCCAGCGCCTGGTCCGACAGGGCTGTTTCATCGCCCTTGAGCCACAGGTCGAAGGGGGCGTCCGGTGTCACCAGCACTTCTTCAAATGCGGCAATCGCGTCGGTGACCTCGTCGATCGTGATTTCCGGCTTGTCGTACACACGCTGGAATTCATCCACATATTGGGGAATGGAGGCCAGCAGTTCAATTGCCAGTTCGTGAGTAAAGGCCATTTCCATGGGGTTGGCGATCGGGCCGCCGGCCTGTTCGCGCAGATCACCGGCCCGGCCATCCCAGAACTGGGCCATGTTCAACGATGAGTTGAGCACCGTGGGCGAGTTGATCGGGCCCTGCTGCCATCGGTCACCGATCGAAGTGGCCAGATTGTCGGAACCACCCGTACTGAGGTTATGACAGGAATTGCACGAAATGAAGCCTGATTTCGAGAGGCGCGGGTCAAAGAACAGCTTCTTGCCCAGTTCGATCTTGGCCGGATCACCCGCCTCCGGGTAGGGGATCGGCTCGACCGGTTCGTTCGACTGGCCATATGCGATGCCTGTACATGCCAAAGCCAGGGCGATGACCAGAGTGTGTGCCTTGAATCGTGCCATTGTGCGCTCCTTTGTTGCCGAACCCGGGAATTGATCCAGAATGGCTGGGTCACGGGATCACCAGATCATATCCATGTTTCCAATATGGATATGATAGCCTGAGAAAGCCGAAAAGCAGTTGATCCAGAACAAGGTGTTCGACGGCTTCGAAGGCAGGTGCGCCGCTTGGCGATCTGGGTTTCCGCTGACGCTCGACAGGCAAGGTGAATCGCCGCTGGAATCGCGCCGGCAAAGTCGTTGAACGAAGTTGCCACGCGAATAGGCGCCGACAACAGCGGTGTCAGATCAAGGATGTCGCGTTATCCAGCACGTAATCGCACGCCTTGGTCTTGATGTTGTCCTTGAGTTTGCTGACATCAAACGACCCACCATCACCTGACAGCAGGCCAGACAGCCCTTGCTGGTAGCCGATGTCCTGCTGTTGTTCCTGGGGGCTGCCCAGGCCGGCCTTGCTCAGCAGGCTCTCCTGAATGCTGGCCGCATCGGCACCGCCCAGTACGTTGTTCTGGATGCAATACTGCAAGACGCCTGCCACATTGCCGGCCATGTCGCCGCTGATACCCGGCAAACCGAGGGCCTGAGCCCCTACGCTACCACCCAGCATGCTGCCCAGGCCAGTGCTTGAAGCCGGTGTGGCGGCCCCGCCGCCACCCAGAAGGCCTGTGGCCGCCTGATCTTTCAATCCGTCCATCAGGCTCTGTGCCCCAACGGGCAGTGCAAAAGCCGCCCACAAGGCGGACCCCAAAATAGCCGTGCGCAATGTCGTGTTCATGATGATTTCCTGGGCATGAAAGCTGCCTGGGGCAGCGAAGGCATCCATGATACGCGTCCAACTTGCGCATGCGGAGATTGCGGCTCACAATCCGCCCGCTGGAGCAGCCGCGAGGCCGCCCTGAAGCGCTGGCGCAGCGTCGGAATCGGATCAAAATTCCTGAAGCTCTGTGGGCGGGTGCTATACCGGCAGGTCGACGCTACCCACAGGCGGTTGAGTAGATCGGCATGAAAGGTCCGGCGCGCCAGATCTTACGTGCGCCATAGATTTGGAAGTTTTTATCCCAGACGCGGTACATATGAATCATGTGCCGTTCATCGCGTTTGGCTCGGCGGCCGCACAGATCCGGTTTGCGACACCAGGCGGCGTGGCGCCTGCAGGCTGACCGGGCGACCTGCAAGGCCTTGTAGATCGGTCGCCTCACCACAGCGACAGAAACAGCTTCAACGGCTGGTCGGTAGATGGCGTGAATCCGTAATGCTGGTAAAACCGCGCGGCGGCTTCGTTCTTCGCATCCACGAACAAGCCCGCACTGTCCACGGCCTGCGCTGCGCTGCGGGCGCGGTTCACGGCGTCGGCCAGCAGCAACGAGCCCAGGCCTTGGCCCTGCATGTCGGCGCGCGTGGCCAGGCGCGCCAGGCGCGTTACCGGAATCTGACGCGGGTAGCGCCTGGCCTGATTCGCGGGCAAGTTCTCGGTCAGCACGAACGCTGAAGTCAGGGCGTAAAAGCCGAGGATGCTATCGGCTTGCACCGTGTAGCCGGACTGCACGCACGACTGCGCCGCCAACGCATCGGCGGGCACAGCAACGAAGCTGCGCGAGATCCCCCTGCTCTGGTGCTGCAGCGCCATCTGCTTGAGCCAGACGTTCAGGGCCTCGACGCCACAATCAAACCCGTTTCGATCGTGGTGCCCAGTCAAGGGTTCCAGTCTGATCATTGCGTCGTGCCGTGTAGTCTTCGAGAGCAGCCTTCAACGCGGCATTGGGAGGCAGCGGATTATCCAGTGCCGCGAAGAATGCTTCGGTGTCACGGGCAGAAAGACGGATGACCCTCTCCTGCTCGATGATGCGTTCGGCCTCACGCAGCGCCGTCTGAACGACGAACTGGTTCAGGGTCGCGCCGGTCAGGCTGGCGGCCATCTCCAGGGTTTCCTGCACGGCTCTCGGCACACGAGCCGTGATGCGCCCACGGTCAAGCGTTGCGGCTGTCATGGCCGGACTCCATCAGTTCGATGGAGGAAGTCTAGCACAACGGTGCCAAAATGACACCACGAATAGAGCACCAAAGCCGGCCTGCCTTGACGCGTATCCGCGGTTCGATGCCGCACCGCCGTGGTTATACCTGAAGGGGGTGTCCACCGGCGACATGCGCGAGGCGCTTGAAGTGCTGCTGGGTGCACAAGACGGCCAACATCCTGAACGCCCTGCCCAAGGGCCTGCAGCCCCGGGCCAAGGCCCAGCTGCATGAAATCTGGATGGCCGCCACGCGCGATGAAGCACAAAGCGCTTTCGAACAGTTTGTCGCCACCTACCAGGCGAAGTACCCCAAGGCGGCTGCCAAGCTCACCGAGGACCGCGAGGCACTGCTCGCCTTCTATGACTTCCCCGCTGAGCACTGGCAGCACCTGCGTACCATCAACTCGATCGCCGGGAACGGGCATCAAACCCGTCTGTGTTCCAGTGCCTGTTCAACTCCCAACGCCGGAATCGAATCCGCGTCCGCATGGTCGCTCAGGTAGGGGGATCGGCGACTGCGTCATTGTCGGCTACAGGATCGGTGAGCCTCCGAATCGTCAGGGTGCAGCGCTGCTCAATCAAGGTATTGATTTTCTCAACCACGGCATTGCCAGCAAAACTGTGTCCGGGGACAGACTGGAGCTTGCGCGCTGTCGCTGGTAGCAACCTTGCCAATTCCAGAATGCGCCGTTTGGCCTGCGCCCTGGTGAAGCCTGCTCCTTCTGCAAACTGCTCCCAGTGCCGCGCCTGTACTTCGCTGAACTTGTATTTGCTGCCGATTTTCATCGCCATCTTTGGTGTCAGTGTTGGATACACCGCTGTCGAGAGCGTATCGTAAAGCGGTGCCAGAACGGGGGTCTTACCTGAGTACAGCAGCGAGAAATTCTTGGCGTGTGCATCATGATTGCCGATCAACGCATTGAAAATTACGTAATCAAACAGCCGCAGAACTTGTGGTGCATTGGGCCTGGTCACACTGCGCACCAGCTCAAAACACTGCGCCAGATCTGGGCCCCCTTCATTCTGGTACTTCAGTTCGGGCACCACGCCCAGCGCCTGGCAAAAGTCCTCTTGATGCAAGCGTTGCCAGTGCCCCTGCGTATCGATCAGCCGGTCGTAACGCTCAACCAGCAAAAATGAGCGATCTAGCACACGATGAATTTTTGATTTGGCCGGCGCAAGCTGCATCGCCTCAGCCAGCGCCATGCAAAATCCCTCATTGATCACGCTGTCGGGGGCGGCGTGGATGGCCGGTTTCAGGATGTGAGAGCTGGGCGTGCCGCCCCGGGGCAGCCCGATACGCGCACCATCAAAAACCACGGGCAACTTGTCTTGGGCACCAGCCAAGGAAAGCCGCAAGCCGCCTTTGCCTGCCAACATAGGCCGATGCGTTAATTCATCCAAAATGGCAACGACGTCCTCGTTGCTCAGCCATTGAATGTCATCGCTGCGGTTCGGCACAGGCAGGGCCTGTCCCGGCTCATGGAACGTCACGGCCCCGGCGCATTCGCCGCCGATGTGGTCCAGCAGCGCAAAGTCGTTCTGGCCAGACACCTGAAACTGCTGCGCAATCAGGCGGCGCATCCGCCCTTCGGGCAGTAGGCCTGCAAAGAAGGGGCGCGTTTTGCGATCATCGAACGGCTGCGCTTGCAGGGGCAGCAAGATGGACAAGGCAACGGCGTCTTTGTGTGCCAGCCAACCGGGTGCGTAGTAAAAGCTTAGCCGCCCATCGACCAGCGCCAACGTGCCGACACGATCTGCGAAAAGCCAGACGTCCAACTCATGTGCCATGGCCGTCATCCTCTCGCTGATCGTCGGACACAACTGACGGCAACCCACTCAAATGGATTTCACCGCCCAGGGCATCGATAACTCGCAGCACATTTTCCAGCCGCAAGGTGCGCTTGCCTGCTTCAAGGTCGACAATGAAGCGCACACCCACCCCAGCCGCCAGCGCCAACTGGGGCTGGGTCAGCCTGAGCTGCTTGCGAGCGGCACGCAGTGCATTGCCGAGTTGTTGAGGCGATCGAATGGATGTCATGGCCTGTTTAATTTCCCGATCGAGCAATTATTAGCCACAACTGGACTAAGTGCAAGAGATATTTCCCGATCGAGAATGTTTTATGTACTTGGAGCATGGTCCAATTTCTTATTTCCCGGTCGGGAAATAAACCGCCCCTAATTCCAAATTGACACCCATTTACGCCCCATTTGCTGCGGTTTTCTGAACTGCGCCACGACTTCCTCTTTGCGGCGAATGGGTCAGCGCCACATATCGCTTGGCTCCCGGGCGGAACAGCGCCGGTCAGACCGTGGGACGTGTCGCCGACCTCCATCCAGTTGGCGCTGGCCTGGGGGTACCGCTGATTGCACCTATTCCGGCACCAAGCAGCCAGTCGTGCAGGGAATATCGCCCTCTATCGCCGCACTATCTGCGGAGAATAACTTGCGAATGCGGAGATTGTGACTCATAATCTCCGCATGAATAGCGGCGATTACAAATACATCTGGCAGGCCTGCGACTGGCCGAACTGGCGCTTCGATCTGGCTGCGCTGGCCGGTCCGATGGCTGAGGTCAGCCGTGCCCAGGGGCTGTTGATGGGGCGCCTGGCTGATGTCGGCATGGCGCTGCGCAATCAGGCGAGCCTTGCAGCACTGACCGAGGACGTGGTCAAAACCAGCGAGATCGAGGGCGAGCAGCTCAACGTCGAATCCGTGCGTTCGTCCATCGCACGCAGGCTGGGCGCGGACATCGGCGCGCTTGCGCCGGTCGATCGGCACGTCGAGGGCGTGGTCGAGATGGTGCTGGATGCCACAGCCAACTGCCAGGCACCGGTAACACAGGAGCGTCTGTTCGGCTGGCATGCCGCACTGTTTCCCACCGGCTACTCCGGCCTTTCCAGGATCAAGGTCGGTAGTTGGCGCGATGATGCCAGTGGCCCGATGCAGGTGGTATCCGGCCCCATCGGTCGCCAGCGAGTGCATTTCCAGGCGCCGGCCGCTGATTGTCTCGATGCCGAAACCAGCCGCTTCGTCGACTGGCTGAATGGGGCGTCGAACGAACCGCCGCTGCTCAAGGCCGGTCTCGGCCACCTATGGTTCGTCACGTTGCACCCGTTCGGCGACGGCAACGGTCGTATCGCCCGGGCCATCGGCGACCTGCTGCTGGCTCGCGCCGATGGCAGCCCGCAGCGATTCTACAGTTTGTCGGCGCAGCTCCAGCGCGAGCGCAAGGCCTACTATGACATCCTGGAGAGGACGCAAAAGCGGTCGCTGGACGTCACTGAATGGCTCGCGTGGTTCCTCGATATCCTCCATCGCGCCGTCGACCAGGCGCAGCGCACACTCGATCCCGTGCTGGCCAAGGCACAGTTTTGGCAGCGTTGGGCAACCACGCCACTCAACGAGCGACAGGTGAAGTTGCTGAACAAGCTGCACGATGGCTTTGAAGGCAAGCTCACCAGCAGCAAGTGGGCGGCCATTGCCAAGTGCTCGCCCGACACAGCCCTGCGTGACATCAACGATCTGCTTGCACGGGGTGTTCTGCGGAAATCGGATGCGGGCGGACGCAGTACAAGCTATATGTTGGAGGATGCTCCAACCGGGGAGCACGCATGAAGAAAGACGCAGGCGACGCGGAAACTGCCGTCATCAGCTCATCCGCGAAGGTTATTCTGGATTTCCTCGAGCGGGGCATCGCCGCGCACCCCGAACAGTTGCAGCCTGTCATTGCAGAGACCACCCTGGAGCGCTGGCGCAGCGAGGGACTCGGGCCCAAGTTCCTGAAGCTCTGCGGCCGGGTGCTCTGCCGGCAGGTCGACATCGAGGCCTACGAGGAGTCGTGCCTCGCAACGTCGACCAGGACGGTTGCGACGCAGGTCAGTGCCGGCTGAGATGTTCCGTTTCGTCGGTAGTTATCGACAAGTACCAGCGATTTGCAATGTGACGGCACCGGCGACCGTCTGGGTGAGACAGATTTCGGGCCAACAGAAAGTCCGTAGTCCGCAAGCGCGGACTGATCAAGCAGTTTGTTGAAAATCAACGGATTGGCATTGGGCCGTGCGAGCTGGTGAGGGCTCCTGCGGGTTCGTGCGGAAAGAGGCGGACTCTGAGGTGGGGACACCACCTCAGGTCAACATGCCTTTGAGATCCTTGAGCATCAGGAACAGATGGTACAGATCAGTCGGACTGGGCTCGAATTCCCACGATTGGTACCACTGCCGCGCTGCGTCATCCTTGGCATGCACCAACAGGCAGCGAATGCCAGCGATGTCGGCAGCCTGTGCGGTACGCAGCAGGGCGTCCTTGAGCAAGGCCTGGCCCAGACCTTTACGCTGATGCGCCTTGTCCACGGCGAGCCGGGCCAGGATCATGACAGGCACCGGGTGACGCGCCAGCCCCTTCATCACCCGCGATGGCGCGGCCTGCGGATCGACACTGCCGACGGCGAGGCTGTAGAAGCCGACCACCACATCACCCTTGCAGCAGACATAGGTCTGCGTGCTATTGGCCTTTTGATTGACCAGCGCGTAGCGCTGCAGGAACTGGTTCAGCGCGGCCTGGCCGCAGTCGAACGCATCGACCTGATCGGTTGCAGCCAGCTTGCGAACGGGGGAGTAAGCACTGCTCAATCCAGAACCCCGGGCTCACGCAGCAATTTTTTCAGGCGTGGCTTGCCTTGCACCGGGCGGTCCAACGCATCCTGGAAGTCCTGCCACTGCATGTCGTCCAGCACGAACTGGCGACGATCCGCCAGCGTCTGCGCGGCTGCCGTCACGCCCGCGTCGAGCAGGAACTCACTCACGTTCTTGTGGCAGGCGCGTGCGGCTTCCTGTAGCAGTTGCTTGACTGGCGCGCTGGCACGAACGTCAATGCGTTCGGTCTTGGAAAGATTCAGGGTGCTCATGGTGCCCCTCCGGACTGATCTTGGGTGCCTTTATTGTAGCCGTCCGGACAATGTCCTGACAACACGTTTCTGATCTTGGCCATCATCCAGTCAAGCGACACCTGAAACTGACCCCTCTACGATTGAACGTCAGCGACCATGTGGGCAGGCCCCGCAGGTTGAATTGGTGGGCATGGCGCGGAGAGCCCATAGCCGGATTGTGGCCGATGTGGCCGTAGGCCTTTTCCAACGCTTGACATCCTCCTTCCTCTCTCACTGATGCTCGGCATCCAGGGGTGCAAAGGAAGGGGATCCCTGCAGCGTCTGCTGGCCGGTCGCTGACAGGGCGCCACTTCATCCACAACCGTAAGTTCCCCATGTCAGATTCATCAGCAGGTCAATATCCAGCCAGCTTTCAAACACCTGGATCAAGGCCCAGGCCACTGACAAGGCTGCCAGAACCTTTGCACAAGTACGCAGACTTGCGACCAGGCTCATGAGGGCACCACTTTCAAACGAGCGCCCGTGGACTGCACAACCGGCGTATCATCGATCAAACCATGGATGATTGCCGAAAAACAGCCAACGGCGAGGGTGGCTGCCCAGAGCCAGTCGTAGGACTGCGTTCGTTCATACACCCAGGCGCCCAGCCATACGCTGAAGAACCCGCCCACCTGATGGCCAAGAAAGACAATGCCGAACAAGGTAGCGATATAGCGCAGGCCGAAGATCCGCAGCACCAGTTCATTGGTCATCGGGGCTGTGCCCAACCACAGAAAGCCCAGGATCAGTGCAAAAGCGTAGGTGCCTGCGACAGTCACTCTCATGCCCAGAAACAGTAGCAGCGCAATGACACGCAGCGAATAGAGTCCCACCAGCAGATGCTTGGCGCGCCATATCCCGGTAGAGCGGCTGCAGAAGTATGTACCCGGCACATTGGCCAGGGCGATCAGCGCCAGGGCCGTGCCCGCCTGTTGCAGACTCAGGCCCTGCGCAAGCAGATAAGAGGGCAGATAGGTGGCAATGAATGCCAGTTGAAAGCCACAGGTGAAGAACCCCAGATTCAGCAGCCAAAAGCCTCGGTGATGCATCGCATCCCGAATGGACGCGCCGATGTGCATGCCCGCAGCCACTGCATCTGCTTGTGGACGGGCGCGCAGGACGAGCGCCAGCGGCAACGCAGCAAGAACCATCAGACTCAGGATCACGGCAGCATGCCGCCAGCCAACATGGGATAACAGATACTGAACGAAAGGAACCAGGCAGAACTGCCCGAGCCCGCCCACTGCACCAGCCACAGCCAGCGCCCAACTGCGCTGCTGCGCTTCGAAAATACGTGATAGGGCACCATAGACCGTGCCAAAGGCCATACCGGAAAGCGCAGTGCCGATCAATACGCCATTGCTCAGGATCAAATTGGCCGGCACCTGAGACCTAGCCACCAGATACAGCCCCAGCGCATAGGTCAGGATACCGGCGCACAGCACTTTGGCAGCACCAAAGCGATCTGCAATCCACCCGGTCACCGGCTGCGTCAGCCCCCAGACGAGGTTCTGCAAAGCCAGCGCGAATCCATAGGTTTCCAATGACCACCCCAGGCTGGCGCTGACCGACTGCATGAACAGCCCTTGGGTATGGCGCACTCCCAATGACAACCCCATCAGGATCCCACCGGCAAGCACAATCGCCCAGCGTGCAGGAGGTGTCAGAGTTGAATGTTCCGGCATGAACGGTCTCTCATATCGACAGTAATTTGCATTGACACTCGCCCCATTGGCCAAACGATGGAGACAGAGAGCCGATACGAATATCTTGATGGAAGAGCCATTTCGTTTGAATACACAGCGATCTTTCTTGATTGCCATACAGGCGCGCTCAAGATTGATCTGAATCATGGAAATTGATCTGATCTGTATCTTCCCGCTTTCAATCAGGCGTTTTAAAGTGACAGTCATCGCATCCCTGTATGTTTTCAATCGTGTCATGCCATGAGCCGCTATCTGGATCTCGCCAACGCGCTGGGCAGCCGCATCGAACAAGGGGCGTACAACTCCGGTGCGCGCCTGCCTTCAGTGCGCGAACTCAGCACGGAATACAGGGTCAGCCTGACTACTGTCCAGCAGGCTTACCGTTGGCTGGAGGTTGCCGGACTGGCGCAGGCCCGCCCACGATCAGGCTGGTACGTCCCAGCCACCCTGCGCCCGTCGGCGCTGCCCAGCATGGTCAGCCCCGACCCACGGCCCGTCGATCTGTCGGAATGGGGGCAGGTGCAGGACCTTCTTGAACTGGAATCCGCAAGCGAGACCGTGCAGCTTGGACGAGGCATGCCGGATGTCGAAACCCCAAGCCTGCGCCCGCTGCAGATCGCGCTTGCCCGAGAAGGACGGCATGCTGGCATCCCCAGTCTGCATTACAACGATATTCAGGGGGTTCGAGCCCTGCGCGAGGAACTGGCTCGCCTGGCTGTCGAAGCAGGCTATCGCCTCTCGCCGGATGCGCTGATCGTGACCACGGGCTGCCAGGAAGCGCTGTCCTGTGCAGTACGGGCACTGTGCGCGCCAGGCGACATCGTGGCCATTGCCTCGCCCAGCTATCACGGGATGATGCAGATCTTGAAGGAAAACGGGCTGCAGGTCTTCGAGATCCCTTCGGATCCGATCCAGGGCATCAGTCTCGAGGCACTGGAACTTGCCCTGGAGCAATGGCCAGTCAAAGCGATCCAGCTGATCCCCAATGCAAGCAATCCCCTGGGCTATATCATGCCGGAACACCGCAAACTGAAATTGCTACAACTGGCGCAACGCTTCGATATCCCGATCATCGAAGACGATATCTATGGCGATCTGGCCTATTGCTGGCCCAGGCCACACGCACTCAAGGCGCTCGACCACGAGGGCAGAGTTCTGCTGTGCAGCTCCTTTTCCAAAACTTTGGCACCCGGCCTCCGGATCGGATGGATTGCTCCTGGCCGCTATTTCGACAAAGTACTGCGCATCAAATTCACCAGTTCCGGGCCCACAGCGCCTCTGCCCCAGATAGCCGTCGCCAAATTCCTCGGTGGCGGCCATTATCCAGTGCACCTGCGCCGTATGCGACGTCAGTATCAAAGGCAGCGGGATATCATGAGTGAGTGGGTGCGCCGCTATTTTCCTTCGGGAACACGCATCAGCCACCCGCAGGGCGGATTTACCTTATGGATCGAACTGCCTGACGCTTGCGACACCCTGGCGTTGGATCCCATGCTGCGTGAACACAGTATCGCCATCGCATACGGAACCATTTTTTCGGCCAGCGGAAAATACCGTAACTGCATGCGCCTGAGTCATGCCTCAGCGTTTTCATCCCGAACCGAATGGGCCATCCAGCAAATCGGCACGATGCTCAGAACGATCATGCTGGCCAATCCTGAAGACCATCATGCCTGAATCCATCCACATCCCCGCATCCGACGGCTATCCACTGGGAGGCTTCCAGTGGCGCAACCCCATTTCCAATCTGCAGCCCGTTGCCATCATCAATTGCGCCACCTCGGTGCGCTGCCGCTATTACTCGCGCTTCGCGCAGTATCTACATGATCATGGCTGGGATGTCATTACTTACGACTACCGCGGCATTGGCGAGTCACATCCCGGTTGCCTGCGCAGATTCCGGGCTGACTGGATCGATTGGGGACAGCATGACTTCGAAGGGGTGTTGCGGTACGTGTCGCACAATTTCCCTGGTCAGCCTATCGACGTGATCGGGCACTCCATCGGCGGCTTCGTGATTGGTCTGGCTGAATCCGCACACAGTGTGCGCCGAATCTTCACCATGGGTGCCCAGTTTGCGTACTGGCGGGATTATCAACCCGAAAAACGCCCCATCATGTTCCTCAAGTGGCACATCCTGATGCCCTGCCTGGCAGTACTGCTGGGCCATGTGCCAGCCCGGAGATTGGGTTGGATGGAAGACACGCCCCAAGGCGTCGCTCTGGACTGGGCCCGCATGGCGGCCCGCTTCGAAGATTCCGTGCGCAAAGGCATCCGGACTGCGGGTGGCCAGTCCCTGGCGCTTGAGCTTGCCCGTAATTTCAAAACAGTCAGCGCTCCGATCTTGGCGCTGGGAGTCGAAGACGACCCTTATGGCACCGAAGCCGCCCTGGACAGGTTGCTGCGATATTACAGCGTCAGCGAACGCCTTCACCTGCGGCTCAGACCGACCGATTTTGGTCTGGATGCGATTGGGCATTTTGCATTTTTTCACGATCGCTTCCAGGATGTACTGTGGCCGTACGCGCTGGAGTGGTTGCGCCACGCCCGGCTGCCACAAGGCTACCCGGGGCGCCTGAAGCTCATGCCTCCAGGCTACTGACATATGAACGTACTGGACCTCATATAAAGGACTGCAATGCGAGATCTACGCCTATACGTCTTGATGGCTCACTACAATCAATGGATGAATGACAGGTTGTATCAAACCTGCGCCAAATTGAGCGACGACGAGCTCCATCTCGACATGAAGGCCTTCTTCGGCAGTATCCATGCCACACTGAACCACATTATTCTGAGCGATCGCGTATGGCTCGGACGGCTTGCGAACCAGCCTTTTCCGGTTCATTCTCTGTCTCAGCAGCTCTTTGCCGAGTTCCCCGAACTGGCACGACAGCGCCATCTGACCGATCTTGCCATCTGCCGGACCATATCCGCGCTGCAACCTGCCGACCTCGACCGTGCCGTGACTTATCGCTCTATTTCACAAGGCCACGAAACCACCCGGACATTGGACGCAATCCTGTTGCACCTATTCAATCACCAGACGCACCACCGTGGGCAAGTCACGACATTGCTGGCGCAGTTGGGCCATGATATGGGCGTCACGGACCTTATCGCATGCCCGCACGCGGCATTATCCGATCTGCCAGGCTCGTCCTGCCACAATGAATCACCATAACCACAACCATGACCAAGTCCGAACACCATCGATCCGATACACTGCTGATTACCGGTGCAAGTCGCGGCATTGGCGCGGCCACTGCCATGGCAGCTGCTCGTGCAGGATATGGCGTCGTCCTGAACTATTCTCGTCACCGCGATGCGGTAGAAGCCGTGGCAGATCAGATCCGGGGATTGAGGCGCACGGCCTACACCATCCAGGCCGATATCGGCTGCACCAAAGAGATAGGCCGCATGTTTGCGTTCATCGAGGATCGAGTGGGCCCGCTGCACGGTCTGATCAACAATGCCGGTATCACCGGGCCTATTGGGCCTTTCGAGAAAACCGAAGAAGCAATCATCGAGCAGGTATTCCGAGTCAATGTGCTGGGTGCCATGCAGTGCGCCCGTGAAGCACTCGCCAGCTTTTCTCGACATGGCGTGCGCGGTGTGATCGTGAACATCTCTTCCATCGCGGCGCGTACCGGCAGTCCAGGCGAGTATGTACACTATGCCGCCAGCAAGGCTGCGCTGGAGGCTTTCACTGCGGGCCTGGCCAAAGAGGTCGCGCCACAGGGCATTCGCGTCTGCGGGCTGGCACCGGGCAGCACCCTGACCGAAATACACGCCACAGCGGGCGAGCCCGACCGGCCCGCTCGTATCGCGCCCAGAATACCCCTGGGCCGACTGGCGGAACCTGCAGAAATAGCCGAGGCCATTATTTGGCTGGCCTCTCCAGCAGCTTCATATGTCACCGGCACCACTCTTGTGTGCGCAGGCGGACTTTGAGGCGAACTGCGGTGCAATACACCGCGCGCTCCGGCAAGGAAACCCGCAGCCCTCAGCGCAAGCCATACCAAACTCCACGGCCACTGCCGTGCTGATCAAGCGTGCCGCGCTCGACCAGCGCCCGGAAGTGCTGCTTCAGCGTCTTGCGGCTGGCCCCGGTCAGTTTGATGGCCCCGCCGATAGTGACGTGAATCGCCCCGGGAATCGCGGAGCCTGTTTGGTTAAAGTAAAACAGGCTCCGCGATTCCCCGGGGCGATTCACTCACCGGAGGCCCTGTCTTCGCGCATCCCATCAAGGGAACGCAATGGACTGGCGACCAAGAAATCAGGAAATACTGGGTAAGACCGTTGCGCCAGGCGCAGGTGCGATACCGGCGTCCCTATCAAACGCGCCACACCTATGCATCCATGATGCTGTCGGCTGGGGAGCACCCTATGTGGGTGGCGCGACAGATGGGCCACAGCAACTGGGCCATGATCATCCGGGTCTATGGAAAATGGATGCCGTCCGCCGATGACCAGGCAGGCAGCCGGGCCGAGGAAAAATTCTCGGCCACCCAATAAAAAGCGTGTCATTTATCGTGTCATTCTGAGGCTGAAACCACCCCGAATAACCCCGAAACAATGACACGCCAGAATCGCAAGCAAGTTATTGATTTTAAAAAGAAAGCTGGTGGAGGGAACGCAGACCTACCACAAAACAGTCTCAAAGCCCGCGCTCCTCGTAACTCCTTGATAATAAACACCGAAGTCATCTCGCACAACCATTTCCCACCAACCCGACCAGAGAAACGAATTTCTCCCCTGATTTCCCGGCACCGGACGAGGGTTACGGGTTTGCAGTAAAACCGGATACCTGTCGTCGAGCAGCAACAACTTCGAATCCAGTTTTCGGACGCCGGTTCGGTTCCCAAAACGGGAATCGAATTGACCTATGCCTGCCCGCCAAAAACCGTGCTGATCAGGTAGACCGTATAGCCCATGTAACAGACCAGCAGCACCGCGCCCTCGATGCGGTTGATACGTCCTGGTCCCCGG
>NZ_JBAYPG010000003.1:0-160735 GCF_041677825.1 Castellaniella sp.
TGCGCCGCTGCTTGTCTGTTCTCTGTCTGTCCATCGCCCGGACCTCCCGCCCTGTTGATCATGACGAGTAGTCTCGCTCGTGAAACAAGGCCAGGGAATGACGCCTCTGGCTGACCGGTTACACCACAACAGGGCGCATACCAACAAAGCCAGGCTCAGCGACCATTCGGCGGCCCATTGCATCTGGTACAGGAACAACAGGTCGAGCGCGACCAGAACCAGTGCACCCACGATCCAGCCGAGCACCCGGAACCACCACAAGCCGAGGTCGAACAGACGGAAACGCAGAATACCCAGCGCCACTCCGCCATAGATCACCAGAAACAGCAGAAAGCTGTACCCTTGAAGCGAGCCGGTGTCGACCTCGATCAGCTGAGGCACCATGATGAGCAGGACGAACAGGCCGATGCCGACCAGCCAGGAAAGCAGAAACCAGCGCAGCGCGGCCCGTGCCACCGGGTCGCGGTCAGAGCGCACCCACTGGACGGCAGCCAGCGCCGTCACCGCCAGCAAGGCCAGGAACACGGGTACCCGGCGCGCCAGCATCATCGACTCGAACACCCCCTGCGCCTGCAACAGAAACCAGGCCGCATAGGCGCCGATGATCAGGGGCCCCAGCCCCCGCCTGCCGATACGCCGCGGATACACCAGCAAGAGCGCCACCATACTGCCGCAGAACAACAAGCCGCCGCCAAAGTTCATGGTCTTCAGAAGCAGCAGCTCGGAGAGCGGGATGGCCAGCTCGCGCGTGGTGTAGACGGCGGCCCCCGGTGCAAACATGAGCACAGTGGCCCCGTTGAGCAGCAGATAGCGTGCGGCCACATTGTGCGGCCGAAACGCCCAGACGCCGGCGGCGATCATCCAGGCAGAAAGCCCGACCGCCCATTGCACCCAGAAATCAGCGGGAAGATCCCATACCGGCCGGTATGCCCCCTGCACAAGCGGTATGTGCTGCCCTTGCACCGTGAGCAGCCTGAATCGGGAATCCGCCTGAATCAGCGCCAACAGCCCCTGGTTCTGCAAAAATCGGCGGTATTCCGTGTAATTGGCCAGATTGCCATCAGGCTCGATGATCAGATCGAGCGCCTCGAAGTGGTGCCTGTGCGCACCGCCCTCGGCTGCAGTGAGCAGCGTGCCCACAGGGACGCCAGCAGCTGGCCCGCGACTGGCGGTTACCCGCACGGCGCCGGCAGCCTGATCCCAGGACAGGCCCAGACCCAGCCAGGGCTGCCACAGCGCGAGCCACAGTGTGGTACCCAGGACCAGCAGCCCCAGCATCAGGGCACCGGCAAAGCGGGTTGCCGGTACGAGACCGGACCGTCTGTTGATCAAGGATACCGCGTGAAAGGCTATTTCACGTCGCGCTCGACAGAACCCGAGTACAGCTGGCGCGGCCGGCCGATCTTGTAGTCGGGGTCGGAGAGCATCTCGTTCCATTGCGCAATCCAGCCCACGGTACGCGCCAGGGCGAAGATTGCGGTGAACAGCGACGTTGGAATGCCGATGGCGCGTTGCACGATCCCCGAATAGAAATCCACGTTCGGGTACAGCTTGCGCTCGACGAAATAGGGGTCTTCGAGGGCGATGCGCTCGAGCTCCATCGCCAGTTTGAAGAGCGGATCGTCCTGCAGGCCCAGGGCGTCGAGCACTTCGCGGCAGGTTTCCTGCATGAGCTTGGCGCGCGGGTCGTAGTTCTTGTAGACCCGATGGCCAAAGCCCATCAAGCGGACCCCCGAGGTTTTGTCCTTGACCTGCTCCATGAACTGCCCGACCTTCTCGACCCCACCGTTGGCCAGCAGGTGTTCGAGCATGTTCAGGCAGGCCTCATTGGCCCCGCCATGCGCCGGCCCCCACAGGCACGCGACCCCGGCAGCAATCGCCGCAAACGGATTGGTGCCCGATGAGCCGCACAGGCGTACCGTGGACGTCGAGGCGTTCTGTTCATGGTCTGCATGCAGGATGAAGATGCGATCCAGCGCACGCTCGACCACGTCGTTGACGACGTACTCATCGCAGGGTGTGGCAAACATCATGCGCAGGAAATTACCCGTATAGGACAGGTCGTTCTGCGGATAGATGAAGGGCTGCCCGACCGAATGCTTGTAAGCCATGGCGATCAGCGTGGGCATCTTGGCAATCAGGCGAATTGCCGAGACCTCGCGGTGCCGCGGATTGGTGATGTCGGTGGAATCATGGTAGAAAGCCGACAGCGCGCCCACCAGCCCCGTCAGGACAGCCATCGGATGGGCATCGCGGCGGAACCCCTGCAGAAAGGTGTGCATCTGTTCGTGCACCAGCGTGTGATGCGTGACCAGATGATCGAACTCGCCTTTCTGCTGTGCAGTGGGCAGTTCACCATTCATGATCAAGTAGGCGACCGAAAGAAAATCGCAATGATGCGCAAGCTGGTCGATTGGATAGCCGCGATAGAGCAACTTGCCTTTTTCACCATCGATGAACGTAATGGCCGACTCGCATGACGCCGTTGCCATGAACCCCGGATCATAGGTGAACATGCCGGTCTGGCCGTACAGCTTGCGGATGTCGATCACTTCGGGGCCTATCGTCCCCTGATAGATGGGAAACTCAACAGAGGGTCGGCCATCGGTAAACGCCAGGGTGGCTTTGCTATCGGATAACTGCATGGGGGTTTCCTTTGTAATTACAGCGACTTCATCTGCCCGACAAGACGCCGGATATCCGGCTGGTCCCAGACGCCCGAAAGATCCGCGCGCCCCAGGAGCACATCGAGCAAGGCATTGTCGTCCATTTCGAACAACTGTGTCAGGGCCTGCACGTCGGCTTCGGTCAGGCGGGCCTCGAAGGCATCGAGAAAACGCGTGAGAATGAGATCGTTTTCCAGCAGGCCGCGGCGCGCGCGCCAGCGCAGGCGCGCGCGCGCGAGTTCAGACAACGAATCGGACATGCCGGCCCCTCAGACCGTACGGCGCACGAGCATTTCCTTGATCTTGCTGATGGCCAGCGATGGGTTCAGGCCCTTCGGACAGACATCGGTGCAATTCATGATGGTGTGGCAGCGGAACAGGCGATAGGGATCCTCGAGGTCGTCGAGGCGTTCGGCCGTCGCGTCATCGCGGGAATCGGCAATGAAGCGATAGGCCTGCAGCAGGCCGGCTGGCCCCACGAATTTGTCGGGGTTCCACCAGAACGACGGGCAGGCCGTGGAACAGCAGCCACACAGGATGCATTCATACAGGCCGTTGAGTTCCTCGCGCTCTTCGGGCGACTGCAGACGCTCTTTCTCGGGCGGCGGGGTATCGTTGATGAGAAATGGCTTGATCGAGTGGTATTGATCGAAGAAGAACGTCATGTCGACGATCAGGTCGCGCACCACGGGCAGCCCCGGCAGGGGCTTGAGCACGATGGGCTCTTTGAGGGTGCGCAGATTGGTGGTGCAGGCCAGACCATTCTTGCCATTGATGTTGATGGCATCCGAGCCACAGACCCCTTCGCGGCAGGAACGCCGCAAGGCGAGGCTGTCATCGACCTCGTTCTTGATGCGCAGGATGGCATCGAGCAGCATCTTGTCGGTAGGCTGCAGCTCGACCTCGATCTTCTGCATGTAGGGCCGCTCGTCCTTGTCGGGGTCGTAACGGTAGATCTCGAATTTCATGGTACGTTTTTCACTCATGGCAATATCCAGTCAGAAGGTGCGCGGCTTGGGTGCGATGGTGTCCACCGTGAGCGGCTTCATGCGTACCGGCGCGTAGTCGAGCCGGTCGTCGGGCGAGAACCACAACGTATGCCTGAGCCAGTTCTCGTCATCACGCTCGGGGTAATCGTCCAGGGCATGCGCCCCGCGCGACTCGAGGCGATTGGCCGCCGACCGGGTGGTTGCCCGCGCGACTTCGATCATGTTGGTGAGCTCGAGTGCCTCGATGCGCGCCGTGTTGAAGACCTTGGACTTGTCGGCGTAATACACCGAATCCACCTCGGACACCATGTCGGCGATCACCTTCTCGCCCTCTTTGAGCACATCCAGTGTGCGGAAGACACCGCAATGCCCTTGCATGGCCACCTGCATCTTGTGGATCACATCCTGGGTCCGTTCACCCGATGTACGCGCCTCGAGGCGGTTGACCCGATCGAGCGAGGCTTCGATGTCGGTATCGGGCAAGGGTTCATGTTCGTGCTGGCGCTCGGGATGCTGATTGACGATGAAGTTGCCCGCCGAGCGGCCGAACACCACGATGTCCAGCAAGGAGTTGGTACCCAGGCGATTGGCCCCGTGCACCGATGTGGCCGCGCATTCGCCGATGGCATACAGGCCCTTGACGATCTGCTCTTCGCCGTTGACGCGCGTAAGGACCTGACCATGGTAATTGGCCGGTATGCCGCCCATCTGGTAGTGAATGGTCGGTACCACCGGGATCGGATCCTTGATGGGGTCTACGTTGGCAAATTTGATGGCCAATTCGCGGATGGCTGGCAGCCGCTTCATGATGGTCTCGGCGCCCAGGTGATCGAGCTTGAGCAGCACGTAGCTGCCATCGCCGCAGCCACGGCCTTCCTTGATTTCCTGATCCATCGAGCGCGAGACGAAGTCGCGTGGCGCCAGATCCTTGAGGTGCGGCGCATAGCGCTCCATGAAGCGCTCGCCGTCCTTGTTGAGCAGGAAACCGCCCTCACCGCGCACGCCTTCGGTGATCAACACCCCCGCACCCGCGACCCCGGTCGGATGAAACTGCCAGAATTCCAGATCCTGCAGCGGGATGCCGGCACGCGCGGCCATGCCCAGACCATCGCCCGTATTGATGAAGGCGTTCGTGGTGGATGCCCAGATGCGCCCCGAGCCGCCGGTGGCCAGCACTGTATGCTTGGCTTCAAGCACATAGATCTCGCCGGTTTCCATTTCGAGCGCCGTGACGCCCAGGATATCGCCCGCATTGTTGCGCAGCAGATCGAGCGCCATCCATTCGACGAAGAATTGCGTGTGGGCGGCCACATTGCGCTGATAGAGTGTATGCAGCATGGCATGGCCGGTGCGGTCGGCCGCCGCACAGGCCCGCTGCACAGGGGTTTCGCCGAAGTGCGAGGTATGGCCGCCGAAAGGGCGCTGGTAAATCGTGCCGTCGGGATTGCGATCGAAGGGCATGCCGAAGTGCTCGAGTTCGTAGACCACGCTGGGTGCCTCGCGCACCATGAACTCGATGGCGTCCTGGTCGCCCAGCCAGTCGGACCCCTTGATCGTGTCGTACATGTGCCATTGCCAATGGTCTTCGCTCATGTTGCCGATCGAGGCGCTGATGCCACCCTGGGCTGCCACGGTATGCGAGCGGGTCGGAAAGACCTTGGAGAGCACGGCCACCGACAGGCCGGCCTGGGATAACTGCAGCGCGCAGCGCAGACCGGCCCCGCCGGCGCCCACCACCACGACATCGTACTGGCGGCGAGGGAGTGATTTCTTGACAGCTGTCACGTTAGAGACTCCAGAGAACTTGACCAAAGAAGACCACGGCGGCCACCAGCCACAACGCCGTCAGGACTTGCAGGAACAGGCGCAGACCATCGGAATGGGCATAGTCCATCCAGATGTCGCGGACCCCGATCCAGGCGTGCCAGGCCAGGGAAAGAAAAGCCAATGTGGCCAGCAGCTGACCCAGCGGCAGGGTACCCACCGTGAATGTGAAGAAGGCACGCCAGGATTCGAAATCCAGTTGCGGGACGAACACCGCATACAGGACCAATATGAGGGTATAGACCGCCATGATGACGGCAGTGGCCCGCTGGACGATGAAATCCCGCGTGCCATAGTGTGCGCCCACCACCAGGCGCCGGCGACCAATGCGTTCGTGACCCATTACCAGGCTCCAAAAAGTTTCAGTCCGAAGATGACCGTGAGCACCAGCGCCACACCGATGACCACGGCCCCCGAGCGTTGTGAGGCTTCACGATCGACCCCCATGTGCAGATCGAGCGTGAGATAGCGGATGCCGGCACAGAAATGATGGAAATATCCCCACATGAGCACCAGCAGCACCAGCTTGCACAGCGGGTTGGCGACCCAGGCCTGCATGCTGGCGAAGGTGTCGGGCGATTGCACGCTTTGTGCGAACAAAGGCACCAGAACGACGGGCAGGGCCAGGAACAGCAGGGCGCCGCTGATGCGGTGCAGGATGGACGCCTGCGCAGCGGGTGGCTGCTTGATGCCGAACAGCAGATCCTTCAACCCCAGGTTGCGGAACTGCGGGCGCGGCTTGGTGACTGAGTCAGACATGATGGCCTCGTAGGTAATGGAAAAGACAAAGCGGTTCGGCATCCGGTATTTTGACGCATCCGGCGCTCAATTCAAACTGTTGCGGTAATGGTGATGCTCAGTGACATAGTGGCCTCTGCGCAATTCCATGGGGCGATCGCCATAGGTATAGGCGACCCGCTCGACCTGCAACAGGGGGCTGCCAGGCGGGACCCGAAGGTAGTCGGACAAGGCCGGGTCGGCTGCGACCGCACGCAATTTTTCTTCGGCGCGCACCATGCTGACGCCAAATTCGGTTTCAAAGAAAGCATACACCGGACCCTGGAAGCGCAACAGGGATTCGAGGGCAAGACCCTTGAAAATGCTGCCGGGCAGCCAGATATCGTCGAAAATCGTGGGGATGTCATTGAAGGACAGCACCCGGCGCAGGTTGACCACGGCATCGCCCGGGCGCAGTTCGAGCGCCATGGCCACGTCGGCACTGGCGCGCAGGCGGCGACAATCGAGCAGCCGGTTGCTCGCTACCGGCTGATGGCCGTCATCGGGTGCCAGGCGCAGGAAACGGTAGCGCACCCTGGGCTCGCTGTGCGTGGCGACGAAGGTGCCCTTGCCCTGGCGCCGGATCAGGAGATTATCGGCCGCCAGATCGTCGATGGCCTTGCGCACGGTACCCTGGCTGACCTGGAATCGTGCCGCCAGATCGAGTTCACTGGGGATGGCCTCGCCGGGCTTCCATTCGCCGCGATCGAGGCCCTGCAGAATGAGCCCCTTGATCTGCTGATACAGTGGACTGAAGGCAGCGCCATGGGCAGGGCGGCCAGGTGGTTGTGAACGGTCGATCAATGCGGTTTCGGACATGGAGTGAGCAGTGCGGCAGCGCAACCCTCTGGCAGGCTGAAGACACGGCATTTTCGCACTTTGGACCCCTACTGTCCAACACTCTTCTGTCTTATATAAGATATAAGACCCTTGACGAACAATAGTGGAATACACTATCCTTTTTCGCGCCTTCCGGCCAACCCCCTCATTCAATCGGAGAAAACCATGACCAAACCCGCCATGCGTGTTGCTGTCACCGGAGCCGCTGGCCAGATCGGCTATGCATTGCTTTTTCGCATCGCTTCGGGTGCCATGCTTGGCCCGGACCAGCCCGTGATCCTGCAATTGCTCGAGATTCCCGATGAACGCGCCCAGCAGGCACTCAAGGGGGTGATGATGGAGCTCGAGGACTGCGCCTTTCCACTCCTGGCCGGCATGAGCGCGCACAGCGATCCACGCACGGCCTTTGCGGACGCCGACATCGCCCTGCTGGTGGGCGCCCGGCCCCGCAGCAAGGGGATGGAACGCAAGGATCTGCTGCAGGTCAACGCGCAGATCTTCACGGCCCAGGGCAAAGCCCTGAACGAAGTGGCCAGCCGCAATGTCAAGGTGCTGGTCGTGGGCAATCCGGCAAATACCAATGCCTACATTGCGATGAAATCCGCGCCCGACCTGCCGGCCAGGAACTTCACGGCCATGCTGCGCCTGGACCACAACCGCGCCCTGTCGCAGATCGCTGCAAAGACCGGCAAGGCCGTGGCCGACATCCGCCAGCTGGTCGTCTGGGGCAACCACTCGCCCACCATGTATCCCGACACCCGCTTTGCGACCATCGACGGCCAGCCCGTGCAGGCCTTGATCAACGACGAGGCCTGGATCCGCGATACCTTCATCCCCACAGTCGGCAAGCGCGGCGCGGCCATCATCGAAGCCCGCGGCCTGTCCTCGGCCGCATCGGCCGCCAACGCCGCCATCTGCCATGTGCGCGACTGGATGCTGGGCAGCCAGGGCCAGTGGGTTACGATGGGCGTACCCTCCGACGGCTCGTATGGCATTCCCGAAGGCATCATCTATGGCGTGCCCGTGATCACCGAAGGCGGCGAATACACCCGCGTCGCAGGGCTGGATATCGACGCCTTCTCGCGCGAGCGCATGGATCACACGCTGAACGAACTGCTCGAAGAGCGCGACGGCGTGGCCGACCTGCTCAAATAACCCGGAGACCCCGTCATGACCCGACCGACCTCACCTGGCGCCCTGCTGCGCCAGGCGCTCAAAGACGAATCGCCCCTGCAAGTCATCGGCACCATCAATGCCCACCATGCCCTGCTGGCGAAACG
The DNA here is from genome assembly GCF_041677825.1 of Castellaniella sp. Taxonomy (GTDB): domain Bacteria; phylum Pseudomonadota; class Gammaproteobacteria; order Burkholderiales; family Burkholderiaceae_B; genus Castellaniella. The sequence continues at coordinate 8,377 of NZ_JBAYPG010000003.1, forward strand.
CGCCGGCTACCGTGCCATCTATCTTTCCGGCGGGGGTGTCGCAGCCGGCTCGCTGGGCATGCCGGATCTGGGCATCAACACGCTCGACGACGTGCTCACCGACATCCGCCGCATCACCGATGTCTGCGACGTGCCGCTGCTCGTGGATATCGACACGGGCTTCGGACCCTCGGCCTTCAACATCGCGCGTACCGTCAAGTCGCTGATCAAGTTTGGCGCAGCCGGCTGCCATATCGAGGACCAGGTCGGCGCCAAGCGCTGCGGCCATCGCCCCGGCAAGGAAATCGTCACCACCGAAGAAATGGCCGATCGTGTCAGGGCGGCCGCCGATGCGCGCACCGATACGGATTTCTACCTCATCGCACGCACCGACGCCATCGCCGTCGATGGCGTGGACGCCGCGCTCGAGCGGGCCCACGCCTGCGTGGAGGCAGGCGCCGATGCCATCTTTGCCGAAGCCTCGTACGATCTCGATACCTATCGCCGATTTTCTCAGGCACTGCCGGTCCCGGTACTGGCCAACATCACCGAATTCGGCCAGACCCCGCTGTTCTCGGTCGATGAACTGGCCAGCGCCGGCGTCGACATCGTGCTCTACCCGCTGTCGGCGTTCCGCGCCATGAACAAGGCGGCCGAGACGGTGTACGAAGCCATCCGCCGCGACGGCCACCAGAAGAACGTGATCGATCTCATGCAGACGCGCGAAGAACTCTACGACCGGATCGGTTACCACCGCTACGAGCAGCAGCTCGATGCCCTGTTTCAGCAAGGCAAGGGCAAGTGACATTCATCTGGGCGTCACACACTGCCCATGCCTACCAGGAGACCCTACACCATGGCAAGCAAGAAATCTCCCGCCAATACCCCGACGTCGAACGAAGCTGCGCCCGCGGCGGGCTTCAAACCCAAGAAGTCCGTTGCCCTCTCGGGTGTCGCGGCCGGCAACACGGCCCTGTGCACGGTGGGCCGCAGCGGCAATGACCTGCATTACCGGGGTTATGACATTCTCGATATCGCCGAAGCCTGCGAATTCGAAGAAGTCGCGCATCTGCTCATTCATGGCAAACTGCCCAACAAGGTCGAACTGGCAGCCTACAAAGAAAAGCTGCGCCGTCTGCGTGGCCTGCCCCTGCAGGTGCAGACCGTGCTCGAGTCCCTGCCGGCGGCCAGCCATCCCATGGACGTCATGCGCACGGCCGCATCGGCGCTGGGTTGCGTGCTGCCCGAAAAAGACGACCACAACGCGCCCGATGCACGCGACATTGCCGACCGGCTGATGGCCAGCCTGGGTTCCGCCCTGCTGTACTGGTATCACTACAGCCACAACGGCCGCGTGATCCAGGTCGAAACCGATGATGACAGCATTGGCGGGCATTTCCTGCATCTGCTGCATGGCGAGACACCCGGCGACGACTGGGTACGGGCCATGCACACCTCGCTGATCCTGTACGCCGAGCATGAATTCAATGCCTCCACCTTCGCCGGGCGGGTCATTGCCGGCACGGGCTCGGACATGTACTCGGCCATCTGCGGGGCGATCGGCGCCCTGCGCGGCCCCAAGCACGGCGGTGCCAACGAGGTCGCCTTCGAGATCCAGAAACGCTACGACAGCGCAGACGAGGCCGAGGCCGACATCCGCAGGCGGGTCGAGGCCAAAGAGGTCATCATAGGCTTCGGGCACCCGGTCTATACCGTCTCCGATCCACGCAACCAGGTGATCAAGGCCGTTGCAAAGCGCCTGTCCAAGCAGGCGGGTTCGACCCGGATGTTCGACATCGCCGAGCGTCTCGAGACCGTGATGTGGGACAGCAAGAAAATGTTCCCCAATCTCGACTGGTTCTCCGCCGTGTCCTATCACATGATGGGCGTGCCCACGGCCATGTTCACACCACTGTTCGTGATTGCCCGCACCGCCGGCTGGTCGGCGCACATCCTCGAACAGCGGGTCGACAACAAGATCATTCGCCCCACGGCCAACTACACAGGGCCTGAAGATCTCAAGTTCGTTCCGCTGGCGAAACGCAAATAAGCCGCAACTCTTCAAAGGAAACCTTATGTCTGCGACTATTTCCAACGTCCGCCCCCAGCCCGATCAGGTTCTGGTGGATATCGTCGACTACGTGCTCGACTACCGGATCGACAGTGCCCTGGCCCTGGAAACCGCGCGCAACTGCCTGATCGACACCCTGGGCTGCGGGCTCGAGGCGCTCGAATACCCGGCCTGCCGCAAACTGCTGGGGCCGGTCGTGCCCGGTACCCAGGTGCCCAATGGCGCCAAGGTGCCCGGCACCCAGTTCCAGCTCGACCCGGTGCAGGCCGCCTTCAACATCGGCGCGATGATCCGCTGGCTCGACTTCAACGACACTTGGCTGGCCGCCGAATGGGGCCACCCGTCCGACAACCTCGGCAGCATCCTCGCGGTGGCCGACTGGCTTTCACGTACGGCCGTGGCAGCGGGCAAGGCGCCCCTGACCATGCGCGACGTGCTCGAGGCGATGATCAAGGCCCACGAAATCCAGGGTTGCATTGCCCTGGAAAACTCGTTCAACAAGGTCGGGCTCGATCACGTGGTGCTGGTCAAAGTCGCTTCCACGGCGGTCGTGGCGCAGATGCTGGGCCTGTCACGCGAGGAAATCATCAATGCGGTCTCGCTCGCCTGGGTCGATGGCCAAAGCCTGCGTACGTATCGTCATGCCCCCAACACGGGCAGCCGCAAGTCCTGGGCGGCGGGCGATGCCACCAGCCGCGCCGTGCGCCTGGCCCTGATCGCACGCACGGGCGAAATGGGCTACCCGTCGGTACTGACTGCACCGACCTGGGGTTTCTACGATGTGCTCTTCAAGGGCCAGCCGTTCAAGTTCCAGCGGCCCTACGGCACGTACGTGATGGAAAACGTGCTGTTCAAGATTTCGTTCCCGGCCGAATTCCACTCGCAAACGGCTGTCGAGTGTGCGATGCAGATCCACGAGCGGCTCAAGGAAACCGGCAAGAGCGCCGAAGACATCCGCAAGATCACCATTCGCACCCATGAGGCCTGCATCCGCATCATCGACAAGAAGGGCCCGCTGCACAACCCGGCCGATCGCGACCACTGCATCCAGTACATGGTCGCCGTACCGATTCTGTTCGGGCGTCTCACGGCCGCCGACTACGAAGACAGCGTGGCGGCAGACCCGCGCATCGACACCCTGCGCGACAAAATGGTCTGCGTCGAAGACCCCGCCTTCACGCGCGACTACCACGATCCCGAAAAGCGCTCGATCGCCAACGCCCTGACAGTCGAATTCAACGACGGCACGACGCTCGACGAGATCGTGTGCGAGTACCCCATCGGCCACAAGCGGCGCCGAGCCGAGGGCATCCCGCTGCTCGAAGACAAGTTCCGCATCAATCTGGCGCGCCAGTTTCCCGAGCGTCAGCAGCAGCGCATCCTGGATGTGTCCCTCGACCAGGCCAGGCTCGAGGCCATGCCGGTGCAAGAATACGTCGACCTGTATGTCATCTGATCCAGCACACGCCGGCGCCCGGGCAGTCACCCACGAGCCTGCGGCACGACGCTTCGTGCACGTCGAGGCCGGCCACGTCTGCGTGCTCGAGTACGCGCTGCGCGATGGCGTCGCGACGTTCCATCACACTGAAGTCCCGCCCGCGGTGGGCGGGCGCGGTGTGGCGGCGGACCTGGTGCGCACGGGGCTCGAAACCGCGCGTGCCCAGGGCTGGTCGGTACGCCCCACCTGCTCTTACGTGGCGGCGTACATGCGCCGCCACCCCGAGTATCAGGATCTGCTCGCCCGCTGAGCCCGCCTGCAGCCATCACGGCCCTTCCGACAGCGCGGCGCCTCTGCCCGGATGCGGGTAGCAGTCCGCACGACTGGCCCGTCGCCAGGTTCGTCATGAACACGGCAACAGTCTTATATCTTATATAAGACTGTTGCCGACATGACCGGCTTGCCCTACAATGGCGCCGATTCCACAACCTGCCCCGGGGCTTTCCATGCTTGACTCCTACCGCCGCGAAGCGGCCGCCCGTGCCGCGATCGGCATTCCTCCCCTTCCCCTGACAGCCCGACAGACCGCCGACCTCATCGATCTGCTCAAGAACCCGCCCGTTGGCGAAGAAGCCTTCCTGCTGGACCTCTTCACCCATCGGGTACCTGCCGGGGTGGATGACGCAGCGCAGGTCAAGGCCTCTTATCTGGCGGCGCTGGCGCACGGCCACGAAACCTGCCCACTCATCGACGCCCGGCAGGCCACGGAACTGCTGGGCACCATGCTGGGCGGCTTCAATATCGGCGCCCTGATCGAATTGCTCGATCACCCCGGGGTCGGCGCTACCGCCGCCGAGGGGTTGAAGAAAACCCTGCTGGTCTTCGACGCCTTTCATGACGTCGAAGAGAAGGCCCAGGCCGGCAATGCCCTGGCACGCGAAGTGCTGCAAAGCTGGGCGGATGCCGAGTGGTTCACCAGCCGGCCCGATGTCCCCGAAAGCCTGACCCTCACGGTGTTCAAGGTCACCGGCGAGACCAACACCGACGACCTGTCGCCCGCACCCGATGCCTGGAGCCGCCCCGACATCCCCTTGCACGCCCTGGCCATGTTGAAGAACCCGCGCGAGGGCATCCAGCCCGACGCGCCGGGCCAGGTCGGCCCCATCCAACTGATCGATGAGCTCAAGGCGCGCGGCCATCTGGTCGCCTATGTGGGCGACGTGGTCGGCACGGGTTCATCGCGCAAGTCGGCAACGAACTCGGTGATCTGGCACACCGGCGAGGACATCCCTTTCGTGCCCAACAAGCGCTATGGTGGCGTATGCCTGGGCGGCAAGATCGCACCCATCTTCTACAACACCATGGAAGACTCGGGCGCCTTGCCCATCGAACTGGACGTCTCGAACATGCACATGGGCGACACGATCGAACTGCGTCCATTTGAAGGCACTGTCCTCAAGGACGGCCAGGTCATCGCCCGATTTTCACTCAAGTCCGAGGTTTTGCTCGATGAAGTCCGCGCAGGCGGGCGGATCCCGCTCATCATCGGACGCGGCCTCACGGCGCGTGCGCGCACTGCGCTGGGCCTGCCGCCCACCACGCTGTTCCGGCTTCCCGAAGCACCCGATGATACCGGCAAGGGTTACACCGTGGCACAGAAAATGGTGGGGCGTGCATGTGGCCTGCCCGAAGGCCAGGGCGTGCGCCCAGGTACCTACTGCGAACCGCGCATGACATCGGTGGGCAGCCAGGACACCACCGGCCCCATGACGCGTGATGAACTCAAGGACCTGGCCTGCGTCGGTTTTTCGGCCGACCTGGTGATGCAGTCCTTCTGTCACACGGCCGCCTACCCCAAGCCCGTAGACGTCAGGACCCACCACGAACTGCCGGCCTTCATCAGCACCCGCGGCGGCGTGTCACTGCGCCCCGGCGATGGCATCATCCACTCGTGGCTGAACCGCATGCTGCTGCCCGATACGGTGGGTACGGGCGGCGATTCGCACACCCGCTTCCCGATCGGCATCAGCTTTCCAGCCGGCTCCGGGCTGGTTGCGTTTGCGGCAGCCACCGGCGTCATGCCGCTGGACATGCCGGAATCGGTGCTTGTGCGCTTCAAGGGCGACATGCAGCCCGGGGTCACCCTGCGGGACCTGGTCAATGCCATCCCCTTGTACGCCATCCGTGCGGGTTTGCTCACGGTCGAGAAAAAAGGCAAGAAAAATGTCTTTTCGGGGCGTATCCTCGAAATCGAAGGGCTGCCCGATCTCAAGATCGAGCAGGCTTTCGAACTCTCCGACGCGTCGGCCGAGCGCTCGGCGGCCGCGTGCACGGTGCGCCTGAACAAAGAGCCCATCATCGAGTACCTGAACAGCAATATCACGCTGCTCAAGTGGATGATCGCCAATGGCTATGAAGATGCCCATACCCTGTCGCGCCGCATCCAGAACATGCAGGCCTGGCTGGATGACCCGCAACTGCTGGCACCCGATGCGGATGCCGAATACGCGGCCGTCATCGAGATCGACCTGGCCGACATCACCGAACCGATCGTGGCCTGCCCGAACGACCCGGATGATGTGAAGACGCTTTCGGATGTTGCCGGCACACCCATCGACGAGGTCTTCATCGGCAGCTGCATGACCAATATCGGCCACTTCCGCGCAGCCGCCAGGCTGCTGCAGGGGCAGCGCGACCTGCCATCGAGGCTGTGGGTGGCGCCACCCACCAGGATGGATGCCGGCGAACTGACCAAAGAAGGCCACTACGGCACGTTTGGTACCGCCGGCGCGCGCATGGAAATGCCGGGCTGCTCATTGTGCATGGGCAATCAGGCCCAGGTGCGCGAAGGCGCCACCGTGTTTTCCACGAGCACCCGCAATTTCCCCAACCGGCTGGGCAAGAATGCCAATGTCTTTCTGGGCTCGGCCGAACTGGCGGCCATCTGCTCGCGGCTGGGGCGTATTCCGACACGGGCCGAGTACCTCGAGCACACGGGCCTGCTCGCTGCCGAGGGCGAGGCGATCTATCGCTACATGAACTTCGATCGCCTCGAAGACTACACCGCCGTCGCCGACACGGTGAGTGCCTGAAGCGGGCTGCGCGGCCACGGGGTCCACGACATCGTGGCCGCGGTACACTAGCGGCAACGTACAACCTGCTGCGGTGCCATGCCTGACCGATCTGCTTCCCTGACACGACGCGCCCAAGCACTGGTCGCGCTCGCCCATGCCCATGCCCGATCCCGTTCACGCCTCGAAGAGGCCTGGTGGGAGGGCCATCTCGCCGACACCCTGGTCAAGACCCTGTCGGCACGCCACAATCACCATACCGAGAAAGCGCTCGAGTACATGATGGAGCAACAGGCACCGGGGTACGAGTCCCTGGTCGACCTGGCCGAGTCCTGCTCCGAATCCCTGCAGTTCGACGCCGGCGGCCAGGCATGGCAGGGCTTGCTGTTTTCGGCGCCCATGCTGGCCTGGACACGGTACCAGTTGCCGGCAGGCACGTTCGGCAAGGACATCCACCAGGCCCTGTCCGATCTGTTGGCCAAGACAGTCTTCCAGGACAACGCCCGCTTCTGCTTTTTCCCGCGTTTCCTGCGCTTCGAACACCTGCCGCGCACCTTTCACGGCACCCGCAACTGGGCCCAGAGCCTTGCCCGGTGTGCACTGGACACGCAGCGTGACTGGCCTGCATTGAAGCTCGACCAGGAAGTCGGCGAGCTTCTGGCCGATGCCTTTTTTCTGATCGGCTGTGTGGTGGTGCCAGAAGGCGAAGCCATTTTCAGGTGGCAGACCGAGCCACTGCGTGCCGCAGACCTGCTGGAATCCACCCGGCAACAGTGGGCCACGGGCTGTACGCAGATTCTCGAGCCCGTATTCACCGGCTGCCAGGTCGAGTACCCGGCACCAGATGCCTACTACAGCAGCACACGCCAGGCAGACCAGAACATTCGGCCCATCACCCTGAAAGCGGCGGCGACCTGGCTGCAGACAGCCGCCAACCTGCCCGCCACCGCCCTGCGGGCAGCTCTGGTGGCCTGCGGCGACAACAGCATCGAAGAGTACCGTATCGGCTTCAGCATGCAGGATCACGATGACGTGATCTACGGCTGCGTGTGGCCCACGCTCAGCCGCGAAGAGGCTCACCCTGACGACGCTCCGGACGCGGTCGATACCAGCGCAGCCATCATGGCCCTGCTGCATGAATGCGGCATACAGACGGTGCGCCGCGTGCCCGGCCTCGAACACTGCGAAGTCTGTGAAGACTGCGGCACACCGTTCTTTCCGAACATGGCCGGTGAAATGCAGCACCCCGAACTGCCCGAAAGCATCGATCCGGATCCCGTACAACTGCACTGATGACGGCACCTGGGGCCACGGCCCGACTTGCGTTCGATGTTTTCTGCCAGGTTATCGACAACTACGGCGACGCCGGTGTCTGCTGGCGGCTGGCCCGGCAACTGGCCAGCCGAGGGTATGCGGTGCGCCTCTGGATCGATCGCCTGAGCACGCTGGCGCAACTCGTGCCGGCGCTGGACGTGCGGTTGTCCGGGCAGCGCGTGGACAGCGTGCATGTGGGCTCGTGGGCCGAGGCGTGCCAGGCCATGCCGCCCCGCCACGGGGTCGTGCTCGAGGCCTTCGGCTGCACCCTGCCCGTACCCTACCAGGCACGCATCGTCACCCAGGACAGCCTGTGGGTCAATCTCGAATATCTGAGCGCCGAAACCTGGACAGCACGCTGCCATGGCCTGCCATCCCCTCAAGCCAGCGGTGCCATCAAATATTTCTACTTTCCAGGGTTCACGCCGGCCAGCGGCGGGTTGTTGCGTGAATCCGGGCTGCTCGCACGCCGAGACCGGGCCCACCGGCAGGACAGACGCCAGCGGCTCCATGCCCTGACGGGGCTGGACACCAGCGAATTGACGCCGCAGACCCGCTGCGTTCTGCTCTTCGCGTATCCACAGGCACCCATGGCCAGCCTGCAGGCGGCCCTGTCGCAACAGGCCGAACCCGTCTGGCTGCTGGTGCCCGGCGGCACGCCCCAAGGCCTGCACGATGAGGGTTCGCTACGGGTACACGCCATCCCTTTCGTGCCCCAGGCCCGCTTCGACGAGGTTCTCTGGTGCTGCGACCTGAATTTCGTGCGCGGCGAAGACTCGCTGGTGCGCGCCATCTGGGCAGCGCGGCCGCTGGTCTGGCAACTGTATCCGCAGACCGATCAGGCGCATCTGGCCAAGCTGCGCGCCTGGCTGGACATATTGCCACTGACTCCAGAGGCCACGCAACTGCAGAACGCCTGGAACGGTCGGCACCCGGGCGAGCTTGTCGAGGCGGTACGGCAGGCGCTGCGTCCCGCGGCCTGGCAGGCCTGGCAGTTGCAGGCCCAACGGCATTGCAAGGCACTGGCTGCACAGGACGATCTGGTCACACGCCTGCTGGCGTTTTGCGTGCAGCATCGGGAAACGCGCTAGAATAGTTGGTTGTTCTTAGCCCTGCCTCGACACATGGATCTGCATTCGGGGCACTCATCCCCGGAGCCCCACCTTATGAAAACCGCACAGGAACTGCGCGTTGGCAATGTCATCATGGTCGGCAACGACCCCCTGGTCGTGCAGAAATCCGAATACAACAAATCGGGTCGCAATGCGGCTGTCGTCAGGCTGAAACTCAAGAACCTGCTCACCGGTACAGCCAGCGAACTGGTCTACAAGGCCGACGAGAAATTCGAACTGGTCGTACTCGAAAACAGAGAGTGCACCTATTCGTACTATGCCGAGCCCATGTACGTCTTCATGGACGAAGAATACAACCAGCACGAGGTCGAGGCCGACAGCATGGGCGATGCGCTGAACTACCTCGAAGAAGGCATGACGGTACAGGTCGTGTTCTACGAGGGGCGCGCCATCTCGATCGAACTGCCGACCATCATCGTGCGCGAGATCACCTACACCGAGCCGGCCGTCAAGGGCGACACGTCGGGCAAGGTACTCAAGCCCGCCAGAATCTCCACGGATTTTGAAATTGCCGTCCCCCTGTTCTGCAACATTGGCGACCGGATCGAAATCGACACGCGTACGCACGAGTACCGCAGCCGCGTCAACTAGACACGCCAGCCCGCTTGCAGGCCCATCGCCTGCTGGCGGGCTCGGATCTGCTGATGAAATCAGGCCAGATGGCTACTGCAGGCGGTCGTCGTCGAGAAATTCGGGGATGGGCATGATGGATATGCCCTCTTCGACCAGTTCCTTGCATTCTTCTGCGGTGGCCGTGCCCCGAATCGGCCGTTCGGCGATCTCGCCTTCGTGCATGCGCCGGGCCTCGTCGGCAAACCCGCGGCCCACGTCGTCGCTCTGCTGCAGAATGCGACGCATCTGACGCAGGACTTCGGCCTGCATCTGGCTGAGCTGGCTGACCGAAGGGGCGGCCACCGCGGCACGGCCCTGGGGTTGCGCATGCTGGCCCTTGGCCGGCACCTGCTCGCGCAGGTGGCTGACGTTCAGGTGTGGCGCCGAGACCCTGCGCGTGATCTGCATGCTCTGGCACACCGGGCAACGCACCAGGCCACGGGCCTGCTGGTCTTCGAAGGCCTGTGCCGAAGCGAACCAGCCCTCGAAGAGATGGTCGTGTTCGCAGGAAAGGTCAAATACTTTGATGGTCATGTTCAGCAGATCGGGGCAAAAGCCCCGGTTTCAAGAGCGTTCCAGCATTTCCAGCGCCACTCCCAGGGCGGCACGGCATGCGCTTGCTGCCACAGGCCCAGACGCTGCTCGCGCGCCCGGGCCTCGAGCACCGGCATCTGCACATCACGCAGATATTTTCCGCCCCCCTGTCGATTTGCCCAGGCCAGCCCCTGGGCGACCAGTTGCCGATTCGCAGTCGACCCACCGGACAGCGGCACATCGCAGATCTCGCGCCCATAGTGATCCTGCTCGTAGCAGGCCAATGTCAAGGTCTGGCCGGCCACCAGGGCGGCCAACGCGCGTCGTGCGGCCTGCCCGAAAGGCTGGCCCGGACGCGTGCGGCCATGGCCTGTTTCGGGTGCATCGATGCTGGCAAGACGTACACGCTGCCGTTGCCCATCGGCCAGCAGTGTGAGCGTGTCACCGTCCGAGACGCTCACGACCCGCCCCGACAAGGGGTACGACCCGGCGGCCCAGACACCGTTTGCCAGGCACAGAACCACAGAAAGGAGCAACAGGCGCATGGGCACGTGCGGCCACAGCCGGTGAAGCCAAAGCGCCCTATTGTATACGGATCCGGCGTGTGGGGATCCAGCCCGCGCAGCGCGCCGCAGCTCAGGCCGGCCGACGCTTCGGAACATGATTTCAGTCTGGCCAGGCACGTGCCAGAAGGCGCCCGGCCGGCAGTTCGACCGCGCCTGCGCCATACAGCACACTGCCGCCTGCCGCCAGGCGGCTGTCGGTAAAGGCCCGCGCAAGCCATTCTGGTGCATGACGCCACATCAGGTCTGCCTGAACCAGCAGGATCAGGCCATCGGCCACCCGTCGGGCATGGCGCTCGAGTGTTTCGGGTGGCAAGGCGAGCAATGCGCGCAGCTGGGCCACCCCATCCCGGAGCGCAGGTTCGTCATGGGCACGGGCAAGCCCCGTGAGAAATGCCTCCATGGCCTGGGGGTGACGCTGCGCAGCCCGCAGCACGTCCAGACCCATGACGTTGCCCGAACCTTCCCAGATGGAATTGACGGGTGCCTCGCGATAAAGACGCGCCATGGGGCCATCTTCAATATAGCCATTGCCCCCCCAGACCTCCATGCATTCGGCCGTGGCCTCGATCACCCGCTTGCAGATCCGGAACTTGGCGGCTGGTGTGAGCAGTCGACGCAGGAACTGGCTGGCCTCGTCCGGTGCATCGAAGGCCTGCGCAAGATGGATGCACAGCAGGATCGCAGCCTCGCACTCGAGCGCGACATCGGCCAGCAATTGCTGCATCAGCGGCTGCCGGATCAGCACCTGGCCGAAGACCTGACGCTGCCGGGCATGGTGGATGGCCTGCACCAGCGCCTGGCGCAACAGCGCGGTACTGCCGAGCACACAGTCCATGCGCGTATAGGAAGCCATTTCGATCAGCGTGGCGATACCCCGGCCCGGTTCGCCCACCCGCCGCCCCCAGGCCTGCTCGAACACCACTTCGGCGCTGGCATTGGAGCGGTTGCCCAACTTGTCTTTCAGGCGCAGCACACGTATGGCGTTGCGCTGCGCGTCCGGCCCCCAGCGTGGCACATAGAAGCAGGAATGCCGTTCGCCGTCGAGGGCGAGCACGAGATGCGCATCCGACGTGGGCGATGACATGAACCATTTCTCGCCCGTGAGCTGGAACCAGCCTGCTTCGGCGGCCCTCGCGCGGGTACGGTTGCGGCGCAGATCCGTACCGCCCTGTTTTTCGGTCAGACCCATGCCGACCATCATCCCCTGTTTGTGCGACAGGGGCTGATCGGTGGCGTCATACGCCCGGCTGGCCAATAGCGGCTGGATGTCTGCAAACCAGTCTTCGCGGGCCAGCAAGGGGATGGCTGCACTGGTCATGGTGATGGGACACAGCGAGCCGGCCTCGACCTGCCCATGCAAGAGGTAATGCGCTGCACGAAGGGCATGCGCCCCAGGGCCAGGTTCGGTCCAGGCGCTGCCATGCATGCCCTGGGCAAAGGCCAGCGACAGGAACTCATGCCAGCCGGGCGGAAATTCAATCTCATCGACACGCCGCCCCAGCCGATCGTACGCATGCAGGACCGGGCCGCTGCGATTGACCTGCGCCGCCAGCCGGAAGAGCTCGGGCTTGCCGAGGCGCCGGCCCCAGGCCTGCAGATCGGGCAACGCCTGCTCGCCCACGGTGCGCCGCACCGCCTCGACCAGCGCCGGACAGGCTTCGAACAGGTTGTGCGCCGGCAGGTCGGGCACCAGATTGTCAGTTGCCGCTGGCCCCGACGCCATCGCTGCATGTGCCATGACTCACCCCTCTGCCAAACCACCTTGTGAGACAGTCTACTCGGGATACCCGGCCTTGCACAGCCGCTATAATGCCAGCACGCAAGCCCGCCCGAATCCGCCATGACCCTGCCAGCCCACGATACCGACCTGCGCCACTGGCTGCGCAAGCTGCCCAAGGCCGAACTGCACGTACACATCGAAGGCACACTCGAACCCGAACTGATGTTCGACCTGGCCCGGCGCAACGGCCTGTCCCTGCCCTGGCCCGATGTTCAGGCCGTACGCAACGCCTATCGATTCACCGATCTGCAATCCTTTCTGGACCTGTACTATGCGGGCGCAGGCGTTCTGTGCACGGAACAGGATTTTCATGACCTGGCCATGGCCTGGTTGCAGCGGGCGCGCGCCGACGGGGTGGTGCATGCCGAAATCATGTTCGATCCGCAGACACATACGTCACGCGGCATTCCCATCAAAGTGGTGTTTGCCGGCCTGGCTTCGGCGCTGCGCCAGGCGCGGCAGGACTGGGGCCTGAGCAGCGGCCTGCTGCTCAGTTTCCTGCGCCATCTCAGTGAGCGCGAGGCCATGGACACCCTCGAAGCTGCCCTGCCGCTGCGCGAGGCCTATCAGGATCTATGGATTGGCGTGGGGCTCGATTCGGCCGAGCGCGACAACCCGCCCGAGAAATTCGCGCGCGTCTTCACCCGCTGCGGCGAACTGGGTTTTCATCGGGTCGCCCACGCCGGTGAAGAAGGCCCGGCCGGCTATGTGCGCCAGGCCCTCGAGATACTGAACGTCGAGCGTATCGATCACGGTGTGCGCAGCAGCGAAGACCCGGAACTGCTTCAGGAACTGATCCACAGGCAGATCCCGCTCACGGTCTGCCCGCTGTCCAACCTGAAACTGGGGGTCGTCGAACGGCTCGAAGATCACAATCTGGCGCGCATGCTGCGCGCAGGCGCCTGCATCACGCTCAACTCCGATGATCCTGCCTATTTTGGCGGCTATCTGCTCGACAACTACGTGGCTGCAGCACGCGCACTCGAGCTTTCACACGACGAACTGGTCACGCTGATGGCCAACAGCCTGCGTGCATCGTTTCTGCCCGCAGCCGACAAATCACGCCTGCTGGATCAACTGGCGGCCCGGGTGGGCCAGGCCTGAGCATGCCGGGCCGCGATCCGCTCGACAAATTGCGCACCGCCGGCGATGCCCTGCAGGGCCGCCGGCAACGCCTGACGCACCATTTCTATGATCGCCCGGCCGTACAGGTGGCCCGGGATCTGCTGGGCTGCCTGCTGGTACACCAAATCGACGGGCACGAACGCATGGGCCGGATCGTCGAGGTCGAGGCCTATCTGGGCCCGGGCGATCTGGCCGCCCACACCGCCCGTGGACGCACACCGCGAACCCGCGCGATGTTCGGTCCGCCCGGGCACCTGTACGTCTATCTGATCTACGGTATGCACCATTGCATGAACATCGTCACCGGGCCCGAAGGCAGCGGCACCGCTGTGCTGTTGCGCGCACTGGCGCCGGTACAGGGGCTGGACACCGCCACCAACGGGCCGGGACGCCTGTGTCGGGCAATGGGCATCAGCATGGAACACTACGGCCTGGACATCTGCGGCGACACGCTGTGGCTGGCGCGCGACCAGGCGCCAGCGCCGGCGCATATCGTCAGCAGCCCGCGCATCGGCGTGGACTACGCCGGCCCCGAATGGGCCAACCGCCCGTTGCGGTTTCACATCGCCAATCACCCCGCAGTCAGCCGTCGCCCGCGCAGCAAATAAGCTCTGGTCTTGATCTGGCGCAAGACTGAGCATGCGACAGAACGCTACTATACCCGCATGCTTTTGCCGACTGGCGGATTTCTCATGCTCAAAGTATTATTTCAGGGTCGACTCGGATTTCTGTCTGCGGCGCTCTTGTGCCTTGCGTCGATCATTTCGTCCGCCAGCCTGGCGCAGACCCAGGCGCCCAGCGAATCACCCAAACAGCAAGCCTTCAGGTTCGGCATCTCCGGCACAGCCCAGGTCAAGGGGCCGCGCCTGGGCAACTTTCTCACCAAGGTCAGTCCCGCCGAGATATTTCCTGGCGCAGACCGGCTGGGGCCAGCCGAGGGCGACCCCCCGATCGCACGCGCATACGCGGGCGACAGGCTTCTGGGCTATGTTTACCTGACATCGGATATCGTCAACACCCGCGGCTATTCCAGCAAGCCGATCGACGTCCTCATCGGCTTGTCGCTCGAGGGCGAAATTGTCGCTGCCAAACTGGTCGAGCACCATGAGCCCATCGTGCTCATCGGCATTCCAGAATCCAAGGTCCAGCACTTCATCGACGGCTACATCGGCAAGAACTACATCAAGAACCCGCCCCGCCCCGGCGATCCGCCACCGGTCGACATCGTCAGCGGCGCCACGGTGACCCTGATGGTGGTGGGCGACAGCATCACGCGCTCGGTGAGGGTGCTGGCGCGGCGCTACCACATCGGCCAGGAAAGCCCCCTGGACAGCGCCCCGGTGGTGCACAAAGTCATCGACATGAGCAAGACCGGCACCGAGTCCTGGGATGCCCTGCTGGCCGACGGCGCCGTCGGCCACCTGTTCGTCTCCGTGGCCGATGTGAATGAGGCCTTTGTGAAAAGCGGCCGCCAGGGCGCCATCGATCATCCCGAAGAAGGTGACCCGGACGACACGTTCATCGACCTGTACGTCGCACCGGTCAGCGTGCCGACCATCGGCCGCAGCCTGCTGGGCGACAGCGAATACAACTATCTGCGCGATCGCCTCAAGCCGGATCAGCAGGCCATTCTGGTGGCCGGCAATGGGCCGTACTCGTTCAAGGGCTCGGGCTACGTACGTGGCGGCGTGTTCGATCGTATCGAAATCATCCAGAACGAGAACGGCTTTCGCTTCACCGATCTCGACCATCAGCGGCTCGCCGATCTGATGGCCGCCGGCGCGCCGGGCTTCAAGGAAATCGCCCTGTTCACCGTACCTGAAGATGCCGATTTCGACCCCACCGAACCCTGGCGCCTGCAACTGACCGTGCAACGCGTGATCAGCGTGAAGGAAAAGGCCTTCACGACCTTCGTGCTCGATTATCAACTGCCTGATGCCTTCATGGCGGTGGACCACAGCCAGCCGGTCACACAACAGGCCGTTACCGCAGCGCCAGCCGGCACGGGCCCGGCTGCCGTGGCACCGGGTCTGGCCACGGCAGCCGATCAGGGTGCGGCAACCGATGATTTCTACGACGATGAGGGCCCGGCACTCTGGGAACAGATCTGGCTG
The DNA here is from genome assembly GCF_041677825.1 of Castellaniella sp. Classification (GTDB taxonomy): domain Bacteria; phylum Pseudomonadota; class Gammaproteobacteria; order Burkholderiales; family Burkholderiaceae_B; genus Castellaniella. Next base: position 24,114 of record NZ_JBAYPG010000003.1, read on the forward strand.
GCCAAGACGGTGCAGATCGTGATCATCTCGATCGCGCTCATCACGCTGATCATGGTGTTCTTCTTCCAGAACCAGCTGGTACGCCACGAACGGTTCTACAAGGTCTTCCGCACCGTATTCCTGCTCTTCACGCTGTTCTGGATCGGCTGGTATGCCCAAGCGCAGCTGTCAGTGGTCAATGTACTGACCTTCACCACCTCGCTGCGCACCGATTTCAGCTGGGAATATTTCCTCATGGATCCGATCGTCTTCATCCTCTGGGTGGCGACGGCGATGTCCCTGATTTTCTGGAATCGGGGTGCGTTCTGCGGCTGGCTGTGCCCTTTCGGGGCCCTGCAGGAACTCACCAACCAGCTGGCAAAGAAGCTGCGCGTGCCACAGATCAAGGTGCCGCATGGCCTGAATACCCGTCTGGCCGGCCTGAAGTACATCATCTTCCTGTTGCTGTTCGGCGTCTCGCTGTATCAGCTGGGCCTGGCCGAAAAATTCGCCGAGGTCGAGCCCTTCAAGACCGCGATCATCCTGAAGTTCCTGCGCGAATGGCCGTTCGTGGTATTTGCCCTGGTATTGCTGCTCGCCGGGCTGTTCATCGAACGTTTCTATTGCCGCTACCTGTGCCCGCTGGGGGCCGCCCTGGCCATCCCGGCCCGCCTGCGCATCTTCGACTGGCTGCGCCGCTACAAGACCTGCGGCAACCCCTGCCAACTGTGCGCCATCGAGTGTCCGGTGCAAGCCATCAACCCCGAAGGGGACATCAATCCCAATGAGTGCATCCAGTGCCTGAATTGCCAGCAGCTGTACCACAATGAAAAGCGCTGCCCGCATCTGATCCAGAAAAATGCCCGGCTCAAGCGGGACAAGCCGGCGCCCAGGATCGACACGGCCATTCCGGGAGAAGTCGTCGCCCGGCGCAAACCCACCGTACGTCCACGCGTGGCCGATGATCACCCCGCAGTATCCACTTCTTCATAGCCGCGGCCCATCCAGGCCATGTCATCCAACCCCAGGGAGACCTCCATGTCAGACTCCACCAATGAGAAACCCATCCTGAGCCGGCGCGGCTTCCTCGGCGCCGCCGCCGTCACCGGCGCTGCTGCAGTCGGCGCCACGCACCTGACGACCGCCAGCGCCAAAGACAGCAAGGGCCAGCAAAGCGTCGAAGTCGCACCGGGCGAACTCGACGACTATTACGCCTTCAATTCGGGCGGGCAGTCCGGCGAGGTCCGCATTCTGGGCCTGCCGTCCATGCGTGAACTGATGCGCATCCCCGTCTTCAACATGTGCAGCGCCACGGGCTGGGGCCGCACCAACGAGAGCCTGAAGATCCTGAATGGCAATCTCACGCCCGCCACCCGCGAGTTCGTGAAAACCATTGGCGGCGTGCTGCCCAACGGTGACCTGCACCACCCCCACATGTCCTTTACCGACGGTACCTACGACGGGCGCTACATCTTCGTCAACGACAAGGCCAACACCCGGGTCGCACGCATTCGGTGCGACGTGATGAAGACCGACAAGGTCGTTGAAATCCCCAACGCCGACGGCATCCACGGGCTACGCCCACAACGCTATCCGCGCACGGGTTATGTGTTCTGCAATGGCGAACACATCGTGCCGCTGCCCAATGACGGCACGGTCATGGACAACCCGAAGGACAACTACTGGGCCATCTATACCGCCATCGACGGCGACACGATGGAGATCGCGTGGCAGGTGCTGGTCGACGGCAACCTTGACAATACGGATGCCGATTATCAGGGCAAATACTCGTTCTCCACGTGCTACAACTCCGAAAAAGGGCTGAATGTCACCGAGATGTCGGCCAACGAGCAAGACTGGGCCGTGGTCTTCAATATCAAGCGCATCGAGGAAGCCGTCAAGAATGGCGACTACACCGAGATGAACGGCGTGCCCGTGGTCGACGGACGCAAGGGGTCCAGATACACCCGCTACATCCCGGTGCCGAACTCGCCACACGGCTGCAATGCAGCACCCGATGGCATCCACGTGGTGTTCAATGGCAAGCTCTCGCCCACCGTTACGGTGATCGACGTGCGCCTGCTCGACGATCTGTTCGACGACAAGATCAGCGAGCGCGATGTGGTCGTGGCCGAACCCGAACTCGGCCTGGGGCCCCTGCACACAGCCTTCGACGGGCGCGGCAATGCCTACACCACGCTGTTCATCGACAGCCAGATGTGCAAGTGGAACATCGACAAGGCCAAACGCGCCTACAAGGGCGAACAGGTCGATCCCATCATCCAGAAGATCGATGTGCAGTATCAACCGGGACACAACCATACCACCATGGGCGAAACCAAGGAAGCCGATGGCAAGTGGCTGATGTCCCTGAACAAGTTCTCCAAGGACCGGTTCCTCAATGTCGGCCCGCTCAAGCCCGAAAACGACCAGTTGATCGATATCTCGGGCGACGAAATGAAGCTGGTGCACGATGGCCCGAGCTTTGCCGAACCGCACGACGTCCTGCTGGTCAAGCGCTCCATCGTTCGGCCCAAGCATATCTGGGACCGCGACGATCCGATGTGGGAAGACGCGCGCGAATGGGCCAAAAAAGACGGGGTCACCCTCGAAGGGGCTGCCAATGTGATCCGCGATGGCAACAAGGTGCGGGTCTACATGGTCGCCATTGCCCCGGTGTTCAGCCTGTCGAACTTTGAAGTCAACGAGGGCGATGAGGTCACCGTATTCGTCACCAACATGGAACGCATCGAAGACCTGACTCACGGCTTCACGCTCAGCGGCTATGGCATCGCCATGGAAGTCGGCCCCCAGGCCACTTCTTCGGTCACTTTCATCGCATCGCGCCCCGGCGTGCACTGGTATTACTGCCAATGGTTCTGCCACGCGCTGCACATGGAGATGTCCGGCCAGATGAACGTCAAGCCGAAGAACACCTGAGCACCATGGCCAGTGTCCCATTCCTGAAAGCGGCGGCCGTCCTGGCTGCCGGGGCGGCCCTCTCGGGCCCCCCTGGAATGGCCCTGGCAGCCGACATCGACGTGTCTGCAGGCAGCAGCCTGCAGGCGGCCATCGCAGCGGCCGAACCAGGCGACACCCTGCGGCTGGCTGCGGGCGAATATGCCGGCAACCTGGTGATCGACAAGGCGCTGACCCTGCAGGGCCCCGCCGACCGCAGCGCCCACATCCTGGGTGAACGCAAGGGCCGCAGCGTCTGGATACAGGCCCCCGACGTGACCCTGAGGCACCTGACCATACGACATTCCGGCCTGAGCCTGCCGGACATGGACGCTGGCGTGTTTCTCGACAAGCTCGCCACCCGCGCCCGCATCGTGGAAAACGACATTCTGGACAATTCCGTTGGCGTCTATCTGTGGGGCGCCCAGGATGCCGTGGTGGAACACAATCGCATCGTGGGCAACACAGGCCTGCGCGTGAACGAACGCGGCAACGGCATCACCGTGTGGAATGCGCCGGGCTCGAAGGTGCTGGACAACGACATCAGCGAAGGTCGCGATGGCATTTTCTCGAACAACAGCCGCGAAAACCTGTTCGCCGGCAACACATTCCGGCACCTGCGCTATGCCGTGCACTATATGTATACCAACGATAGCCAGGTGAGCGGCAACGTGTCACTGGGCAATGAGATCGGCTATGCGATCATGTTTTCGCGCCGCCTCGTGGTCACCGACAACATCGCGGTGGACAGCGCAGCCCAGGGTCTGCTGCTGAATGCCACGGATGACTCGACCATCACCGGCAATGTGATCGTGCAGGGCGACCGATGTGTCTTCGTATACAACTCGAACTTCAATCTTCTGGCAGACAACATCTTCCAGGACTGTGCCACCGGGGTCCATTACACCGGCTCCGAAGGCAATGAAATCCATGGCAATGCCTTCATGCAGAATCAGAATCAAGTCAAGTACGTAGGCACCCGTGTGCTCGAGTGGTCACATGAAGGGCGTGGCAATTATTGGTCGGACCTGTCCGCCTTCGACCTGGATGGCGACGGCATTGGCGATACGGCCTACCGGCCCAACGGCATCATCGACCAGGTCATCTGGCGCGCCCCCAGCGCCCGTCTGCTCCTGAACAGCCCGGCGGTCACCATCGTGCGCTGGGCGCAGTCCCAATTTCCGGCATTGCTGCCCGGTGGTGTGGTCGACAGCGCACCACTGATGACGGCCCCGGAATCCCGCACCTGGCACAAATACGAGACCCTGCCATGACGGTCACTGGTTCTCCAATCGAGTTGCGCGCCGTCACGAAACGGTACGGGGCGCTGAACGCGGTCGATCAGGTCAGCCTGCATCTGGATCCGGGTGAATGCGTCATCCTGGCTGGCCACAACGGGGCCGGCAAGAGCACCCTGATCAAACTCATCCTGGGGCTAATCCGGCCTGAATCGGGTACGGTACGCGTACTGGGCGAAACCCCGGGCACCCCTGCAGCCGCCCGGAGCCGACGGCACATCGGTTACCTGCCTGAAACCGTGGCCCTGTACCCATCCCAGACCGGGGTCGAGACGCTGGCGTTCTATGCGCGGCTGAAAGGGCTCAGCCCGGCCGGCAATCCGGCCCTGCTGTCACGCGTGGGCATCGCCGATGCCGCCCGCCGCCGCGTGGGCGGCTATTCCAAGGGCATGCGCCAGCGGCTGGCGCTGGCCCAGGCCCTGTTGGGCCAGCCGCGCATCCTGTTGCTGGACGAACCCACCTCCGGGCTCGACCCGGCCTCACGCCTGCTGTTTTACGAAATCGTGCGCGAACTGCGTGATCAGGGGGTCGCCATCCTGCTGTCCACCCATGCGCTGGCCGAACTCGAGGGCCTGGCCGATCGGGCCATCATCCTGCGCAAAGGCCAGAAGATCGCCGATGGCAACCTCAGCCAGTTGCGCCATCAGGCCGACCTGCCCGTACGCATCCGGATCACGCTCGAGGCGCCGCCCGCACAGCCCCTGCCCGAATGGCGCCAGATCGCCGCACAGCGGTTCGAGCGCCACTGTTCCGAACGCGACAAACTCGCAAGCCTGCGGGCCGCGCATGACATACCGGGGATTTGCGACCTGGAACTCGACCATCCAGGCCTGGACGAAATGTATGCCCAGTTTCTGCACCGGGAGGATGCATGAGCCCGACCCTGATCCTGATTCGCAAAGAGATCCGCGACAGCCTGCGCAATCGCTGGGTGCTTGCCGTGACCCTGCTGCTTGCGATGCTGGCTCTGTCACTGGGTTTCCTGGGCAGTGCACCCACGGGTTCAGTGAAGGTCGACCCCCTGACCGTCACCGTGGTCAGTCTCTCGAGCCTGTCGATCTTTCTGGTGCCGCTGATTGCCATGCTGCTTTCGTATGATGCGATCGTCGGCGAAATCGACCGCGGCACCATGGCCTTGCTGCTCAGCTACCCCGTATCGCGCCATCAGGTGATGGCCGGCAAGTTCCTTGGCCATCTGGCGACCCTGTCGCTGGCCACTTTCCTGGGTTATGGGGTGGCGGGGGTGGCACTGCAGGCCGCGCACGGTGAATTCGATCCTGCCGCCTGGGGCCCGTTTGGCCTGCTGATTGCAGCCAGCATCCTGCTGGGTGCCAGTTTTCTGGCACTGGGCTACCTGATCAGCGCCCTGGTACAAGAGCGTGCAACGGCCGCGGGCCTGGCCATCGGTGTATGGCTGTTTCTGGTGGTGATCCAGGACATGGTGCTGCTGGGCATTCTGGTGGCCGATCAGGGGCGGCTGATCACGGATGCGGCCCTCAATGTGATCCTGCTCTTCAACCCGGCCGATGTCTATCGCCTGCTCAACCTGACCGGTCATGAGAATATTGCCATGTACGCAGGCATGGCCGGCCTGAGCGGCCAGGTGACGCTGTCGGCCATGACCCTGCTGCTGGTTCAGCTATTGTGGATCGCCCTGCCTCTGGCGCTGGCCTCCTGGGTGTTCAACCGGAGGGCGCTATGAGGCACAGACTGGTCACCCGCAGGCTGCTGGCGGCCGGCGCCACGGGCCTTGTTGCCCTGTTGCTCGCAAGCTGCAGCGATCAGGGCACGGGCTCGCCCCCACCGGCGCCCAGCGCAATGACCGACGACGCCATCGGCCATTATTGCGGCATGTTTCTTGTCGAGCACATCGGGCCCAAGGGCCAGATTCTGCTGCGGGATCAAAAACAGCCCGTGTGGTTTTCAACCATACGCGAGGTGTTCGCCTACACTCTGCTGCCCGAAGAGCCCAAGACCATCGTCGCCATCTATGTCCAGGACATGGGTCGTGCCGGCGTCGATGGCAACCCGCCCGATGAGGCCTGGATCGATGCCCGCAGCGCCCACTATGTGATCGAAAGCGATACCGTGGGTGCCATGGGCGCGCCCGATGCCCTGCCCTTCGAGCACCTGGAGCAGGCCCAGGCCTTTGTACGGGATCATGGCGGACGCGTCCTGGGTTTCGAAGACATGCCCGAAGACTATGTGCTGCGCTATGTCGAGCCCGTAGCGGCCGACCGCCCAGCGGCACCCCAACCAGCCGGAGTCCCCCCATCATGACACCCGCCACCCCGTCCCGCCGCCGATTTCTCGGTATCCTGGCAGCCAGCAGCGCCCTGCTGGGCACTGCGCCACTGCATGCGGCCTTGCGCATACCCGAACCCGTCATCTGGCGCGGGGTTGCGCTGGGTGCCGACGCCCAGTTGCAGATCCTGCACCCCGATCGCAGCCACGCCGAAGCGCTGGTGCGCATGGCGGTCGCCGAAGTACACCGGCTCGAACGCATATTCAGCCTGTACCGTGAAGACAGCGCCCTGGTGCGCCTGAATCGCGACGGCCACCTGGCCCTGCCACCCGCCGAACTGGCCGAACTGCTGACCCGCGCGCTGGCCTTCGCCGAACAGACCGCGGGCCACTTCGATCCCAGCGTCCAGCCACTCTGGGCACTCTATGCAACCCATGCGCGCACTGGCCAGGCCCTGCCCCCGGACCCTGGTGCCCTGCAGGCTGCTCTGGCACAAGTGGACTATCGCGCCATCCGGCTGGATGACGATGGCATCGCGCTGGAGCGCCCCGGCATGGCCCTGACCTTGAACGGCATTGCCCAGGGCTATATCACCGACCGCGTCACTGAACTGCTGCAGGCCCACGGGCTGGACCGCGCACTGGTCGACATGGGTGAAACCCGCGCCCTGGGCGCCCCCGGTGCGGACCGTCCATGGCGCGCCGGCATCGCGGACCCCGACCAGCCTGGCCACCTGCTGCAGATCCTGCCCCTGGATGGCCCAACGCAAGCGCTGGCCACATCCGGGGGCTACGGCACCCCGCTGGATCCCAGCGGGCGCTTCACGCACCTGTTCAACCCCCGGTCGGGCAGCGCGGTGCCGCTGTGGCGCAGCGTAACCGTACGCGCGGCCGATGCCACCACGGCCGACGCCCTGTCCACCGCCTTCTCGCACATGCCGGAAGCAAAAATCCGTGGTATAGTCGAACGCTTGCCAATCCAGGCTTGGCTACTGCCCGAACAGGGCCACAGTCTGCAGTATCTGGCTTAGGCAAAAGCGCAACATGCCCTGCAAAGATCATGGTATGATGTCGCCTCTTAAGCGGCTGTAGCTCAGTTGGATAGAGTACTTGGCTACGAACCAAGGGGTCGTGGGTTCGAATCCTGCCAGCCGCGCCAGAATTTACTAGTGTTATCAGCTAGTTAGAACCGCCTAGGGCTCCAATCCCTAGGCGGTTTTTCTTTGCCTGCGTGACTTTTGCGTGACTTCGCCGGCGATGGCATGGAGCCGGGCGTGGCGCATGATGGCCATCAGATCGATGAGCGGCGCCACGCGCATGGGCTCGCATTTGGCGGTAAGATTTCAATGACCATGAATTTTTTGTGGTTATTGAAACCACTGGAGACAACAATGATGCAGGATGCAGATTTGGGGCGAGGACTCGTCCTGTTCTTCCGTTTGGCCATGGGTTGGACATTTCTATACGCGGCCAGCCACCAGATATTCGATCCAGGCTGGAGCGTCGCGGGCTTTCTGTCCCATACCAGAACGTTCAACGGCATTTATGCCGTCTTCGCGGCGCCGCCCCTGGCGGCTGTGGTCAGTTTTCTGGTGGGATACGGCCATTTGCTGATTGGCCTGTCGCTCATCCTGGGGCTGCTCACACGGGTCAGTGCCGCATTTGGCGTGTTGCTGATGATCCTGTACTGGACTGCGCATATGGACTGGCCGTACATCGGCGACACGAACAATTTCATCCTGGACTATCACATCGTGTACGCGGGCGTGTTGCTGCTGCTGATCCAGACCAGGGCCGGCCAGACATTTGGTCTGGATCGCTGGCTGGCAAAGCAGCCACTGGCCCAGTCATGCCCACAGATCAGGGCACTGATCGGCTGAACCGGACCCGCTGGGCAGGCCACGCAATCAGCGCGGCCATCGCCCCCGATGCCTGTGGCGCAAGCCTGCACACGATCGAAGACAGGGGCCTCCATGTTGATTCCTGGCCAGAGAGCAGTACAATCAAGCCAAATTCAACAAAAAGCTCAAGCATAAAATTTCACGAGACAAGAGGCCTCAGGCAGCCCCGCCCCATCCCATGCAGATATCGACACGCCTTTCCCAGCTATCCCAGGAACAGATCGTATTTGGGGCGGCCGTCCTGCTGTCGGTGATCTTCCTGTTCACCGTACCCGGCTTCGATACCATCGGCAATTTCTCGCAGATCCTCGAGCGGGTCACCGTGGTCGGCATCCTGGCGCTGGGGGCGTCCATCGTGGTGATCGGCGGGGGGCTCGATCTGTCCCAGGTGGCTTCGGCGATGGCCGGCAGCGGTCTGGCCGTGCTGCTGATGAACACCGGCTGGCCCATCTCGACCTCACTGCTGGTGGGTCTGCTGGTCTGCGTGGCCATCGGCGTCATCAACGGCTACATCATCGCCTACATCGAAATACCGGCGTTCTTCGCGACCCTGGCCACCAACCTGGTGATCTTCGGGGTCGCACGGGTCCTGCTGTTCAAATCCACCTTCCGTCTCTACCTGGATGACGCCGTGGCGGACTCCCCGTTTTTTGTATTCCTGAGCGCGCGCGTATTTGCCATCCCGGTGTCCACCCTGCTGTTCATTGCACTGGTGCTCATTCTGTATCTGCTGCTGCGCCACACCACGGTAGGTCGCACGCTGTATGCCATTGGCGACAACAGCCGCACGGCGCGCGAAAATGGCGTACCGGTGCGCCTGTACACCATATTCAAATATACGTTCTGCGCCATCTTTGGCTATATCGCCGGAATCGTCTTTCTATCCACCATTCACAACATCGATGCGGGCGTCATGATAGGCACCATGATCTTCGATGTGATCCTGATCGTCGTGCTGGGCGGGGTCAGCCTGGTGGGTGGACGCGGCACGCCCTTTTCGGTGCTGCTGGGCGCGATCCTGATCGGCCTGCTGCTCAACGGCATGACGCTGCTCGATCTCAACAACGACCTGCAGGATGTGGCCAGGGGGCTGGTGCTTCTTGCGGCCATCGTGATCGACAACCGGCTTCATCCACGCAATGAAGAAACCGCCAGAAAAGGAGAATGAACCATCGCCCCCCTGACGTACATGCCATCGGCATGGCAAGCAGAAGCCCCGGCAACACAGGGCCAGCAGGATTTCAACTGAAACAAGAGAGGACACAACAATGCGGTACATACTAGCCAGTCTGATTGCCATTCTGGGATGCTCGGCATCCATCCCGGCCAGCGCCCAGCTCAAGGATGCCCCTCATGAGCAATGGGCCAAGGATGTCGAGGGCAAATCCGTCGTATACATACCGGTGAGCCTGTCACTGCCGCTCATGAACATCTGGAAGGATGAGCTGGAAATCCGGGCCAAAGAAGCCAACATCGAGTTCACCACGCTGGACCCGAATCTGGATGTACAGAAACAGAACCAGATGATCGCCTCGCTCATCCCCAAGAAACCCGATGTCATCATCGTGCACAATCCGGACCGGCAGGCCCTGGCCCGGATCCTGAAGCAGGCCAACAAGGCCGGCATCTACGTGATCCAGATCAACATGGGCTCGACGTATGCCAGCGATGCCTTCATCGGGGTGGATGCCTACAACCTGGGGTCCAAGATGGGCAAGGCGGCCGCAGAAGTGTGTCTCGCACCCGATGCGCCATCGAAGAATCTCGCCATCGTCACCGGTTCACTGGTTTCGCAGTTCAGCATCGACCAGATGAACGGCATGCTGTCCGAAATCGAGAAGCACCCGGAACTGAACGTGGTCACCAAGCAGGTGGTCAACTGGGATCCGAAAACGGACTTCGACAAAGTATCCACCATCGTCGATGCCCACAAGGATCTGTGCGCCATTCTCGATGAGTACGACGGCGAGGCCATTGGCGCAGCCCGTGCACTCGAGCGGGCCGGGCTGACGGGCAAGACAAAATTGATCTCTGCCGGTGCCGGGGGCGAATTTGCCTGCAAGTATGCAGAAAACGGGCAAATCTACAAGAATTTCAGCTACCAGGCAAAAGAGCAGGCGATCCAGTTCATGACCATCGCCCAGTACCTGATGCAAAGCGGCCTGAAGCCCGGTTCGGTCACTACCACCATCTACACGCCCAGTATCGAGATCTCCAAAGACACGCTGAAGGACGCCGGCTGTCAGTAGCCAAGAGGGGGCACCAGCCCACCAGGCACCCACTCCCGGAAGGCCAGTGAACCTGGCCATTTTCCTGAATCAGCGCCCAGGTGAACATCGCAGCCACTGACACCCGGGCGTTGCACGACTTGCCGGCTTTCAATGTCCAATACGAACACAAGCACCCGATCCTTGCCGCACGCCCTGCTCCGGCTCCGCTACCGCTGGTCGGCCCGCCAGATCTTCGCCGACCTGTTCAAGAAATCATGGCTGGGCCCGGCCATCCCGTTTCTGACGCTGGTCGTGATCTTCTGGCTGGCTGTGACGCTGATCCCGACCTATCTGTCAGCCTTCAACCTGGACTACATCTCGCGTCTGGCGGTCAGTTTTCTGTTCGTGGTCATGGCCATCAGCCTGAGCCTGAGTTCGGGTGGCATCGACCTGAGCGTGGGCTCGATTTTCGCGCTCTGCAATTTCACCGCCTTGCTGTGTGCCAACGTCCTGCAAATGGACGTCTTCACGATTTTCCCCATCACCCTGCTGGTCGGCCTGCTGCTGGGCGCGATCAACGGGTTTTTCGTCGGCATTCTGCGCACCCGGGCCCTGTTGACCACCATCGTCACGCTGATCATCTACCGGGGGGTCTACAACCTGCTGACTTCGGCCTACGCGACCGATATTGCCTCGTCCCAGCCCGATGATGACAGCGTCTGGGAGTGGCTGGGCAACGGCACGGTCGGCTTCATCCCGCCCAGCGTGATCGTGTTGATCGTCTTTGCCATCATCGCGCACATCCTGCTGAGCCGCTCGCCGGTCGGTACCCATCTGTTCGCCGTAGGGGCGAGCAGGCGTTCGGCACGCAATGCCGGCATCAACGTAGAGCGGGTACTTTTTCTCACCTACTGCGTATCCGGCATGCTGTGCGCCATTGCCGGCACGCTCAACGCGGCCCTGCTGAATGATGCCGGCTCTTCGGTGGGCATGGGTCTCGAACTGCAGACCTTCGCCGCCGCCATGATCGGCGGGATCAGTTTCAGCGGCGGCGGGGGTTCCGTGGGCCGGGCCCTGATCGGTGGCGGCATCATTTTCCTCATCACCAACACGCTGGCGCAGCTGGGCCTCTCGAGCGGGGTGGCGGCGACCATCAACGGGCTGATCCTGCTCGTGGCGGTGGGCATCGACACGAAGTGGTCCAAGCACACGCAAAATGCCGTACAGAAAAGCTACATCAACCCCACTTTCCTCGATTATGGCCCCTTGCCGGACACCCGTCCGGGGGCTGGCAATCCCTTTGCGATGAACGATCGCCTCAGTGGCGCACAGGCGATTGGCCGCGGGCAGATCGAAGGGCCCGAAGACATCATCCTCGATCGCCAGGGCCGGCTGTATGCGGTCGATCGGCGTGGTCTGGTGTTCCGCTTCAGCGGCCCCGATTTCGAGCACCAGGAGATCTTCGCAAAAACGGGCGGCAGGCCCCTGGGCATGGCCTTCGACCGCCACGACAATCTGGTGGTGTGCGTCTCGGGCATGGGGCTGTACAGCATTTCGCCCGACCGGCAGGTAAGCAAGCTGACCAACAAGACCAACCGGGGCCCCACCATCATCGACGACACGATGCTCAGGCTGACCGATGACGTCGATATCGGGCCGGATGGCAAGATCTATTTCAGCGAAGGCTCGACGCGCTTCGAGTTGCAGCAGTGGGCGGTGGACGGGCTCGAGGGCCGCGGCACCGGGCGTCTGATCTGCTACGACCCGGCCACACAGAAAACGAAGACGCTGCTGCGCGACCTGGTGTTCTGCAACGGCATCTGCGTCACGCATGACAACACGGCTGTGATCTTCGCCGAGACATTCGCCATGCGCATCTCCAGGTACTGGCTCAGCGGCCCCAGAAAAGGCACCCGGGAGGTTCTGCTGGCCAATCTGCCGGGTGGCGTGGACAACATCAACCGCGCATCCGACGGCGGCTATTGGATTGCACTGGTGGCCATGCGCACGACGGCCTATGACATCGCCATGCAGGAGCCCGGTTTCAGGATCCGGATGATCAAACGCCTGCCACAGGACGAATGGCTGATCCCCTGCATGAACAACGGCTGCGTCGTGAAGCTCGATGCCGAATTCAGGCCCCGGGAATCCTACTGGGATCCCAGCGGGCTGGCCCATCCCACGGTCACCTCGATGCGCGAAGACCGTGGCTACCTGTATCTGGGGGGCCTGGACAACGACCGTATCGGCCGCATCCGGCTCGAGGGCGCCGACCCCGCCTGGATCTCGAGCGAGTCCTATTGGGGCAAGACCCATGCATCCTGATCCCAGGCCCATGAATCACGAACCCATTTTCCGAGACGGAGCCACGGCATGTCCCGCGTAATGGACTACATTCATTCCCTGTTCGACGGCGACAGCTCCAGGGCAATTCCACCGCTCGATGGCGTATTGGCCCCCAACAACCGGCTCGACGACTGGGTGCCGCTGGTCGAAGGCCTCGCGCAGCCCACGGATCTGGCCGTACTGCACGGCCAGAACCAATTCGTGTACAACGATGGCGACGTGCTGTACCTGCACCATGAGGTCGGGGCCACACGGGTCCAGCGCTTCGCTGCGGCCATCAACGCACTTGCAACGCTGCCCGATGGTCACGTGGTCATCGGCCTGGCCAACGGCGAACTGCTCAAGGCTACCCTTGATTCCGGCCCGACCCCTGGCCTGTCGGTCCAGGCGCGTGTGTGCCAGCCTGAGCTCTGCGGCCTGACGGCAATAACGGCTGCCCCGGATGGCAAGGGCGTGTACTTCACCATCGGAAGTACAGAACATGCCACTGCCGACTGGGTCAGGGACCTGTTCGACAAAGGCGTCTCCGGTTCACTGGGTTATTGGGGCTTCGATGACCAGGTCACCACGCTGCACAGTGGGCTGGCCTACCCCTCCGGGGTGGCTGCCAGTCCCGACGGCACGACCCTGCTGGTCACTGAAAGCTGGAACCACCGGGTATTGAAATTCAGGGGCCATGCACAACCGCAGGCATCGGCCATGGCGACGGTGCTCAACAACCTGCCGGGCTACCCGGGGCGCATCAGGGCACGCGCGGATGGCGGATACTGGCTGTCCATATTTGCACTCAGGACACAGCTGGTCGAGTTCGTGCTCGGCGAAGACCGCTACCGTACGCGCATGCTGGCCGAATGCGCGCCGGAATTATGGATCCGCCCGGCCCTGTCGTCCGGGAAGTCCAACCTCGAGCCCCTGCAATATGGCAACATGAAAGCCCTGGGCATTGAAAAACCATGGGCCCCGGCGCGTTCCTACGGGCTGTTGACACAGCTCGACGGGCAGGGCCAGATCACGGACTCGATGCATTGCCGCGCAGGCGGCATACGCCACGGCCTGTCCAGTGCCGACACCCTGTGCAACGGGCGCACGGTGGTCCTGTCCGTGGGCGCCGGATGCATCCTGATCTCACCCGAAAACAGCCCCGCGAAGGCGGAGACCTGAACCATGACCCAAGATGATCTCGATCATGATGCAGCCGTCCGGCTGGTGGCCGCAACCAAGTATTACGGCCGGGTGCCCGCCATCAAGGATGTGAATTTCACGATCCGCAATGGCGAAATCCATGCGCTGGTGGGTGAGAACGGTGCCGGCAAGTCCACTCTCACGAAAGCCATTGCCGGCACGGTACAGCTGAGCAGCGGCCAGCTGTTCGTGAATGGCAAAGAATGCCATTTCCAGTCCCCTGCACAGGCCTTTGCCGAAGGCATCGCCATGGTCTACCAGGAAGACAGCCTGATCCCCACGCTCACTGTGGCCCAGAACCTGCGCCTGGGCATCGAGACCCCGCTGTGCAAGCTGCGCACCATCAACCGGGACGCCCAGGAACTGATGAATTCGATGAATTTCAATGTGGATCCTCTCGAATACTGCAGCGCCATCGGCACGGCCAAACGGCAGATGGTCGAGATTGCCCGCGCCGTGTACCGTCAGGCCCGCATCCTGATCTTCGATGAGCCCACGGCCACGCTCACGCCTGAAGAAACCCAGCACCTGTTTCGCCTGCTGTTCGAGCTGCGTGAAAAGAATTTCGCCATCGTCTTCATCTCGCACGCGCTCGAAGAGGCGCTCGAACTCGCCGATCGGATCACGGTCATGCGCGACGGTGAAATCGTGGCCTCCGATCAGGCCGCGGCATTCGATCGCGATACCCTGGTGCGTCATATGGTGGGGCGTGACATCTCGGCAACGCCTCAGGCCGACCGGACCCGGTCGGAAGCAATCTACAAGACGGCCCCCGTCCTCAGGGTGCAGAACATCATCGCAGGCTCGAAAGTCAGGAACATGTCGTTCTCGGCCTATAAAGGTGAAATCCTGGGCATCGCCGGCCTGGTGGGCTCGGGGCGCACAGAACTGATGGAAGTCGTGGCCGGCATCCGCAAGCGCAACTTCTTCAAGGGGGGCATGATTTACCTGAACGGCAAATCCATACGCTACCGTGTGCCCACCCAGGCGGTACGGGACGGCATCGCCTATGTCACCGAAGACCGCAAGGTGGCCGGCTTCTACGAAACCATGAATATCGGCGAAAACATCTACATGGGCTGGCTTCGTTCCGGCATTGCACGCTGGAAACTGATATACAGAAAGGCACACGAAAAAGAGTTGGCGGCCCAGTGGATCGACAAGATGAAGATCAGGAGCATCGATGGCAACAGCAAGGTGATCGAGCTCTCGGGTGGCAACCAGCAGAAGGTCACGCTGGCGAAAAGTCTGGTGCAGGATCCACAGATCGTGATCCTCGACGAACCCACGCGCGGCGTGGATGTAGGCGCGATTGCCGAGATCCACGCACTGATCCGCTCATTGGCCGCTGACGGCAAGGCCGTGATCGTCGTCTCATCGTACCTGCCCGAGATCCTCTCGATCTCGGACCGCATCCTGGTCGCCCGCAGTGGGCAGATCGTCGCCGAAATGGATCCGGCTGTCGCGACCCCGGAAGAAGTCATGTACGTGGCCGTACATTAGTGTGCTGTTTGGCTGATTCGAATTCAAGTGCACAAACCAACCAAACAGCACACTGGTCATTTTTCGAACACCCGCAGAAAATCACTGACCTTCTGGTTGCGCAGCAGCGACTTCTCGACTTCCTTGCGACGCTGAGCCACCACGGCCCCGACGATGGCATTGCACAAGGTGAACGCCGCAGTAAAAGAGTCGAATGGCGAAAGGCTGTTCAGATCGACGAACAGGCAGGTTTCGGCGCGCTGGGCCACCGGCGAGTTCTTGCCGTCTGTGATGCAGACCACTTTCGCACCAATTTCCTTGAAGTATTTGGCTACCTGTATGGTGTTGTGCGCATAGCGCCGAATCGAAATCACGAACAGGACATCATCGGCCCCGACCTTGGCCAGTTCATCACCCAGGGTACCGTCATCGCCCGCCAGCAGCACGGTACTGGGCACACAGGCACTCAGGTTGGCATGCAGGTACTGAGCCACCGGAGCGCTGTTTCGGGCACCCATCACATACAGGGTACGATCGCCCAGATGCAGAATGGTCTGGATGATCTTCTGAAAATCGGCGATCCGGTTGCTTTTGTAGGTTCTTGCCAGATTGCTGGCATCGGTGGCGAATGTGCCTTTCAGGATCGCCGCCGCTGACGGGACCTCAGGCCCGGTCAGGTGCACGCGGGCAAGGGGCGACGAAAGCCTGGCGGAGACATCGGAACGTGCCTCGTCCTGCAACTGCGCATAGGATTGATAGCCCAGTTTGTCGAAGAACCGGATCACGGTGGCCGTGCTGACCCCGACCTTCTCGGCAATGATGCGTGCCGGGCCCAGTACGCCATGCGGATAGGACCCTTTTACATAGTCCAGGATACGCGCATCGGCACTGGTCAGCTTTCTGCTGTAGTTGTCAATTCGGGCAAACAGGTTCATCTGCGTGCATGCTCTGATTATGGCCATGCGGGGATCGCTGTCGACCCATTCAGCGGACGGGCTGGAACGCAGCCGCACCCTGCGCCAGGAAGCGCCGCAGGTTTTCAGCCCAGTGCCGCGCGGCACGGCGCGCAAAATCTGCGTGCTCACCTGCGACATGTGGGGTGATCAACAGGTTGGGTGCGCCCCAGAGCGGGCCCTCGGGTGGATAGGGTTCGGTTTCGGTTACATCCAGTACGGCCCCGGCGATATCCGCACGCTGCAAAGCCTGCGCAAGGGCGGCTTCGTCGACGATACCACCGCGTGACAGATTGATGAGATACCCGCCTGGTTTCATGGCGGCCAGTTCGGGTGCCCCGATCAGGTACCGGGTCTCGGCGGTGAGCGGCAGGCTGAGAATGACGTAATCCGCCTGGCCGAGCGCCATGTGCAACTGCCCGAAATCAAGCACTTGATCAACATGTGCGCAAGGTTTCGCTTGCCGGCGCAATGCCAGCACCCGCATGCCCAGCGTCGATAAATGCCTGGCGATCTGCTGACCGATGTTGCCCATGCCGATGATGAGTGCCGCAGTGGATGAAATGTCTGGTACCTTGTACCCCCGCCAGACCCTCTGCTGCGCCTGGCGATGGTAGGTCAGGGTGCGCCAGCGAAGACCCAGCACCTGGGCCAGCGCATATTCTGCCACGACATCGGCATTCAGGCCACGCATGGCCGTGAGCGCCACGCCCGGATGCCTGCGGGCGAACCCCTGCAGATGATCCAGCCCCGACGAGGTCGACTGCACCCACTGGATTTCAATGAATTTTTCCAGCACATCCAGGGGATACAGCCAGCCCACCGCGCAGGTGACCTCGCCGAAGGCCGCGTCGGTCAGCGGTTCGATCGCCTCGACAGCAACACGCTTTTCGGCCTCGGCCACGAACAGATCCGCATCCCGGGGCCGGTACACCCAGACCTTGCGCGCCTGCCCGCCATGTGTGACGGACAGGATGACGCCGTTCTCGGCCTGCCGGGCGGCGCCGCTTTCAGGTTCAGGCATCGTGAAACGGCACGCTGTCGATCATGGGCGCATAGTGGCCCTGATCGATCTGCTCGCGGGCATGGCGGGCGATATCCTCGAGCGTGGCAAACCATACCCCACCCTTGGACTTCATGTAGTCGAGCATTTCATCCACCGCCATCAGCCGGGCCAGGCGCCCCGACACGAACGGATGCCAGACCGCCACCCACATGCCACCGTGCGCCCAGGCGGCATCGAATTCGGAAATGAAGACCTCCATGGCGGCCCGGGGCGACTTGATGGGCATGCGGTAACCCAGTTCGGAGTTGTTGGTGTACTGTGGCCAGTCATCACGCGACCAGTCGGTCGGCAGTTCCACGAGCGTGCGGCCGCTGCCCTTGTCGGCGAGCAGGTACGGGTTGTCGTCACTCATCAGAGACGAGTCATACAGCAGGCCGGCATCGAGCAGATACCCGAGCGTGTGCTTTGAAAAACGATAGCTCGGCGCACGGAACCCCACGGGTTTGCGCCCGGTCACCGTGCTGATGGCATCCACGCTTTTTTCGAACCAGTATTTTTCGATTTCCGGCTTCAGCGTGTTGGGCTTTTCATGGTAGTAGCCGTGCAGGGCCACTTCATGCCCCTCGGCCACGATCTCGCGCACGATGCCGGCATAGCGCTCGGCCGTCCAGCCCGGTATGAAAAAAGTCTGCTTGATGTCGTGCTTCTGATAGAGCTTGAGGATTCTCGGCACGGCGACCTGGTCATAGCGCAGCCACGATGCGGTACCAATCATGGTGGATGCCCGGTCGGCATGGTCCGAATACAGGATACTGTCGGAATCCATGTCGAAGGTGATCGCAACCGCGCAACGGGCCCCATTGGGCCAGGTAATCGGGTTAGCCAGCATGTCGTACGTTCTCCTTAGCCCGCCGCGGCGGCTTGTACAGGTGTCTTGGTGATGTCGTAAATGGTTCGCATGTGAACCCGCGTAATGGTCTCGAGCTGGTCGACATCCAGCCATTCTTCGCTGAAGGCCATGGTGGAAGGATCAGGGCCATAGACCGCAGCCGGCACCCCCAGGTAGCGCCAGAGCCGGGCGTCGGTGCACCCCAGGCCGACGGCCAGGGCCGGTGTCTGGCCTGTTTCTGCTGCGACCGCCGCTGACATGGCCTGAAACAACGGCCCGGTCGAATCGCTCTGGTTGGGTTCGCCAGAGTTCACATAGCCGATTTCGCCATCATGCGCCTGCACCAGCGCACGCAAGGGGACGAGCACGTCATCCACGCATTGGCCCACCGGAATCCGGAAATCCAGCGAGATGGTGCAGTCCGTGGGTTTCATGTTGACCTTGTCCCCCCCCTGGATCATGCCCAGGCTGAGCGAGATGTCATTCACGAAGGAGTGCCCCTTGGGGGCCAGTACATCCTGCCCGATGCTGCCCGACGTGTTGCGGGCTTCCGGCCAGCGTTCACGCAGGGCGGCGATGAAGGCCCCTGCCGTATCGATGGGCGAGGGCTTTGCCGAAGGATAGGCACCATGCCCACCCGGCCCGGCAAAAGTCACTTCAACCCAGCAAAACCCACGCTCGCCGTAGCGCACGACGCTGGCCGATGAAGGCTCCGTGCTCAGGAGATAGTCGCCCGCCAGGGAAGGAAAGAACTCGAGCAGGGCCCGGCTGCCATAGGGGCCGAAGGTTTCTTCATCGGAGACCAGGCACAGGGTGATCTCGCCGCACAGGGATTCTGTGCGCGTGGAGAAATGCTTCATGATGGTCATGAAAGCCGCTGCACCACTTTTCATGTCAACGGCACCGCGCCCCACGATCCTCGACAGTGGGCCGGCCTGATCCTGCCCCGCCGGGCGGCCGGCCGATGTGGATCGGCCACCCGGAAAGACATCCAGGTGCGCGTTCAGGATGACCCTGGGACCGGGCCTGGCCCCCACCACCCGTGCCACCAGATTCAGCTTTTCACGCTGAGGGTCCTTGGTGAGCTCGATATAGGGAATGCCGTTCTGCTGCAGATAGCCGATCGCCACGTTCATGGGACGGGTGACGTCTCCGGGGGGATTCGGGGACTCGGCCGACACCAGCGCCTGGGCCAGATGGGCCAGTTCCTGGACATCAAATTGATAGGGATCCATGTTTTCAACCTTGTGTTTCAAGCGTGTCGTTCAGCCCTGAAAAGCTTCGACTTCGGTCATATAACGTATGGCGATCGGATTGACCCGCCGCCCACCCATGAAATTGCCACGCGCCGAGCAGGCCACGAGGTGATCGGCCGTGGGCCGGCGGCGCTGCTCGTAGCGCTGGAAGGCCACCACGGGATTCAGGGTCTCGGTGAAGGCCGCCTGCAGGGCCGCGGCGTCGATCAGGGTCTGCGTGGCCCCCTGGGCCAGATCCGGCATGACGGCATGCGCCGCGTCGCCCATCAGGGTCACGCGGCCATGGGTCCAGCGAAACGGAATGCCACCGAAGTCCTGCAGGTGGTTTTCAAGAATCACCCCTTTCGAGGTCGAGGCCACGAGCTCGGGCAATTCTGCCAGCTTCCAGCGCGACACGGTGTCGATGAACTCATCCAGGGTGCGGGCACCGTTGATCGAACCGAACCAGTAGGCCTTGCCCTTGCCGATGGGCATCACAGAGACGAAACCATCCTCGTCATACGAGCCGGTTTGCGCATCGCGCGCAAAAGACGTCTCGGTCAGATCGAAGATCGCGCGGCAACGGAACGCATGGTATTCGTTTTCACGCAAGGAGACGTCGCCGATGAGCGACGTACGCACCCGGGAATGCACACCGTCGGCCCCGATCACGGCATCGGCTTCGAGCGTCTTGTCATCGCTGGTCATGCAATAGACCTTGTCGCCTTCCTGCCGGATACTGGTGATCTCGGTATTGAAGCGGATGTTTTCATAACCCACGGCGTCTGCCAGCATGAGGTTCAGCGCCCGCCGATGCAGGCCTGTGGCATACGCGCCATAGCGATCGCCCCAGTCCGAAGTGTCTATCGTGCGCAGCAGCACCCCGGCGCTGCTGTAGTTGATGTATTTCATCAGGCGCACGGAAATATCATCGTATTCCCTCTTCAGCCCCAGCGCACCCAGGGCGCGCCCGCCATTGGGCCAGATGTTCAGGCCGGCGCCGGCGGTACGGATGGCATCGGCGCGCTCCAGCACCGTGACGTCGATCCCCAGTTTCAACAAGCCCGCAGCAGCCGAGAGCCCCCCGATGCCACCGCCTACGATGATGATCTTCATTTTTTCCTCTCTCAAAAATACGATGTTGTACAGCTCGGGTCAGTTCGACATGCCTTCGAGGAACTGCCTGAACCGATCCGTCTTCGGGCTCTGGAACATGTCTTCCGGATAGCCCTCCTCGACCACACGCCCATCGGCCATGAACACGACCCAATCCGCGCACGTGCGGGCAAATTCGAGCTCATGGGTCACCACGATCATGGTGGCGCCGGCAGCCGACAGATCGCGCATCACGTTGATGACCTCGCCCACCCGCTCCGGATCCAGGGCCGACGTCGGCTCATCGAAGAGCAGGGTCTTGGGGCGTACGGCCAGGGCGCGCAGGATGCCGATGCGCTGCTTTTCACCACCGGACAAGCGCTGCGGCATCCGGTTCGCCAAAGCGGACAGGCCCAGCAGGTTGAGCAGTTGCAGCGCTTCTTTCCGGGCGGTGCGGGTATCGCGCTTCATGACGTGGATGGGTGTCAGCGACAGATTGTCGAGCACCGAATAGTTCTCGAACAGATTGAACTGCTGAAAGACCATGGCAGTCGCCGCCTTGCGCCGGCGCAGTACCTTCAAGGTTTCCGGCATCGTGCGCCGATACCAGCGTTTCCACGAAGGATCAGCCACATCGGTGCCATTCACCCAGACCGACCCCTTGTCGATGGGCTCGAGCAGGTTGATGGTCCGCAGCAGCGTGCTCTTGCCGGCACCACTGGGCCCCAGGATGCAGGTGGTCTGCCCGCTCTTGATGGTCAGGTCGATGTCCTGCAGCACGACATTGTCGCCAAAGGACTTGGTCACGCCGCGAAAGCGGACGGATTCCTCGTTTCTGTGCTGACCCGTTTTGGAATCGGCCAGGAAATCGGCCAGGTTGCCACTCTTCTCGGCCGGTAGTTTCCCGGCCCTGCGCAGCAGCCGACGCTCTTTGTTGTCATAGTCCAGGAAGACTTCGGTGTAATGCTGCAGAAGCGTGAGCGCCGTGGTGAGCAGCAGGTAGATACACAGCGCAGCACCAAAGACAGGAATGTACTCGAAATTTCGTGCCACGATCGTGTTGCTGCGCAAGGTCAGCTCACTGACGGCGATCACCGATGTGATCGACGTGTCCTTCATCAGCAGGATCGCGAAATTGATCAGCGATGGCGTGCACGTACGCAGCGCCTGGGGAATGGAAAAGAACCGGGTGACCGCCAGGCGGCCAAAACCCATGGATTGCGCGGCTTCGATCTGCCCCGGCTGCACGGCCATCAGCCCGCCGCGGAATACTTCGCACAGATAGGCGGAAAAGCAGACCGACAGTGCAATGACTGCCGTCCAGAATTCATCGATGTCGTAGCCCAGAAGCGGCAGCAGGTTATACCAGACGACCAGTTGCAATATGATGGGTGTGCCACGGATGAACCAGACATAGAACACCACCAGGTACCTGAGCGGGGCCATGTGCTTGCTCTGGCGGATCAGCGCGAACACCATGCCCATGACTGACGAGATGATGAAGGATATGATCCATATCTTGATGGCAATGTACGCGCCCTCCAGAAGGTAGGGCAGCGTCAGGTATTTGAGAAATTCGCTAAACACGGTCGGTCAGGCTCGATTCAGGGTGAGCGGCCAGGCAGCCTGCCTGGCCATGCGGCCATATGGGGTTGCCGGTGCAGGGTCCGATGCGGACGCGACGGCGGGCACGCCGGGCGTCATCACCACGGGCCCGTCGGCACCGGCGGATGGATTACTTGTCTTTCAGATAGTCCTCGATCACCGTATCGATGTCCCCGCTGACATAGACATTCTTGCCCATGCCGAATTTCATGGACGACTCTTCTGCGAGCTTGGTGTTCAGGAATTCAGAAATATAGGGCAGCAGTTCCGCGCGCAGTGGCGAGCCTTTCTTGAATGCGATCGGCCAGTACACCTGGTTGCCCACCTGCTCCAGCGCCACGGTGACTTCAGGGATGCGCGAAGCCGCTGCGCGCCACATGTTGACGTCATCGATGGCACCAGCCGCCCGGCCGTTCCTGACCGCCGTGATGCGATCGGGGATATTGCCGCTGCTGGGCGCCGAAATGGCCGGGTTGTCTGCCGGGCAGTACTTCTCGTTCATCGCCTTCACCGCATTCTCGGTGGGTGCCGAGAAGTGCATGGCGATGTCCTTGCCGCAGTAGCTCGTCCAGTCCTTGACATCCTTGGCGAATTCCTTTGTGGACAGGATGCCGAAGCCTGATTTCACCAGGGGGATGAAATCCAGTTTCTCGAAACGCTCTTTGGTGATGTAGATGCCCGAAGCGATGTCCACCTTGCCGTTGAGCAGCGCCGGGATCTCATTCTCGAACGCCATGGTGCGGTATTCGAGGTCATAGCCGGCCTTCTTGGCAGCATAATCCAGGGCTTCGGCCTGCAGCCCCACCCATTTTTCGTTTTCGTCCACGTAGTTGTAGGGCTGCAGCGGGCCCGAACTGACTACCGTGATGGTCTTGGCCAGGGCGGCCTGGGGCAGCAGCAACGGGCTCGACAGGATCACCGCAGCGAGCGCTCCAGTCGTGAAATTCAGGGTCTTTTTCATGTCATCCTCCAGGAAGGTTCATGCCAATGGAAATCGGGTGCATACCGGGGCTGTATATTTGATCTGAATCAATTTGAACGGTATGCCATCGGCACTATGCAATAAAAATTGCAGACGCCAAACTAGGGATTACCCTTGCTCAAATGGTAGCCTATGACCATTCAGACTACGAATAGCCCCTTTCTGGCATGCTCCGAACATCACCATTCCGCCAGTCGAACCCTGGCAGCGCTGGGCGAAACGGCGGGCGACACCTGCTCTTCGAGCAGGAATTATGATTGATATTCATGGGGTTGATGAATCGTCAAAATCCGGATCAGTGGCCGCATGGGCCATGGATGAGTCTTTGCGGATCTTTCCGGGCCGGCTTCACCCGCCCTGGGCACAGACGCAGCGTCCAACACCCGAACATGAGGCTCGGACAATTCCGTTACATGTTATTGCAACAAATATTGCATCAATCCATCTGAAACAATCCACCTTCCCTTCGTACGGGATTGTGCAGGGCCTGCTCGATGACCGTGGTGCCCCCTGGCGACACGATGCACAGGTGCGTACGCGCCCGGGTCAGGCCGGTATACAGCAGTTCGCGCGTCAATACGGGCCCCGGGCGCTCTGGAAGCACGAGCACGACCCGATCGAACTCCGAACCCTGCGACTTGTGCACCGTCAGCGCATACGCCGTTTCAACATGGGCCAGCCGCGCCGGCGAGATCCAGCGCAGCTCACCGGGTACCGAGCTCGGGAAGGCGACACGAAGACGGGGCTGAAGTGGCTGTCGGGGGTCGGCAATCGGCAATGCAACGCCCATGTCACCATTGGCCAGGCCCAGTGCGGGCTGATTGCGCAACACCAGAACCGGGCGGCCGGCATACCAGGCGCCAGCGATCTGGCCAATACACCCGAGCTGTCGCAGACGGGCCTCGAGAAGCTGGTTCAGGCCCTCGATGCCCCAGGCCCCCTGCCGCAAGGCGCACAGAACCTGGAATTGCGCTTGCTGATGCAGGATTTCTGCGGCCCAGGCATCGCGCTGCATGGCCGGAGCTTCGGCACCGGGCCCATCGTGTACCCTGGCGAACAATGCCGGATAGCCCTGTGCACTCAGCACACCGGCAGCCAGCAACCAGTCTGTCGCTGACGCTGACTGGCCGTGCGTCGCTGGCGTCGAATGGCCGCGCGGCGCCAGTGTTGAATAGTCGTCCGTCGCTGGCATCGAATGGTCTGCAGGGCCCTCTGCACGCCTGGACCGGGGCAGGATCCAGCGCAAATCGGCCAGGGGCGTCTGGATCAGGGCGCGCAGTGCCGGCAGATCCTCATCGTGCACGATCCGCGCCAGACGGCCGATCCCGCTGTCCGCCCGGAATCGGTGACTGTGGCGCAGCATGACGATGGCCTGATCCAGCGCCGTGCCATCCGCATCGAGCCAGCGCTGTCCAGGCGCCTCGCCACACAGCGTGCGCAGCCGTTCGGCATGTCCGGGGCGATAATGGCCCCGTTCGGCACGCCGGCACAGTTCACCCAGGATGGCACCCGCCTCGACCGACGCGAGCTGATCCTTGTCACCCAGCAGCACCAGGCGTGCGGAATCCGGCAGCGCCGCCAGCATGGCGTCCATCAGCTCGATATCCAGCATCGACGCCTCGTCCACGACCAATACATCGAGATCGAGTGGATTGCCGGCATGATGGTATGGGCGCACATGATCGAAACGCATCCCCAACAGGCGATGCAGGGTATGCGCCTTCTCGGGCATCGACTCGTGCAGGATGGCCAGGGCGGGCTGGTCGTGCCAGTGCGCCAGCACGCTGGCCATGGACTCGGTCAACCGCGCAGCCGCCTTGCCCGTGGGCGCCGCCAGCCGGATCCGCAAGCGGGAACCCTGCGCCGTGGCACCGTCGAGCGCCAGCAGCAGGGCCAGCAGGCGGACCACCGTCGTCGTCTTGCCGGTGCCTGGCCCGCCCGTGATGATGCTGAAGCGGTGCAGCAACGCCGTGGCGCAAGCCAGCCGCTGCCAGTCCGGCGCTGCTTTCGAGTCGCCCACTGGCCCGAACAGCATGTCGAACAGGGCCCGAATCTGCGCAGTATCCGGCAGGGGCGGCAGCGGCATCGCCAGGTGGTGCTGTATCCACGTCCGGATACGGCGTGCCGCGTGCCAATAGCGCGCAAGATACAGATGCGTCCCGGCGAGAATCAGCGGCTCGGCACCGCTGCCATCGCCCACGAAACGCGCCTGCTCGAGCGCCTGCAAGCCGTCTGCCAGGGTACCGGCCAGCCACTCCGGGCGCTCTGGCATCGTGCGCTGGAAGAGCGCCGCCAGATCCAGGCCGGGATGCCCCTGCCCCAGGCGTGCGCTGCACAGACAGGCCAGTTGCAGGGCGAGTTCGGGCGCCTGGGGGTCATGCCCATGCAGAAACCGCCCCAGGGCAATATCCAGTGGACCCAGAACGCTGGCCGCAGAGAAACGCAACCAGGCGGGGCCCCCATCGATGTCGCTGCTTCGTGCTGCTGCTGAAAACACGGTGCTCATGACCCGTCAGCCCGTTGTTTCGGCGCCGCAGCGGCTGGCACACCGGCGAACAGGCCGTCGAGCGCGTCGATTGCGGCCCATGAGGGCCTGAATGCGAACAGGCCCTGGCCAGGGCATTCCTGACCACGCAGGAACATGTACACGGCGCCCCCCATGTCGCGCGCAAAGTCGTAATCGACCAAACGGGCGCGCAACTGCCGGTGCAGGGCAAGCAGATACACCATCATCTGCACGTCGTACCGAGACTTCAGCATGGCAGCCTGCAGGCCTGGCGCATCATAATCCGCGGCCCGTACCCCGAGATGATTGGATTTGTAATCCACCAGGTAATAGCGGCCTTCGCTCTGCAGCACGAGATCGACAAACCCCTTGAACATGCCATTGAGCCGGGCCGCGCTCAAAGCTGGTCGAGGCTGGCCAGGACAGATGTGCCTGCTGGCCAGGGCATCGATGGCCGACACATCGACGTCCTGCACCGGCATCCAGAATTCCATTTCGGGCAGACAGGCGTCCAGCGCATCGAGTTGCAGCACGGGCCGTTGCGCCAGGGACAGGCACCAGCGCGTCTGCGCGAAGCGCAGCAGCCAGGCATGCAGTGCCTCGATATGGGACGCCCAGCCGCGTACCGCACAGCGCCGGGCAATCATGTCACGCGCATCGTCCAGCGCCTTGAAATCACGCCGGGCCGCCCATTCGAGCAAGCCGTGCAGAAAGGTGCCGGCCTGGCTGCCGCGCGGAAAATCCGCCAGCACATCGAGCCAGGGATCGGACAGCGCCGCTGTGGCCCCGTCTGCGGCCTCGAACAGGCCAGGCTCGTCGGGCACGGAGTCCGGCCTGCCCTCTGCGTGCCAGGTTTCGATCAGGGTGTCCTCATCGGCGCTGCGCGCCGGTTCAGGATGATAGGGATCCGGCGAGCCGAGCGCGGATTCACGCTGCATTGCCGAGTAACTGGCAATCCACCAGTCCTGCGCCACGGCCGGGGCCCGCATCTGCCGGACGGGCCCCGGTGCGGGTTCGGGTGTCGCCGTCAGGCACGGCACGCTGTCAGGAAGCGGGTCGTCCCAGCCCACCGCCCCGGCACAGGAATCCACCAGGGCTTGCCAGCCGGCGCGCAGGTCATCCCCAAGCAGGTGCCCCAGGCCCGTGCCGGCATTGTGCGGCATCGGCCCGAGCGCCAGCCAGACGGCATGGCGCGCGCGTGTCAGGCCCACATACAACTTGCGCACTTCCTCGCCCAGCCTTTCTTCGGCCTGCCGGGCCTGATCGTCGTCATCGGGGGCGAACACCCAGCGCAACCCATCTGCATCGGGCAATTGATACGGCTGAAAACCATTGCTGGACCGCCCACTGGGGCGGCAGGCAAAAGGCAGGAATACAAAGGGATATTCCAGCCCCTTGGACTTGTGGATGGTCACGACCCGGATGAGGTGCCGATCGCTTTCCAGGCGCAGGCAACGCGCATCGGTACCATCCGGCAAGCCGGTCTCGGCGCATTGCATCTGCAGATGATGCAGCAGCGCCTGCGGGCCATCGAGACGCAGTGATTCCTGCTGCAGCAATTCGGCCAGATGCAGGCAATCCGTCAGCAGCCGCTCGCCGTCATGCCCATCGGCCAACAGACGGGCCGGCACCTCGAAATCATGCAGCAACTGCCTCAGCATGGGCAAGACCCCACGGCGCAGCCAGGATTGCAGGTATCCCTGGAAGCGCTCGACCTGCTCGTCCCAGGCCAGTTCATCATGCACCAGACGCTCCAGTGCGCCATCGCTCATGCCCAGCAGCGGAGTCGCCAGCGCCGCCCGCACACGCGCCTCGACCCCCGGCTCGGCACAGGCCTGCAGGCAGATCGACAGATCCTGCGCAGCCAGCGAGTGATAGACCGAATCGCGCTCGGACAGATAGACGCTGCGCAGGCCTGCCCGGGCCAATGCCAGCCGGATCAGCTGGGCCTGCGCCGCCGAGGCCACCAGGACTGCGATATCCCCGGCCTGAATGGCCTGCAGGCCCTGCGGCCCGCGCAGCCCGGCCACCCCCGCAGCTCCCTTGGCCAGCCAATCGGCAATCCGATGGGCGCAGGCTTGCGCCACAGCCCCATCGAATGCCTGCAAGGTCCAGGGTCTGTCGGGCGCGGTCGGCTCCAGCCAGCAGGCCGACAGGGCAGGAACCGGCTGATCATGGATCTCCCAGGTGTGTTCGAGCCCGTGTGCGCGCACAGGCTGAAACCCCAGATACTCGCCTGGACGGCCACTGGGAAATGCGCTCGGCCCCGCTTGCTGAAAACAGCGATTGACGGCCCGCACCATGGGGGCTGCCGAACGGAAATTGCAATCCAGCGTGTGAATCCGGCCGGGACAAGCACGTGCCGCACGCAAATACGTATGCACGTCGGCACCACGAAACCCGTAGATGGACTGTTTCGGATCACCGATCAGCACCAGCAGGCCGCGCGGATCGTTCTCTGCAACCCGATAGACGCGGTCGAAAATCCGGTACTGTACGGGATCGGTATCCTGAAATTCATCGATCAGCACGACCGGAAACTGCCGCCGCACGGCATCTCGCAGCGCCTGCCCGGAGTCGCCCGCAAGCGCTGTATCGAGCCTGGCCAGCAGGCCGTCGAAACCCAGCTGACCTGCGCGCTCGAGGTCATTCTGCAAACGGCGCGCCAGCCAGGCCAAAGCGTGCACATAGAGCACCGCCTGCAACGACGGCAGGCGTTTCAGGGCACCGCTCAAGGCCACGAGATCCGTGCACAGGGCACGGATACGGTCTGGCAGGGGCGCGACACATTTCTCGGCCAGACCCGACGGCGACAGGCGTTCCCAGCCGGTCTTCAGATCCAGCATCTCGCAGGTCGGATCCGCAGCCCAGTGTTCGAGGTCATTGAGCCAGCGCCGCCAATCCTGTTTCCGCAGACTGCAGCGCGAACCCTCCCCGTCGAGCCAGGCCCGCAGTTCGTCCGCCCCGGCCTTCCAGGGCCCCTTGAGGCCGGCCAGATGGGCCAGGCGTTCAGTCTGGTGGGCCTGCCAGCACGCGTACAGACTGCGCCCATCGCCGCGCGGAAGATCCGCCCGCGTGAGCAGACCGCCGCAGGCCCGGAGCAAGGCGCCAGGCCCGGACCAGACCTGCTGGACATCCTGGAGCGCGGCCATGGGCAGACCCGCCACGCAGGTACGCCAGTAATCCCAGACACAAAGCCGGATCGGTTCGTGCAGGTCGGTCTGCATCTGCCAATCGAACAGGCTGCCGCTTTCAAACGCATGTTCCTGCAGAACCCGTCGGCACCAGGAATGGATGGTGGAGATCGCGGCCTCGTCCATGGACTGGGCCGCCAGATCCAGCATTTGTGCTGCGGCAGCGCGCTGCGCAGGCGGATGCTCGCACACGAGCCCGGCGAGGAATTCGTCATCGGGCAACCGGTCTGGTTGGGCGGCCGACTGCGCAAACGCCCAGGCGGCCTCGTCCAGGCGCGTACGGATCCGGTCGCGCAATTCCTGGGCTGCTGCATCCGTGAAGGTCAATACCAGGATATCGGCCGGCCGGCGCGGCACCTGCTCGCCATGACCGAGCACGAGCCGCAGGTACAGCGCCGCAATGGTCCAGGTCTTGCCGGTGCCCGCGCTGGCCTCGATCAGGTGGCTGCCCTGCAGCGGAAAACCGAGCGGTTCAACCGCTGAAAGATCGCCCATGGCGCGCTGTCCATCCGAATCGACGCAGCGCTCATCGCGCGATGCGGGCTGCCCCGGCGGCGTGCGATCGGACAGCGTCATGCCGGCACCCCAGGCCGTTCCGTGCCACCAGGCCGGCGGACCGCATCATCGAGGGCGCCATACAGGCGCCGGGCCGCATCAAAAAAGCCATCATGCGCACACAGTGCATCGAAGTCCGGATAGTAGCGCCGCCACACGGGTTGACCCGCCGCACGGGCTGCAAAACAGGCCTGCGCCTTGACATATGCCGGGCTGTCGGGGTCTCGGGAGGCACCCTGGCGCAACCAGGTGAGTGCCGTGTCGGCCTCGACAGGCATGGGTGCCTGCATGCCATCGACCCAGGCCCGCCAGAGTTCATGCCAGATCTCCCGGGCTTGCCCGGACTCGAGCGGTTCGAACTCGATCGCCCCTTTCGGGCTGATCAGCAGGGAATGATGCGCCCTGCCCTGGACGTGACCCGCCACATGCTCGACCCAGGCCGACAGGGCATGGCGCAGGTCGTAGCGGGGGTTTCTGCCCGAGCCTTTCACGAGACCACTGGCCAGAAGGTGGATCCGGGCCCACTGGCCAGCCGGATCGCATCGCCAGCCCCCCAGGCGGCCCTCGACCCGCAGTATGTGGCTGCTCAGCGTGACCGTCTGCTGGATGCGCAGGTCATCCGGCGCGATCTCGGGCCAGTGCCGGCAGGCTGCGCGACAGCGTTCGAGCGGGATAGCCAGTTTTTCGAGCAGTTCCCGTTCAAGAATATCCCCCAGGGCAGCGTCGGGAAGATCCCCGGCACGCCGCAGGCGTTCGAGGACGGGCCGCAGCAGATCGGCATCGGGGCCATCGGCCAGAAGCGCCGGGGCGTCAGGTGCGTTCGAGGACAGCAAGGCGGACCGCAGCGTGGACAGCAAGCCATCCAGCAGTTGCCAGCGCTGCAGGCCATCGAGATCATACGGCTCGGTATCCTCCGGCAGGTCTGGACCAGACGGGAATGACACTTGCAGGCGGTGCTGCAGAAAGCACGCCAGCGGTTGCCGCAAAAACCGCTGCAGTTCGGACAGGGTACGTACCGGCGCCGATGCATTGCCAGCGTCCGGGCCGGTGTCCGGTCCAGCAGTGCCCCCAGCTGGCGCCGCCTGGTTTGCGGCTCGCATCGCTGGCTGACGCCATTCGGCGGCGTACGTCCACAGCACGCGCGGATCATTGGCGCATGCCGCCATCCCGGGCTCTGATGGAAAATACTCGAGGCTGAAGGGCTGCAGCGGATGACGCACCGTCAGGGCATCGGACACGGATGTCCGGCCATCCGCCAACGCCCAGCCGCGATCCAGATGTGTGCGCAACTGCGCCACCAGCACTGAAGGTGGGCGTTCGGTGTTGTCACGAATATCGCGGGCGACCCATGAGATGCACAAATGTTCACGCGCCGACAGCAGGGCTTCGAGAAACAGGTAGCGGTCTTCTTCGCGGCGCAGACGGTCACCGGCACGCGGATGCACGGCCATGAGATCGAAATCGGGCACCCACTGCCGACGCGGGAAATCGCCATCGTTCATGCCCAGCATGTAGACACGCCGAAAGGGGATGGCCCGCATGGGCATCAGTGTGGCAAAGGTCACCGCGCCACCAAAGAAGCGCTGTGAAAGGCCAGCCCTGTCGAGTTGCCCGAAGCAGTGCTCGAGCGCCACCGCCACCGGCAGTTCGTCATCGAAGGCCGCCAGCGCACAGGCCCCCCGCCAATCTTCCAGAATGCCGCGAAAGCGTTCGAGGGTCCGCTCATCCTCGTCGCACACGGGCTCGAAGCAGGCATCGAGCATCCGCCGAAAGCAGTTTACCCACTCGGCCACCGAGGCGTTGCCCTGCAACCGTGGCAGCCACTCGAGCAGCGTGTCCAGAAGCTGGGCGAGCCCACCCAGGGCCTCGGCCTCCAGGCCGCCCGCCTCGGCGCAGGGTTCCATACCCAGCCAGGGTTGCGCATCCTGTCCGACGGCATAGCCCAGTACCAGCCGCTGCAGGCCAAACAGCCAGGTATGGCGCTGTGCCACCGACACATCCTGACCGAGATCGAACAGGGCCTTGTGCCCGGCATCCAGCCCCCAGCGGACATTGGCGCGCTGCACCCAGCGCCGCAACAAGGGCAGCTGATCCTCACGCAGGCCAAAACGCGCCCGCAGGGCAGGCACGTCCAGCCATTCGAAAAGCTGCCCCACGCCCAGCCGGCATTCGGGGAGTTGCAGCAACTGCCTGAGTACGATCAGCAACGGGTCGGCCTGCTGCTCGCCCCGGTCGGCCAAAGTGTACGGCACATGACGCCAGTCACTGCGCCGGTAGACGCCAAACACCGCCTGCACCGAGGCTGCGTACTCTTCGATGCGCGGTACCATCACGATGACATCGCGCGGCTGCAGGGTCGGATCTGCCGCAAACGCGGCCAGCAACTGGTCGTGCAAGGCCTCGACTTCGCGCTGGGCGCTGTAGGCCATCTGAAAGCGGATCGAGCCGTCTGCGCATACGTCCACGGCAGGCCACTGGCTGCGACTTTCAGGCAGGCTGCGCAGTTCGAGGATGTCGTCCTGCAGTTGTGCGAGCAGCGTAGCGCCACCGGGCGATTCGAACAGGTCCATTCGATGTTGCAAAGCAGCAAATTCATGACCAAACCGCGCGCGCACTTCGGGATCATCATGATCATCCAATGCGGCCACGAAATCACGCCCCTGACGCCCCCAGGAGGCCAGCAGGGGCTGGCCTTGCTCGAGCAGAGCCTCGTCGACCGCAACGGCGTGCCGATCGCGATGCCGCTGGCGCCGAAAGCGACGACGCAGCAGTTCACGTTCGCCCTGGATGTCCGCCCAGTAATACCGGCAGGGGTTGTGCACGCAGACCACCACCTGCGCCCAGCGTGCCAGGCTGGCCAGTGCCTCGAGCACCTGCAACGGCAGACTGGAAATGCCGAACACCACGATGCGCCTGGGCAACCCGGCTGGCCGGCACCCCGACCCGGGATCCGCCAGTTGCTGCATGAACGCATGATGAATGGCCGCCCGCCCCACGGGTGCGGTGGACGCACACTCGGCCAGTACCGCCTGCCACAGTTGAGCCTGCCAGCGTTGCCCCGGGGGCAGTGGCACTTCGCCACCACGGCCATCGGGCAGGACCATGCGCCCCCGCGCCCAGGCATCGAGCCAGTCGGCCCGGTAGACCTGGTACTGATCATAGAGATCCGCCAGGCGCCAGGCCAGTTGGTAGCGCTTGCGCACATCGGCCGGATCAGCCAGAAATTGCCGCAAGCCTGCCCCCTGTCGTGTGGCCTCGACCCCCGCATCCAGCGGCCCGGTCGGCAGCCCGTGGGCCCATTCAGGCAGCAGGCGCATCAGGCGCCAGAGCAGGCTGGCCTTGTCGAGCGGCGACTCTTCGGGTACCAACGCAGGCCCCAGGACAACCCGATAGGCCTGCCAGACGAAACGCGCGGGCAGCACGAAGTCCAGCGCCGCAGCCACCCCCTGCTCCGCCACCGCCAGACGCAGCCATTGCGCGATACCATTGCTGTGCACCAGTATGGTTTCATTTTCCAGCGGGCCCAGCGGATGGGCGCGCAGCCAGGCGATCAGCACCTCGCGCAGCACCTCGGGGCGATTGCCGTGCAGCAGCATCAGCCCCGCGGCCGGTTCTGCAGGATCCATGACGGTAGTAGCCAAGATCGGTCCTTGAACTGGAGTCCGCCTCCAGAGAAAACAGGCGTCCTTTATGATATAGGAATATCCAGGGAACTCTCCTGCGCATTTCAAGGGCATCCCCTGCGCATGCTTTGGGGTATCCTGAAAGACCCTGTCGCCTTTTCCCGAACGCATCGCCATGAACACGCCCGTCAACGCCCCCCAGCCGGCCTATCATACCGCCACCACATCAGATGAAATCCGCGCCAATCTGGCCGACATACGGGCGCGCATGCACGCGGCATGTGCGCGAGCGGGGCGCGCCCCGGACGAGGTCCGGCTCCTGCCGGTCAGCAAGACGGTCGACGTAGCCCGCATCCGCATGGCCTATGAAGCGGGCTGCCGTATCCTGGGCGAGAACAAGGTCCAGGAAGCCCATGGCAAATGGGAAGCCCTGTCGGCCGAACTTCCCGATCTGGAATGGGCCGTGATCGGCCACCTGCAAACCAACAAGGCAAGATTCGTGGCACGGTTTGCGCGCGAATTCCAGGCCCTGGACAATCTGCGCGTGGCCGAGGCGCTCGACCGACGATTGCAACAGGAAGGCCGCAGCCTCGATGTCTTCGTGCAGGTGAACACGTCTGGCGAGGCGAGCAAGTTCGGGCTGGCCCCCGACCAGGTTCACGATTTTGCGCGCGCCCTGCCCCGCTATGAAACCCTCAGGGTACGCGGCCTCATGACGCTGGCCCTGTTCTCGTCCGACGAAGCCCACGTACGCCCCTGCTTTGTGCTGCTGCGTACGCTGCGTGATCAACTGCGCGCGGATGCGCCGCAGGGCGACGCATTTGCCGAACTGTCGATGGGCATGTCAGGAGACTTCGAGTGGGCCATTGAAGAAGGTGCCACGACGGTGCGGGTGGGCCAGGCCATTTTCGGTGCCCGCAAGCTGCCGGATTCGTTCTACTGGCCCGATCCACCCACCACATGACACTCGCCAGCCTCCATGGCGCGGCCGCGCTTGAGATCTGCGGCGGCCAGGAGGCTGGAGTTCGGGATGGCTCAGCTCAGGACAGGTTCTTGCCCATGGCGTCGGGTTGCATGCCCATACGGCCATGGTGCCTGCCCTTGCCCTGCTTGTGCGGGCTGTTCTTCCAGGTGTTGCGGGCATCAGCCATTTTCTGGCGCTGTTCGGGCGTCAGCACGGCATTGATGCGCGCATGGGTTTCGGCCCTTTGCAGCGCCAGCTGTGCCTGGGCCTTGCCCAGCGCGTCGGCCGCGGGTTGCGCCTTCCTGGCATCGAAATTGTCGGCCCGGCTCTGCGAGCGCAATTCCTGGGCTGCGGCCCGGATCGCCTTTTTCTGCTCGTACTCAGTGGCCTTTTGCTCGTGACGAATCTTGAAGATCTGGTCTTTCTGCTCTTGCGTCAGATCGAGGGCACGTGCAAAACGGCCCATGCGCTCGGCCGGGCCCTTGTGGGCGTAGCCGGCCTTCTGCTGCTGATGGATGCCACCCTGATCGGCCGGGCTGGCCGCCGATACAGCCAGGGGCGCCATTGCCATGGTGGCCGTCAGCGCCAGAACCGAGAGAATGCGGGTACGTACGGAGGTATTCATGGTGTCGGTCTTCCTTGATGTTGTGCAGCCCGCCAACAGGGCCGCGATGAAGACAGAATAAAGACCCAATGCGTACCAAATATGGTGAAAATATGAAGAAACCATGAAGATTTCAGAGCGTCAGCCGGTAGCCCACGCCATACACCGTACGAATCAGGTCCTGCCCGGGGCGTACCGCAGCCAGCTTGCGGCGCAGGTTCTTGACATGGGTATCGACGGCCCGATCGGTCACGACACGATGGTCGTCATACAGGCCGTCGAGCACCTGGTCGCGTGAAAAGATGCGCCCCGGCTGGCTGGCCAGCAGATTCAGCAGGCGGAACTCGACGGGGGTGAGATCCAGCACATGACCATCGAGGCTGGCCTGCCAGCCCGCCACATCGACCTGCAGGGCCGATGCGCGCGCCAGGCTCGGCGCGCCTGTATCAACGGCTGGCCACGCCGCCCGGGAACCCGCAGCGATGGGGCCCGCTGAAGACGGGCCAGGAGAGGGACACGATGCGTCAGCGCGTGTGGCGCGCGCCCTGCCCGCAGGCGGTGATGATCCACTGGCACCCTCTTCGGTACGGCGCAGGACAGCGCGCACACGTGCCACGACCTCGCGCGGGCTGAAAGGCTTGCAGATGTAGTCATCGGCACCCAGCTCGAGACCCAGCAGGCGGTCGATTTCCTCGCTGCGCGCAGTCACCATGATCACCGGCACTGCCGAACGCGCCCGAATGTCGCGACAGATGTCCAGACCATCGCGCCCCGGCAGCATCAGGTCCAGCAGCACCAGCGCCGGCTGCCACTGCTCGAATGCCGCCATGGCCTGCAGGCCATCATTCACCAGATGCACCTCATGGCCGGCGGCCTCGAGATAGGTGCGCAATACCTCGGCCAGTTTGGGCTCGTCTTCGACAACCAGTATGCGGCTCATGACGCCCCCCATTGCACCCGTATGGCCAAGCCGCCCAGGTCCGACGACCCGGCGGAAATCTGCCCGCCATGGGCCTGGACGATGGCCCTGCACAGCGCCAGCCCCAGGCCCGCACCGCCATGCTGGCGGCTGCGGGACGCTTCGACCCGATACAGGCGGTCGAACAGGCGTGCGTGATCTGCTGGCGGCACCCCCGGTGCACTGTCGGCCACTTCGAGCAGGACCTGATCCGCCTCGCGCCCCACCCGGACCCGCACCTGCCCGGGCGCATCGGTATAACGCAGTGAATTCTCGAGCAGATTGCCCAGCAATTGCAGCAGCCTGCGGGCATCGCCCTGGATGGGCAGACTGTCGGGCACCTGTACTTCGAGCAGCAGACCGGCCCTCTCGAAGCGTTCGCGCACCCCTTGCACGGCCTGCTCCACCAGGGCGGACAAGTCCACGGCCTGCATGCTGTAATCCAGCGCACCGGCATCGGCAAGAGACAGGTCATAGAGATCATCGATCAGGCGGCTGAGCTGTGCGACCTCGTGGGCCAGGGACGCCAGGGCCGTGTCGTCGGCCTTGCGCAAGCCATCCTGCAGGGCTTCGATTTCGCCACGCAACACCGCCAACGGCGTGCGCAGTTCGTGCGAGACATCGGCCATGAGCTCGTGACGCAGCCGTCGGTTGCGTTCGAGGTTGTGCGCCAATCGATTGAAATCCCGGGCCAGGCGGCCGAGTTCATCGGTGGACTCCACCCGAACCCGGGTCTCGTATCGGCCACTGGCCAGCAGGTGTGTGGCCCGTGCCATGCGGCGCACGGGGACCAGCAGCAACCGCGCCAGCAGCAGACTGACCCCCGTCGCCAGCAGCACCGAAAGCCCGACGATCATCCAGGTTGCGCTGAGCTGACGGGCCTGGAACCGCTGATCGATTGCATCGCTGACGGCCTGTGGCATTCGGGCTGGGCTCAGGAGCCAGCCCACGGTGTCACCCGCCACCCGAACCGGGTGCCGATAGAGGTCGGCGCCCTCGCGCA
Organism: Castellaniella sp.; assembly: GCF_041677825.1. GTDB lineage: Bacteria > Pseudomonadota > Gammaproteobacteria > Burkholderiales > Burkholderiaceae_B > Castellaniella. The sequence continues at coordinate 60,886 of NZ_JBAYPG010000003.1, forward strand.
ACCTGGGACCCGCCAGCCAGACACCCGCCGCATCCGTCAGCGTGACCCGCAAGGCGGGCTCGTGATCGGCATCCTTTTCGTGCCGCATCAGGCGCAGCGCACGACTCCAGTGCTTGCGCTCACTGCGCACGAATTCCCAGTTGCCCGATTCGGCATATTCAGCGGCCAGCGTCTGCGCCAGGTCGTCCAGGCGCTGGACTTCACGCTCCTGGACGTAATCGCCAAAGCCACTCTGGAAGCTCATGCGGACTGCCAGCCCCATGGCCAGCGCCACAGCGATGCACGTGGCCAGCAGCGCCAGAAACAGCTTGAATGTGACGCTGAAACGCACTGCCGGCCCGCCTGCGCGACTCTAGCGCATTCTGTCGAGCGCGGCCGCCAGAGTGTCGACGGTGCGCTGTACATGATGCAGTTTGTCAAGCCCGAACAGGCCGAGCCGGAACGTCTTGAAATCCTCGGGCTCATCACAGGCCAATGGCACGCCGGCGGCCGCCTGGATACCCACTTCGGCAAATTTGCGCGTATTCTGGATGGCGTCATCGGTGGTATAGCTGACCACGACACCCGGGGCCTCGAAACCGGGCGCGGCCACGCTCTTGAAGCCCCGCCCGGCCAGCAGGCTGCGTACCGCAGCACCCAATTGCACCTGCTCATCGCGCACCTTGCCATAGCCATAGTCTTCTGTCTCGGCCATCACATCGCGCAGAATGCGCAGGGAATCGGTGGGCAACGTCGTGTAATAGGCGTGAGTGCCGTCTTCATAGGTTTCCATGATGCCCAGCCACTTGCGCAGATCCATGGCGAAGCTGGAACTCTGCGTGCCGTCGATGCGCCTGCGCGCTTCTTCATTGAGCATCACCAGCCCACAGCAGGCTGAAGACGTCCATCCTTTTTGCGGGGCGGAAATCAGGATGTCGACGTGGACTTCGCGCATGTCGACCCAGAGCGTGCCCGAAGCAATGCAGTCGAGCACGAACAGGCCGCCCTGGGCATGAACGGCATCCGCGACCTGACGGATGTAATCATCGGGCAGAAGCATGCCCGACGCGGTTTCGACATGCGCCGCAAGGACCAGATCAGGCTTGAATTCGGCAATGGCGGCGATGACCTCTTCGACGGGCGGCGGGGCATAGTACGCCTGCGCACCGGCCTCGATGGGGCGCGCCTTGAGGACTCTTTCTTCGGCCGGAATCTGGCCGGCCTCGAAAATCTGCGACCAGCGATAGCTGAACCAGCCGTTGCGTATGACCAGGCAGCGCTTGCCCGTGGCGAACTGGCGCGCCACGGCTTCCATGCCGAAGGTGCCGCTGCCCGGTACCACAATGGCTGAATGCGCCCCATAGACCGACTTGAGCGTACGCGAGATATCACGCATGACGCTCTGGAACGAACGGGACATGTGGTTCAGGGCGCGATCGGTATACACCACAGAATATTCGAGCAGGCCTTCAGGGTCGACCTTGGGCAACAATCCAGACATGGGTTTCTCCGACGGAACAATGCTGCGATTGTAGACCAGGGTCCGCCAGTACGCCGCACGACCGCTACAATATGCGCCTTTCATGATCGGGTGCACGGCCATGGCCTCTCACTCTTTTGTCGGTCTTGCATCCAGCTGGCTGCGGGTGTCGCACATTTCATCCGGCCTGATTGCAGTGCTGGTGGGTTATACGAGTTCGGTGGCCATCGTCTTCCAGGCCGCCTGGGCCGCGGGTGCCAGCGACGCCCAACTAGTCTCATGGATGTGGGCACTGGGCATGGGCATGGGGCTCACCTGCATCGCCCTGTCGCTGATCTGGCGCGCACCCATACTGACGGCCTGGTCGACCCCGGGAGCGGCCCTGCTCGCCACCAGCCTGGGCGATCTGGGCATGGCCCAGGCGATAGGCGTATTTCTGGGCTGTTCCGCCCTCATCACCCTGAGCGGCATCACGGGCGGGTTCCAGAAAATCATGGACTGGGTACCTGCGCCGCTGGCCTCGGCCATGCTGGCCGGGGTGCTGCTGCGCTTCGGCATGGACCTGTTTGCCTCCATGCAGGGGCGGCCTTTGCTGGTGCTGACGATGTTCGCCATCTTCCTGCTTGCGCGCCGCAGTCTGGCGCGCTATGCCGTGCCCCTGGCGCTGCTCGTCGGCATCCTGATCGTCCTGATCCAGGACGACTTGCCCCTGGCCGCCCTGGACTGGACCCCGGCACTGCCAACCTGGACGTCGCCGGCCTTTTCCTTTCATGCGTTCATTGGCGTCGCCATCCCGCTGTTCATCGTCACCATGACCTCGCAGAATGTCCCGGGTCTGGCCGTACTGCGCGCCAACGGCTACGCACGGGTGCCCGCATCGCCCTTGATCACGATCACCGGCGCCACAGGGCTGGTGCTCGGGCCATTTGGCGGATTCTCCTTCAACCTTGCGGCCATCACCGCAGCGATCTGCATGAGCCCCGATGCCGACCCCGATGCCACCCAGCGGTACCGGGCTGCGGTATGGGCCGGGCTGTTCTACATCCTTACAGGGATTTTCGGCGCCACCGTAGTAGGCCTGTTCGCCGCCATTCCGTTTGAACTGGTGGCCGCCATTGCCGGGCTCGCGCTGCTGGGCACACTGGGCAGCAGCATGCATGGGGCACTGCGGGACGCCACCATGCGCGAGGCCGCGGCGGTGACGTTCCTGGCAACCGCTTCCGGCATGACGCTGTGGGGCATTGGCAGCGCCTTCTGGGGGCTGGTGCTGGGTATCATCGCCTTCAGGGTGCTGGCGGCTGGCCGCTCATGACGGCACAACGCCCAGTGGCCCATGGCCACCTGCGCCAGCCCCCGCAAACCATCGCCCGGCAGCGTCAGGCGGCAACACCCGGCCATCCTGGAGCACAATCACGCGCGTGGCAAAGCGCTGCACCAGATCCATGTCGTGTTCGATGAGCAGAATCGCCACATCCGCCGGCAGCTGCCCGAGGACCTCGAGCAGATGCTGGCGCTCGGCGCGCGACAGGCCTGCCGCTGGCTCATCCAGCACCAGAAGCCGGGGCCGCTGCACCAGGGCAAGTGCCAGTTCAAGTTGCCGCCGCTGCCCCAGGGCCAGCCGGGCCGTGGGCACCAGGGCCTGGGGCAGCAACTGCCATGTGCGCAACATGGCCAACGCCTCGGCCGTCAGTGCATCGTACTCGCACAGGGCACGCCAACACCGCTGGCCTGCGCCGTGTCGCTGTGCGAGCGCGAGCGCCAGGGACTCCAGCGGCGTCATGGACTCGAACAGCGAGCTGTTCTGGAACGTACCCACCAGCCCGAAACGACTGCGCGCATGCCGGGGCAAGTGCGTGACCGGAGCCCCCTGCCAGCAAATCTGCCCCGCCGTGGGCAAGAACGAGCCGGCAAGCAGATGAACCAGCGTAGACTTGCCCGCCCCATTGGGTCCGACCAACGCCAGCCGCTCGCCCTGGACAATGCTCAGATCAAGCCCGTCCATGGTGCGCCGCCCGCCCTCGTCCAGGATGAGCCCCGTGGCCTGGAGCAAAGGCGCGCCATGCTCCGGCAGCTGGCCCGGCCCGTGGATGGCGGTATTCGCCAGGCCAGACACATCGGCCAGCGCCGCCGGCGCCAGGGTCTCCCGGCCTGGCAATGGCGCAGTCCCCCACGCCGGCACTGGCGCAGTCCCCGGCAACCCGGAACGGGCGAGGCTGCGCAGCTGTTCTGCCAGACGATCCGCCAGGCCCAGGAGCCCCCCTCGGGCAAACAGCACCACCAGCACCAACGCCAGACCCAGCCAGAACGGCCAGTATTGCGGATTCAGATCCGACAGGGCATGATGCGCACCCACCAGGGCCACCGCACCCGCCAATCCACCGTACAGCCGCCCGGCCCCCCCCAGCACCAGCATGATGAGCACATCGGCCGAGCGCTGCAGGCCCAATACTTCCAGAGACACGAACTGATGTGTCTGCGCCAGCACGGCACCCGCCGCACCGGCACCCATGGCCGACAGAACCACGGCCTGTACCTGCAGCTGGCGCACGGGAAACCCCAGGGCCGCCATGCGCTGTGGATTGATGCGCACCCCGTCCAGACTGCGTCCATAGGGCGACTGGACCAGACGCCGAAAGAAGATGAACGCCAGAAAGAGCACCCCTAGGGCATAGAAAAATGCCGTCTGGCCCTGCCAGTCGAATTCGAACACCCCGAACAGCGGCTCGATGCGAAAATCCGACAGGCCATCGACCCCGCCGGTGAACATGGAAAACCGGTTGGCCAGTTCATACAGCATCAATGACAATCCCAGAGAGATCATCAGCTGGGCCAGCGGGCCCCCACGCAGCAACAGGACACTGATCGGCAGGCTGGCCAGACCGGCGCACAGGGCTGCAAGCACCAGGCCCAGCAGAGGATCCCCTGGCCCGTGGATTGCGAGCAGGGCCGCCGTGTACGCGCCCAGGCCAAAAAATGCCGCATGCCCCAGTGACAATATGCCCGCATGGCCGAACATCAGATCCAGCGACAGGGCGAACAGCCCCATGATCGCAATCTGGCACAACAGCAATTCATGACCGGGCCACAGCCACCATGTCAGGACCGGCGCCCCCCAGAACACCCACTCGGCGCGGCGCCAACGCGCCGACGCACGGTAGGTTTCAGGCAGGCTGCGGGCATGCGTCATGCGCGGCCCCTGGTCGTGCCGCGATGCAGCAAACCCTCGGGGCGCCAGGCCAGCGCAAGCACCATGACGCCATAAATGATGAAAGCACCCAGTTGGGGCACCCAATACTTGCCCAGCACATCGGCCAGGCCCAGCAGAAGCGCCGCGAGGAACGACCCCCAGATGTTGCCACTGCCCCCCATGGCCACCACGATCAGGAAATACACCAGATAGCGCAGGGGAAATTCCGGATCCAGGCCCAGCATCTCGACGCCCAGAGCCCCGCCAAGGCCCGCCAGCCCGCTGCCCAGGGCGAAAGTGAGGGTCAGCAGCCGATCCACATTCACCCCCAGACAGCGCAGCATGGGCGCATTGTCGACGGCCGCACGCACATACCGTCCCCAGCGCGTACCGATCACTGCCAGTTGAACCAGCAGCAACACCAGCAGCCCGGCGCCGATGAGAAACAGACGGTATCCGCCCACCTCGATACCCCACAGCGACAGCATGCCCGTCAGGAAGTCTGGCAGATGGATCGGCTGCTGGCGTGCACCAAAGGCATAATGTGCACCCGCCACCGCCATGAACACCACCCCCATCGAGCACAGAATCTGATCGAGCGCACTCGCCGCACGCAGCCGGCGGTACACCACGGTTTCCAGAGCCCATGCCGCTGCCGCCGCCACAATGAACGCGAGCGGCAAGGTCCACAGGAACGGTACACCATGGTGGTTGAGCAACATGACACTGACGTAGCCACCGAGCATGGCAAAGGCCCCATGCGCCAGATTGACGAATTGCATCAACCCGAGGGTGATGGCCAGGCCGACACTGATCAGGAAGAGAAGCATCCCCAGTGCCAGGCCATCGATCAGCAGGCTCATGGCCCGACTGGTCTCATCGCCCGGCCTTTACCGGATCGGGTACGGCTTCGATGACGTCGAATTCCACATTCTGCAGCAAACCATCCACCCGATCGACCCGGCGCATGTACACGTTCTGCACAATGTCCCGCGTCTCGGGGTCGATACGCACCGGGCCGCGCGGGCTGATCCAGGCGAGATCCCGGGCCGCCGCGACAAAAGCCGCTGCGCTGGCATCTCCCCCGGTCTTTTCCAGCGCCTCATGGATCAGGCGCATGCCGTCATACCCGGCCACCACCATGAAATTGACACGCTCGCCGGGATGGGCAGCCTGATACGCCTGCACGAAGGCGTGATTTTCTGGCGAATCATGTACCGCCGAATAATGAAACGATGTGATCAAGCCCAGCGAGGCCTCGCCCAAGGCGTCCAGCATGTCCTCATCGGTGACATCACCGGTGGCGAGCAACTGGATCCCCGCTTCGGGCAAACCGCGCTCGCGCGCCATCTTGATCAGCGACACCGCCTGCTCGCCATTGGGCACGAAAAAGAACGCCGCATCCGGCGCAGCATCCTTGATGCGCTGGATGTAGGGGCCATAATCAGGTGTGCTGACCGGTGTGCGCAACGTGCCCACCACCTCGCCGCCCAATTCAGTGAACGTCCGACGAAACTGGGCCTCGGCGTCATGCCCGGGGCCGTAGTCGGCGACCAGGGTATGCACCGTGCGCAGGCCCTGGGCACGAGCCCATTGCGCCAGCGGTGCCGTATTCTGGGGCAGGGTCATGGACACGCGCAGGATATTGGGCGACTTTTCGGTGATGGACGAGGTGGCCGCATTCAGGACCAGCATGGGCACCCCGGCCTGTGTTGCCAGCGGGGCCACGGCGAACGCGTTCGGGGTCAGCATGAAACCCGCCAGCATGTCGACCCGGTCCCTGGCCAGAAGTTCCTGGGCCAGCCGCTTGGCCACGGCCGGTGAAATGCCGGTGTCGTCCTTCACCAGGATCTGCAGTTCACGGCCGGCCATCTGATCACCGTGCTCGGCCAGATACAAGCGCATGCCCTGCTCGACTTTCTGCCCATAGGCGGCAAATGGCCCGGTCAGCGGCACGATCAGCCCGATCTTCAGCGGTTCGGCGTACGCCGCGCCAAGCCCCAGCAGGCAGCAGAAAGCGCATGCGACCAGTTGACGAAACCAGGATTGAAACATCATCGACAGGCCTTTCAGAGATCGAGCACGAGCCGGGGCGTCAGCGCCCGGGAGACGCATGGCGTGAACTGATCATTGGCCTCGTGCTCTTCGTCGGTCAGATAGGTATCGCGGTGATCGGGCGTACCCGAACAGACCCCGGTCAGGCAGGTACCGCAGATCCCTTCTTCACAGGATACGGGAATATACACGCCCTGGCGGTCGAGCGCAGAGGTGATGCTTTCGTCAGCCGGGATCTGGAATATCTCGCCCGTACTCGCCAGTTCGACCTCGAAGGCCACGTCTTCATCGGTCAGCACCGGGCGATCTGCCGCATCGAGCGCGAAGCGCTCGCAGCGGATACGCGACTCGACCACCCCTGCAGCACGTGCCTGACCCTGCACCCACTCGATATAGCCTGCCGGCCCACAGATGTAGATCTGCACATCGCGCTCCGCTGACCGGAGGATCGCGGGAATGTCCGGTCGGCCGGCCACATCGGGCGGCTCGGCCTGATCGAAATACAGGAACAGTTGCCCCGGGGACAGCATGCCCTGGAGCGCGTCCCGGTATGCCATGCGCGCGGGTTCGCGACAACTGTAATGCAGCTCGAACCCAGCCTTCTGTGCATGCAATGCACGGGCCATGCTGAACAGTGGCGTGATGCCGATACCTCCCGCAAACAAAAGGCTGCGGGTCGCATGCATCAGTGCAAAGCGATTGCGCGGCGCGCTGATCGGCAGAATATCCCCGACACGAACCCGATCAAAAGCGGCCACGGACCCGCCGCGCGACTCGGGTTCGCGCAGCACGGCAATGTCATACTGACGTGTCTGGCGGGCATCGCCGGACAGGGAATATTGGCGGATATAGCCGCCCGGCAGGTGCACGTCGATGTGCGCACCCGGCTCATAGGCCGGCAACAGGCCGCCTGCGGGGTCGACCAGCGTGAACCCGATGATGTCCCTGGCCAGTTCGATACGGCCAGCCACGCGAACCGATAGCGATGCGGTGTCCATTTCATTGCCCCATTCCGGCGCACCGGCCTGGACGGCCGGGCATCCGGGTGCTGCTACTGCCCCTCGAGGAAGCTCTTGAGCTTGTCGGCACGGCTGGGGTGACGCAGCTTGCGCAGGGCCTTGGCTTCGATCTGGCGAATGCGCTCTCGCGTGACATCAAACTGCTTGCCAACCTCTTCCAGGGTCTGGTCGGTACTCATCTCGATTCCAAAACGCATGCGCAGAACCTTGGCTTCGCGCGGCGTGAGCGAATCGAGCACCTCTTTGACCACATCGCGCATCGAACCATGCAGCGCCGAATCCGAGGGGGATACCGTACCAGTATCCTCGATGAAGTCACCCAGGTGGGAATCATCATCGTCGCCAATGGGGGTTTCCATGGAGATGGGTTCCTTGGCGATCTTGAGGATCTTGCGCACCTTGTCTTCCGGCATATCCATTTTCTGGGCCAGCGTCGCGGGATCGGGTTCCGTGCCGGTTTCCTGCAGGATTTGCCGATTGATGCGGTTCATCTTGTTGATGGTCTCGATCATGTGCACCGGGATGCGGATCGTACGCGCCTGATCGGCAATCGAACGTGTGATGGCCTGGCGGATCCACCAGGTGGCATAGGTCGAGAACTTGTAACCGCGCCGGTATTCGAACTTGTCGACCGCCTTCATCAGGCCGATGTTGCCTTCCTGGATGAGATCCAGGAACTGCAGGCCCCGGTTGGTGTATTTCTTGGCGATCGAGATCACCAGCCGCAGGTTGGCTTCAGTCATTTCACGCTTGGCCTTGCGCGCCTTGGCTTCGCCCGTGGCCATGCGCTTGTTGACGTCCTTCAGATCCTTCAGGGGCAACACCACGACCTTCTGCAGTTCCATCAGCTTCTGCTGGATCTCCTGCACCGCCGGCGCATGCCGCGCCAGGGTCTCTGAATAGGGGCGGCCTGCGGCCACTTCCTGTTCAACCCAGGCCAGATTGATTTCATTGCCCGGGAATGTCTTGATGAAATAATTGCGCGGCATCCCTGCCCGGGTGACACAGATGGCCATGGCGGCGCGCTCATGGCTGCGGACTTCGGCCACCTGGGTGCGCAGGGTATCGGCCAGCCGCTCGACCATCTTGGCCGTGAAACGCACGCCCTGGAGCTCGGCGTGGATGGCCTCGCGAGCCTGTGCGTAAGCCTCGGAGCGATAGCCTTCGGTTTCGAAGGCCGTGCGCATCTTCGCGTACCAGGATTCCACCACTTCGAATTTCTTGAGCGATTTGGTGCGCAAATGCTCGATCTGCTTGCTGCTCATGCCCCCCGCAGGGCCGTCGTCATCTTCCGAAGTGACCCCGGAACCCGCGTAGTCTTCGCCTTCTTCATCGATCAGGCCATCGACCACGTCGTCGATCTGGGCCGTACCTTCGCGCACCTTCTGGATGTGCGCAAGAATCTCGCTGACCGTGGTCGGACAGGCGGCAATGGCCATGACCATGTGCTTGAGGCCGTCTTCGATGCGCTTGGCGATCTCGATCTCGCCTTCGCGGGTGAGCAACTCGACCGTACCCATCTCACGCATGTACATGCGCACCGGATCCGTGGTGCGACCGAAGTCGGAATCCACGGTGGTCAGTGCCGCCTCGGCCTCGTCTTCGACATCGTCATCGCTGGTGGCCGACGGCACGTTGTCGCTCATCAGCAACTGCTCGGCATCGGGCGCCTGGTCGTAGACCGAGATCCCCATGTCGCTGAATGTGCTGATGATGCCATCGATCGCTTCGGCATCGACCAGGTCATCCGGCAGATGGTCATTGATCTCACCGTAGGTGAGGTAGCCACGATCCTTGCCCAGCTTGATCAGGATCTTCAGACGGTTGCGTCGAGCCTCCTGTTCTTCGGGCGTGAGCTGGCTGCGTGCCGGGCTGTCCTTCTCGGCCTTGCCCCGTTTGCCGCGCTTGGGCAAGGGCTTGAGCTCGGGAATGACCTCACCATCATCGCCCTCATCATTCACATAATCAGCGGCATCACTGCCGCTCTTGGACGGCCGTCCGGGCTTGCGCCCGCTGGGCACCGCCGCCTTCTTGCCGGCTGTTTTCCCGGCGGCAGCCGCCTTGGCCTTGGTAGCCCTGGTTTTCGTGGCCGTCGCCTTCGTGGCTGCAGTCTTCGTAGCCGCAGTCTTCGTGGCCGCAGTCTTCGTGGCTGTGGCCTTCGTGGCTATGGCCTTCGCGGTCGCGGCCTTCGTGGCTGCGGTCTTCGTGGCCGTGGCCTTTGTGGCTGCGGTCTTCGTGGCTGCGGTCTTCGTGGCTGCGGTCTTCGTGGCTGCGGTCTTCGTGGCTGCAGCTTTTGTCGCCGTGGCCTTGGATGGGGTCGCGGAGCGGGACGCTGCCTTGGGTTCTTGCGCCTGCGAGCTGACAACCTTTTCGACCGACTCTGGCGCTACACGAGCCGCCTTGGTTTTTGGGGCGGCCGTTTTTTTGGCTGCCGCAGAAGTCGTGCCAGTTTCTTGGGTCATGTGAGAAATTCCGTAGACGCTACAACTTATTGAAAACCATGTAGTTTACTGCACTTGTCAGGAAGAATCACCTGACCGGCCCTTGAGCAATGCCAGGCGCTGGTAGAGTTCCCGATAACGGCGTCGTTCGTCAGCGGTGTGCAGCCCGGTGGCTACCAGACGGTCGCATTGCTCCTGGATGGCTTGCCGTTCGATGACTTGCAGGGCATCGGACCACTCGGCTTGCGGATCAGGCCATTCCACCGACAGCAGTTCCGAAGCAAGCTCATCGAGCACACTGGCCAGTTCGGAATCAGGATCGGCTGCCTGCAAGAGCGCGCCCACATGCGAAGCCTTGCTGCTGCCCTGCAAGGCAATCAGTTCCCTGACAAGCAACAGATGGGGGTGCTGAGTCAATAATTCAAGCTGCTGCTCACCCAGCCGGGCCGCCAGATCGGGGTGCATCATGAGCAGGCGCAGCAGGCGCCGGGCCATGGGCATCACTGCCCTGACGGCGCGCGGCCCGGGCATGCGCGAGCGCGTACGTGCTGGCCGAATCTCTGGTGCTGGCCTATCCGAAAGCCACCAATCGGGCGGCTCGGTATTCGCATCTCCCGGCATGGATGCATGCCCGGTACGCGCGCCAGCGGACCCTGCGGCTTCATCCAGAGACGACTCCGCTGGCGTGCCGCGGTATACAGGCGCAGGGCCCCCCGCTACCGCCTGCGTGCCCCTGGGCGGCACCGCAGCCAGCACCTGCCCGAGTTCCTCAGGCGTCAGCTGAACCAGGCGGGCAAATTCACGCTCGAGCTGCAGCCGATAGCCCCCAGCGGGCATGAGCTTGAACAGCGGGCGTGCTTCGGCAGTGCACGCAGCCCGCCCTTCGACCTCGGTCAGATCGTGCCTGCCCTGCAGTTCGTCGAGCATGAAGCGGGACAACGAACGCGCTTCCTTGAGGCAGGCACGCAGCGCCTGAATACCGTATGCGCGTACATAGGAGTCGGGATCCTGGCCTTCCGGCAGAAACAGGAAACGGACCGATACGGATTCATCCAGCCTTGGCAGACAGGCATGCAAGGCACGCCAGGCCGCTTTGCGCCCGGCGGCATCGCCATCGAAACTGAACACGATGTGCTCGCTGGCGCGCCGCAATTTCTGGATGTGCGCATCGGTGGTCGCGGTACCCAGTGTCGCAACGGCGTTGCCCAGGCCAAATTGCGCCAGGGCGACCACATCCATATACCCTTCGACCACCAGCACGCAGCCCTCGGCATGGATCCCGGCGCGCGCTTCGAACAGGCCGTAGAGTTCTTCACCCTTGGAGAACAGGCGGGTTTCGGGCGAGTTCAGGTACTTCGGCTCGCCCGCCTGGATCAGGCGCCCGCCAAAACCGATCAGTTGCCCCCGGGCATTGCGGATGGGAAACATGATGCGCGCCCTGAAACGATCGTGACGGCGGCCGTCCTCGGCCTCCACCACCAGGCCGGATTCGATCAATGCCGGATCTTCGTAATGCTCGAATGCCTGGGCCAGGCCCTGCCGCTGTGCACTGGCCCAACCCAGGCCGTAGCGGGCAGCCACCTCACCGCTGAGCCCTCTGCGCTTCAGGTACGCAATGGCTTCAGGGGCTTGCCTCAGTGCAGCAGACCAGTGGGCCTGTGCACGATCGAGAATGCCATGCTGGCGCGAAGTTTCTGCGCGGTGAGCGCGGCGAGCCGCGCGTTGCGCCGGGGTGGCCGACTCTTCGGGCACCGTCATGCCGACGCTGCCTGCCAGCGTACGAACGGCTTCCGGAAAGCTGGCGCCGGTATGCTCGGTCAGGAATCGTATGGCGCTGCCATGGGCCCCGCAGCCGAAGCAATGGTAGAACTGCTTGGTGGGGCTGACCGTGAAAGAGGGCGTTTTTTCGTTGTGGAAAGGGCACAAACCGAGCAGGTTTGCGCCCCCTTTGCGCAACTGTACGTAGCGGCTGATGACGTCGGTGATGTCAACCCGCGCCAACAGCTCCTGGATGAAGCTGTCTGGAATCAATCAATAGAGTCGCGGTGGCAGTTGTTGGCTGCGGATGCGTTTGTAATGGCGCTTGACGGCGGCTGCACGCTTGCGCTTGCGTTCGGCCGTGGGCTTTTCGTAGAACTCGCGCGAGCGCAGTTCGGTCAGAAGACCGGTCTTCTCGATGGTGCGCTTGAAGCGGCGCAGCGCGGCCTCGAAAGGCTCATTTTCTTTGAGGCGTACAGTCGGCATGTAGATCCTTGAAAGCCTGTTCGACAAAAGACGCCGCAACCCATTGCAACGTCAACATGAATATTTTTACCAAGACCGCCATTCTAGCACGAACCGCTACTATCATCCACGCGTGCCAGGTGGCCGCGGCCGCCATGGCGGCACCCGAAAGTTCGCTGCCCGCCCCCGCAGACACGCCGCAGGCCGAACCGGCACCGTGGGTGCACCGGCTTCAGGCCCGCGACGGTTGTGCGGTCTCTATGCCCTTGCGAATCCAGGATTCGAGCTGATGCGGCCGCAGGCTGTCGTAATCCTCGAATGGCTGATGAATCCATGGATTGGTGGGCAATCTTTCGATATAGTAGTCGGGCTCCATCTGGGCGTGCCCCTTGAGCCAGAGTACCGCCGTGCGCAGTTCGATGATGTCCGGAAACTGACTGAGCAGATGCTCGCGCACCCGGTTGAATGTCAACCCGGTGTCGACCATGTCATCGACCAGCAGCACCCGGCCATCCAGCGTGCCGCGCGTGATGGTGATGAACTGGGCAATGTCGAGCTGGCCCTGTACGGTGCCGGCGGCTTCGCGATAGCTGCTGGTCGCGAGAATCCCCAGGGGCAGGTCGAAGACCCGCGAAAGCACATCACCCACGCGCACCCCGCCACGCGCCAGGCAGAGGATCTTGTCGAAGCTCCAGCCCGACTCGTAGACCTGCAGCGCCAGGCGCTCGATCAGCCCATGATAGGTTTCCCAACTGACCCAGAGATCTCTGTCTGTACTCGGGGGAAGGCTCATGGGTCACCTCAGCCGTGAAAGGGGTGGCGCAGAACGATGGTCTCGAGCCGGTCCGGGCCGGTGGAAACCATATCGATGGGTACATCGCAGAGCTCGGCAATGCGTTCGAGGTAGCGCCGGGCATTGACCGGCAGGCTGTCGTATTCGGTGATACCCACGGTGGATTCGGACCAGCCTGCCATTTCTTCGAGAACAGGCTCGGCCTCGGCCGCCGCATGCGCGCCATAGGGCAGCACGTCGAGAAACTGGCCTTTGTAGCGATAGCCCACGCCGATCTTGATGTGTTCGACCCCGTCGAGCACATCGAGCTTGGTGATGCACAGCCCCGTGAGCCCGTTGATGATGACCGAGCGCTTCTGGGCCGCCGCATCGAACCAGCCACAGCGGCGTGGCCGACCGGTGACGGAGCCGAATTCCTTGCCCACGGTGGCCAGACGCAGCCCTGTGTCGTCGAGCAGTTCTGTCGGAAAAGGCCCGGACCCCACCCTGGTGGTGTAGGCCTTGGCAATGCCCAGAACATAATCCAGGGCCTGGGGGCCGGTGCCCGAGCCTGCCGCCGCGGCGCCCGCCACACAGTTGCTGCTGGTGACGAATGGATAGGTGCCATGATCGATATCCAGCAGCGAGCCCTGCGCGCCCTCGAACAAGAGGCTGTGGCCCGCACGCCGGGCCACATGCAGGCTGTTGGAGACATCAGCCACCATGGGTTCGAGCGCGGGTGCAAGCGCCATCGCCTGGTCGCGCACCTGGGCGACATCGAGCGCCTGGGCGCCCAGGTACTGTACCAGGACGAAATTGTGGTAGTCGAGGACTTCGGCGAGTTTTTCGTCGAAAATGGCCGGATCGTAGAGATCCTGGACCCTGAGCGCACGCCGGGCGACCTTGTCTTCGTAGGCTGGCCCGATGCCCCGGCCGGTCGTACCGATCTTGCCCTCGCCCTTGCGGGCCTCGCGGGCCCGATCGAGCGCCACGTGATAGGGCAGGATCAGCGGGCAGGCGGCAGAGATCTGCAGGCGGGCACGCACGTCGATGCCCCCAGCCTCGAGTTCTTCGATTTCGGCCAGCAGGGCTTCGGGCGACAGCACCACCCCATTGCCGATGTAGCACGTGACATGGGGATGCATGATGCCTGACGGAATGAGGCGCAGAATGGTTTTCTGGCCATTGATCCACAGCGTATGGCCCGCATTGTGCCCCCCCTGGAAGCGCACGACGCCCTGAGCCGATTCGGCCAGCCAGTCGACGATCTTGCCCTTGCCTTCATCACCCCACTGGGTGCCGATCACAACGATGTTCTTGCTCATGAGCCTATTCTTTGCGGCCACGACAGGGGCCATACAGTAAACAGATTAGTTTATACCACTGACTCTTGCACGACCCAGCCTGAAGGGGTCCTGACCAGTTCCTGCTCGAGGCGGAACTCATCGACATCCTGGTGCTCGCCGGGCAGGGCCTGAATGACGACCTGACCTGCCAGCCTGAGCTTGTGCACGGCCTGTGCCAGTTCGGGATCATCCGAACAAGGCGCCCAGATCGCCGGCGCAGCCTGCGCCGAAGGGAGCCCACGCGACAGTTTGCGCAAATCGAGGCTGAAACCGGTGGCCGGGCGCAGGCGCCCGAACTTGCGCCCGATGCCATCGTAGCGCCCACCGCGCACCAGGGCATCATGCCAGCCTGCGGCATAGATCGAGAAGACGACACCCGAGTGATAGCCATAGCTGCCCCCCATATCAGCCAGGTCGATGGCCACGTTGGCCTCTCCGAGCGCAGCACACACGCGCTGCAGGGCATCGAGTGCCGCCCGTATGGCTGGATCGTCCGGCAGCACGGCCCGCGCCCGCCCGATCACGGCCCGATCACCATACAGGGTGGTCAGCACGACAAGCGCGGCCAGTGTATCGGGGTGCGCCCCCTGCTCTGCCAGCAACGCCTGCAGACCCGGCACATCCTTGGCGCTCAGCAGATCGAACACCGTGTCGGCACATTCAGCCAGGGCCGGATCTGCCTGCACCAACGCCCGCCCTACGCCCGGATGATTGAGATCCAGGCGCGGGCTGTGTATGCCGACATGCCGCACGGATCCGATTGCCAGGCGCATGGACTCGATGTCGGCTTCGACGCCCGCATGACCAAAGATCTCTGCGCCGATCTGCAACAGTTCGCGATCGGCCAGCAGGCCGGAAGGCCGCGCATGAATGACCGGACCGCAATAGCACAGGCGCGTCACCCCCTGGCGATTGAGCAGATGTGCGTCAATGCGCGACACCTGTACCGTCATGTCCGCGCGCACCCCCATGGTCAGCCCGGACAACTGATCGACGAGTTTGCAGGTGCGCAGCCGCAAGGCCTCGTCGCGCGCCAGCATGAGGGAGTCGAGGTACTCGACCAGCGGCGGAACCACCAGTTCGAAGCCATGTACCCTGTAGAGGTCCAGCAAGGTGCGGCGCAACTCTTCGATGCGCCGCGCTTCGGCGGGCAGAATGTCGGTCAGGTGCTCGGGCAATAGCCAGTTCGACAGCATGACAGGCCTCTGAAACCTACCGGGCCTTGCCTGACTGGCCACCCGCAGCGTTGCTCCAGAAACGGAAGAACTCTGAATCCGGGCTCAGCACGAGGGTGCTGTCATGGCCGGAAAACGCCGAACGATAGGCATCCAGGCTCTTGTAGAAACTGTAGAATTCAGGATCCTTGCCATAGGACTCGGCGTAGATGGCCGCAGCCTGGCCATCGCCCGCGCCGCGCCTGGCCTGCGATTCGGCATAGGCCCGCGCCAGGATCTCCTGCTGCCGGCGGTCTGCCTCGGCACGGATGCGCTCGCTGTCGGCCGCACCACTGGCACGCAGGCGGTTGGCTTCCTGCTTGCGCTCGGCTTCCATGCGTCGATAGACCGATTCGGAAATCTCGGTGGTGAAATCGATGCGGCGCAACCGTACGTCGACCACATCGACCCCCAGCGGGGCTGCGCGCTTGGACACCGCCGAGAGAATCTCATCGGTCAGGGTGTCGCGCTCGCTGGACACCACCTGCCGCACGGTGCGCACGTTGACCGCGGCATTGAGTGCATCACGAATCTGCGCCTGCAGGCGCTCGATGGCCGCATTGCTGTTGGAGCCAAAGGTCACGTAATACAGGCGTGGGTCAGTGATGCGCCATTTGACGTAGTAATCGATCAGCAGATTCTTTTTTTCAGCCGTCTGGATGCGTTCGGGATCGGGCGACTGGATCGTCTGCAGCCTGCGATCGAGGTAGACCACGTTTTCGAAAGGGGGCGGATACTTGAAATACAGGCCCGGGCTGCTGATGGTTTCACGCACTTCACCCAGGGCGAACAGCAGGGCGGAATCACGCTCGCGGACGATGAACATGCACGAGGACAACACCGCCAGAACGATGACCAGGCCGACCAGGGCAGGAAAAAAGCGTTGCATCTGCATGCTCCTAGTTGGAATACGGGTTGGTCAGCGAAGGCAGGCCACTGGGCATGCGCGACACGGCAGGCCGCTCGCGGACCGATTCACCCGCCTGTGCAGCCGACCCCCCGGCCGCCGCAGCCGTATCAGCGGGACGCGAGCCTGACGAACTGCCGCCGGCCCGGGCCGCCTGCCCCATGATCTGATCCAGCGGCAGATACAGCATGTTGTTGCCCACCGGCGCATCCAGCAGCACCTTGGCCGTGCCCGAGAGGATGTCCTGCATGGTCTCCAGGTAGATACGTTCGCGGGTGATGGCCGGCGCCTTGGCGTATTCTGCCGCAACGCTGGTGAAGCGCGCCGTATCGCCCTGCGCGCGCCCGATGACCCGCGCGCTGTAGCCCTCGGCGTCTTCAAGCATGCGGGCGGCCTGCCCCTCGGCCTCGGGCAGAACCTTGCTCGCGTAGGCATTGGCTTCGTTGATCTGGCGCTCGCGATCCTGGCCCGCCTTGACGGCATCATCGAACGCGGCCTGGACGGGTTCCGGCGGCTGTACGTTCTGGATGGCGACCGTGGAAATCTCAATACCGGTCTTGTAGCGGTTGAGGATCGTCTGCGCCAGGGTCTGGACTTCAGAGGCCACTTCGGTACGCCCGGAGTAGAGGACAAAGTCCATGGGTTTGCGGCCAACGATTTCGCGCATCGCCGTCTCGGCCGCCTGGCGCACGGACTCGTCCGGATTGCTTGTATTGAAGAGATAGGCCGGCGCACCATTCGGTTCGAGGCGATACTGGACCACGTACTGCACGTCGACGATGTTCTCGTCTTTGGTGAGCATCTGGGATTCGGTCAGTACCCGGTTGCGGGACGATCCCCTGAAACCCACCTCGAAGGTGCGCAGCTGCGAGATGTTGACGGGCTGGGAATCCTCGATGGGGTACGGCAGGCGCCACTGCAGGCCCGGATTGAGTGTCTTGATGTACTTGCCGAAGCGGGTGACCACCGCCACCTGGCCTTCCTGGACGATCATGAAGCCGCTGCCCAGCCAGAACAATGCGGCCAGCACCAGCAGCAGGATCACAAAACGGGGCGATGGCCCGGGCAACTGGGGCAACCCCCCCTTGCCCTGCGGCAAACGGGGCCCGCGCCCGCCCCCGCCCTTGCCACCCAGCAGGCCCGAGAGACGTTTGCTGAAGTCGCGCCAGACCTGGTCGAGATCGGGCGGGCCTGACGATGGATCAGGCCGGTTGCCGGAAGGGTCGTTCTGGTTGCCCCTGCCCCAGCCCGGATCATTCAGGTTATAGAGTTTCTTGAAACGCATTGTTTCTCGCAAGCCCCTCAAATTCTACGAGCGATTGACGCAAACCGTCCAAGCCCCTGCGTTGCAGGGCGCTGACGAAGACTCGCGCAATCGTACCATGTTCATTTCTTTCGACCCTGGGCTCCAGACCTGCAATGTCGACTTTGTTGTAGACCATGATCTGCGGGATCTGGTCGGCCTGCATATCGTGAAGGACCTGATTCACGGCAGCGATCTGCTCATCGCGCTGCGGGCTGGCCGCGTCGACCACGTGCAACAGCAGGTCCGCATGCACGGTTTCTTCCAGGGTGGCGCGAAACGCTGCAATCAGTGTGGGCGGCAGGTCGCGGATGAAGCCCACGGTGTCCGAGATGACGACCTGGCCAGCCCCTTCGATCCAGACCCGGCGTGTCGTCGTGTCGAGCGTGGCGAACAGCTGATCGGCGGCATAGGCCTCGGCCCGCGTCATGGCATTGAACAGCGTGGACTTGCCTGCATTCGTGTAGCCCACCAATGACACCGACAGGGTCTGCCCGCGCACCCGGGCCTTGCGCTGCGTCACGCGCTGGCGCTGCACCCGGGCCAGACGCTCGCGCAGGATCTTGATGCGGGCACCGATGAGCCGACGGTCGGTTTCGAGTTGGGACTCGCCCGGCCCGCGCACACCAATGCCGCCCTGCTGCCGCTCGAGGTGCGTCCACATGCGCGTGAGGCGGGTTGAAAGATGCTGCAGCTGGGCCAGTTCGACCTGCAGCTTGCCCTCGTGGCTTTTCGCACGCAAGGCAAAGATGTCGAGAATCAGCGCCACCCGATCGATCACGCGGACTTCGAACGCCCGTTCGAGATTGCGCTGCTGTGCAGGGCTGAGCGGTTGATCGATGAGCACGATGTCGGCGTCGAGTTCGCGGACCAGGTTCGCAGCCTCTTCGATCTTTCCTGAGCCGATGTAGCCCGCCGCATCGGGCCGGCCGCGACGCACCATGAGCACATGCACGATTTCGGCCCCGGCACCCCGGGCAAGCAGAAGGAATTCTTCGATGTGGGCGCTGTGATCGGGATCGCCCAGGTCGACGCTGATGACCAGTGCCCTCATGGGCACGGGCTCAAAAGACCGCCCGCCGCTGCAATGCAGGCGACGGGCGGGCACAGGGCAGCAAAATGATCATTCGGCCGTGTCATCGGCCATGAAGTTGACTGGCCGCGCAGGAACGACCGTGGAAATGGCGTGCTTGTACACCATTTGCGTGACCGTGTTGCGCAGCAGGACGACGTACTGATCAAAGGACTCGACCTGCCCCTGGAGTTTGATCCCGTTGACCAGATAGATGGACACCGGGATATGCTCTTTGCGCAAGGCATTGAGAAAAGGGTCTTGAAGTATTTGCCCTTTGTTGCTCATGAACGAGGCTCCGTATTATGAAATTCATGCTGAACGGGTCATTTTAATGCCAATTGGGGAATGGCTGCAGAAACCCTGCCCAATCAGCGGGCAAGCACCACCCCCAGGGCCTTGCACAGGCGGGCACATTGCTCGGGCGTGCCAACGGTGATGCGCAGAAAACGGTCGATGCGCGGCGTACTGAAATGCCGCACCAGAATGCCCTGATCGCGCAGGCCGGCGGCAATGTCGGCCGCCCGATGATGCGGGTGGAACGCGAAAATGAAGTTCGCCTTCGAGGGCAGGCACTCGAAGCCCAGCGCCTGCAGGTCGAGTGCGAGTTGTTCGCGTGCGGCGATCAGCGCCTGGCAGGTGCGCTCGAACCAGGCCTCGTCCTCGATGGCCGCCTGGGCGCCGGCAAGCGCCACCCGGTCGAGCGGGTATGAATTGAAACTGTCCTTGATGCGCACCAGCCCGGCAATGAGATCGGGCTGACCCAGGGCATAACCGACCCGCAGCCCCGCCAGTGAACGTGACTTGGACAGGGTATGGACCACCAGCAGGTTGCGGAAATCGGCAATCAGGCTGGCCGCCGATTCGGCGCCGAAATCGACATAGGCTTCATCGATGACGACGGTGCTGTCGGGCCGTGTCGCTGCAATCCGGGCGATGTCATCGAGCCCCAGCGCAAGGCCGGTGGGCGCGTTGGGGTTGGCCAGAAGAATCCCGCAGGGCTCGACCTCGACCTCGCGGACATAATCGGCCACCTGCACCGAGAAATCGTCGGCCAGTGCCATCGGATGGGCGGGCACGCCATACAGGCGGCACCACGTGGGATAGAACCCATACGAGATGTCCGGCAGCCAGAGGGGCCGCCCCGAACGCAGAAAGAACGCACTGAAGACGTGGGCCAGGATTTCGTCTGAACCATTGCCCACGAACACTTGATCCACATCCATATCATGGCGCCGGGCGATCGCCCGGCGCAGGCCCAGCGCCTGATGATCCGGATACAGGCGCAGGTCATCGGAAATGGCCGCACGCATGGCCTCGAGAACCCGAAGGGAAGGCCCCCAGGGGTTTTCATTGGTATTGAGCTTGAGCAGATTGGGCAGGCGCGCCTGCTCGCCCGGAACATAGGGCTGCAGCGCAGCAACATGGTCGCTGAACAGGGAGTTCATGCGTTTTCCTTCAGGTAGGGATTGCGTGACGACTTGAATTCAATGACCAGCGGGGTGCCCTGCAATTGAAAGGCCTCCCGGAACTGCCCTTCGAGGTAGCGGCGATAGGCGTCCGGAATCGCATCCAGGGCGTTGCCGTGGATGATGACCCGCGGCGGATTCTGTCCCCCCTGGTGCGCATAGCGCATCTTGGGACGAAAGATCCCCTTGCGCGGCGGCGGCTGCTGCTCTACGGCCGCATGCAGGACGCGCGTCAGGCGCGGGGTGGACAGCTTGGCAAAGGCGGCGGCATGCGCAGCCTCGACCGCCTTGAGCACGTCACCCAGGCCTTGCCCCTTGAGGGCCGACATGTGTATGACCCGCGCAAAGGACAGAAAGCGAAGCTTGCGATCATATTCGCGCTTGATCCAGGCCCGCTGTTCATGATCGATGGCATCCCACTTGTTCAGGCCGACGACCAGTGCCCGGCCGGCCTCCTGAATGAAGCCGGCAATATGCGCATCCTGATCGGAGACGCCGTCGCTGGCGTCGATGAGCAACAGCACCACGTTCGCGGCCTCGATGGCCTGCAGGGTCTTGATGACGGAAAATTTCTCGACGGTCTCGAACACCTTGCCGCGACGGCGCAGCCCGGCGGTATCGATCAGCACATACCGCCGGTCATTGCGCGTGAATTCGACTTCGATCGCATCGCGCGTCGTGCCCGGCATGTCCCAGGTGATCACCCGTTCTTCACCCACCAGGGCATTGATGAGCGTGGATTTGCCCACATTGGGCCGCCCGGCGATGGCCAGCCGGATGCGGTGATCCACTTCGGCATCCGCAGCATCCGGTCTGTCCGGGTCGGCCGGCGGGGTCTCTGCCGGCAGACTGGCCAGGGCCGCATCGATGAGTGCAGCAACCCCGTCACCATGCGCGGCAGAAATGGCGTGCGGCTCGCCCAGGCCCAGCTCGTGGAACTGCGCGAGATCGGCGTGGTCGCGCATGCCTTCAGCCTTGTTGACCGCCAGCAGCACGCGCTGGCCCGATTTGCGCAGCAGCCGGGCGATCTCGTGATCCTGTGCATTGATACCCTCGCGGGCATCGACCAGGAAAATGACCACATCCGACTCGGCAATGGCCTGCTCGGTCTGGCGCGCCATTTCAATCAGGATGCCGCGGGTCGCCACAGGCTCGAACCCGCCGGTATCGATGACGATGTGCGGCCGGTTGCCCATGCGTCCCTCGCCGTAGTGGCGATCGCGGGTCAGGCCCGATATATTGGCCACCAGCGCCGCCCGCGAGCGGGTCAGGCGGTTGAACAGGGTGGATTTGCCGACATTCGTGCGCCCCACGAGGGCCACGACCGGCCGCCAGGACGACTCAGCCACCCGCTGCGACCCTGACCACGCGCCCGTCACCCGTCTGGACCAGCACGCCGCCCGACACCGGGACCAGGGCCGAGGTAATGGGCCCGCCACCGATGCGCAGACGCGCCATCAGGGCGCCATCGGCCCGCGACAGGAAATGGACATAGCCTTCGAAGTCACCCACCGCCACAGCCGGGCCGGCCACGGCCGGCTCGCTCAGCTGGCGGTTGAGCAACGCAGTCTGGACCCAGGCGGCAGCCCCGTCGGAGAGACCCAGGGCACGCACGCGATCCCTGTCATCGGGCAGATACAGACGCTGTTCATCGGTGGCCATGCCGGTGGCGGAACCCACGTCCTGTGTCCAGACCGCCCGCCCGCCCTGGCTGATGTCGAAACAGGTGGTCCGCCCCTGATAGCTGGTGCCACACACCCGCGGACCCACCACGATGGGCTCGCCCACGACGTCGGCGATGCGCTCGAGATCGGAGGCCCCGCGCGCCGCGGATACCGAAGCCTCCCAGCGCACGGCACCCGTAGGCGTATCGATCAGGATCAGGCGGCCGTTGGGCAGACCGGCCAGCAGCAGATCGGGCAGCATGCGCATGCGCATGCTGGTGCGCAGCGCCAGCGCAGGACCCGGGCGCTGGACCTCCCAGCGCAACTTGCCGCTGCTGATGTCGAACGCCTGGATACGATAGTCGCTGGTGCGTACTGCGACGATCCCGTTGCCGACGACTGGCGGAATATTGACTGCACTGGCGGCCTGGGCGCGCCAGAGCTCGCCACCCTGCTGGTCAAGAGCCAGCACCTCGCCGGAGCGGGTCACCACGGCCGTGACGCGGCCATCACTGCCCGCGCCGGCCGACAGGGGTTCGGTGCGGATCTGCCAGCGGACCGCTCCGGATGCCTGATCGAGCGCAGCCACGGCACCTGATGGTGTAGCCACATGCACCGTGTCTGCGGCAAGCTGGGGAATGAAACCATACCCCCCACCGCTGCCTACCGACACCGACCAGCGCGGAGCGACCGCCAGGGAGGGCGCGTATTCAGTCAGTGGGGCCGGATCGAAACGCGGATCGCTCTCGGCGAACAGACCGCAGGCGGCCAGGCTGCCCGACAAAAGGCCGATGGCGATGAGGCGAAAAAAACGAATACGGGCATACATGGATCAGGCTCCGTTCAAAGCATCTATCTTGAGCTGCACGACCTGGGCGGCCGGATCAGCCCCCAGCGCATCGAGCGCCTGGTGCCAGGCCTGCAATGCCTGGTCTTTTTGACCCTGTGCGGCGAGCACATCGCCACGACGGTCATGATACAGGGCGCCAAAGCCGGCCGGTGGCGTACCCTGCAACTGACCGAGTGCGGCATCATAGTGCTCGAGGGACAGCAGCACACCCGCCAGGCGCAGGCGCGCAACGGCCTGGAGCGCGGGGTCGCTCGCGTCGCGCGCCAGCCATTCGAGTTGATCTCTTGCGCCTTCGAGATCACCACGCTGTTGCAGGGCTGCCGCCGCCAGCAAGACACCACGCGCGGTGTAGCCCGAAGTGGCGTAGTCGGAACGCAGCGCCGCGCTGGCCGCATTGATGCGTGCCACGGCGTCGTCATCCGATTGCCGGGCAGCGGACTCGAGCGCCTCGTAGTACCCCATGGCCTGGCCCGCGACATGCGTCTCGTACCACTGCCAGCCTCGCCAGCCCGCCAGAGAGAGCGCCACGGCCAGCACCAGGGCCGTACTCAGCGTGCCGTAGCGATCCCACCAGGCCTTCAGGGCATCGATCTTTTCCTGTTCTTCGAGGTCGTAAGCCATATGCGCGTTCAGATCCTTTGTTGAAGTTGTTCGACCAGACGCTCGAAAGCGATGGTCTCCTGCTGTGGTGCGTCAGCCACACGCAGCCATTTGACGGTTGCCTGGCCCTGTGCGAGTTCATCGCCCCCGATCACCACGGCCACCTGGGCCCCGCTCGCATCCGCCCTGCGAAACTGTGACTTGAAACTGCCCGCCCCCGCATGGACCACTACGGCCAGATCGGCATCACGCAGCCGTTCGGCCAGCCGGGCGGCCTCACGTTGCGCTGCATCGCCCTGATGGACGACATACACCTGGCATTCGGGCGCCGGTTCGGGGGCCTGGCCCTGCAGCCAGAGATCGAGCAGACGCTCGATGCCTATGGCAAAGCCCACGGCGGGTGACGGCTTGCCGCCCAGGAGTTCGAACAGGCCATCGTAGCGCCCGCCACCACAGACCGTGCCCTGCGCCCCCAGACGATCCGTGACCCACTCGAACACCGTCAGGTTGTAGTAGTCGAGGCCACGCACCAGGCGCGGATTGAGCGTCCAGCGGATGCCCGCGTCTGCCAGCCGGGCACACAGGCCATCGTAATGGGCCCGCGAGTCGGCCCCCAGGAAATCGAACAGGCGCGGTGCCGAATTGGCCATGGCCTGCATCGCGGGATTCTTGGTGTCGAGCACCCTCAGTGGATTGCTGTGCATGCGGCGCCTGGCTTCATCATCGAGCACGTCGTGATGGGCCTCGAGATGCTGCACCAGCGCTTCGCGATGGGCAGCGCGCTCGGCGGGCTGCCCAAGGGAGTTCAGTTCGAGCCGGATGTCCTGCAGGCCCAGCAGGCGCCACAGGCGCGCCAGCATGATGATGAGTTCGGCATCCACATCGGGTCCGGGTACACCCAGTGCCTCGACATCGATTTGATGGAATTGCCGATAGCGCCCGCGCTGGGGGCGTTCATGACGAAACACCGGCCCCATGGCATAGACCCGCCGGGGCCGCTCGTAGAGAAAATTGTGCTCGATGGCCGAACGCACGATACCGGCGGTGAACTCGGGCCGCATGGTCAGGCGGTCGTCATTGAGACGGTCGACGAACGAATACATTTCTTTCTCGACGATGTCGGTGACCTCGCCGATGCCCCGCGCAAACAGACGGGTGTGCTCGAGCACCGGCACCCGCACGTTCTGGTAGCCGTAGGCCGCCAGCCAGCCCCGCACGATGGCCTCGAAACGCAGCCAGTGTGCGCTCTCGGGGGGCAGTGTGTCCTTCATGCCGGTCAGGCCGGCGACTCTCTTGAATTCTGACATGGGGTTCAATCGGGTTCACGGGCGACCACGCCCGGACGCCGCACGGGCGCCACGCCCTGGCCATAGCGCCGGGCCACGTAGTCTTCGACGATGGCCTGGAATTCGGTTGCAATATGATCGCCCTTGAGCGTGACGGTCTTCTTGCCATCCACATAAACGGGCGCGGCCGGGATCTCGCCCGTGCCGGGCAGGCTGATGCCGATATCGGCATGGCGACTTTCACCCGGGCCATTGACCACGCAGCCCATCACGGCGACGTGCATGTTCTCGACCCCAGGGTAGCGGGTCTTCCAGGCTGGCATCTGGTCGCGCAGGTAGGCCTGGATGCTGGCCGCCAGTTCCTGGAACACCGTGCTGCTGGTACGGCCGCAGCCCGGACAGGCCACGACCATGGGCGTGAACGCACGCAAGCCCATGGTCTGCAGGATCTCCTGGGCCACGATGACCTCACGGCAGCGATCCCCGCCCGGCTCGGGTGTCAGGGAGATGCGTATGGTATCGCCAATGCCCTGCTGCAGCAGCACCGCCAGCGCCGCAGTGGACGCGACGATGCCCTTGGAACCCATGCCCGCTTCGGTGAGCCCCAAATGCAACGGATAATCGCAGCGGCGGGAAAGGTCAGCGTATACGGCAATCAGATCCTGGACATGGCTGACCTTGCACGACAGGACGATGGCATTGCCCGGCAAGCCGAATGACTCAGCCTGGCGGGCGCTGCTGATGGCCGACACCACGAGGGCTTCACGCATGACCGCCCCGGCGCTCAGGGGTTGGGTGCGAGCCGCGTTTTCGTCCATCAGGCGGGCAAGCAGGAGTTGATCGAGACTGCCCCAGTTGACGCCGATACGGATGGGCTTGCCATGGCGGCAGGCCACCTGGACCATCTGCGCGAAATTGTCGTCCCGGTGCTTGCCCGCGCCCATGTTGCCAGGATTGATCCGGTATTTGGACAGCGCCTGTGCGCACTCCGGGAACTGCGTCAGCAGCTTGTGGCCGTTGTAATGGAAGTCACCGACCAGTGGCACCGGCACGTTCATGCGGTCGAGCTGATTGCGCAACTCGGCGACCTGCGCGGCGGCATCAGGCGTATTGACGGTGACCCGGACCAGTTCGGAGCCCGCCTGCCACAGGGCCCGGACCTGACTGGCCGTCGCGCGCGCATCGGCGGTATCCGTATTGGTCATGGACTGCACGGCAACCGGCGCATCACCGCCTATCATGACGGTGTGATCCTGCCAGCGGACCTGCACGGCCCGGGTGGATCGCCGGGGTGCGGCAGAAGGTTCGGGCGGGGTGGTCGAGGTCATGAACGCAGGCCCTTGAGCCAGTCGAAAATCAGCCAGTCGTCGGGGATCCAGCCGCGATCGATGGCATACCACCCGACCACGCCCAGGAGGACGAGGATCAGCAGCACCCAGGCCCAGGTGCGATGCGGCGGCTCTTTGCCAGGCGGCAGATCCGTATGCTGCAGCTTCTGCCGCACCCCTGCGCGCATGGCACTGCGGCCGGGCCCATCTGCTTCGCGCACGTCGTTGAGCAGGATGAGGATCGCATCGATATCGCCATCGAGGTAACGCACATAATTGCGCACCAGGCCGCGCAAGGACGCCCCCTGCGGCAGACGCGACCACTCTTCGGCCTCGAGGTGGCCCAGCTGTGCCGGCGAGTATTTGATCCGCGCCGAGACTTCGACCAGCGTCAGCCCGCGCGCTTCACGCATCGCCCGCAAGGCATGGCCCAGGGCTGCCGCCTCGGGCTGGGCAGCCGGCACGTCGGGCTGCGGGTTCTGCCGGGAGAGGTCACTCATGCCGTTTCCTTTTTACGGATGATGACCCGTGCGCGGTCTGGAAGACGCTCGGCGATGCGGGTCCGGTCCCGGACCTCTCCGGCCAGTTGGCCACAGGCCGCATCGATATCGTCACCGCGGGTCTTGCGTACCGTAACCACCAGGCCGGCATCCGTCAACTGGCGGGCGAACAGACGGATCCGCTGTTGGGGCGAACGCCGCAGCCCCGATTGGGGAAAGGGGTTGAACGGAATCAGATTGAACTTGCAACGAACCTGCCGGGCCACATCGACCAGTTGCCGGGCATGCTCGTCCGTATCGTTGATACCGTCGAGCATGATGTACTCGAACGTGATGAAATCACGTGGTGCATGCTCGAGGTAGCGGTTGCACGCGGCCAGCAGTTCGGCCAGCGGATACTTGCGATTGAGCGGCACCAGCCGGTCGCGCAATCCGTCATTGGGCGCGTGCAGCGACACGGCCAGCGCCACTGGACAGTCGGCGGCCAGCCGATCGATCATAGGCACCACGCCGGATGTCGAGACCGTGACCCGACGCCTCGACAGGCCGTAGGCATGGTCATCGACCATGAGCTGCACAGCGCCCAGAACCTGATCATAATTGAGCAGGGGCTCGCCCATGCCCATGAACACCACGTTGCTGACAGGGCGCGGGCTTTCGGCCGCCCCCCCCAGGCGCACGCCGGCGGGGGCATCGGCCAGCACCCGGTTGGCATGCCAGAGCTGGCCCACGATCTCGGCTGTCGTCAGGTTGCGGCTGAAGCCCTGATACCCAGTGGAACAGAACGGGCAGGCTACAGTGCAGCCGGCCTGGCTGGAGACGCACAAGGTGCCGCGATCATCTTCCGGAATGTAGACGGTTTCGATCGCATTGCCCCGCCCCATGTCGAACAGCCACTTGCGCGTGCCATCGGCCGAGTGTTTTTCGAACTGGACTGGAGGCGCCGCGATGAGGCCGCATCCCTGCAGCCAGACACGGAAATCACGCGCCAGATCGGTCATGTCGGAAAACTGGTCGACCCCGCGCTGATGGATCCAGCGCGACAACTGGCGCGCACGGAACGGCTTGCCCCCGCCGGTGCGCACGAAGGCCTCGAGGGCGGCCGGACTCAGGCCCAGCAGATTGATGGTTTCGGTGTCGGACATGATGGTGAACAACGATCTGGCGTGCCAGCAAGGCGCTCAGCGGTTGCAGATATCGCTTTCGGCGAAGAAAAAAGCGATCTCGACGGCTGCGGTCTCGGGTGCATCGGAGCCATGCACGGCATTGGCATCGATGCTTTCGGCAAAATCGGCGCGGATGGTACCCGGAGCGGCCTTCTTCGGATCGGTGGCCCCCATGAGATCGCGATTTTGGGCAATGGCGGATTCACCCTCGAGAACCTGCACGAAAACGGGCCCGGAGACCATGAAGTCCACCAGATCCTTGTAAAAGGGGCGCTCTTTGTGCACGGCATAGAAGCGCTCGGCCTGATCGCGCGACAGTTGCTGCAGGCGAGCCGCCACGACCCTGAGGCCAGCCTGCTCGAAACGGGCCACGATCTGGCCGATGGCATTCTTGGCAACGGCGTCGGGCTTGATGATGGAAAGAGTGCGTTCTATGGCCATGAAGACTTCCGATAATGTAAGGGTGAAGAAAAAATCGACAGAATTTCAACCCTTCATTTTACCATGTGCTGTTTTTCCGCCCAGCGCCTAAAATAGACGGTTTTGTCATACCCTGATGTGCATCCCGTCATGAGCGATACCCCTGCTGCCCTGCCCAAGAGTTTTGAACCCAGCGAGATGGAATCCCGCTGGTATGAAGAATGGAACCGCCGGGGCCTGTTTGCCGGTGGCCAGCACGTGGCGCCGGCTGCCGCGCACGAAGCCAGGCCTTACGCGATCCAGTTTCCACCGCCCAACGTCACAGGCACCCTGCACATGGGTCACGCCTTCAATCAGACCATCATGGATGGCCTGATCCGCCATCATCGCATGAAGGGCGATGACACCGTGTTCATCCCGGGCACCGACCATGCGGGCATTGCCACTCAGATCGTGGTCGAACGGCAACTGGATGCCGAAGGCGTGTCCAGGCATGACCTGGGGCGTGAACGGTTTCTCGAGCGGGTCTGGGCCTGGAAGGAGCAGTCCGGCAATACCATCACCGGGCAATTCCGCCGCCTGGGTTCATCGTGTGATTGGGCGCGCGAATACTTCACCATGGACGAACACTTGTCGCGTGGCGTCATCGAGGTCTTTGTACGCCTGTACGAGCAGGGCCTGATCTATCGCGGCAAGCGCCTGGTGAACTGGGACCCGGTGCTCGGTACGGCCGTCTCCGATCTCGAAGTGGTCAGCACCGAAGAGGCGGGGCATCTCTGGGAGATCCGTTACCCGCTCAGCAAACCGACCGGCGGCCTGACGCATCTGGTGGTGGCCACCACCCGCCCCGAGACCCTGCTCGGCGACGTGGCCGTGATGGTCCACCCCGACGACGAACGCTATGCCCACCTGGTCGGGGGTACCGTGATACTGCCGCTGGTCGGGCGCGAGCTGCCGATCATTGCAGATGACTACGTCGAGCGCGACTTCGGCACCGGTGTGGTCAAGGTCACCCCGGCCCACGACTTCAATGACTATGCCGTGGGACAGCGCCACGGGCTGCCCCTGATCAGCGTCCTGACGCTCGATGGCCACATCGGCGATGCCGCCCCGGCGGCCTATCGCGGCCTCGGGCGCGACGAAGCACGCCAGCGGGTGCTGGCAGATCTCGAAGCGGCCGGCCAGCTCCAGGCCGTGCGTGAACACACGATGATGGTGCCACGCGGCGACCGCACGCACAGTGCAATCGAGCCCATGCTGACCGACCAATGGTTCGTGGCCATGAGCCAGCCCGCGCCACCGGACAGCCTGCACCCGGGCAAGAGCATCACCGAAGTGGCGCTCGAGGTGGTCGACGACGGCCGCATCCGGTTCGTACCCGACAACTGGACCACGACCTACCGGCAGTGGCTCGACAACATCCAGGACTGGTGCATTTCGCGCCAGCTGTGGTGGGGGCATCAGATCCCTGCCTGGTACGCCGAAGATGGCCGCATCTTCGTGGCCCGCAGTGCAGAAGATGCGCTGGCGCTGGCGCGCGCAGCCGGAGTCACGGGCCCGCTCGCTCGCGATCCGGATGTACTCGACACCTGGTTTTCATCTGCCCTGGTGCCTTTCACGGATCTGGGCTGGCCGGAGGCCACCCCGGATCTGGCCCGCTACCTGCCCTCCGAGGTTCTGGTCACGGGTTTCGACATCATCTTCTTCTGGGTCGCCCGCATGATCATGATGAGCATGCACCACACGGGCCAGGTGCCCTTTCGCACGGTGTACGTACACGGGCTGGTGTGCGACATGGAAGGCAAGAAGATGTCCAAGTCCAAGGGCAATACCATAGACCCTGTGGATCTGATCGACGGCATCGGGCTCGGGCCACTGATCGAGAAGCGTACATCGGGCCTGATGAATCCCGGGCAGGCCGAGGCCATCCGCCGGCGCACGCGCACGGATTACCCCGAGGGCATCCCCGCATATGGGGCCGATGCACTGCGTTTCACCATGGCCGCCTATGCCACGCTCGGGCGCAACATCAACTTCGATCTCAAACGCTGCGAAGGTTACCGCAATTTCTGCAACAAGCTGTGGAATGCCAGCCGCTTCGTGCTCATGAATCTCGCCGGACATGAGGTGGCGCCACCTCACGGCGAAGCCGGCGGGGCGCCGCTGTCCTTTGCCGACCGCTGGATCCTCGACAGTTTGCAAACCCTGATCGATCAGGTTGACGAGGGTTTCGATCAGTTCCGTTTCGACCAGATCGCCGACCGGCTGTACCACTTCGTCTGGGATGAATACTGCGACTGGTACCTCGAACTCGCCAAGGTGCAATTGCAGCACGGCAGCATGGCCGCCCGGGCGGCTACCCGCCGAACGCTGATCGACGTGCTCGAAACCGTATTGCGCCTGCTGCACCCCATCATGCCCTTCATCACCGAAGAACTGTGGCAGAAGGTATCCGTGGCGGCGGCATTGCGCCCGGCCGGCGAGCCGGCCAGCATCAGCGTGCAAGCCTGGCCCGTGACGCAAACAGGCCTGCGAGACGCGCAGGCCGCTGCAAAAATGACGCAGTTCAAGGCACTGACCGCGGCCATCCGGGCCTTGCGCGGCGAAATGAACCTGGCCCCGGGCCAGCGCGTTCCTTTGCTGGTCCAGGGCGCAGGGCCCGAGTTCGATGAACTGAGCGATGGATTGATGGCCCTGGCTCGCCTGGACAGCGCAAGAGCGGTGGCTGCCTTGCCGGATCAGGGCGCCCCGGTGCAGGTGGTGGGTACCATCCGGCTGATGCTCGACATCCAGATCGACCTCGATGCCGAACGAACCCGACTCGACAAGGAAATCGAACGCCTGCGGTCAGAGCAGGCGCGCGCCACGGGCAAGCTGGCGAACCCGAAATTCGTCGAGCGCGCCCCGGCGACCGTAGTCGACCAGGAGCGTCAGCGCCTGGCCGACTTTGGCGCCACCCTGGAGGCCGTACAGGCCCAGCGCCAGCGCCTGGACACCTGAGCGCCCGCGCGCCGCCCGAGACGGATTGCCGCGGGCATGAACCGGGCACCAGTCCGGACATCCGGCCAGGCGCGGACCCCGAAGGCGCGGACCCCGAAGGCGCGGACCCGGCAAACGCGGGCCCGGCAAACCGAAATACGCCGCGCGCCTACCGCTGGGTCTTCAGCGGGCAGGTGCGGATGCCCAGAATGGCATACAGCGGACAGAAGCGAAACAGTGCCGTGGCGACCGGAATGATACCCAGCCAACCCCACCAGCCAATGGTGCCTGTGGCGGCCAGCACAATGAGCACCAGGCCCACGATCAGGCGCAGTATGCGGTCTATCGTACCGATGTTGATCTTCATGACGGTGACTCCGGAAAGAGGCCTGGCGATGCCCGGCCGTTTGAAAATTTGGTGTTCAGGGACAGAAGATCTGCTTCAGGGTGCCGATCAGCCGGATCACATCGGGATCTGCCACCTGATACAGCACGGTTTGTGATTCGCGCCTGCAGCTGACCAGGCCCTGGGCGCGCATGCGTGCCAGATGCTGCGAGAGCGCCGACTGGCTGAGCCCCAGGCGGCCCTGCAGGGCGCTGACGCACAGTTCACCGTGCGAGATCAGCAGACACAGGATCCAGAGGCGATTCTCGTTGCCCAGACCACGCAACAGCGCAGCGGCCCGGGCAGCGCCTTCCTGCATGAACGTGTCGACCGACAGGGTGTCCAAGATCACAACCTCAATACATTAGTTGACACTAATTTAGCATATGCTAATATTATGCGCAATCCACTACTGGCAAGGCGCTCCAACGCGCACGCCGCCACCCAGCCATCCATCGACCGGAGCACGATATGCAACAGGATTCCTTTCAGACCCTGACCCAGAACATCAGCCAGAATCTCAAATCCCTGCGCAGCAGCCAGCCACAGCTCATGCAGAGCTTCGGCGCCCTGGGCAAGGCGGCACTGGCACCTGGTGCAGTCGACGCCAAAACCAAGGAACTCATCGCGCTGGCGATCGGTGTGGCCACCCATTGCGACGGCTGCATCGGTTATCACACCCAGGCATTGGTGCGTCTCGGCGCCACCGAGCAAGAAGTGCATGAAACCCTGGGCGTGGCGGTCTACATGGGCGGCGGGCCCTCGCTGATGTATTCAGCCAGTGCCATCGCGGCGTTTCGTGAGTGCCTCGATCAGCAGCCCAGCGCCTGAGCAATGCCGGGCGCCTGAGTGAAGCCCGGCGCCTGACGCCCCCCTGACTGCCCTGAGCCCCGCATGCTTCCGCACAGGATTCAGGGCGGGCTCGCGGGGGCACGCAGGCCCACGGCAGGCCGCAGATGGCCGGCCAGATTGGCCGGAATCACCTGTATCACCCGAGCGGCACTCTGCGCGGCCTGCTCGAGTGCGGTTGCAGGGCTGGCCCCGCCTGCCCAGGCATGGACGAATGCCGACGCGTGGGCATCCCCCGCCCCGATGGTCGATACCACCTCGACGGGCAGGGCTGCATGAAAGCACGCCTCGCGGCCATCGAAATACAGGGCGCCCTGGCGGCCCAGGGTCAGCAGAACGGCCTGCCCTTCCCGGCGCAGCAGGCGTGCCGCCAGCGTGCGGGCCTGCTCGGGGGTGACGACTTCCCCATCGGCCAGAACGTCGCCGCACAGCGCGGCCGCTTCGTGCGCATTGACGCAAAGCAGATCGGCCAACAGCCACAGGGGTTCCAGCGCGCCGGGCTGGGCAAGTTGCCGCGCCCCAGGCGTGATGACCAGCCGGGCCGGGGCATCGGCCAGCTGCCCGAGTGCCTGGATCAACCAGGCCTGTGACTCGAGCGACAGGCCGGTGACATACACCACATCCGCCTGGGCCAGGCCGGCAAAGCCATGCTCGCCCACCCAGGTACTGGCGCCCCGTTGCGCATAGGCCCGGGCAGCCCCCTGGGCATCGACCATGACCACCGCCTTGCCGGTCGGCAGTTCGTGTTCGGGCATCATCGGCCGGATGTTGTAGCGCTGCAGCAGGGCGCGCAACAGGCCCCCTTCCAGATCGCTGCCCACACACGCATGCACCGTGACATGCGCCCCGAGGGCCACCGCATTGAGTGCGGCATTCACCGCCCCGCCGCCTGCGTACAGGCCGATGTGATCCACATCCTGCTTGGCGCTCAGCAAGGGCCGCACCGGGGAGACCACGATGTCAACGACGGCCGCGCCTATGGTCGTGAACTGCATGCGTATGCCCCCCGGCGTTCAGCCCTGCCCATGCGGCGCGGCTCGATCGAAGTCGGCGGCCGCATGACGCTCGCGCAGGTATTGCGCGGGATCGCCTGAAGTCCGGTTGACCCGGCTGCCCCGCTGTACGGGTGGCCGCCCTGCCAAGGCCTGAGCCCAGCGCTGCACATGCGTGTATTCATGCACCGAAAGAAACTCGGCGGCGTCATAGACCTTGCCCAGCGCCAGCCGGCCGTACCAGGGCCAGATCGCCATGTCGGCTATCGTGTAACAGTCTCCGGCCACGAACTCGTGCCGCGCCAGCTGCCTGTCGAGTACGTCCATCTGGCGCCTGGATTCCATCGCGAAACGGTTGATGGCGTATTCGATCTTCTCGTGGGCGTACACATAGAAGTGGCCAAACCCGCCCCCCAGATAGGGCGCACTGCCCACCTGCCAGAACAGCCACGACAGGCATTCGGCGCGTCCGGCCGGATCGCGCGGGATGAAGGCGCCGAACTTTTCGGCCAGATGCAGCAAAATGGCGCCGGATTCGAACACCCGCATCGGCTGGCTGCCGCTGCAGTCGAGCAGCGCCGGGATTTTCGAGTTTGGATTGATGTCGACAAAGCCACTGCCAAACTGGTCGCCCTCACCAATGCGAATCAGCCAGGCATCGTATTCGGCACCTGAATGACCGGCGGCCAGCAATTCTTCGAACAGGATCGTCACTTTCATCCCGTTGGGCGTACCTTGCGAATACAGCTGGAACGGGTGCCGGCCCCGCGGCAGATCCTGCTCGTGGGTGGCACCCGCCATGGGCCGATTGATGTTCTCGAAACGCCCGCCACTGGGTTGTTCCCATACCCAGACCCGTGGGGGTTGATAGCCGGATTGGCTCATGCTCGTGGCCTCCTGATGAAACAAAGGAATTGATCGCCCATGGTACCGCAAGCCCGCGCCATCAAGCGGCCAGGAAGTCGGCCAGCATGCTGCTCACCACCTTGGCGGCCCCGCGCAGGTCATCCAGCCGCACATGTTCATCGGCCTGCTTGGCGCGCGATTCCTGCACCGTACGCGGCCCGGCGCCATACATGACCACCGGAACCCCATGCTCGGCATACAGGCGGGCGTGCAAAGGTGTCATGGGCCTGGTTTCATTCAGCGCGCCAGTGTGCCCCACACCCGTACCCTGCTGATGCCGCCATCGGGATACATGTTCACGCGCACGTGCGAGACGGGTTCACGGTAGAGAATGGCTGCACCTTCGTGAAAGTGCCGGGTATCCATCTGCGTCTTGAACTGGGCCAGAATCTCGGGCCAGAACATGGCCTGGGTCACCAGGGACTCATCTGTGGATTCCTTGACCAAAGCCCCCTGGACCGACACCCGATCCGGATAATTGCCCTTGAAATGCGCCGTATCGACCTCGATTTTCTCGACGGTCACCGCATGCCCGAGTTCGAGGATGATCCAGTCATAGCCCGGCTCGCGCCGCCGGCGGGTTTCCCAGCCGTCGCCCATGTTGACCCCGCGCCCGGCGGTAATCAGGGCGGTGGGCGAACCAAAATGCGCATCGCTCCAGGCCACGATGCGGCCACCGTTGGCGAGCGCCGAGACCTCGTGCAACGCGCCGGGATCCTGTTGATCCCAGTTGCAGGCTGGCTGGCCGTGGATGCGCAGGCGCGCCACCCCGCCGTCGGGGAAAATGCTCAAGCGCACGTGGGTCCAGACCCGATCGTCGTGAATGTCCACGAAATGGTGTGAATGGCCCTGCAGCGAATGGGCAGGCATCAGCATCTCCCATTGCGTGGTCTCGCTCGGCTCATCTTCACAGTACGCCACCTGGATGGCGGCTGCAGGCGGGAAATTGCCGGTGAAATGGCTGGTATCCACATCCAGCCCCCTGATGCGGCCCGGCAGACCCAGACGGATCACGGCGTGGTCGTGCCCCCCGTTGCGCCGCCGGCGCGTTTCCCAGCCATCCATCCACTTGCCATGGTCATCGAACTTGCCCACCACGAATACGGGCGGCGCATCCTGCAGCATGCGCTGGGCTGCTGCAAAGAATTCATCGGAGCACGACAGCACCCGCGCGCCCAGACTTTCACTGGCAAGATTGGGATAACGGGTGGCGAAAACGGGCAGATCGACTGCCGGGGCATCGATGAGGGTGCCTGCGGGCAAATTGCTTGCAGCCATGATGGACTACTCCTGAATCAGGGATGAACTTGGTGCATCAGGCCCGGGTGAACGGATGTTCCCGGATCCAGTGCCGTGCGATGTCGGCCCGCGTGGCCACCCAGACCCGGTCGTGCGCCTGGACATGGTCCAGAAACCGCTGCAGGCCTGCAAACCGGCCAGGGCGCCCGATCAGCCGGCAATGCAGGCCGACAGACATCATCCGGGGTCGGGTCGCGCCTTCGGCATAGAGCACATCGAAGGCGTCGCGCAGATAATGGAAGAAATGATCCGCCGTATTGAACCCCTGCGGCGAGGCGAAACGCATGTCATTCGTATCGAGCGTATAGGGCACCATGAGCTGCGGGTGGCGGCGGCCCGCGCCCAGATCCACCTCGACCCAGAACGGCAGGTCATCGGCATAAGAATCTGCATCATAGAGAAACTGCCCGTGTTCGGCCACGATACGCAAGGTGTTCGGGCTGTCGCGCCCGGTATACCAACCGTCCGGATGGCGCCCCAGTACACGGGTGACGACCTCTACGCAGCGCTGGAAGTGCTCGCGCTCCAGAGCTTCGGATACAGACTGGTAATCGATCCAGCGATAGCCATGACAGGCAAGCTCATGACCCAGCTCCACAAAGGCGCGCGCCACTTCCGGGTTGCGCTCGAGGGCCATGCCCACGGCAAATACCGTCAGGGGCAGCTGCCTGCGCTCGAATTCACGCAGAATGCGCCAGACACCGGCCCGTGAACCATATTCGTAGATCGACTCCATGGACAGATGACGCGCCGGGTACGCTGCGGCCCCGATGATTTCCGACAGGAACTGCTCCGAACCCGCATCCCCATGCAGAATGCTGTTCTCGCCCCCTTCTTCGTAATTCACCACGAACTGCACCGCCACACGCGCCTGCCCGGGCCAGTTGGCCGCTGGGGGATTGCGCCCATGGCCGATCAGGTCACGCGGATAATAGGGGTCGGCAACGGAATCGAAGCGGGTATTCATGACGGTTCTCCGGCTGGGCGGCAGGCCCGGTTTCAGCGGCCCGGGCCAAAGGCAGCCCATGGGTCGGCGGTTCTGGGCGGCGCATCATCGACGCGCTGTTCGCAGTCGAGCAGATGAAGGTGCATCGCGCTGCGCGCCCTGGCGGCATCCCGGGCTTCCAGACTCGCGAGCAGATCCCGATGCTCATGGTACGAACAGGTACTGTCTTCGGCCTGATCGCCCAGGGCGATGATGAGCGTCGTGCGCGCACACAGGCTGGCCAGCAGGTCGGACAGTTCCTGGTTGCCCAGCAGGCGGGCCAATGCCACATGGAAGGCATTGGACAGCCGCAACCAGCTGATCCGGTCGCCCTGCTCGAATGCCTGCTGCTCGCGCTCGACCATGTCGTGCAGTGGCTGCAGGCGCGCGGGCAGGTCATCGAGTTGCACCAGCTGGTCGATGACCACGCATTCCAGCCAGCGGCGCAGCGTGAACACTTCATGGATCTCTTTTCGCGAGGCCTGCCACACCGTGGCCCCGCGGTTGGGGGCCAGCGACACGATGCGGTCATGGGCCAGTTCGGCGAGCGCCGCGCGCACGGTGCCACGCGAACAGTTGAATATGTCGCACAGGCGGGCCTCGGTCAGGCGGGCACCGGGCAACAGCCGCCGGTCCATGGCGGCATCGAAGATCTCGCGATACACGCGATCCACCTCGGCGCGATCCCGCGTGCCTGCGCGGCCACGCAGGCTGGAGGCACGTGGAGCCTGCAGCGCAGCGTCTGCAGGGCGAGGAGGTGAAATCCGAAGCATAAGGGGACCCGACAGGTGTTCCATCATGAAGCGAAGAATTGTTGACAATTATTGTGTACCAAGTGAAAATCGTCAACATCTATTGTCCACGATACGCCTTTGCCGGCGCCTGTCTTCATGGGAAAGCTCACCACGCATGTACTGGATACTGTCCACGGCGTGCCCGCACAGAATGTCCAGTTGCGCCTGTTCCGTCTCGAGGGTGGCCAGCACACGCTGTTGTGCAAGACCCGCACCAACCATGACGGCCGCTGTGACGCGCCCCTGCTGGAAGGCGCATCCTTCACCGCAGGCACCTACGAACTGGTGTTCGAGGCCGGTGACTACTTTGCCGGCAAGGGCTTGATCCTGCCCGAACCGCGCTTTGTCGATCAGGTGGTGCTGCGTTTCGGCGTGGCCCATCCCGAGCAGAACTATCACGTGCCTCTGGTCGTCACCCCCTGGACCTGGTCCACATACCGCGGCAGCTGAACCTTGCCCGGCTGCTCCGGGCCATCGGGAGACAGATTCATGGGGAGCTTTTTTCTCGAATACGGCAACCTGCTGCTGCGTTGGCTGCACGTGATCGCCGCCATCGCCTGGATCGGCGAATCCATTTATTTCGTGATGCTCGACCTGAGCCTGCGCCCGCCCAAGTCCGCCCTGGGCCAGCAGACAGGCGCCCATGGCGAACTGTGGGCGGTACACGGCGGCGGCTTCTACCACAACCAGAAGTACCTGACCAACCCGCCCGAACTGCCCGATGACCTGCACTGGGCCTTCTGGAAGGCATATACCACCTGGCTCTCGGGCTTCGGGCTGTTCACGTTGCTGTACCTGCTGCGCGCCGACATCTATCTGATCAATCCGGCCAGCCCCTGGGAGTGGGCCCGCAACATGAACGGCACCGAGGCCGGGCTGCTCGCCGTACTGTTCCTGATCGTCGGCTACAACGTGTACTCGCGCCTGTGCCGCATCATCAGCCCGAGCGTGAATCACGATGGCTGGCTGAGCCTGGCCGTCGGCGTCATGATGATCATCGTCGCCTGGCTCAGCGTACAGATCTTTCCCGGCCGGGCCGCCTTCCTGATCACCGGCGCCCTGATGGCCACCTGCATGTCGGCCAACGTGTTCTTCTGGGTGATCCCCGGGCAGCGGCGCATGGTCAAGGCGCTGAAAGCGGGCGAAACACCCAACCCGCTCGACGGTGCGTGGGGCAAGCAGCGCTCGGTGCACAACACCTACTTCACCCTGCCGGTCATCTTCCTGATGCTCAGCAACCATTATTCGTTCACCTACACGAACGAATACGCCTGGGTCATCATGGCCCTGTTCATCTTTGCGGGCGCCCTCATCCGGCAATACTTCGTCCTGCGCCACACTGGCCGCAATGACCTGCGCTTTCCGCTGGCCGGCATTGTGCTGCTGGCGGTGATCGGCTGGCTGGCGGCACCGTCTTCAGACGCTGGCGCCCTGGCCATGGGCGATCCGGGCGCCGAGCGGGTCACCGCCACCCGCGTGCACGACATCGTTCAGGCGCGCTGCACCGAATGCCATTCCGCCAGGCCCACGCAGCCGGGTTTCGCGGCGGCCCCGGCCGGAGTCCTGCTGGATACCAAAGACCAGCTCATGCAACACGCCGGGCAGGTCAAGGATGTGGTTGCCAGCAACTACATGCCGTTGGCCAATCTGACACAGATGACGCCCGCAGAGCGCGCCCTGATTGCCCGCTGGAGCGGCCAGCCCGAATAGGCCCGGGTACGCCACCACCCACCCTGCCGAATCAGGCCCTGGGCAGGCCCGGCCAACGCAGCCTGCCGGGGGCAGGCCTGGCTCAACGCGCCACGCAGATGTAGCCCAGGGTCAAGCCTTCGCTGCTCATCGCCGCGCCCGATTCGGATACGCGCACCATCAGATAGGCCGCTGGGCAGGTGCACGTACCCGTCACCGGGTTGGCGGTCGACACGCCCGCTGCATCGACACACCCGCGCCGGTTGTTGGTCAGGTAACCCCCTCCATCGGGCCGCAGGAGCGCGCGCCACAGGCCGCCGCGGCACTCCATCAGGCCCGGACCGGAGCGCGATCGCCCCAGGGCCCCATCTGCGGCGCAGGCCTGCCCTTCGGCCCAGAGGTTCTCCAGCACCAGGCCATCGGCCGCAACCAGGTGCGAGCCGCTGCGCATGCGCCCCTGAACAGTGGCATCACCCTGGAAATCCGGATCCCGGACATCGCCGACCCGGAGGAAATCGGCATGATCGAAGCCCGGTTCGGGTGGCTGCGGATCACCAGGCCCCTCGGGCGGCAGGACATCTGGCGGCTCCCCACCAGGGGCGGCGAGGTCTACCCAGGTCGCCAGCAATGCCACCGTTCCCTGCGTGACCTCGCTGCCCCACGAAGCAGGCACAGGCCAGCGCACACCGGAACCGGACAGGACGACGGGCTGTGCGGACCAGGACACCAGGCCATGCCCCTGTGCCGCCACCAGCCATTCAGCGATCAGAGCCTCATCCACCTGGCCGGAACGCGTGAGCAATGGGGCCTGCACATGCACCAGGCCCTGGACAGGGCATGGCACCTGCGTACAGCCGGCGGCTGGCACCACGCGCAGGGTCAATTGCTGCCCCATTGGACCAATGGCCTGCCACGAAGCCGGCAGCAAGCCCACCGCCTGCAGTTCGGACCACCGCGGGCTGGACCAGGCCGCGAAGCCCCGGGCTGCCAGCGCATTGTCGGCCGGCAGCCGGGCCAGTTCGGGCCCGTGCCGGGCCAGGTACGCCGAAGCCGCAGCATGTGCCGTCAGCATCCAGGTGGCCAGCGAGCGCGCCTGCAGATCACGACTGCGGCGCGCCCATTCATGCCCGCCCCAGACGGCCAGGGCCAGCGTGATGGCCGTGACCAGCATGAGTTCGAACAACAGCGAGCCCACCTGGGACCTGCGCTCAGGTGACATGGAATTCGAACTGATTGACATCACCTTTGGCACAGGCGGCTTCGGTCGCCAGCGCACTGTAGGGTGCCGTGGCGCTCTTGACCGTGGCCCCGGCCCCCTCGCCCGAGCCCACCGTGATGCTGTCGGCAAGGCGCTGCAATACCGAGGCGATCGACGGGCACGCGGCATGATTGACCTTCTTGAGCCGCAGTACAAAGCCCTTGCCCGAATCCTCGGACGCGACTTCGACTGTGCCGTCACTGCCCAGCCCGTGCAGGACGGTGTTGGCCGCTGTTTTGGTGAGCACAGAAGAATCGATCACCTGGGCGGCCAGATTGCCGACCCCGATGCCCTGATAGGGCGCACCCGATGATGTCCCCGCATTGATGCGCATGTGCACGATGAAGCGCGCGAGTTCCTGGCCCACCTTGGGCACCTTGTTCTCGAGCACATAGTTGCCGATGGCCGGGATCCCCACGACCGCGATCAGCAGGATGATGGCCGTGACGATCGAGACCTCGATCAGGGAGAAGCCGGCCTGCCGCGAGCGTCGTCTGAGCGGTACCGCGACCAGACGGGAATCGGTGCCTGCCCTTGCAGCCTGCACCCGGGATTGGCTGTGCATATGATCTCCTTTGCCGCAACCGCGGCGTCAGTACAGCGTCGGTTTGAATCAGCCGCTCAGGCGACCGCGTGAAACATCATCCAGCCCCGCCGAAGCTCGTCTATTACGGCGTAATGCCACAGACCCAGGCCCATGACCACAGCGACGCCGGCCAGCAGTATGGCCCAGCGCAGCATCTGGGCCTGGGCCCGCATGCGCTGCAGCCAGCGCCCCGCCATCCGCTCGTGCACCACCTGCAGGCCCTGCTGCAGACCCTGCGCAGCGACCATGTCTTCGAAATACCAGTACAGATCGGGATCCAGCAGACCGGTATCGAATGCCGCTGCACTGGTCAGGCCCTGATCGATACGCCACACCATCTCGCGCAGGTGGCGGGCCAGCCACGGACTGGCCTCTTCGAGAAAAACCACGATGACAGGGCGCAACTGGCTGGATTGGCCGGACTCGGGCACGAGCAGGATGGCCACCAGGGCCAGGAAACGCATGGCCTGAACCTGCCGATAGAGCTTCCAGGGCCCGTGACGGTCGAGCCGTACCCGCCATGGGCCATGGGTGCGCGG
Source organism: Castellaniella sp. (assembly GCF_041677825.1). Lineage (GTDB taxonomy): Bacteria > Pseudomonadota > Gammaproteobacteria > Burkholderiales > Burkholderiaceae_B > Castellaniella. Next base: position 102,428 of record NZ_JBAYPG010000003.1, read on the forward strand.
CATGGCGTGCCAGGCAGCGACCAGGAGTGCAAAAGCCACTGGGCAGAGCAGGAAACCCCAACGACGCAAGGTCTGCGCAAGAGCAAACAGTGCCCGGCTCCAGTCACCCAGGTAGGCGGGCGGCAAACCACTGAACGCCTGTTGCAGGGACGGCACCGTCCACCAGGCCATGGCGGGCAACAGGGCCGACAGCAGCAGCAGCGCGAGGGCCGCCACGGCCAGGGTTTCCCAGAGCAGATCACGTGCCTGCCCCAGCAAGGCCAGATGCCTGGCAAGCGCGGCAAACGCAGCCAGCAAACGGGCATTGCCATGCGCCTGTACGGTACGGATCAGGGCCAGTTCGTCACGCGGGAAGCAGCCCAGCCAGGTGGCATGCAGATCGCCACCACCCGCCTCGCAGCGACGCGCCCAGAGCACCGACAAGCGGCCGCGCACGGTGTTCGCACCGTGGCGCTGGGCATCACGATCGAACAGTTCGCGAATGGTCAGGCGACCCTGGGAACCCCGCAGCACCGCCTGGAGATAGTCGTAATAGTCAGCCCGACGCGCTGCGAATCGCCAGGCATCCAGGCCCGAGAGGCCACCGGCCAGCAGACTGGATCCTGCACGTGCCCACCGCGGGCCATGCCCGCGGGTCGAGCTCATGGTGCCCCCGTGGCGCACGGCAGCCCCAGCCGCAGCATCATGGTCTCGAAGGCCATGAAGCGCGGCTCCACATCGCGCGGATCGACACCGCCCTGGGCCACCTTCTGCATGGCATGGGCCATGGCGCTGCAGACGCGGTGCGGTACGTGCGCGACGCCATCGCCCGGGTCGGCGGACGCCAGGCCCGGCTCGAGGAATTCGGCCGCAACGGTACGCCCTGAATACCCGTAGAGTTCGGGCAGGGCCCCGGCCCGGCAGGTTGCACAGCCTTGTGGATTGCGCAAGCGGATACCCGCCATATCGAGGGCCCACAGCCGCTGCACCCAGCCCAGCCACTGCTGCCAATAGGCAGCTGATGGCCCCCGAAGCTGCTGGCGCACCAATTCGGGCACGCTCAGGGGCCGCGCGCAGGCAGCGCACAGCTGCGGCAACAGAACCTGGTGCACCATGAGCTTGAGCATGCCCGGCGCAAGCAGGAAGTCGCGCGGAATGGCGATGAAGTCGGACGCCAGCCGGTCAATGATGGTCTGGGCGCAGGACGCATGTACCGTGGTATACAGATTGACGCCCGAACCCACCAGATCCATGAAGGCACGCGCACTGTCCTTGTCGCGGATTTCACCGAGCAGCACGTCGGTCATGGCCGAGCGCTTCAGCGTGCGCAGCTTGGCGGCGTACTGTTCGCGTGCGTCCTGGTCGAGATTGCGGCCCAGGCTGTTCTGTACCGCGCCCCGTATGCGGTATTCGACGGGCTCTTCGAGCGTGATGATCTTGCGGTCCTCGGGCAGGCGCCGGATCAGGGTGGCCAGGGTGGTGGACTTGCCTGAACCCACAGCCCCAGCCAGGATCACAGCCCCCCCTTCGGATCGCATCACCCGATCGAAGCACGCAATCTGGTCGGCCCTGTAGCCCAGCGAAGCCAGGCTGACCACCTGGTCGGCGGCATCGCGGGCCAAAAAGCGCAGGCAAACGCTTGGGCCCCGTTCGGCCGCCAGCGAAGCCCAGCGCAACACATAGCTGCAGCCATCGACCTGACGCACCAGCATCCCCTGCTGCTCGCGCAATGGATCGAAGACCGCCCCATTGCCGCCCTGGATATCCATCCAGGCCACCGACAACACGTCGAGCAGCAAAGCCGTAGGCAACTGGCGAAACGGTTCGGGTGCCACGTAACGCCCCATCACGGTATAGCGCACTTCGGATTCTTCGGCATCCTTGAGGATGTTCAGATGCAGGTCAGTGGCCTGATGCCGCACCCCCCATTCCACCAGGTCCTGGAACACGCCGGCCAACGCCGTAGGGGTCCGCTCGCTGCCAGCCACAGGGGCCATGCGCTGCAGGCCCTTGCGCGCCAGCGCAAGCAGCAGGGGAGCGGGAAGAATGAAACGGGAGGGCTCGGACAGACGGCATCCGCGACTGACCAGACTGCGCTCGAGCGCATCGGCCTGATCACTGCCTACGTGATCGGGATGCGCCAGAATGGTCACTGTATCGTCATCGCGCTCGACCGGACAGAGGCGCTCGGCCAGTTGCTCGACACCATGTTCGCGATGCAGCAACCGCCGGATGGCCGGACGCAATGCGGCGAGATCGGCAGCATGAGCCACCGTACCCGCGCGCGCCGGATCGAATGGCCGCTGGTTTTCCGAAAGGAACAGGGCAAGGGCAGGCCAGGCTTTCATGGCTGCCCCCAACCCAGAAGCATCCTGAGACACAGCGAATGCCGATCCGTGCCGCGCTCGAGTTGCACACAGGCGCCATTCATGTCCCGCAGCCGAAACACCCCGGAATCGCCAAAATGACCCGCAGGCCACGCCTGCCCGCGAACATACAGATAGGCACGCCGATCGACGTGGACTTCAGCCAGCAAGGCCGAACCCACCCCATACAGCGCAACCAGCCGCGGTTCATCGATGGCACCGGGGCTGGCACCCGATGCAGCGGCGACACCGGAGCCCGGACGTGGACGGTCCATGGCCTCGCGCAGATCGTCCTGCATCAGTTCGTGCACGGACTGCATCTCCCAGGACCGTATGGCCTGCCCCGCACCCGCATCGGCTGGCGGCACACCGGAGGGTGTCGAGTCATTCGAGCCTGCCTCATCGACCTGCTGCCCAACATTCGCAACCGAAGACGCAACGCGAGCGGCATGGCCAGCCGTCTGGGCGTGGGCGGGCAGCGGCGAGCAGCACAACGCCAAAAGGCTGCCCAGCAGGTATTCACGAGCCATTTTCATAGATCACCCCTTCAAGCCGCAAGGTCAGGCGGCTGGTACGCAGATCGGGCCGTACCCCGGTTGTCACCACCAGGGACAGCTTGTGCCAGGACACCGATTCCACCATCGATGTCAACAGGAACCCGGACCGCAAGGGGCCCTCGACCTGCAGCCCGCGCATTGAAATGGCCGGCAACCCGGAGGATGGTTCGGCAAGCGGCTGACCCTCGGCATCCTGTGGCGCTGCGACGGACAAAGTGTGCGCGGGTTCGAGATGCAGACGGTGAAACGCCGGCAGACTGGCCTGCAAAGCGCTGGACCAGTCGCGCGTGACCCAGTGGGCCCGGGGCAGAGCGGCCGGCGTAACCTGCCGGGCGGGCACGGAGACGGACCATATCGCCCGCGCGCGGTCGAGACTGGAAAATTCGAGGGCCCAGGTACCGGGCGCATGCTCGAGCAGACCACGATTGTCGGCGCCCTGAGCCTGGCGTCGGTAATCTGCCTGGCAGGACCAGGACGCACCACCCATGTGTGGCTGACAATGCACTTCGAGCAGGTCCCAGCCGGCCAGGCGCACCGGCTGCCGATACAGCGTCTGCAGCAATGCCCGGGTACCGGCGGCGCCATGGATGAAACGACCGTGCAGAGCCTGATCGAGCGCCTCTTGCCAGAGCACCGCAGGCGGCGTCGCGTGGGAAATCGCCGTATTCTGGGCGGCCTGGGTATGCAGCCATGCCGCTGCGCCCAGCGCCAGGCCGAACGGTACGCCATACCGCCGCACGGGCGATGAGCGCACCGGCTGCATAGCCAGATCGGGCGTAGCCTGGCTGGCCAACGTGTGCAGAAGCGCTTGAACGCCCGCTGGATCCGGTGCAGGAAGCATCTCGAGGCCGGGGCATGCCAGACGCATGGCCTGCATCGAAGCGAGCGCCAGTTCGAGACTGGGATAGCTGCGGTCCCCGCGCACCAATGCCACCCCCTGGTGCGCAGCCAGCACGTGCCAGGTCTGCGTATCGAGGGCCAGTATGCAGGCCCTGGAGCCCTCTGGGTACAGGCGGGCCCACAAATCGGCAAGCGACCAGCAACGGCCCCGCCCAGGTACACCGCGCGCCAGACCCAGCGCCGCAGGCGGCTCGCCGGACCACACCACCAGGGTGGCCCCGAGACGGCGCGCCTGGGCGCGACTGAATGCAGATTCGGCCAGGACCGGAACCCAATCGAGCCCGCACAGGAGCTTTTTCTGATCGACCAGCAGGACGCGGGCGGCGCGCATGGTTCAAAGCCCCTCTTCGATTTGTGCCGTGATGATCAACACGGTGGCCAGCCGTTGGGCCTGCAGCTGGTCCCCGCCGCCGAACAGCACCGGAAGACCTGGACCCAGCCGCCTTTCGGAAGTCTCCGACTGCTGACGATCGAAGCCCGATACCACCAGTGGCTGCCCAGGTTGCAAGGCCAGTTGCTGGACTGTGCCGTTGCCTTCGATGGTGAGTTGCTGAAGCTGCAACGGGTTGTCCTTGTCGCCGAAGGTGACCGTCTTCAGGGGCTGCGCAACCGTGTTGTCGTAGGCCAGTGACAGCAGGATCTGGCCGTTGTCCTGGGCATCGGGCACCAGCGTGAGCAACGACCCCACGGTTTCTTCTTTTTGATTGACCGAGATCGCCGGCACGGCAAGGCCGCTGGCGCCCGTGACGGGCGTGGTCTCGATACGGTCGATATACGAGAACGTGGTGCGTACGGCATGGGTGACCGGGCGCCGATTCAGGGTGAGCATGGGTACACTGCTGCGCCGCACCAGGGTCACGGTTTCGCCCAGCGCCCGGATCACGGCTTCGCTGCCGGTCAGGGTGCCCTGTACGGCCTGTATCCCAAGCTGCCCTGCCGGGCTGCTTGCCAGGCCGGGCACAGCCAGGTGGCCCGCCAGATGGGCCCCGGAAAAAACCAGATTCCAGTCCAGGCTGGCCTGGGCCTGTTCGTTGAGCGCAATGGTGAGTTCTTCGAACACCAGCCGGACACGGCGTGTCAGGGCACGGTTTTCGTGCTCGAGATAGCGACTGATGCGCTCGAGCACGTCGGGCGTATCGGTGACGACGATGTTGGCCGCTGCGCCCGGCTCGACCACCAGGATCCCCGCCCTGGACAGAAAGGCTTCGAGGCGGGCACGCAGGGTTTTCATGATGTCAAGATCGCCGCTGCTGAGCTGCGTGTTCGATGCGCTGACAAAGCCGCCCTCGGCATGCCCACGCCCCAGCCCCAAGGATGCCTGGGCCCGGGCATCGAGGGTCAGCGCGCGCACATTGAACACCCGCGTCTCGGTGCGATAGAACTCGATGCGGCCCCCTTCATAGCGCCAGTGCACCCCATGATGCGCCGCCAGCCGATCGAGGATCAGGGGCAGTGCCGCCGGGCCGTCGGCCAGTGCGGCGGAGCCTGCGTCATCCACCAGCCCGATTGACCCCCCTGCGGGGTCATTGGCCATGCGCGGCAGGAAATGGGCGACGGGCAGCAGCGCATCGGGGCGCACATGCACCGGAATCCCCGTGACTGCGGTAATGCGCCGGGCAATCTGGCGCAGATCGTCCGGGCCATCGGCAAACAGCAGGGTGGTCTGTACACGCCCGCGCAGCACGGCCGGCAATGTCAGTTCGCGAGCCAGAGGCTGCGCCGGGCCGGCGATCCAGGGTTTGTCTATATCCTGGGTGGCCATCCGCAGATCCGGATCTGCCTGGCGGGGCACGAATCCGGCGTGCCCCTGCGCCACTTTCCCGTCGGCCTGCTCGAAGGCTCGCCCGGCCTGACGCAGCCGTTCGGGCAGGCTGCAGGCCGCCAGCCCGGGCAGCAGGCACAGGCAGCACACGAGCGGCCAGCGCATGGCAGGCCTGGGCCGGCAGGCATGGGAACGCCATGCAGACCAGCCCATGACCCGGCGGACCCAAGTGCCCATACGCGAGATGGCGCCGTTCATGCGTTGTCTCCTGGTGTGCGGGTGCGGTCGCAGCGTTGTGCCAGAGAAATCACACGCAACACCTGGTTGGCGTAGAAACAGGGCTGGACCGGGCGGTCACCCAGTTCGGTGGCTGCGAGCAGACTGCGCACGGCGTCTTTGAATGGGCCCGGAAACGTGGCGGAACCGGCCACGGGGATATCGACATCAACCGCCCAGTGCTCGGGCTCGAACACCCAGCCGGACTCGCGCGCCCAGCCAGACAGGGTTTTGCGCAAGGTGCCATCGACCGGCGTGACCCCAAAGCGCGCAACCGGGCCCGGCAGCACTTCTGCTGAGGGTGTGCCGGCGGCTGCAGTGGCATGACCCTGTACGGCGTCAGCCCCAGATGCTGCAGCAATGGCCGCAGGCCGCACCGGGACGACGACGGGCTCCGGGGCAAGAGCCGCAAGCTGTACCGGGGCGACGACAGATGCTGCGGCAAGAACGGCTGGCTGCGCCGCGGCGACGGGCTCACTGGCAAGAGCAGCAGACCGCACCGGGGTGGCCGCAGAATTTGTGGAGGCGGCCTCTGCCAGCCCCTGGGGGGATGCGGCTGCCAGTGGGGTGATGGCAGGCTGGCGCACCGCGCCAGATTCTGGCCGGGTGATATCGGGCCCGATCTGAGCTGTGGCAAACCCTGCGGCGACGGCCCCGGAGGGCGTGCCTGCCGGAGTTGACCCGACGGATTCGGCCGACGAAGGCGTGCCACCACGCCGGACATACGCCAGGCGCTGCCCCCCGCGAATCACCAGAAACGACGGCACGCCCCGGATACGCAGATAATCGGTTTCACGTTGCGGATGCAACAGGCGATCGCCCTCTGGCCGGCGCTCGAACAGGGCCGGTACCGGCGCGCCAGCGGGATATTGCAACCAGGTGTGACGGCCGTCATCGAACACCTGCAGAGGCGCCAGATCAGGATCACCGGAGAGTTCCCAGTCGAAACGGTAATCGGCCAGCGGCCCCGGCGCCCCGGACTGCTCATGCCACCACGCCTGGTGGCCCGGGCCGGTGCACGCCACCAGCCCGCCCATGCAACAGCCCACCACCCAGATCCTGAACATGCACGCCCCCTTCTGTCGTTCTGGGAGGCATGATCATCCACTCCGGACGCGCAATCCAGACTGGCAAATACGCAAGGACAAAAGGCTCCGCCCCATCCCCGGCACATCATGCATGCCGGGGATGGGGCGGACACTGGCGCAGCCGGTATCGACTGCCGGCTGCCGGACTACTCGGCCTGGCGCACCAGGCGATTGCCCTCGGCTGCAGCACTGCTGAGCGCCGTGACGGCCGGCTCCTGGCCATCGAGCGCCGTATCGATGATCTGCTGAAAACGCGACCGGATCGCCGGGTAGTTGTTGATACGAAAGCCCTGCGCCGTCACTGCGGACTTCTGGGCGTAGGGCGCCACCAGATCCCGCCAGGCGCCCAGATGCTGATAATAGCTGTCGGGCGTCTGGTTGAACGCGGCCTTGGTAAGCGGCAGATAACCCGTTTGCTGATACCAGCGGGCCGCCTGTTCGGGCTTCGACAGCCAGCCCAGGAAGGCCACGGTGGCGTCGGTGACCGGCTTGTCGGATTTCATGACCCAAAGAGCCGACCCGTTGACAAATGGATTGCCGGGCTTGCGGGTGACTTCGGGATAATACGGCAGGCCGGACACGGCAAAATGCAGCTTGCGCTGTGCATCGAATGAGCCGATATGCCCCGAATCGGACATGAGCACTGCGCATTCGCCTGCGGCAAAGCGGTCGACGGCACGCAGGCCCGCATCGGGGCGGGTCATGATCTCGGAACGCACCCAGCTGATCATGAGCGACAGGTGCCGGACGTAGGTCGAATTGAAGGAAAAGCTGGGCAGGCCCTTGGCCGTGAGGCCATTGTCGGCCCCGGCGTAGAACTGGTTGTTGACCGCAGCGAGATTTTCCAGGTTGATGGAGACCGGCAGATTGGACGTCAGTGGGCAGGTCCGGGAGCCCTTGTTGGCCAGCGACACCAATTGCCCCTGCAGCTCCATCCAGACGCGGGCCGGTTCAGCCGGGCTGAGCCCGGCCGTTCTGAAGGCGTTCTGGTTGTAGTACATGACGGGAATTTCAAGCATGTACGGGAAGGCCATCAAGCGGCCCTTGGCATCGTGTACAAAGGCATTGTCGCTGGACAGGAACCAGTCGGTGCCCTTGAGGGCCGCCTGGCCCTGCAGCAGGTGAAACGGCAGCACATAGGGGCGGCGCGCAACGTGATCGAGCGTATGTGTGTTGCCGATCTGTGCCAGGGCCGGCAGCGTCCCGGCACTGGCGGCCCGATCGAGCGACTGGTCCAGCGCCTCGGGCGTATCGAACTGACGCAATGTGACATCGACGTCGGACTGGCTGCGATTCCAGCCACGCACCAGATCCTGCAGGACTTCGGCATTGTGGCCCTGCAGCGCATGCCATACGGGGACCTTGACTGCGGCATGTGCCGAGGTGACAAGCGCACAAGCCAGCAGAGCGCCTGCCAGACCCCGAGCACATTGAGCCGGCACGGCACCAGGAATGAATTTCATGTGGATCAACCCAGGAAAGGAAAATCGATTTCGGGCCTGCGGCCCGACACCAGATCGGCCAGGACCTTGCCTGACCCGACGCCCATGGTCCAGCCCAGGCTGCCGTGCCCGGTGTTCAGGTACAGATTGCGGATACGGGTGGGGCCAATCAGCGGAACATTGGAGGGCGTGGTCGGCCGCAAGCCGGACCAGAATCGAACATTAGCAAAATCAGGCCCGCTTGGGAACAGCCGGCGCACCCGTTCGACGAGACGATTGCAACGTGATGTATCCAGCGCGCGTGAAAAACCACCCAGTTCGGCCGTGCCCGCCACACGCAACTGTTGCCCCAGGCGCGAGAACACCAGTTTCGAGGCCTGATCGATCAGGCTGACCTGCGGCGTGGCGTCCGGCTGTCGCAGCGCGAAGGTGGCCGAGTATCCTTTCACGGGCCAGACCGGACATGCGATACCCAGCGGCCGCACCAGCGCAGGCGAATGACTGCCCAGGGCCACGACCCAGGCATCCGCCTGCACCGATTCGAACCAGCCGTCCGGCTGGATCAGTTCGGCCACGGCAACGCGGCCCCCCACCGCCAGAAGCCGGTTGACCTGGCGATTGAACAGGAAACGCACCCCCGCCGCCTCGGCATGCCCGGCCAGGGCCTGTGTGAAGCGATGCACATCACCCGATTCGTCTTCGGCCGTGTAGTCACCCCCGATGATGGGCTGATCTGCCGCGGCAAGCGCGGGCTCGATCTGCAGGACCTGTGCGGCATCGAGCACCTTCCGGTTCACGCCCAGTGCCTGCATGGCGACCGCCGCCTTGCGGGCGTACTCGAATTCGCGTTCGTCCTGGTAGAAGGCGAGGATGCCCCGCTCGAGGTGATCGTAATCGATCTGCAGCGCGCGCCGCAGTTCACCCAGTTGCCGGCGGCTGTACTGCGCCAGACCCACCATGGCCCGCAGATTCACGGCAAAGCGCCGGGGCTGCGATTCGCGCACGAACCGGGCACACCATAGCCATTGCTGCAGGCTGGGCTGCAAGGCAATGCGCAAGGGTGCGTCCCGGTGGCCAAGGTAGTGCCACAGCTGGTACCAGGTATGCGGGCTGGCCCAGGGCTCGGCGTAGCAGACGGAAATCTGGCCGCCATTGGCACGGCTGGTTTCGAGCGCAGCGGCCGGCTGACGTTCGATGACGGTGACTTCGTGGCCCGCCTGGGCCAGCCACCAGGCGCTGCTCACGCCCATGATGCCGGCCCCGAGCACGACGACCTTCATGCTGTCACCCGGGCCCGGTCTGCTTCGGTCACGAAGGCATCGGCAAAGAAGAATTCAGCGGGCAGACCGCAGTGCTGCACCAGGTCGCGCCGGGCGGCCTCGACCATGAGTGGCGAGCCGCAGGCATAGACCTGATGGCCGGAGAGATCCGGGCAATCCTCCATGAGCGCCGCGTGAACCCAGCCGGTGCGCCCCGACCAGGCGTCCCCCTCTGCCGCATTCGATACAACCGGCACCACATGAAAGCCCGGCCATTGCGTCTCCCAGCCGCGCGCGACATCCAGCTGATACAGGTCTGCCGGCCGGCGTCCCCCCCAGTACAGGACTGCAGAGCGACGGTCGCCGGCCTCGATGAGGGCCTCGATCATGGCACGGATCGGCGCAAAACCCGTGCCGCTGGCCAGAAACACGAGTGGCCGGTCGATATCGGGGCGCACGAAGAACGAACCCAGCGGCCCTTCGATGCGCAGGATTTCGCGCAGTTTGATGACCGGATCGGCCTGACCGAACAGGCGGTCAGTGAAGGCGCCACCAGGCGAATGGCGGACATGCAGTCGCAGCGTGTGCCGATCCAGCCTTGGACACGCCATGGAATAGCTGCGCCGCGCATCGTCGGGCAACAGGAAATCGAGATACTGCCCGGGCTGGAAGCGGAACGCCTGGGCGGACGGCAATTGCAGGGTGACCTCGAGCACATCGGGCGCCAGGGGTTCCAGCGCCAGGACCCGCACCGGCATGCGGGCCACCTGGATATCCTGCGCCAGGCGCACTTCCTCGACCTCGATGACCATATCGGAGCACGGCCTGGCCTGGCACAGCAGCGTATGCCCAGCCGCGAGCTCGGCCGCATCCAGGATGCGCCCCGGCGCGGGCCCGGCATCGTATTCACCGGTGAGCACCCTGCCCTGGCACGTGGAGCACGTGCCATTGCGGCAGCTGTACGGCAGCAGAATGCCCTCGGCCAGCGCGGCATCCAGTACGGTATGCCCGGATTCCACCGCAAAGACCTTGCCCGACGGCTGTACCGTGACCTTGAAACTCATGTCCCGCCTCTGTGGTTCAATACCTGGACCATTTTAGTCTTCGCGCGCAGACCACAGGCTGGGCAGCTTGATTTTCACGTCGAGCCACTTGCCCTTGCGTGCCCGGCGCCCGGCGTAGGCCGCCAGTTCGGCCGGCGTCAGGACCAGCTCGGTCTGACGCGCGCGGTAGACGCCACGCAGCACCAGGCCGCGATCATTGACTGGAGCCCATTGGGCAATGGTGTCACCGGGATCCAGGCCCATGAGGATGGTACCCCGCCCGCCTGCCGGCAACGACTTGAGTTCGGCCAGCGCTACCACCAGCAAGCGGCCCTTGCCACTGAGCAGGGCCACGGCGTGATCCCCTTCGTGCAGCTCCAGTGGCCTGAGCAGGGTTTCGCCCGCAGCCACCGTGATGAACTGTTTGCCGGCATGCTGGCGCGTGAGCAGGTCACCCAGGCGGGCCGTGAAGCCATAGCCCGAATCCACCCCCAAGAGCAGGCGCTGCGCCGGATCACCCGCCAGCACATGGACGATGCGGCTGCCGGCTGCGAGCTCGACCATGGCCGTGATCGGCTGGCCGTCACCCCGGCCAGACGGCACCTGTGACAGGGCGACCCCGAAGCTGCGCCCCGTATCCGACAGCGCAGCCAGATCCTGGGTGCTGCGGCATTCCAGCAGACCATACAGATCATCGCCGCTCTTGAACGCAAACTGCCCTGGATCGAGGCCATGCCCAAGACGGGTACGCAGCCAGCCCTTGCGCGAGACCACCAGGGTAATGGCCTCATCGACCACCGGGCTGTCGAGCACGGCACGCCGGGCTTCTTCGATGAGGGTGCGCCGGTCATCGCCATACTGGCGCGCATCGGCCTCGATCTCGCGCGCCATGAGCCGGCGCATGGCGCCCGGGTGATCGAGCAAGACCTGCAATTGCTGCCGATCAGCCCGTTTCTGGTCGAGTTCCTGCTCGATGCGGATACTCTCCAGGCGCGCCAGCTGCCGCAGGCGCATGTCGAGAATGTCATCGGCCTGTCGCTCACTGAGGTTGAAGCGCGTCATCAGTGCCGGGCGCGGCTCATCGGCTTCGCGTATCGTGCGGATCACCTCGTCCACGTTCAGGTGGACGATGAGGCGCCCCTCGAGAATGTGGATGCGATCCAGAACCTTGTCGAGGCGATGGCGCGTGCGGCGCGTCAGCGTACCCAGCCTGTAATCCAGCCAGGACTGGAGGATCTGGCGCAGCGAACGCTGCCCCGGGCGGCCATCGGTATCGATGCAGACCAGGTTCACGGGCACATTGCCTTCCAGCCCGGTGCGCACCAGCAGCACGCTGACAAATTCGTCGCGGTCGATGCGCCCGGTTCGGGGCTCGAACACCAGACGCACCGGCGCCTGCTTGCCCGATTCATCGCGTACGGCATCCAGCAGGCTGAGCACCTGCGTCCTGGTCTGCTGCTGCTCTGCCGACAAGGTCTTCCTGCCGGCCCTGGGCCTGGGATTGGTGAGTTCCTCGATGGCCTCGAGGACCTTCTGGCTCGATGTGCCCGGTGGCAGTTCGGTGACCACCAGTTGCCACTGGCCCCGGGCGAGCTCCTCGAAGTGCCAGCGCGCTCGTACGCGCAGGGTGCCACGCCCACTGGCATAGACCTGTGCAATGTCATCGGCAGTGGAAATGAGTTGCCCACCGCCCGGGAAGTCGGGCCCCGGGATCAGGGCATGCAGTTTGGCGTCGGGAAGGTCGGGCTCGCGCAGCAGCGCCACGCAGGCCCTGGCCACTTCGCGCAGATTGTGTGCCGGAATCTCGGTGGCCATGCCCACGGCGATCCCGGAGGCGCCATTGAGCAGCATGATGGGCAGACGCGCCGGCAGGCAGACGGGTTCATGCTGGCTGCCATCGTAGTTGGGCACGAAATCCACCGTGCCCTCGTCCAGTTCGTCGAGCAGCAGGCGCGAGAACGCCGTCAGGCGGGCTTCTGTATAGCGCATGGCTGCGGCGTTGTCGCCATCACGCGAACCAAAGTTCCCCTGGCCGTCGATCAGCGGATAGCGCAGGACGAAATCCTGCGCCATGCGCACCATGGCATCATAGGCCGCCTGATCCCCGTGCGGGTGATACTTGCCCAACACGTCACCGACGACGCGCGCCGATTTGACGGGCCGGGCCTGGGGGCCCAGCCCCATCGCATCCATGGCATACATGATGCGCCGCTGCACCGGCTTCTGGCCGTCGGTCACATCGGGCAGCGCCCGGCCGCGCACCACCGACACGGCATAATCGAGATAGGCCTGTTCGGCAAAATGCGCCAGCATCAGCCCTTCTTCATCGCCCATGCCGCCAACTCCTGCGTCCTGATCCATCATCCTGCGTCCCGATCAACCATCTCTTTCAGACATCCACATCGGCCAGATTGCCTTTCTCTTCCAGCCAGGACCGCCGCCGGGCCGATTCACCGCGCGCCATGAGCATATCGAACATGCGCGCCGAGGCCTCGCGGCCATCGGGGCCATGCCGCACTTGCACGAGACGCCGTGTATCGGGATTGAGGGTCGTATCCCACAGTTGCTCGGCATTCATCTCGCCCAGGCCCTTGAACCGGCTGATGCGCCAGCCCCCCTCGCGCAGCCCCTCGCCACGCAGTTTTTCCTGCAGCACATCGAGCTCGGCCTGGTCCAGGCAATACAGCTTGCGCGCCGGGCGTTTCCCGGCGGCTGGCACGTCGACGCGATACAGGGGCGGGCGCGCCACATACACGTGCCCGGTCTTGATCAACTGCGGAAAATGCCGCAGGAACAGCGTGAGCAGCAGCACCTGGATATGCGCGCCATCGACATCGGCATCCGACAGGATGCAGATGCGCCTGTAGCGCAGGCCGGACAGATCGGCCTGATCCATCGGGCCATGGGGATCCACCCCGATCGCCACGGAAATGTCGTGAATCTCGTGATTCGCAAACAGCCGGTCGCGCTCGACTTCCCAGGCATTCAGGATCTTGCCGCGCAAGGGCAGGATGGCCTGGAATTCCTTGTCGCGCCCCATCTTCGCCGAGCCCCCCGCCGAATCGCCCTCGACCAGGAAGATTTCGGTACGCGATGCATCCGATGACTCGCAGTCGGTCAGCTTGCCCGGCAGGACCGCGACACCCGAACCCTTGCGTTTTTCAACCTTGCGCGTGGCCCGTACCCGTGTGCGCGCCTGGCCGATCGCCAGCTCGGCAATCTTGCGGCCGTGCTCGACATGGGCATGCAGCCACAATTCGAGCGCATTGCGCAGGATTCCACCCACCAGGCGCACGGCATCACGGCTGTTCAGGCGCTCCTTGATCTGCCCCTGGAACTGCGGATCGAGCACCTTGGCCGAGAGCACGAAGCTGGCCCGCGCGAATACATCCTCGGGCAGCAGGCGCAAGCCCTTGGGCACCAGACCGTGCATTTCGGCAAACGACCTGACGGCACTGAACAACCCTTCGCGCAGACCCGATTCATGGGTCCCGCCCGCGGGTGTGGCGATCAGATTGACATACGACTCGCGCACGACGGGCCCCTCTTCCGACCAGGCCACCGCCCAATGGGCACCCTCGCCGAGCGCATGGTGCTCATCATCGGCACCCACGAAATGCGCGCCCTCGAACAGGGGCACCAGCAGCGTCGAACCCGCCAGTTCTTCGGCCAGATAGGCGGGCAGCCCGCCCGCGTAGTGCCATTCGCGCTGCTGCCCGGTCTTTTCGCACGCCAGGCTGACGCGACAACCGTCCAGCAGGACCGCCTTGCTGCGCAACACGTGTTCGAGTTCACCCAGCGGCACTTTGCCCTGGTCGAAGAACCGGGCATCGGGCCAGACCCGCACCCGTGTCCCGGTGCGCTTTCTGGGCACCGAAGCCCCTTTTTTCAGGGCCTGCACCACAGCACCATCGGCAAACACCATATGCCATTCGGCACCATCGCGCCAGACCGTGACCTCGAGACGCGTCGCGAGCGCGTTGGTGACCGACACCCCGACCCCGTGCAAGCCTCCTGAAAACGCATAGGCTGCCGCACCGTCCTTGCTGAACTTGCCGCCGGCGTGCAGCCGGGTGAAGACAAGCTCGATGACCGGCACCCGCTCCTGCGGGTGCGGGCCCACCGGGATCCCCCGGCCATCGTCCTGTACCGAGACGCTGCCGTCGGCGTGACAGGTCACGTCGATCTGCCGCGCATGACCCGCCAGGGCTTCGTCGGCCGCATTGTCGATCACCTCTTGCAGCATATGCAGCGGATTGTTGGTCCGCGTGTACATCCCGGGGCGCTGGCGCACCGGCTCGAGCCCCTTCAGAACCTGAATCGAAGATTCGTCGTATCGTGCTGTAGTCAATGTTGCGTCCGTCATCCAGGCCAGAAAAAAGCACCATTTTACGAAGATAATGTTATGCTTGATGGCAACAGGCTACGGCATGCCACGCACGGGCTGCCTGCACAATCGCCTCGTCATCGTTTATCCCAGGTTCCAAATACAATGAGCGACTCCATCCAGCATGTCAGTGATGCGTCCTTCCAGGCCGACGTGCTCCAATCCGAACGTCCGGTGCTGGTCGACTTCTGGGCCGAATGGTGCGGCCCCTGTAAAATGATTGCGCCGCTGCTCGAAGAAGCCGCCAGCAAGCATCAGGGCCGCCTCACCATTGCCAAGCTCAATGTCGACGACAATCCCGCCAGTGCAGCAGAGTACGGCGTCCGGGGCATTCCCACCCTGATGCTCTTCAAGGCAGGCCAGGTCGTGGCCACCAAGGTGGGCGCCCTGTCGCGCAACCAGCTGCAGGCTTTCCTCGACGAAGCACTGTAAACACACCATCCCGATCCATATCCTTCGATCCTGTGCACGCAGGCCCTGCCCGGGGCCTGCGGTTGTCCAGACGGTCCTTCTGTCCCCTCCTCCGTTTCCCACCCATGCACCTGAATGAACTCAAAGCACTGCATGTCTCGCAGTTGCTCGAAATGGCCGCCGGTCTGGAGATCGAAAACGCCAACCGCCTGCGCAAACAGGAACTGATGTTCGCCATCATGAAGCGGCGCGCCAAGCAAGGCGAACAGATCTTCGGCGACGGCGTACTTGAAGTCCTGCCAGACGGCTTCGGCTTTCTGCGCTCGCCCGAGACCTCATATCTGGCCAGTACCGACGACATCTACATCTCGCCCTCGCAGATCCGGCGCTTCAACCTGCACACAGGCGATTCGATCGAAGGCGAGGTGCGCGTGCCCAAGGACGGCGAACGCTATTTCGCGCTGGTGAAGGTCGACAAGGTCAATGGCATGCTGCCGGAAGCCATCAAGCACCGGATCATGTTCGAGAACCTCACACCGCTGCACCCCGATGTCCCCATGGTGCTCGAGCGCGACATCAAGAGCAAGGAAAACATCACCGGGCGCATCATGGACATCTTCGCGCCCATCGGCAAGGGCCAGCGCGCCCTGATCGTCGCCAGCCCCAAGTCCGGCAAGACCGTGATGATGCAGCACATTGCACACGCCATCACCGCCAATTATCCCGATGCCGTGATGATCGTGCTGCTGGTCGACGAACGCCCGGAAGAAGTCACCGAAATGCAACGCACGGTGCGCGGCGAAGTCGTCGCGTCCACCTTTGATGAACCGGCCACACGACACGTGCAGGTCGCTGAAATGGTGATCGAAAAGGCCAAGCGCCTGGTCGAGCTCAAGAAAGACGTGGTCATACTGCTCGACTCGATCACTCGTCTGGCCCGCGCCTACAACACCGTTGTCCCGGCATCGGGCAAGGTGCTCACGGGCGGCGTCGATGCCAATGCCCTGCAACGCCCCAAACGCTTCTTTGGCGCAGCGCGCAACCTCGAAGAGGGCGGCTCGCTGACCATCATCGGTACGGCTCTCATCGAAACGGGCAGCCGCATGGATGAAGTCATTTACGAAGAATTCAAGGGCACGGGCAACTCCGAAGTGCATCTCGAGCGCCGCCTGGCAGAAAAGCGCATTTATCCGGCCATCAACCTGAACAAATCCGGCACACGTCGCGAAGAACTCCTGATCGCCCCGGATCTTCTGCCGAAGATCTGGGTGTTGCGCAAATTCATACACGATATGGATGATGTCGAAGCCATGGAATTCATCCTGGACAAAATCCGGGCCACCAAGAACAACGCCGAATTCTTCGACATGATGAAAAAATAAGCGAGATCCCTTGATGAACCCCTCTTCCGTCAATGATTTCCTGTCCCGAGTCGAGGCCCGAGATCCGAATCAACCTGAATACCTGCAGGCCGTCACTGAAGTCATGCACTGCCTGTGGCCCTATATGCAGTCGCACCCCCATTATGCCGATCAGGCACTGCTCGAACGCCTGATCGAACCCGAGCGCATCATCCAGTTCCGCATCTGCTGGCTCGATGACAGCGGGCAGATCCGCGTCAACCGGGGCTACCGCATCCAGCACAGCTCGGCCATCGGGCCCTACAAGGGCGGCATGCGGTTTCACCCCTCGGTGAACCTCTCCATCCTGAAGTTCCTGGCCTTCGAGCAGACGTTCAAGAACGCACTCACCACCTTGCCCATGGGCAGCGGCAAGGGCGGCTCGGATTTCGACCCCAAGGGCAAATCCGATGCCGAAGTCATGCGTTTCTGCCAGGCCCTGATGATCGAGCTCTACCGCCACCTGGGGCCCGATACCGATGTCCCGGCCGGCGACATCGGCGTGGGCAGCCGCGAGGTCGGTTACATGGCCGGCATGATGAAAAAGCTGTCCAACCAGTCTGGCAGCGTATTCACCGGCAAGGGTACGGCGTTCGGCGGCAGCCTCATCCGCCCCGAAGCCACCGGCTATGGCACGGTCTATTTTGCCGAAGAAATGCTGCACCATGCCGGGCAATCGCTGGAAGGCTACAAGGTCGCGGTATCCGGGTCGGGCAACGTAGCCCAGTATGCCATCGAAAAATGCATGCAGCTGGGTGCCCGGGTCATTTCCGCATCGGATTCGCAGGGCTGTGTGATCGATCCGGCCGGCTTCACACCTGAAAAACTCGCCTGGCTGATCGAACTCAAGAACGAACGGCGCGGCCGTATCGAAGAGTACGCCGAGCACTTCGGGCTGCAGTACGAGGCCGACCGCTGTCCATGGCACGTGCCGGTCGATGTGGCCCTGCCGTGCGCCACCCAGAACGAACTCACGCTCGATGATGCCCGTACCTTGATAGGCAATGGTGTGCGCTGCGTGGCAGAAGGCGCCAACATGCCCACCAGCTATGATGCAGCAGAGGCGTTCATCCAGGCCGGCGTACTCTACGCGCCGGGCAAGGCCAGCAACGCGGGCGGCGTAGCGGTTTCAGGCCTGGAGATGAGCCAGAATGCCCAGCGGCTGCACTGGACTCGCGATCAGGTCGACAGCCGCCTGCATGCCATCATGCGCGACATCCACGAAAACTGCGTGCACTATGGTGCGCAGGGTCGCAAGGTGAATTACCTGAATGGTGCCAACATCGCCGGCTTCGTGAAGGTGGCCGATGCCATGCTGGCGCAGGGGGTGTACTGATGAATCCGCCTGATGCGCTTCGGCACCCATGAAAAAGGCTCCCCAGGGAGCCTTTTTCATGGTTTGCTCGACAGGCTGACCTCCTCGAGTTGCGGATCCTCCCAGGGGCCGGTGATCGCGTAGCGCCTGGTCATGGCACGGGCCAGGGGATCCTTCAGCAACCATTGTGTCACAAAGGCGCCCAGGCCAACCAATGGGTTCACGGCGATGCCCGCGGCCACGGAGGCCCCGCTGGCATCGAGGTTGGGGACCACCACGGCCTGCAGATCCATGGTCTCCTCGATCACATCCGCACTGCCGTCCAGGATCAGGGTACCCACCGGACCGATCATCTTGTAATCCTGCATCCGCGCGAGGCCCCGATCCAGTCTGAGGGTGCCACGCAACTGATCAAACGGCAGACCTTCCCGCATCAAGCCCGTGAGCGCACCCTCGAGGCGGAACAGGCGCGAAACGGACTGCAGGGAGAAGACTTCGAGCAACTTGGCCGAGCGTGAATCCACCTGGGGAAAACGGCCTTTGTCGAGCGACAGGGTCAGTTCACCATCAATGTCCTGAACCTCTCTGCGCCATGGCAGATTGCGCCAATCGAAGTGCCCCTGAATCTCACCCTGCCCACCCACGAGCACCCCCGACCAACCGGCATGATCCATCCAGGCGCCAAGATTGTCAGTATCCATGCGCGCCTTGATGGACAAGCCCCGGTCCGCGCCCTGCAGGCGCCACACGCCGGTACCCTGCAGTTGCGTCCCGGCAGGCCCGATGCGCAAACGCCCCAGAGTCCAGATCTTGCCGGCGCGATCCTGTTCGCCTTCCAGGGCCAGTGGCCCCAGCGCATGACCGTAGAGACGAAAGTCTTCCACCTGCAGGGTGATCGCCGGGATGAAGACGTCGTCATCCAGGTCCTGCGCGATGTCCGCCGATGGCGTGGGCAGCAGGGACCCCGTATCGCCTGGATCATCCCCCAGGCTCAAACGATCGAAATGCGCATTCACGCGCCCCTGCACCTGGCCTTCATGGGCCTGCCACTTGATGGTCCCGCGGGTCTGGTCGGAACGCAGGTTCACCGACCATTGGCCACCCTGCGCGCGCACCGCCCGCAAGGTGGCCTGATCCAGCCGTGTCCCCAGAAGGCGCAACTGATCGGCACGAACGCTGAATGCCACCAGATCAGGCCAAAGACCCGGTCCGGCATGAGGCGCCCCGGGCGCGGAAAATTCGTTGGCAATGCGATCCCAGGCATCGAGATCCACCAGGGGATAGGCCACATCGAGCGTCAGGCCAGCCACAGGCTCGGCGGCCGCGCGCCCCAGACCGATGGCAGCCTGCTCGAAATAGGGTTTCCGTGGCGCATCCGGGCGATGCGTCAGCCGCATGTCCAGTGCGCTGCCCAGTCGGACATCCAGGCTTTCCCGGCCGTTCGCCGCGTCACTCCAGTCGATCTGCAACGGCATGGCCTCACCCAGCGGTTTGGCGAGCGGGGCGGGAAAATCGAGCTTCATGTCCTGGAGTTCGGATTCGAGCCCCAGGTGATAACCGTGCCCCGTGCGTCGCAACAGCGCCTTCCAGGCGAGCGACCCCGAAATCCGCTGCATACCGGGTACGTCGGCCAGCGTGCGCAGGGCGCTTGCGGCCATGGTGCCGTGCAGCTTCAGGCCGGGCGCCTGCGCCGGACCCAGCGCGCCTGTGACGTTCAACTCACCCCCCAGGAATCGTGCCTTCAGCGGCGCCGGCATGGTGACCCCATTCTCGTCGAAATCAAGTCGCCCGGCGATGGCGTCTATCTGCGGCACTTCGGGCAAAAAGCGCACACTCGACGGCCCCGAAAACTGCACCTGCCCATGCACCTGGGTGTCGATGCTGTGCAACAGCGGTACGGTGAGAGACAGCGGCACCTGCCATTGGCCCGTCGCCCGGGCCTCCGAAAACAGGCCCTGCAGCATGTCGCCGACTGGCGAATGCCGCATGAATGACATCCAGGTCTGGCCGCTGGCCCGGGCCTGGCCCGATACTTCGAGGGTGGTGTCGTTTTCGAGATCCGGGATGCGCGCATCGATGTCATTCAGGTGGATCCATTCATCACCTGGTGCCGGCTGCATCACGGCACGCTCACCCTGCAGGCGCAAATCGGTCCGGTGCAGTTCTGCGCGGCCCCGGATCTGCTCGAGCAATGGCCAGCGCTCGGCAGCCGTCGCATCGGGCACGAGATCGACCGTGGCGTTCACCAGCTGGCCTGCCAGATGAAAATCCCCAGCATCGGGCCGGTCACCGAACGGGAACTCGGCGATATCCCCCCGCAGCCGCCAATCGGCCTCGCGCAGCTCACCCTGCCTGAGGCCTTCGGCCAGCCATGCGCGTGCGTCTTCATCCACTTCGAGGGGCAGATAGCGATGCAGGGCGGCCAGTTCCGCGCGTTCGACCCGGCCGCCCAATTCGGCCTGACCGGCCCCGGGCCCGGAAGCCCAGTGGCCCTGGCCCCGGACACTGATGTCGGGATTGAGCCAGCGAAACTGATCGAGTTGCAGGATCAGATCAGGCGTTGGCCGTTCTTCGGCCACATCGACGGCAACCGTCGCGGCGCTTGCAGCATCCAGATCCGGCAAATGCCCGGTGAGTTGCCCTCGAGCCTCGATGGCGCCCAGTTGCAGGTCATGATCGAACCAGGCGGGCGCCTCGAGTATGGCACCATGGGTCCGAACCTGGAAATCGAGCGGCCCACGCAGGTGCCCCTCGCGCCCCAGGACGCGCAGCGTGGCCAGGCTTGAGCGCCCCCAGGCCTGGAGGTCTGCAACCTGCAGCCGGCCCTCTTTTTGAGGCTGCCATACCAGCCCCAAAGATTGCAACAACACCGTGACACGAGGCCCGGAGGCCGACGACTGGCCCCAGAACTGCACATCGAGACTGCCCTTGTGCAAGGCCTGGGGCACGTCCAGCCACGAACGCCAGACGGCCGCATCGCTGCCCTGCAGGCGCATCCAGGCCTGCCAGGACGATGGCCACTGCCCCCGAGCCAGGGCCGTGGCATCGGCCAGCGTCGCCCGCAGGCTCAGATGCGCCTGCGGCACCGCGGCGGTTTGTGCAGCCAGTGACACCCCGACCCCGCCGTCAGGCTGTCGGCGCAGGGTCAGATCCACCCCTTCGAGCGCGAGCTCCGTGCCATCGCGGGTGTGATCTGCCCAGCGCAGGGTGGCATCGCGAAATTCGAGCATGGGCTGGGACAGCAGCCACCGCAGGGCCGCATCCGACACAGCCTCATCGTCGGCAGAACCGCTCTCGTTTGCCAGAGGGATATCCAGCTGCCCGCCAGGCAAACGGACCAGGTGCAGCGCCACACCGCGGGTCTGCAGATGCAGCACGCCAGGATGATCGGGACGCCAGGCGGGCCAGTCGACCAGCGCGTGCACCGACGGAATGGTGAGCAGGTCTCTGCCATCATGCGAGCGCAGGCGCACGTTGCGCATGTCGATGCGCGGCCTGAAGCCTTGCCACCGGATCGCAAGGCGGTCCCAGTGGACGTCGGCCCCGAGCGCACGCGAGAGATGATCCTGCACATACCCCTGCCCATGCTGCAGAAGCGGCGGCAGACCGTAGCGCACGCCCAGCACGCCCAATACCAGAATGATGTAAAGGCCGATGAGGAGCCTGAGCAGGTACCGGCCACAGGTTGCGGCAAGGCGTGAATTCAATTGGCGCATGCCATGATTTGCAGTATGTTGGAGCCCATGTCCGATGCCATTATATTGGAGCCGGCCCTCACGTGGTCGGGCTGCCTGCGCCGCTATCTCGATGCACATCCGCAGGCACGCGAAGGCCTGCTGGCCGATGCCCATCAGCCCCTGACCCGCAAGACGCTGGCCGGCTGGTTTGACGCGCTTGCGCTGGCCGATCCCGAATTGCCACGGCCCGAACTGGCCAGGCGCCTGCGGCAATTGCGTCGGCGCGTGTTCCAGACGCTCATGGTTCGCGACCTGAACAGCCAGGCCGCATTGCATGAAGTGGTCTCGGCCATGTCCCAGCTGGCCGATCTGGCCACAGGCAGTGCCTATGCCTGCGCACAGCGTGAGCTTGGGCGGCGCCACGGCCTGCCGCGTGGGGCCCGCAGCGGCGCCCCCCAGGACATGCTGATTCTGGGCATGGGCAAACTCGGCGGCCAGGAGCTGAACGTGTCGTCGGACATCGACCTGATCATGCTGTATGAAGAAGACGGCGAAACCAATGGTGAACGCCCGCTCAGCCACCAGGAATTCCACGGCCGCACGGTCCGGCTGATGAGTACCATTCTCTCCGAGCCCGATACCGATGGCCTCGTATTTCGCACCGATCTGCGCCTGCGCCCCGATGGCAGCAGCGGGCCGCTGGCCTGGAGCCTGCAGGCGCTGGAACACTACCTCATCCACCAGGGGCGCGAGTGGGAACGCTATGCGTGGCTCAAGGCACGCCTGATCCACTGCCCCCTGCACGATGGCGCACAATACCAGGCCCAGAGGCACCGGCTGGAGGCGCTGCGTCGCTCATTCGTCTACCGCAAATACCTGGACTTCGACACGCTTTCCGCCCTGCGTGAACTGCGTGAACGCATACGCCACGACTGGCAGCAGCGCGCCCACGCAAGGCGTGGAGTCGATGCCTGGCACAACATCAAGTTGGGCGAAGGCGGCATCCGGGAAATCGAGTTCGTGGTGCAGCTCAACCAGTTGATCCGCGGCGGACAACAGCCTTCGCTGCAACAGCGCAATCTGCTGGCGGCCCTGCACAAGCAGCGCCGTGCGGGCCTTCTGGCCGAAGACGACATGCGCACGATCGAATCTGCCTACGTCTTCCTGCGCCAGCTCGAGCACCGCCTGCAGTACCGCGAAGATGAGCAGACCCATCTGTTGCCGCGCGACAGCGGCACCCTGGCGGCCCTGGCCCAAAGCATGGGGTTCGAACGAACCGAAGACTTCACCTCCCGCCTGCAGGAGCACCGTGACCGGGTCAGCCACTACTTCCACGATGCATTCCGGATGGCTGGGGTGGCTGACAGGCCTGCCGGCGGCCGCCTTGCGGCCCAGCCACAGCCGCCAGCCGCCAGCCCCGGGGCGGCCCCGGTCGATGGCCCGGTGCAGGATGACATGCAGACACGCCTGCAGGCACTATTGAACGGCAGTCGGGTACGCAGCCTGCCCCCTGCCAGCCGGCAGCGCCTCGACGCATTGCGCCCCCATCTGCAACAGGCGGCCTTGCAGACGGATGATCCGGTTCTGACCCTGCAGCGCATGCTCAACCTGCTCGAGCACATCATGCAGCGCAGCGCCTACCTGGCCCTGCTGTCCGAATATCCGGAAACACTGGCCCGCGTTGCGCGCATCGTGCATGCCAGCCCCTGGGCATCCGAGTATCTGAACCGCTATCCGCTGCTGCTCGACAGCCTGATCGAATGGCGCAGCCTGCTGCAGGTGCCGGATTTTGCGGTACTTGCCGATCAACTGCGCAACGACCTGGATGCCTGCATCCTGCCCGACGGCGAGGCCGACATCGAGCAGCAGATGAACCTGATGCGCGACGTCCAGCACCAGGTCACCTTTCAATTGCTGGCGCAGGACCTCGAAAACCTGCTCAGCGTCGAGACACTGGCCGATCACCTCTCGGCGCTGGCCGACCTGATGCTGGCCGAGGCCATCCGGCGCGTGTGGCCCCAGGTTCTGCCCAGGGCCCTGCGTGCCGACCCACCCGCACCGCATTTTTCCATCATTGCCTATGGCAAGCTGGGGGGCAAGGAACTCGGCTACGCGTCAGATCTGGATCTGGTGTTCCTGTACGACGACCCCGACCAGGACGCCAGCGAGCGCTACGTCAAACTGGGCCGACGCGTGGCTTCGTGGCTCTCTACCCTGACCTCGTCAGGGCGGCTCTACGACATCGACCTGCGCCTGCGCCCGGACGGCGATGCCGGCCTGCTTGCGGTGCCGATCGATGCGTTCCACCGCTACCAGCTCGAACAGGCCTGGCCCTGGGAGCATCAGGCGCTCACCCGGGCCCGGTTCGTAGCCGGCGATGCCGACATCGGCGCGCGCTTCGAGGCCATCCGCCAGCAGATCCTGCTGCTGCCCCGTGATCCTGACATTCTGCGCGAACAGGTGCGCTCCATGCGTGACAGGATCGCCCAGGGGCACCCCAATCCCAGCGGGCTGTTCGATCTCAAGCACGACCGCGGCGGCATGGTGGATATCGAATTCATCACCCAATACCTGGTGCTTTGCCACGCAGGCAAACACCCCGAACTTCTGGGCAATCTGGGCAACATCGCACTGCTGGGCCTGGCGGCGCGGGCCGGCCTGATCCCGCAGCTTCTGGCCGATGAGGCCGCCAATACCTATCGGGCCTTCCGGCGACGCCAGCATGCATTGCGTCTGCAGGGCGCCGACAAGGCCCGGGTGCCGGGGCTGGAGTTCGTGCGCGAACGCGAAGCGGTCATCCTGCTCTGGGAACAGGTGTTCGGACCCGCTGCCACCAGGCCGACATCAGCGGATGCGAAATAGCATATTGCAGATCGGCGGCCCCTGTCCGGTGGCCGCCGATCTGCAATGAAGCGGGTGCCGCAGGCACCCTCGCGGCACGCTTACTGCAGGGTACGCTCGAACACGAAGTGCTCGCCATCCCAGTCGACCGGCACCACGTCTCGCGGCCCGAACTTGCCTTCGAGGATCAGGCGGGCGACCGGATTCTCGATATGCTGCTGGATGGCCCGCTTGAGCGGCCGCGCACCAAACACCGGGTCATAGCCGGCACGCGCCAGTTGGCTGATTGCCGCATCGGTCACCTCGAGGCGCATGTCCTGCTGGGCCAGACGCTCGGCCAGACGCTCGATCTGGATACGGGCGATGGGCTCGATATGGGTGGCATCCAGGCCATGGAACACCACGATTTCATCGATCCGGTTCAGGAACTCGGGCCTGAAGGCGGTTTTCAGCTCGTCGCGTATCACTTCCTTGACCACCTCGTAGGGTTGATCGGCCATGTTCTGGATCTGCTGCGAACCGATGTTCGAGGTCATGATGATCACCGTATTGCGAAAATCGACCGTACGCCCCTGGCCATCGGTCAGGCGGCCATCATCGAGCACCTGCAGCAGCACATTGAACACATCGGGGTGCGCCTTTTCGACTTCGTCGAGCAATATCACGCTGTAAGGCTTGCGGCGCACGGCTTCGGTCAGATAGCCGCCCTCTTCGTAGCCCACGTAACCCGGGGGCGCGCCAATCAGGCGCGCCACGGAGTGCTTCTCCATGAACTCACTCATGTCGATGCGCACCAGGTGCTGGTCGGAATCGAACAGGAAACTGGCCAGGGCCTTGGTGAGCTCGGTCTTGCCCACGCCGGTGGGCCCCAGGAACAGGAACGAACCATACGGCCGACTGGGGTCGGACAGCCCGGCGCGCGACCGACGGATCGCTTCGGACACCAGCCGGACGGCTTCATCCTGCCCCACCACCCGTTCATGCAGAACAGCTTCCATGCCCAGCAGCTTGGCGCGCTCGCCCTGCATCATGCGCGACACGGGAATGCCCGTGGCACGTGACACGACTTCGGCGATTTCTTCGGCCCCCACCTGGGTACGCAGCAGCCGCGGCTGCTCGGCATCCACCGCCTGGGCGCTGGCCTCGGCCGCATGCAGGCGGGCCTCGAGCTCGGGCAGGCGCCCATATTGCAGCTCGGCCAGCTTGTCGAACTGACCCTTGCGCTGCAATTCGGCCATCTGGGCCCGCACGTGGTCGATTTCTTCCTTGACCGCCTGGGACCCCTGAACCGCGGCCTTCTCGGCCTTCCAGATTTCCTCGTAATCGTTGTATTCGCGCTGTAGATCGGCCAGTTCATCCTCAATGGCCTTCAGGCGCCGCTCGGAGGCCTCGTCCTTGTCTTTCTTGACCGCCTCGCGCTCGATCTTCAGTTGGATGATGCGCCGGTCGAGCCGATCCATGACCTCGGGCTTGGAGTCGATTTCCATGCGGATGCGGGCCGCCGCCTCATCGATCAGGTCGATGGCCTTGTCGGGCAGGAAGCGATCGGTGATATAGCGATGCGAGAGTTCGGCGGCCGCCACGATGGCCGGATCGGTGATCTGCACCCCATGGTGCAGTTCGTAGCGCTCCTGCAGGCCACGCAGGATGGCAATGGTGGATTCCACGTCGGGTTCGTCGACCAGCACCTTCTGAAAACGCCGTTCGAGTGCCGCATCTTTTTCGATGTACTGGCGATATTCGTCCAGCGTGGTGGCCCCCACACAGTGCAGTTCACCGCGCGAGAGCGCCGGCTTGAGCATGTTGCCGGCGTCCATGGCACCCTCGGCCTTGCCGGCCCCGACCATGGTGTGCAGTTCATCGATGAAGACGATGCTGCGCCCGTCGTCCTGGGCGAGTTCCTTGAGCACCGCCTTGAGCCGCTCTTCGAATTCACCGCGATACTTCGCCCCGGCCAGCAAACCGGCCAGATCGAGCGTGAGCACCCGCTTGCCCTTGAGCGTCTCGGGCACTTCGCCATTCACAATGCGTTGTGCCAGGCCTTCGACGATGGCCGTCTTGCCCACGCCCGGCTCACCGATCAACACCGGGTTGTTCTTGGTACGCCGCTGCAGGATCTGGATGGTGCGGCGAATTTCGTCGTCACGCCCGATCACCGGGTCGAGCTTGCCTTCACGAGCCCGTGCCGTGAGATCGAGCGTGTACTTCTTGAGGGCCTCGCGCTGGTCTTCGGCATCCGGATCGGACACCGATGCGCCGCCACGCACGGCCTCGATGGCAGATTCAAGCGCCTGGCGCTGCAGGCCGGCCTCGCGCAGCGCACGCCCCACCTCGCCCTTGTCGTCTGCCAGGGCCAGCAGATAGAGTTCGCTGGCGATGTATTCGTCGCCCCGCCGGGCGGCTTCCTTGTCGGTACGGGTCAGCGCCGTCTGCAGGTCGCGGCTGATCTGCACATGACCCTGTGTGCCCTCGACGGTGGGCAGGGCCTTGAGCTGGCGCTCGAGTTCGGCCTGCAGACGCGGCACAGCCACGCCGGCACGGGCCAGGAGGCTGGCGCTGCCATGGTCGGCATTGGTCAGCAGGGCCAGCAGGCCATGCACGTTCTCGATATAAGCGTGGTCGTTGCGCGCGGCCAGGCTTTGCGCATCGGCCAGCGCCTGCTGGAACTTCGTCGTCAGTTTTTCTAGTCGCATTTGGAATATCCCTTCACTGGGAGAGGGCATCACGCCCGGATAATCAACAGATCGGGGCAAACCAGGCCAATTTCAAGCCGGCGAACTTGACCCAACTCAAGAAATAAAGGAAATGCAACGCTTGCGCCAGGCATTCCACCGATTCAGGGTTAACCCCATGGTACAGTGGCCGAAACTTGTCTTTCCACGCCATCATGCCATCCGCATCATCCCGAAAAGACCAGCAGGACTGGGACCCCCGGGCTCCCGAAGTTCTGGCCGATCCGATCACGGCCTATGACCACATGCGCCACCAGTGTCCGGTGGCCTACAGCGATTACCTGCACCATTCCGTCTTCCGACACGCCGATGTGCTCGCGATCCTGAACGACCACGAGCGTTTCAGCAGCCAGGCTTCCAGCCACGTGTCCGTGCCCAACAGCATGGATCCGCCCGAGCACGACGCGTGGCGCGCCCTCATCGACCCGTACTTCAGTGCGGCCCGCATGGCCGAATTCGAGCCTGAATGCCAGCGTATCTGCCACGGGCTGGTTCGGGCATTGCCCCGCAATGGCGTGATCGAGGCCATGTTCGATCTGGCCCATCCATTCGCGCTGCGCACCCAATGCGCCTTCATGGGCTGGTCCGAAGCGCTGCACGAACCGCTGCTCGAATGGATCTACCGCAAGAACGCGGCCACGCTGTCTGCCAGTCGGGCTCAGATCGCTGCGGTGGCCATGGAGTTCGACGACACCATACGCGGCATCCTGCAGGCCCGGCGTGCACTGGGTGATCAGGCCCCCGACGACGTCACCGGGCGCCTGATGGGCGAAACAATCCACGGGCGACCGGTCACCGAAGACGAAATCGTCAGCATCCTGCGCAACTGGACCGTGGGCGAACTGGGCACCATGGCATCCAGCGTGGGCATCATTGCCCACTATCTGGCCGGACACCCCGAGTTGCAGGATCAGCTGCGCCAGAATCCAGCGCTGGTACGTGCGGCCAATGATGAAATCCTGCGCATCCATGCACCACTGATTGCCAACCGCCGTACGCCCACCTGCCCAGTGCAGCTGGGCGACCGGACCATCCAGGCGGGTGAACGCATCACAGTGATCTGGGCCTCGGCCAACCGCGACGAAGCCGTATTCGGCGACCCTGATGAATTCCGTCTGGATCGCGATCCCGCCCTGAACCTGCTGTATGGGGCTGGCATCCACGCCTGCCCCGGGGCGCCCCTGGCACGGCTCGAAATCGAGACCATGATTCAGTCCTTGCTCGCAGGCACCCGGGCAATCGAACGCGTGCCCGGACACGACGCCCTGCCGGCTGTCTACCCGGCCAGCGGCTATCGCCAGGCCCCCTTGCGCCTGCACCACTGATGATGCACGTCAAGGCAGGCTGATCCCGGGTTCGTCCGGCGCCCTGCACAGCTATCCTGGCTTGCGATACCGGCATCGTCACACAGCCCCTGCAGGGGCCGATCGTCCAGTGGCAAGGTGGCTTGTCGGGCGGCAAGGGTGTTGGCAAGGGCCTTACAATGCAGGCATGAACGATACCGACCCCACAGACGATCCGCGTCCCTGCCCACCCGAAGAGCCCGACCTGAACGCTTGCTGCGGCAACGGTTGTACGCCCTGCGTGTTCGATATCTGGGCAGAAGAAAAGCGCGCCTGGGAAAAAGCCGTGCAGAACTGGGAATCACGCCAGCGATCCCGCCTGAAAACCGTGTCGGACATAGGGTTCTGAGGGCCCGCAAGGGCTGCGCCTTCCTATAATCCAGGGCACCTTTTTTCATTACAGGATGCGCATACCGTGGCCTCAGACTCCATCCCCATGTTTGCTGAAAACACCTACCCGCTCGATGCCCGCGGCATCGCCAAGCGGTTCCGGCATGCCGCCATCTTTGGTGCGCTGTCCGCGCTGCAGCCAGGCGAAACCATGCGTTTCTGCAACGATCATGATCCCCTGCCCCTGCTGCAGCAGCTCAGGAATCATTTCGGTGCCAGCATCGAATTCGAGTATCTCGCGCGCAACCCCGGCGAAATCGTCATCGATTTCCATATCCTGCCATAGGGCCTGCGCCCTGCCCCGGCCCCTGACACATTCCAGAACCGCGTCAGGGACCGGGCTGCATGCCGGGCATCGTCCCGGCCTCCCGGCCGGCGACCCACTCGGCCAGCGCACGGCTGGAGGCGCCTGCCGCAAGCCGGGGCATGTCATCCCGGTGCATGCGATCCAGTGATCCAGTATTTGTGGCACACGCTCTTCAGGCGTCGGGTGCCAGGCGCTGGCGCGACACGCGTGACCGCCCTTGTATGGCCTGATCGCGATTCCACCTGGCCGTGCGCCTGATACCACAATCTTTGCCTCTTTTCCATCAGTATTTCTGCTATATTACATACTGACCAGTCGGTCGTCCACAAGGATCACTTCATGGGGGTACGCATGCCGGCGCCAGGCGCTTGCGGCACGGCCCGCACTGCGTGCGTTGAATGCACAGGATATTCTGGATGAACATACGCCCGAGGACCGCACGATCCATCGCCATACTGGCCCTGCTGGGGGTGGCAGCCTGGTTCGCCTGGCGCCATTGGAATGGCGCCGACACCATGGCAGG
Source organism: Castellaniella sp. (assembly GCF_041677825.1). GTDB lineage: Bacteria > Pseudomonadota > Gammaproteobacteria > Burkholderiales > Burkholderiaceae_B > Castellaniella. Next base: position 132,426 of record NZ_JBAYPG010000003.1, read on the forward strand.
ATTCGTCATGGGCAACGGCCGCATAGAGGCCACCGAGATCGACGTGGCGACCAAGCTGCCCGGGCGGCTGGCTGAAGTGCATGTGCGCGAGGGCGACTTCGTACGCGCCGGTGACGTGCTGGCGCGCATGGACATGGGCTCGCTGCACGCAGCTCGCAAAGAGGCCGAGGCGCACCATGCACAGGCACGGCATGGCGTTGCCACGGCGCGGGCCCAGGTGGCCCTGCGCGAAAGTGATCGACGCGCAGCCCAGGCTGTGGTCACACTGCGCGAAAGTGAACTGGACGCGGCGCAGCGGCGTCTGAACCGGTCCGAGACGCTGGCACGCAAAGGCGCATCCTCCCTTCAGGAACTCGATGATGACCGGGCCCGGGTGCGCGGCGCCGAAGCCGCCATTGCAGCCGCCCAGGCCCAGGCCGACGCCGGCCTGGCGGCCATACAGGCAGCCCAGGCCCAGGTGACGGGTGCCGAAGCGCAGGTGGCTGCGGCAGCGGCCAGCATTGCGCGCATCGACGCCGACCTGCAGGACGCCGAATTGCGCGCCCCGCGCGACGGACGGGTGCAGATCATCACGGCCAGAGCCGGTGAGGTGCTGGGCGCCGGGGGCCGCATTCTGAACCTGCTCGATCTGGCCGACGTCTACATGACGTTTTTCGTGCCCGAAACCGAGGCCGGGCGCATCGCGCTGGGCAGCGAAGTCCATATCGTGCTCGATGCGGCACCCGGGTACGTCATTCCGGCCCAGGTTTCGTTCGTGGCGAGCCAGGCCCAGTTCACCCCCAAAACCGTGGAAACCGCCAGCGAGCGCCAGAAGCTCATGTTCCGGGTGCGCGCCCAGTTGCCTGCGGCCCTGTTGCGTCGCCATATCGAGCAGGTCAAGACGGGCGTGCCCGGCGTGGCCTGGCTCAAACTCGATGCACAGGTGGCCTGGCCCGAGTCCCTGATGGTCACCGAATCGCTGCTGATCGACCCCGAGGGCTGAGGCGACATCATGCAAGCCTCCGGAAACGCGCTGCCCCCCGTGATCCGGCTGCGCGATGTGCGGCTGCATCATGGCCGGGTCGTGGCGCTCGCTGGCATCGACCTGGACTTGCCCGGTGCCTGCACGGTCGGGCTGATCGGCCCCGACGGCGTAGGCAAGTCCAGCTTGTTGTCGCTGCTTGCGGGCGCACGCCAGATCCAGGCGGGCCTGGTCGAGGTTCTGGGCGGCGATATGCGCCAGTCGGCCCATCGCCGCCAGGTGGGGCCACGCATCGCCTACATGCCCCAGGGGCTCGGGCGCAATCTCTATCCCACACTGTCGGTCGAAGAAAACCTGCAGTTCTTCGGGCGCCTGTTCGGGCATGACCCGGACGAACGGGCACGCCGCATCGCCATGCTCACCCGGGCCACCGACCTGCAGGCCTTCCTGCACCGGGCCGCCGGCAAACTCTCGGGGGGCATGAAGCAGAAGCTCGGATTGTGCTGCGCATTGATCCATGATCCGGATCTCCTGATCCTGGATGAGCCCACCACGGGCGTGGACCCGCTGGCACGGGCCCAGTTCTGGGATCTGATCGCCGGCATCCGCGGTCAACGCCCCGGCATGAGTGTGGTGGTGGCAACAGCCTACATGGACGAAGCCCAGCACTTCGACTGGCTGGTGGGCATGGACGATGGACGCATCCTCGCCACTGGAACGCCGGCCGAACTGCTGCGGCGCACCGCAAGTTCATCGCTCGAATCGGCCTTCATCGGTCTGCTGCCCGAGCACAAGACGCGCGACCACAGCGCAGTGATCATTCCACCGCTGCAGGTGGATGAGCAGGACATCGCCATCGAGGCGCGCGACCTGACCATGCGCTTTGGCGACTTCGTCGCGGTCGACCACGTCAGCTTTCGCATCCGCCGCGGCGAGATCTTCGGATTCCTGGGCTCCAACGGCTGCGGCAAGACCACCACCATGAAAATGCTCACGGGTCTGCTGCAGCCCAGTGAAGGCCAGGCCTGGCTGTTCGGCCAGGCGATCGACGCCGCAGACCTGGCCACCCGCCGCCGGGTCGGTTACATGACACAGGCGTTTTCCCTGTACGGTGAACTGACCGTGCGCCAGAACCTGGTCCTGCATGCCCAGTTGTTCAGCGTCCCCGACGCCGACATTCCGGAGCGGGTGCATGAGATGATGCAGCGCTTCGGCCTGGCCGAGGTCACTGACAGTCTGCCGGGCCAGCTGCCACTGGGCATGCGCCAGCGCCTGTCACTGGCCGTCGCCATGGTGCACCGCCCTGAACTGCTGATCCTGGACGAACCCACGTCCGGGGTCGATCCGGTGGCCCGCGACGCATTCTGGCAGCTGCTGGTCGAACTCTCGCGACGTGATCAGGTCACGATCTTCATCTCGACCCACTTCATGAACGAGGCCGAGCGCTGTGACCGCATGTCCATGATGCATGCAGGCCGGGTACTGGACAGTGACACGCCAGCCCGGCTGGTGGCAAAGCGCGGCGCCCGGTCGCTCGAAGAAGCCTTCATCGGCTACCTGCTCGAGGCTGCAGGCGAAACCGGCACCCTGCCGGCGACCACCAGCGGGCATGCACCGGCGCCCATCGGCACCGCACACGCCCACCACCCACTCGGCGCGCACCGCCAACGCAGCGCATTCAGCCTGCAGCGCATGCTGGCCTGGCTGTGGCGCGAGACGCTCGAACTGCAACGCGACCCCATCCGGGCCACGCTGGCACTGGCGGGCTCCGTTCTGCTCATGTTCGTGATCGGCTTCGGTATCAGCATGGACGTGGAAGACCTGCGCTATGCGGTTCTGGACCACGACCAGACCACGCTGAGCCGCGACTATGCGCTGCAGCTGTCCGGTTCCCGATATTTCATCGAGCAGCCGGCGATCATCGATCATGCCGACCTGGACAGGCGCATGCGCAGCGGCGAACTGATGCTGGCCCTGGAGATCCCCGAAGGCTTCGCACGCGATGCGCTGCGCGGCCGCAACGTGCAGATCGGGGCCTGGGTGGATGGCGCCATGCCCCAGCGGGCCGAGACGGTGCAGGGTTACGTACAGGGCATGCACCAGTACTGGCTGGCGGGCAAAGTGGCCGAGCGCGTCGGGAATCCGCCCATGGCGGCCCACATCGAAACCCGTTTTCGCTACAACCCGGATGTGCAGAGCCTGCCGGCCATGGTGCCTGCCGTGATTCCGGTCCTGCTCCTGCTCCTGCCGGCCATGCTCGCGGCGCTGGCTGTGGTGCGCGAAAAAGAGACCGGTGCCATCATCAACCTGTACGTCACGCCCACCACGCGCACCGAGTTCCTGATCGGCAAGCAACTGCCTTACGTCGCCCTGGCCCTGCTCAACTTTCTGATCATGAGCGTCCTGGCGGTGACGATATTCGATGTGCCCGTCCGCGGCAGCTACCCGACACTGCTGCTGGCTGCGCTCATCTTCAGCATCGCATCGACGGGTATGGGCCTGCTGGCCTCATCGGTCACCAGGAGCCAGATCGCCGCACTGTTCATCACCATGATTGCGACCCTCGTGCCCGTGACGCAGTTTGCCGGTCTGATCGATCCGGTGCCGGCACTCGAAGGCGTGGGCCGATGGATCGGCGAGGTGCATCCGGCGACCCACATGATCACTATCAGTCGGGGCGTATTCAGCAAGGCCCTGGGGTTCGGTGACCTGCCCGATGCGTTCCGTACGATGACGCTGTCCATACCGGTGATCCTGGGCCTGGCCATCGCATTGCTCAGAAAGCAGGAGCGCTAGATGCGGACGCTTTCGCTGACCAACATCCGGCGACTGGGCGTCAAAGAGCTCTGGAGCCTGTGGCGCGACCCCATGATGCTGGTGCTGATCCTCTACGTGTTCACCGTGGCTGTCCATACGGCAGCCACCGCGATGCCCGAGACGCTGCACAACAGCCCGATCGCCATCGTGGATGCCGACGACACGCCGCTGTCGCGGCATATCGTCGCGGCGTTCCAGCCACCGCAATTCGTCTGGCCGGCGATCATTTCGATGAACGACATGGATCCGGCCATGGATCAGGGGCTGTACACGTTTGCGCTCCAGATCCCGCACGGTTTCCAGCGCGACGTTCTGGCGGGCCGCAACCCTGCCGTGCAGCTGAATGTCGATGCCACGCGCATGAGCCAGGCGTTTTCCGGCAGCAACGCAGTGCAGCAGATCGTGATGGGTGAAATCGATGCATTCATCGAACGACAGCGCGGTGAGCGCGTACAGCCCATCGAACTGGTCCTGCGCTACCGGTTCAACCAGACTCTGGACAAAGGCTGGTTCGGCAGCCTGATGCAGGTCATCAACTACATCACCATGCTGTCCATCATCCTGACGGGCGCGGCCTTGATCCGCGAGCGCGAGCACGGCACGATCGAGCACCTGCTGGTGATGCCCGTCACGCCCACCGAAATCATGCTCTCGAAGATCTGGTCGATGGGCCTGGTGGTCCTGGTGGCGTCTGCCCTGTCCATCCATCTGGTTGTGCGCGGCCTGCTGGGCGTACCCGTAGAAGGTTCATTGCCGCTGTTCTTTGCCGGTGCGGCCCTGTGCCTGTTCGCAACCACCTCGATGGGCATTTTCATGGCGACGATAGCGCGCAACATGCCGCAGTTCGGCATGCTGCTGGTGCTCATCCTGCTGCCCCTGCAGATGCTCTCCGGTGGCTTTACGCCGCGCGAGAACATGCCGGATCTGGTCCGGCACATCATGCTGCTGGCCCCTACCACCCACTTTGTCGAACTGGGCCAGGCCATCCTCTACCGGGGTGCCGGCATCGACGTGGTCTGGAGGCCATTCGCGTGGCTCCTGGCCATAGGCACCACGCTGTTCATGCTTTCTCTGGCGCGCTTCAGAAAGACCATCAGCCGGATGGCCTGAGCCGTGCACAAAGGAATCCCCGAAACCACCCCAATTGGCCGACAATACGGGTTCCATCACCCACAGACACCGCCATCCCAACCTCAGAGCCCATGACTGACACCCCCTCATCCGCAGCCGCAGCCAGCCCGCAGCCACAGGCCCTGCGCGGCATCGCCAGGCTGATCGCCCACGTCCGTGGCCAGCCGGCGATCCGGACCGCCATCGTCCATCCCTGCGACCTGCTCAGCCTGGGCGGCGCACTCGACGCCTGCGAGGCAGGGGTCATCGAGCCCGTTCTGGTGGCACCACAGGCGAGGCTGCAGGCGGTCGCCTCGGAAGCCGGTCTGGATCTGTCCGGTCTGCGCATCGTCGACGTGCCCCACAGCCATGCGGCCGCCGCAACCGCGGTGCAGATGGCCGCGCGCGGCGAAGTGGAAGCCCTGATGAAAGGCAGCCTGCACTCGGATGAACTGCTGGCCGCGCTCATCGCACCGCAGAGTGGCCTGCGCACCGAACGGCGCATCACCCACTGCTTCGTGATGGAAACGGCCGCCTACCCGCGTCCTTTCATCATCAGCGATGCCGCCATCAACATCGCCCCCACGCTCGAGATCAAGGCGGACATCGTGCGCAATGCGATCGATCTGGCCCACGCGATCGGGGTCCCCGAGCCCAGGGTCGCCATCCTGGCGGCCGTGGAAACCGTCAATCCACGCATGCGATCCACCCTCGATGCGGCCGCGCTGTGCAAGATGGCCGATCGGGGCCAGATCACGGGCGGGATTCTCGATGGCCCGCTGGCCTTCGACAATGCCGTCTCACCCGAAGCGGCGCGGGTGAAAGGCATCCAGTCAGCGGTGGCCGGGCACGCCGACATCCTGATCGTGCCCGACCTGGAAAGTGGCAACATGCTGGCCAAGCAACTTGAATACATGGGGCATGCCGACAGTGCGGGTATCGTGATGGGCGCGCGGGTACCCGTGGTGCTGACCAGCCGCTCGGACTCCCGCCGTTCGCGCCTGGCCTCTTGTGCAATCGCGCAACTGCTGGCCCTGCGCTATCGGAGCACACCACCATGACACCCCTGATTCTTGTGCTGAACTGCGGCTCCTCGAGCATCAAATTTGCGCTGTTCGAGACGGGCACAGCACCCATTGCCCGCGAGGCATCGATGCACGGCAAGGTCGACGGCATAGGTGGCCCACAACCCACCTATGGCGATTCACGCCAGGGTACGGATGCGGTCGTGCTGGACGCCGCGCGCCCGTATCATTCAGCCCTCGCCCTCATCCACGCCCGCGTTCGGTCCTGCCTGTCGGATGCGCAGCGGATTGCCAGCGTGGCACACCGCGTGGTGCATGGCGGCAGCAAATATTTTGCACCCGTACGCCTGGATGCCCAGGTGCTGGCCGACCTGAAAAGCTACATCCCGCTGGCCCCGCTGCACCAGCCCTTCGCACTCGAGGCCATCGAAGAACTGTTCAGGATCGAACCCGCCCTGCCACAGGTGGCCTGTTTCGATACGGCGTTTCACCGGACCCAGGCCCCCATCGAACAGATGCTGGCGCTGCCATGGTCGGTCTGGGAACGCGGTGTGCGACGCTACGGCTTTCATGGGCTTTCGTACGAATACATGAGCCACGCCCTGCCTGAACGGCACGGTGAACTGGCCAGCGGCCGGGTGATCGTGGCCCACCTGGGCAACGGTGCCAGCCTGTGCGCGTTGCAGGGGCTCGAAAGCGTGGCGACCACCATGGGGTTTTCGGCACTGGATGGCCTGATGATGGGCTCGCGATGCGGTTCGATCGACCCGGGGGCCGTCATCTACCTGATGCAGATCGAACAGCTCTCACTGGATGAAGTCGCGCACATGCTCTACCACGACTCGGGCCTGCGAGGCGTCTCCGGCGTATCGGCTGACCCGCGCGACCTGCTGCCCCTGGAAGACACCCACCCACAGGTGCGTACCGCGCTGGCCCTGTACGTACGCCGCATCGTACGCGAGATCGGTGCGCTGACCGCCGTGCTGGGCGGGCTGGACCTGCTGGTCTTCACGGCAGGCATCGGCGAGCACAGTGACGTGCTGCGCGCCCGCGTCTGCCAGGATCTGGAATGGCTGGGCGTACGCATCGACCCCCAGGCCAATGCCCGCCATGCGGCGGTGATTTCCACAGCCGACAGCCCAGTGGTCGTCGGGGTCGAAAAGACCAACGAAGAATGGATCGCTGCCTGGCACAGCGCACAGCTGCTGGCCGCTGCCGCCTGACTCTTCTAGCCCTTCACGAAACCCGGCCTGGGCAGCCGGCCGCGCAGTTCGCCGAGCACATCGGCCAGCACCCGCCGCGGCTGGAACACCACCATGTCGATCGAATCCAGGGTGTTCTTCACCATGAGGCCCAGTTCCGTATCCCCTTCAATGACCAGACGGCGGCTGAAGAACAGGGTATCGGGGTCTTCCTGGCGCTGCAGCAGGCAGTAGAAATCCCAGGCCGTCGCCCGGAAGACGAGATCGGGCTCTGCTGCCTGCCCCCGCAAGGCGCGGAACGCCCCATTGTGCCAGGTGTAGTCGAATCGCAACCCGGCATCGGCCACCTCGATGCGCAGCTGGCGCTGCTCGAGCCGCAACAGGGTATCGGGATGCAGGTGGCGCGCAAGAATCAGGTTGAGCCCGGTGACGAAGAGTACCGAACCCGGATAGCGGGGCAGGTGGCCCAGTACCCGCTCGAGAGTCTGGGGCACACGATACGCCGGTGTGGAAGTGGTTTGCATGATCATCGTTCTCCGGGAAAATATCAGGCAAATGCTGGCCCGCTGCGTGCCTGGTCTGATCCAGCGGCCTGCCGGCTGCCGGCTCAGGCCGCGGAAGCCGCCCGGGGTTGAACCATATCCAGCCCCGGGCGACCATGCCAGTAGCCGTTACAGGGCCCCTTGGGCATCAGCGGTACCAGTTGCCCATGCGCCTGGCCAGCCGCCTGCTGGCCATCGAGCACGGCGCGGAAGGCGCGCACGACTTCATCCATGCCCTGCGACTGCGGGCTCAGGCGGATGACGTCGACCCCCAGGGCAGACAGGTCTTCGAGTTCATGGATCAGCGTGTACGTGAGCGCCGATTGCGTCTGGATCCCGTTGATGGTGAGAAAGGCTTCGGATTCGCGGGTTTCAAGCAGCAGGCCGTCGGGGTATTCCATGCACACGTACTGGCAATTGTCCTTCGGGAAATTGCGGTTGCGCGCCGTGAAGCAGCGGGCCGAAAAGGCCAGCGGCATGCGCCCGTAGGCAAACACTTCGGTCTGCAGGCCGGCCGGCCGGTCGGCCTGCAGCTGCGCCAGCCCCGCGCGCCCCATTTCGAGCGGCATCACCCAGCGTACAGCCCCTTGTGCGGCCATGACGTCGAGCGTGGGCTTGCTGTAGATGTTCAGGAACGGCCCGGCCACGAAAGGGCTGCCCTGCATGCGGTGCACCGCCCCCATGTCGTTGGCTTCGACCGCAAATTGGGCGTTTTCGGTGATCCGGTACAGGGTCTTGAGTTCCTGGCCGGATTCGAGCAGTACCTGGGTGGAGAGGACGGGCGTCTTGCCGGCCTCGGCCAGCATGCCGGCAATCTCGAACCAGTCGGGCAGGCGCAGTTCATGCCGGCGCGAGCAGACTGTTTCGCCCAGATAGACGATATCCACCGGCCAATCGGCCACGGCGGCGTAGAACTCGAGTGTCGTCACCCGAGGCCAGTAATACTGCAGCGGCCCCAAAGCGATTTTCATGATGATGCCTTCCAGGTTATTTCCAGGGCCGGTGATAGGCCCCGAGGGTGTGTTGCTGGCCTTCGGCCACCTTGTTGAGTTCGGCCATCCATGCGGGATGCACCGAATAGCGCGCCTGGCTGGCACGGGCCGAATCGATGGCCTGGCGCCAGACCTGCGTGACCTGTGCGACATAGGCCGGGCTGCGCTGGCGGCCTTCGATCTTGATGGCGCGCACCCCCATGGCCATGAGCCTAGGCAGCAGTTCGAGCGTATTCAGGCTGGTGGGTTCCTCGAGCGCATAATAGGTTTCACCAGCGACGTCGAAGCGCCCTTTGCACAGGGTTGGATAGCCCGCATTCTCGCCTTCTTCGTAGCGGTCGATGAGCACACCGTTGAGCCGGGAGTCGAGCCCCTGCGGGGTCTGCTGCCAGCGCACATGCCGGGCAGGCGAACACACACCATGCGTGTTGGGGGATTCGCCGGTGGCGTATGAAGACAGCGCACAGCGCCCTTCGACCATCACGCACAGGCTGCCAAAGCCGAACACTTCGATCTCGACTGGCGTGTTTTCACAGACCTGCTGGACCTGAGCCACCGAAAGCACACGGGGCAGCACCGCCCGGGCCACGCCGAAATGCTCGTGGTAGAACTGGATGGCCTCGTAGTTGGTGGCCGAACCCTGTACCGAGAGGTGCAGACGCAAGCCCGGATAGTGTCGACTGGCATAGGCCATGAGCCCGGGGTCGGCCACGATGAGCGCATCGACACCGGCTTCGGCCGCACGGTCGACCGCCTGGCGCCACACCTGCCAGGCATCGGGCTGCGGATACGTATTCAGGGCCAGCAGGACCTTGCGCTGGCGCGCATGGGCGTAGCGGATGCCTTCGGCAATGGCGGCCTCATCGAAATTCAGGCCGGCAAAATTGCGCGCATTGGTGGCATCGCGAAAACCCAGGTAGACGCAGTCGGCCCCGTGATCGACCGCGGCCCTGAGCGCTGGCAGGCTGCCGGCCGGGCAGACCAGCTCGAAACGGGAATCATCGTGGTGGTGGATCACGCCGGGGCGTGTACTGGCAGAAACTGGCATGGGGCACATCCAAAAAAACTGCGGCTGAAATGACGGTCTGGAAAGGCGCGACCACTGCACGCAACGGAAGCACCCACACGGGCCGCCTGGGCAGATGGCCATTTCTCCGGATCATCAGCTACTATGCCTGTTGCTGGAGAATTTCTCCTTAATCCGGATCAAGAATCACGCAATCCATTCCCATGACAGCCCCTGATCTCACCCTGGATGTGCGCGGTCTGTCGGCGCCGCAACCGCTCGAACAATGCCTCGAGGCCCTGACTGGGCTCGAGCCCGGGCAGCAATTGCACATGCTGATCGATCGCGAGCCCTGGCCCCTGTTCAATATTCTGGAACGCGATGGCTACGAATACTGCTGCACCTTCGAGGAGACCCACTTTCAGGTTTCCATCTGGCACGCCTGAGCCATGCAGCGCGCCCTGGATTTCGACAAGACACCCGCACTGGGCGTGCCACTGCCCTTTTTGCTGAATGTCCCGCTGTTCGCATTGCTCGCCGGCCTGCTGGCCACCTGGGCCGGGCCCGAGGCGCTGGCCTCACGCTGGTCGGGTACCACGCTCGCCCTGACCCATCTGTGGACGCTGGGGATACTGGGCAGTGCGATGCTGGGGGCGCTGCTGCAGATCCTGGCAGTCGCCTGCAATGTGCCCACCCCCGGGATCCGGTTGCTGGTACGCTGGGTCCACCCCCTGCTGACCACCGGCACATTGCTGCTGGCAGCCGGCTTCCTGTGGTGGTGGTCGACAGCCTGGATCTCGGCCGTCCTGTTTCTGGCCAGCGCGTTCGTTCTGTATCTGGGCACCGTAGCCTGGGGCCTGTGGCGGCATCGACAGCACGTATATCGCGGCGCCCGCGAGATCCTGGTGCCAGTGCGCGGGGCCCTGGCTTCGCTGGCGCTGGCCGTACTGCTGGGGGCGTCCCTGGCCACCGCGCTGGGCTTGAGCCTGGCGCTGCCAGACTGGCTCGGCAGCCATGTGCTCTGGGGCCTGGCGGGCTGGGGCGGCTTGCTGTTGATGGGCATGACGTTCCAGCTGCTGCCCATTTTCCAGGTGACCGAAATCTACCCCAGGCCCATGACGCGCTGGATGCCCCTGCTGGTGCCCATCCTGCTGCTGGCCTGGAGCGCACTGGAGGCCACCGACGGCCTGCCCCGCCTGATGCGCGAAGCGGTCGAGCTGATCCTGCTGGCAGCATACGTACTGTGGGGGGCCACGACGCTGCAGCGCCTCTGGACCCGCAAGCGCCCGACCCCCGAAGCCACCACGCTGTTCTGGTATGTGAGCATGCTGTCGCTGCTCGCCTGCGCCCCCCTGTGGATCTGGCTGACCCATGGCCACGGCACGCAGGCCTCACTGGTGCTGGGGGTGGCCATCATCGTGGGCGTGCTGGGTTCGGCGGTCAATGGCATGCTGTACAAGATCGTGCCCTTCCTGCTCTGGAAGCACGCCCAGGATTCGATCAGCGGGCCCAATCGCGATCCCGCCATGGCGCGCGTCTACCTCAAGGTATTGCCCAAGATGGCCACGTACATCGGTGAGACCGCAGCGCGCACGCAGTGGGCTGCCCACCTGGCGATGACCCTGTGCTGGCTGCTGGCCGCCGCCGGCTGGCAGGCGGCACGCCATGCCGCCGGACCCCTGCTGATCGTGTCCGCCCTGCTGCTGGCGTTCAACCTGGGCCGGGCCCTGCTGAGATATCGGCGCGCCCTGCGTGCCGTGGCTGAAGCGGCAGCAAGCCACGCGCGTCAGCCGTTGTAGTTGCGCAGGCCCTGGGCGTCGATGATGGTGTATTCGCGACCGCGCACCCGCAGCAGGCCCTTGTCGCTCATGTCGCGCAGCAGGCGTGAAAAATGCTCGGGCGAGAGATTCAACCTGGAGGCCATCACCGCCTTGCCGATTTCGATCCGAAACGCCTCCCCCACCGCGCCGCGCGACTCTTTCAGCAGCCACGAGACGAGCCGCTGCGGAGCCGACTTGAGCGTATAGGCCTCGACATCGGCCATCAGGTTGTAAAGCCGCGAACTGAGCCCGGCCAGCATCCTGCGCGCAATACGGGGATCACGATCGAGCTGTTCGAACAAGGCGTCACGCCCCACGTGCAGAAGCAGGGAATCCCGCAGGGCAACGGCCGTCACGATGTAGTCCTTGCCCATGAACATCAGCGCCTCGCCAAAGCCGTCACCCGGGCCGATCAGGCGCACGACCCGTTCAGCCCCGCTGCTGGATACAAACAGCAGTTTCACCAGGCCGTACATCACCACATGAAAGCCGACACACGGGTCGCCCCGCTGGAAAATCACCTCGTCGCGAGCCACCTTGATTTCTGTGGTGCCCGCCACGATGGGCTGCAAGGCCTCGGCGGACAGTTCATTGAACAAAGGAACCTGCGCGAGCAGGGCCGCCATCCTTTTTTCCTGCTTGCGCTGCTCGGCCGACCCCAGTGCCATCGCCGGCGCGGACTTGCTAGAATCCACTGAACCATGATCCGCACCCTGTACACCGTGCTGGGGTCGATGGCCCTGGGCCTGGGGGTGCTGGGGATTTTCCTGCCCCTGCTGCCCACGACCCCCTTCCTCTTGCTGGCGGCCTTCTGCTTTTTGCGCGGCTCGCCTCGCATGCATGCCTGGCTGATGTCGCATCGTGTCCTCGGTCCGTATATCCGCGACTTCCAGGAGGGGCGCGGAATCCCCCTGCAGAGCAAGTGCATCGCCATGGCACTGATGTGGCCTTCACTGGCCGTGTCGGCCTGGATCATGCCGGTGGCCTGGGCCCGCTGGCTTTTGCTGATACCCGGCGTGGCCGTCAGCATTTATCTGTGGCGCCTGCCCACGCGGGCGGCCAGCGCCGATAGTACACGACCGGCCACCCCGCGCAGTGACGAATCACCCCCCGATCAGATCAGCCGCGAGTAGGTCGCCACGCGCGGCCGGCCCACGTACTGGTCGAACACCATGGCCAGCGCGCGCACAAAGACACGCCCCTTGGGCAAGACCCGCAAGCCCTGGTCATCGATCGTCAGCAGGCCCGATTGCACCTGCGGCGCAAGCCGCTCGAGCTCGGCCGCAAAATGTTCGACAAATGACAGGCCGTGCATGCGTTCGAAACGCGTGAAATCGATCGGCATGCTGCACATGATGGCCATGATGACCTCGCGCCGCAACGCATCTTCAGGGCTCAGATCAAACCCCTTGGCCGTGGGCAGCACACCATGCGTGACCTGCTCAGTATAGGCGTTGAGCGAATGATGGTTCTGCACGTAGGCATTGCCGATCTTGCCGATGGCCGAAATACCGAAGCCGATGAGATCGCATTCGGCGCGGGTCGTATAGCCCTGGAAATTGCGGTGCAGGCCCAGATTGAGCCGGGCCTGGTTGAGTTCGTCTTCCGGCCGGGCAAAGTGATCTAGACCGATGTACACGTATCCGGCATCGAGCAGGCGCCTGACCGACATGAGAAAGATCTGCAGCCGAGTATCCGCCGAGGGCAGATCTTCGGTGCGGATGAGCCGCTGTGATTTGAAGCGGTCGGGCAGGTGGGCATAGTTGTACAGCGCGATGCGGTCGGGCAGCAGTTCGATCAACTGGTCGAGCGTACGCCCAAAACTGGCCAGGGTCTGTTTCGGCAGCCCGTAGATCAGGTCGGCGTTCACGGACTGGAAGCCGTTGTCGCGGCTGGCCTGAAGGGCCGCGCGCACCATCTCGTAGGGCTGGATCCGATTGACCGCGGCCTGTACGTCGGGGTCGAAATCCTGTACGCCAAAACTGGTGCGATTGAAACCCAGCCCGGCCAGCATGGCCAGGGAATCGGGTGTCACCGTGCGCGGATCGATCTCGACCCCCAATTCGGCGTCGGCAGAAAACTCGAAGTGACGGCGCAGCTGAACCATCAGGCCCTCGAGCTCGGCTGCGCTCAGGAAGGTGGGGGTTCCACCCCCCAGATGCAATTGCACCGCCTGCCGGTGCACCCCGAGATGGGCATCGAGCAGGTCCATTTCTTGATACAGAACCTGAAGATACTCGGCCGACCGGCTGTGGTCGCGGGTAATGATCTTGTTGCAAGCGCAAAAATAGCACAGGGATTCACAGAACGGCAGATGCACGTACACCGACAGCGGCACGGCCTGAGCTGCCGTGGCCCGCTGCGCCAGGTGTCCGATGTAGCGTTCGGGCGGATAGCCCTGCTCGAAGCGATCGGCCGTCGGATATGAGGTATAGCGGGGCCCGGACTGATCGAAGCGGCGAATCAGCGCCTCGGAGATTTCCAGATCGGCAAAGGCATCGACCGGGGCACCCGACGTATCGGCAGCAGCAAGAGAGGACATACCAGAATTTCCCAGGCAAGTATGCACACATCGTACACGTGCGGGCAGCACGCATGCATACGCCTGCCACGCGACTGCAGCGCGTGTGAAATGCCTCATTGTCGTGCATCGCCACTCACCTGGGTAGCCTGATGGGCGCAGAGATTGATCCAGGTCAAACGGCATCTTCGCGTATCATATTCGCCTGGCATTCCCCACTGACGTCCCCCACCGCGTACAAGCCGATCCATGCTTCTGACCCTGATTCTGGCCATCCCCTTTGCCGGCAGTCTGTGTGCAGCCCTGCTGCCCGCAAGAGCCAGGCGAGCTGGGGCATGGCTCGCCGGGGGCAGTGCCCTGCTGTGTCTGCTCCTGGCCGTGACCCTCACGCCGGCCCTGGCCGACGAAGGGGTCATCAAGCTGAGCGTGCCGTGGATTCCGCTGCAGGGGGTCGACCTGACGCTGCGCATGGATGGCTACGCATGGCTGTTCGTCGTGATCATTTCAGCGCTGGGTGGCTTGATCGCGCTGTACGCCCATTACTATCTGTCGGCCGATGATCCGGCCCCGCGCTTCTTTGCGTTCCTGCTGAGTTTCATGGGTGCCATGCTCGGGGTGGTGCTGGCGGGCAACCTGATCCAGCTGCTCGTGTTCTGGGAACTCACCAGCCTTTCGTCCTTCATGCTGATCGGCTATTGGTCGCACCGCATGGATGCCCGTCGTGGCGCCCGCATGGCCCTGCTGATCACGGGCAGCGGCGGCTTCTGCCTGCTGGCCAGCATGCTCATCATCGGCCATATCGTGGGCAGCTATGATCTGGACGCCGTCCTGGCAGCCGCCCCGCTCATCCGCAACCATCGCTGGTATCCGATACTGCTGGTGCTTCTGGCCCTGGGGGCCCTGACCAAAAGCGCGCAATTTCCCTTTCATTTCTGGCTGCCCAACGCCATGGCAGCCCCCACGCCCGTATCGGCCTACCTGCATTCGGCCACCATGGTGAAGGCCGGCGTCTTTCTGCTGGCCCGCTTCTGGCCGATTTTTTCCGGTACCGACTGGTGGACCTGGATCATCGGCGGCGCCGGGCTGTGCTCGCTGCTGCTGGGTGCCTATGCCGCGACCTTCCAGCGCGACATGAAGGGGGTACTGGCCTACTCGACCATCAGCCACCTGGGGCTGATCACGCTGCTGCTCGGGATGAACAGCCGCCTGGCTCTGGTTGCGGCGATCTTCCACATCATCAACCATGCCACGTTCAAGGCCTCACTGTTCATGGCTGCGGGCATCGTCGACCACGAAAGCGGGACTCGCGACCTCACGCGGTTGTCGGGCCTGCGCAGGGCCATGCCCCTGACGGCCACGCTGGCCATGGTGTCGGCCGCGGCCATGGCCGGCGTTCCCCTGCTGAACGGCTTTCTGTCCAAGGAAATGTTCTTTGCGGAAACCGTGTTCATCACGGGGCACTGGGCCACACGCTGGGGTCTGGCCACGGCGGCAGTCATTGCAGGTGCATTCAGCGTGGCCTATTCGCTGCGTTTCATCCTGCAAGTGTTCTTTGGGCCACCCGCCACTGATCTGCCCCGGGTGCCGCACGACCCCGACCGCAGGATGCTGATCCCCTGCGCCATCCTGGTGCTCATCTGCCTGGCCATCGGCATTGCGCCTGGGGTGTTCGTCAAGCCAGTGCTCGAACTGGTCATGCACGCCCTGCTGGGCGAGCGGGTGCCCGCCTTCAACCTGCAACTGTGGCATGGCATCAATCTGCCGCTGCTCATGAGCCTGATCGCCACCGGCGGCGGCATACTCATCTACGCCGCCCTGCGCGGCCACGACAGGCGCAAACCCGGACAGGTGCCATTCATCTACCGTTTCGACGGCCGGCAGAGCTTCGAACTCTGGCTCGAGGCGCTGGATGCCGGCTCGGCCCGGCTGATGCAGTGGCTGCAGACCCAGCGCCTGCAGCCGCAGGTCCTGCTGCTGATTCTCTGCACCCTGGCCGTAGGCGTCCTGCCGCTGCTGCAGTCGTCCGTATGGTTCAAGGGCAGCCAGTCCACGCCAGCCCAATGGTCCTTTGCCCTGATGTGGCTCGCGGGCAGTGCCTGTGCGCTGAGCGCCGCGTACCAGGCCAAGTATCACCGCATTGCATCACTGATGCTGGCCAGTGCCGCCGGCCTGGTCACCGGCATCACCTTTGCCTGGCTCTCGGCCCCCGACCTGGCGCTCACCCAGCTGACTGTCGAAGTGGTCACCACGATCCTGATCCTGCTCGGTTTGCGCTGGCTGCCGCCCCGCATCGAAGAGTTTCCCGGCCCGACCCGCCAGCGTACGCTGTGGCGCCGGCGCCGCGATTTCCTGGTCGCCGTCCTGGCCGGTGCGGCGATGACGCTGCTGGCCTGGGTCATGATGACGCGACCGGCCGCCCAGCACAGCATTGCCCACTATTTTGTCGAACAGGCCTGGCCCCTGGGGGGCGGGGCAAATGTCGTCAACGTCATCCTGGTCGACTTCCGCGCCTTCGATACTTTTGGCGAAATCACCGTGCTGGGCATCGTGGCGCTGAGCGTATACGCCCTGCTGCGCCGCTTCCGTCCCCCGGCAGAAACCATTACGGCCCCCTTGCGGCACCGCAGCCGCGATGCCAAGACCGTGCACTTCGAAGAACCCGACATCCTTGCGCCCCTGCCGTATGGCCTGATGCGCATCCCCGCCGTGCTGGTCCGCCTGCTGTTGCCGGTCACCACAATGATCTCGCTGTATTTCCTCTTCCGTGGGCACAATCTGCCAGGTGGCGGTTTTGTCGGTGGCCTGATCATGGCCACGGGCATCATCCTGCAGTACATGGTCGGCGGGATACTCTGGGTCGAGGCCCGGCCCCTGATCCGACCCCAGGCCTGGATCGCCCTGGGGCTGTTGCTGGCCGGGCTGACCGCCATGGCGGTCTGGTGGACGGGTCAGCCACTGCTGGCATCATCCCATCTCGACCTCGATCTGCCCTGGATCGGCAGCGCGCATCTGTCCAGCGTGCTGCTCTTCGACCTGGGGGTCTACATGCTGGTCGTCGGCGCGACCGTACTGATGATCATCGCCCTGGCCCACCAGTCGCTGCGCTTCTACCGGCAACTGGCCGAGACGGACATGGGGAACTGAACATGGAATGGATACTGGCACTGGCGATTGGCGTGCTGGCCGGCTCGGGGGTCTGGCTGCTGCTGCGTCCGCGGACCTTCCAGTTCATCATGGGGCTGGTGCTCATGGCCTATGCCGTCAACCTGTTCATTTTTGCCATGGGGCGGCTGCGTCTCGACGCGCCACCCGTGATCGATCCCGAGTGGGCTGATCCAGCGCTGTATGCCGACCCGCTGCCGCAGGCACTGGTGCTCACAGCCATTGTCATCGGCTTCGCCACCACCGCACTCTTTCTGGTGGTGCTGCTCGCTTCGCGCGGGATGAGTCATACGGACCACGTCGATGGCGAGGAACACCAGCCATGAATCCATGGTTCGACAACCTGCCGGCATTGCCAGTCCTGCTCCCGTTGCTGACTGCCGCGCTCATGTTGCTCACGCGCGACAATCAGCGGCCGGTGCGCGTCATGCTGGGTGCGGTCTCGCTGGGGCTGCAGGTGCTCGTGGCCCTGGCGCTGATTCGTGCCACACAGGGCATTGGCCGCCCCGCGTGGCCCGACGGGGTGGGGGTTTATCTGCTGGGCAACTGGCCAGCCCCTTTTGGCATCGTGCTGGTTGCAGACCGCCTATCAGCGCTGATGCTCGGGCTGTCGGCCGTGCTGGGCACCTGCGCCTGGGTCTACGCCACAGCGCGCTGGGATCGGGCGGGCCGGCATTTTCACCCTTTGTTCCTGCTGCAGATGATGGGCTTGAACGGCGCGTTTCTGGCGGGCGACCTGTTCAACCTGTTCGTCTTCTTCGAAATCCTGCTGACGGCATCATATGGTCTCATGCTGCACGGCTCGGGCAAGCAGCGCGTCGGCGCCGCGCTGCACTACATCGCCGTCAACCTGATCGCCTCATTTCTGCTGCTCATTGCCATTGCCCTGATCTACGGCCTGACGGGCACCCTGAATCTGGCCGACCTGGCCGTTCAGGTCCAGCAACTCAACCAGGCCGATCGGCAGCTGTTCGACAGCGCCGCGGCCATCCTGGGCGTGGCGTTCCTGATCAAGGCAGCGGCCTGGCCCCTGAATTTCTGGCTGCCCAATGCCTACGCCGAAGCCTGTGCTCCGGTCGCTGCGCTGTTTGCCATCATGACCAAGGTCGGCATCTACGCCCTGCTGCGCATCGGTTCGCTGCTGCTGCCCGCCGACGCACCGGCGGCCTTCGGTGGCGCATGGATGTTTCCTGCCGGCATTGCCACCCTGATCTTCGGCACCCTGGGCATGCTGGCCAGTTCCCAGGCGCGACGCATTGCCGCATATGCCGTGATCACGTCATCAGGCACCCTGTTTGCCGCCCTGGGCATGCCGGGTGCGACACTGACAGGCCCTGCGCTGTACTATCTGCTCAGTTCCGTACTCGGCCTCGGGGCGCTGTTCCTGCTGCTCGAACTCACCGAGCGCAGCCAGTCTTTCGGGGCCGACATGCTGGCCATCACCCAGGAAGCCTTTGAAACCGATGAATCCGACGACACCAGCCTGTCGGAACAGGTGGTCGGGGTGCCCTTTCCGGCCGCCATGGCCTTTCTGGGCCTGAGTTTCTTTGCGTGCGCACTGATCGTGGTCGGGCTGCCCCCGCTCTCAGGATTCGTGGCCAAATTCTCCCTGTTGTCAGCGGCCCTGCGCACTGCTGAATATGGCGCACCGGACTTCAACGTCTGGCTGCTGGTGGCCGTGATGCTGGCCTCGGGCATGGCCAGCCTGCTGGCCTTCGTCCGCAGCGGCATCCGCCTGTTCTGGATACCGGAAGACCTGCGCGTGCCCGCCTTGCGCCTGAATGAAGCCATGCCCATCCTGGTGCTCATGCTGGCAGCCATCGCATTGACGCTGCGTGCGGGCTCGGTGCTCGACTATCTGGAAGATACCGCCTGGTATCTGAACGAGCCCATCCGCTACACGCACGCGGTACTGGATACAGGCCTGAAGAACAGCAAGCCCACCCGCCTGCCATCGGCCGACGGAACCACGGGGCTGCCATGAAACGATGGTCTGGCACCCTCTTTCTCACCGCGCTGCTGCTCATCCTGTGGCTGGTGCTCAATGACGGCCTCGAACGCGGGCAGATCGCACTAGGCCTGGTCATCGCGCTGGTACTCAGCCTGCTCGCCCCCATCCTGCGGCCAGTGCGTGCGCACCCGGCAAGGCCGTTCCTGGGCATGCGTCTGATCGTTCAGGTCGCCATCGACATTGCACGCTCGAACTGGGAGGTCGGTCTGCGCATCCTGCACGGCCAGCGCTCACTGGCCTGCCCCGGTTTTCTCGATATCCCGCTGCGGATGCACGATCCGCACGGCATGGCCGCGCTGGCCTGCATTGTCACGTTCACGCCAGGCACCGTGTGGGCCGGCCACGATCCTGAAACAAACATCCTGACTCTGCATGTCCTGGACCTGCACGACCCGCAGGGCCTGACACGAATCATCCAGAATCGCTACGAAGGGCCGCTGATGGAGATATTTGAATGAGCGCATTTCTACTGTACTGGGCGGCAGCCCTTGCACTGCTGTGCTTCACGCTGGGCCTGGCCTGCGCAGCCATCCGCCTGCTGCGTGGCCCCAGCGCCGAAGACCGTATCCTGGCATTGGACACCATGTACATCAACGGCATGCTGATCCTGCTCGTGCTCGGATTGCGTTTCGAGGCCGGGCTGTATTTCGACGTCGCGCTGCTGATTGCGCTGTTCGGCTTCGTGGGATCCGCTGCCCTGGCGAAATTCCTGTTGCGCGGCGAGGTGATCGAGCCATGAACGCGCTGCCCCTCTGGGCTGCACTGCTGGTGTCTGCCCTGCTGATCACCGCCGGTCTGGTCACCCTGATCGGATCCCTTGGCCTGTTGCGCCTGCAGACCTTCAGGGAGCGGATGCACGCCCCCACCATGGGCATGACGCTGGGCGCATTCTGCGTGGCGCTGTCGGCCACCGTAGTGGCCAGCCTCCTGCAGCAGCGACCCATATTCCATGAGTGGCTCATTTGCCTGTTCCTGATCCTGACCTCGCCGGTCACTGCCATTCTTCTGATGCAGAGTGCCCGGCAACGACGCAATCGGCCTGGAAAAGATTCGTGACAATCAGCCTGCGAGAGACCCCGTATACTGATGCCTGTAATCATTGGCAGGCCCGTACGCCGGCCTGTCCGAACTTCAAGAGTACATTGCCATGCCTCAAACGACCCGTCTCTTGCAACCATTGTGGCTGATCTGCCTGTCCGCCGGCCTGGCCCTGTTGTCGCCGGCAGCGCAGGCCGATGCCGTCCAGAGCAATTATCAACAGGAAGTCGCCCGGTGTCATTCGACACCCGGCATCGACCTGGAAGCCTGTCTGAAAGAAGCCGCTGCAGCGGCCAAGGCCAGCCGCGACAACACCCTGTCCGACCCCGCCGACAGCACACGGGAGCGCAATCTCACCAACCGCTGTGATGCGTATTCGGGCAGCGCGCGCGACGAATGCCTGCGCCTGATGCGCGATGGCGAAACCGAAACCCAGGGGTCGGTCGAGTCAGGCGGGATCCTGCGTCGCATGACCATCACGGTGCCGGCCTCCGGCTCGTAGGCTGGCCCCCTTGCGGGGCCCTGGAAACACCACCATGATGCGCGTGCCGGCAATTTCAGGCCGGCTGCTTGCCTTGACCCAGGCGCCATGGGCGAGCGCGATCTCGCGCACGATGGCCAGCCCCAGGCCAGAACCCCCCGGGTGTGCCCCCGACGGGCGATAGAACGGCTCGAAAATCCGCTCCAGATCGCCCTCGGGGATGCCGACCCCATCATCCTGAACATGAATCGCCGGCGGGTTGGCCAGCACGCCGAGCACAATGGTGCGCATGGGCATGGCTTCGCGCAGGGCATTGTCGATCAGATTGCCCAGCAGTTCGGCCAGCAGCAGCGGATCGGCATCCACCAGCACCGCCTTGGTGGGTGCCTGCAGTTGCAGATCCACGCCCTGGGCGCGCGCGAGATCGAGCCAGCGCGAGCCCGCCTGGCGCATCCACTCGCACAGGTCGAGGCGCACGAACGCGTCCTGCGGACGCATGCTGTGATCCGCCCGGGCCAGCACCAGAAGCTGCTGGCCCATGCGGATCATGCGATCGGTGACGGCCTTGATGCGCACGACACGCGCGCGCACATCGTCATCGAGATCCTGCCCGAGCATCAGTTCCGATTCGAGCTTCAGGCCCGCCAGCGGCGTGCGCAGCTGATGCGCCGCCTGACCGATGAAACGCCTCTGTGCCTGTACGGAATCATCCAGCCTGAGCAACAGCCCGTTGAAATGCTGCACCAGGGGTGCCAATTCTGCAGGCAGACCAGAGCCGTCAAAGGCCTGCAGGTCATCCACCGGGCGTTGACGGATTTCGAGCCCCAGTCGGCGCACCGAAGCCAGTTCGGAGCGCACGCCGGACACCAGCGCCCAGATGAAGAGCCCGACCAGCACCACCTGCAGCAGCAACATGGCCCAGAAGAGATCACGCAACTGCCATGGCTCGGGCTGAAGGACCTCTGTCATGTACCAGGTGGCCAGCAGATCGATGACGATCAGGACGAGCAATGCGGGAAACAGCCGCCGCAGCAGGCGCCCCACCAGGGAATCCGTGCGCAGCCAGCCCATCGGGTTCCTGCGCGCTGCGTCAGCAGGCCCGGCATCAGAGCGCATGGCCGGCATCCAGCAGGTAGCCGAAGCCACGCACCGTAAGGATGCTCGCGCCCGTGCCGTCGAGATGCTTGCGCAGGCGATAGATGTAGACTTCGACGGCGTTGTCGCTGAAATCTGCATCACTGGCAGAGAGCGACTGCACCATCTGCTGCTTGGTGACCACCTGCCCCGGCCGGGCCATGAGCATTTCGAGCAAGGAAAGTTCGCGCACGGACAATGGCAGGCGCGAACCCGACGCACTGACCTGGCGTCCCACGGTATCCAGTTGCAGCGCACCGCATTCGAGCACGGTATTGGCACGCCCCAGGCTGCGCCGCGCCAGCACGCGCACCCGGGCGGCCAATTCGGCCAGTTCGAACGGCTTGATGACGTAATCGTCTGCCCCGGCATCCAGCCCGGCGACCCGATCATCGAGGCCGTCGTTGGCGGTCACTATCAGCACCTGCCCCTGGTACCCCTGCCGCCGCAGCCGCTCGAGGATCTGCTGCCCGCTGACATCCGGCAGGTTCAGGTCGAGCAGCAGCAGATCGTGCCCCTGATCGAGCACCCGTGCCACAACCCCCTGCCCGGTTTGCACCCATTCAGCCACATGCCCCTGGGCCAGCAGGAACTCCTGCAGCGCCCGGCCCAGAGTGGCGTCGTCTTCGATGACCAGAACTTTCATGCCCAGATTCTAGTCTGGTGTGGTCACGAACCCCAAGCGTTTCATGCCCGCCTGACGGGCGGCACCCATGACGCGCGCCAACAGGCCGTAACGGGTTTCGGTATCGGCACGGATGCGCACTTCGGGCTGTGGTTCCTGCGCCGCCTCGAGCGCAAAGCGCGCGGTCAATTCATCTTCTGGAACGGGCTGATCGTTCCAGAAGATGGCGCCCGAGGCATCGATGGCCAGATCCACCACCACCGGTTTCTGTTCGAGCGGTTGGGCCGAGACCTGTGGAATATTGATGCGGATCGAATGACTGAGCAAAGGCGCGGTGATGATGAAAATCACCAGCAGCACCAGCATGACATCGATGAGCGGCACCATGTTGATTTCGGACATGGTGGCATTTGACCGCCCCGAGTCGAAACTGCCAAATGCCATGATCAGCCTCCCCGGGCGCCGGCCAGATTGATGTGGCGCGACTGCGGGCGACGTTCGTGATCGCCGTCATCCACCGGCTGCCCCGTGCTCAGGAAGGTGAACAGGTCATGCGCGAAGGCGTCCAGCCGGGCCAGATAGACCCGATTGACGCGCACGAATGCGTTATAGGCGAGTACCGCAGGAATCGCCACCGCCAGCCCAAGGCCCGTCATGATCAGCGCCTCGCCCACCGGCCCGGCGATCCGGTTGATGGTCACCCCATCGGACATGCCGATGCTGAGCAACGCGTGATAAACCCCCCACACCGTGCCGAACAGACCGACGAATGGCGCAGTGGAGCCAACCGAGGCCAATACGGTCAGACCATTTTCAAGGCGTGCCGTTTCTTCATCGATCACCTTGCGCATGATGCGCGTGACAAAGGCAGCCGTCGAGCCGCTTTCCTCGAGCCGCGATGCGCCATACTTCGCATGGTGCCTTTGCGCATGAATGGCGTGGCTCGCAAGATGGGCAAATGGCTCATCGGCGCCATGCGTGGCAATCTCGTTTTCCACCTGCTCCAGTGAACTGGCCGACCAGAATTCCTGCAGGAATTTTTCCGATCGCCGCCGGATGCGCAGATGGGTCAGCCCCTTGGCCAGAATCAGATACCAGCTCGCGAGCGACATCAGAAGCAGGAAGACAAAGAGGGACTTGCCCACCGCATCGCTCTGCCCAATGAAATGCATCACACCCTGCCCGGCAAGAGCCGCCCCAGGCTGCACGAACGTCGGATCCACAGCGGCGGCATCCGCCAACGCGCCGGCGATCGGGGCCGCAGCCGCCGCCAGATTTTCGGCCACGGGCGACGCCACCTGCGGATCGGCCACCTGGGCCACCATCAAGACTGCTGCCTGCATCATGTCCAGCATCATGTTCATGTCCTACAAGACAAAATCAAAAGGAATATCGGCCAATGCCTTATAGGCAATGCCATTTTCGGTATACGGTCTGAAACGCGCCTGCCGGATGGCTTTTACAGCCGCCTCGTCCAGACGTCCGTGGCCGGACGATTGCCTGACCTGAACCTGTATCACCTCACCGCGCGGTGAAATCAGCACCCTGAGGACGACGCGCCCCTGCTCGCCCCGACGCTGGGACAGCCGGGGATACGCGGGGGTCGGGCGCTGGCCCAGATAGTCCACCTGGCCCACGACACGCGCCCGATCCGGATCCACCGGTTCTGCAGCACCCTGTGCGGGACGGGCCTGCTGAGACCCCGCCCGCGCTCCGGTATCCTTGGTGTGCGCGGACGGCTGTGGCCTGCTCGTCGCAACCGGCTTGGGTTTGGCTACTGGCTTGGGTTTGGCTACTGGCTTGGGCTTGGCTACTGGCTTGGGCTTGGCTACTGGTTTGGGCTCGGCTACCGGCTTGGGCTTGGCTACCGGCTTGGGTTCAGGCTCGGGTTTTGCGATGGGTTTTGGATTCGCTGCTGGCTCGGGCTCGATGATCGGCTTGGGCTCGCGAACCGGATCTGGCTCCACGACGGGTTCAGGCTCCGGAACGGGGTCTGGCTCCACGACGGGTTCAGGCGCCGGAATCGGCTCAGGCTCGACGACGGGCTCAGGCTCAGGAATCGACTCAGGCTCGACAACGGGTTCGGGCTCAGGAAGCGGGTCGGGCTCGACGACAGGCTCAGGTTCCGGCGACGGATCGGGCTCCACGACTGGATCCGGCTGAGCTTCGGGCCAGGGTTCAAATACGGGTTCTGGTGTCTCAAAGGACAAATCCGGTTCGGGAATACGCCCCGTCTCGTGGGCATCGCCTGCGACGGCCTGCTCATCCACAGCCGGCCCCAACTCAACGAACTGGACATCAAACCCCTCTGGCTGCCCTTGCGCCACTTCGGCCACAGGCGCCTGCAGCACCATGGCCAGGACCAGCGCGTGCAGGCTGATGGCCAGAACGGCCGCCAGCGCCTTGAGCCAATTAAGAGAGAAAGACGTGGCCCTGTGCATGAAATGGCAGAGACGACAAAGGAAGCGTGGATATTAGCAGGAATGATAACCGTTCTCAATCCAGTCATGACATGCCGCCATGCCACATGGTAACGTCCCTGCATTCGAAAGCGTCATTTTTTCCAAATTGCCGAAGAGGAACCCATGGAGCAGGAGTTGAACCAGTTTCTGGAAAAAGAGCTGTGGATCTTTCCTGTCGTCACCATACTGATCACCCTGGCCGTGAACCGGCTCATTCACTGGTTTCTGGCCTGGCGCCTGCGCAACCTGCAGCCCGGTCGCCACGTATGGCGCCACGCGCTGGTGACGTCCATCGATGCCCCACTGCGTACCGCCGTATGGCTCAGCAGCCTTACGCTGATGCGCCAGAAGATGATGCCCAGGGGTACACAGCCCCTGGCCGACCATTTCGTCAGCCCGGCACTGGGCATATTGGCCATCATCATTCTCGTATGGTTTTTACTGCGTTTTGCCGAACAGTCCAAGAACAACTACCTGTTCCATATCCGCAACCGCAACCAGGAAACCGATGAAACGGCCATAGACGCACTGAACAAGATGGCCTGGGCCTTCGTGCTCATCTTCGCGTCCATCTCGATCCTGCAACAATTGAACGTCCCCCTGGCCAGCCTGCTGGCCTTCGGCGGCGCGGCCGGTATCGCGGCCGGTTTTGCCGCGCAGACCCTGGTGGCCAACCTGCTGGGCGGCCTGACCATCTATGCCAGCCGCATCTTCAAGATCGGCGAAGACATCATTTTCCCCGGCACGAACCTGGCCGGTACCGTGCAGAACATCGGCTGGCGCGCCACCCGGGTGCTGGGCTGGGACGGCAAGCCATTGTACGTGCCCAATTCGCTGTTCAATTCATCCAACATGGTGAACCACTCGCGGCTGAGCCATCGCATGATCAGCGAACACCTGCTCCTGCGCTACGAAGACTATGGCAAGGTGCGCGCCATCATCGAGGACGGCAATCGCTTCCTGAACGAACGCAGCAACCTGAAATACTTCGTCTTCCGCTTCAATCAATTCGGGGATGGCGCACTGAAGCTGCTGCTCTATGCCTGGGTACAGACTGAACCGGCCGGGGCCTTCGTGCCTTATGCGGAATTCATGCGCGCCAAAGAGGAACTGCTGCTGGGGCTGGCCGATATCGCCCTCGCGCACGGCTGCACCTTGCTGCTGCCCGTCAGCAGCGTCTATCTGCATGCACAGGATCACGGGGCGCAGTTGCTGGAACCCGGGGTCTTCAACCCCGAAACCCCTCTGCCACAGCAACGGACGCCGCTGCGCTGACCAATCATGCCGCCAAGCTGAGGCGCCATCCACTGTGCGCAGCCACAGCAGCAGACAAACCTGCGCTAGCCAGCAATGGGCGGATGCTGCTGGCCGAACTGCGTCGCCTGCTCGAATGCATGGGCGATCTGCAGCAGGGCGAAATCGGCTTGATGACGGCCAACGATCTGCAGCCCGACCGGCAGACCCTGAGCGGTGAAGCCGCAGGGTACGGAAATCGCAGGATGGGCAGTTGCCGTGACATAGTAGGCTGAACGCATCCAGTCGATGTAGCTGTCCATTTTCACATCACCGATCTGCGTGACGTATTCCTGCTCGATCGGGAAGGGCGCCACCTGGCTGGTCGGAAACACCATGAATTCGTAGCGCGACATGAAATCATGGACCTGGCGAAAGAGCCGCGTGCGCAATACCCGGGCACGAGCCAGTTGGGTGATGTCAAGGGCACGGCCCGCCTCGATGTTGCTGACGATCGTCTGTTTCAGAACACCCGGATGGCGATCCATCAGTTCACCCAGATTGGCCTGGAACTGATAGGCGCGCAGGGTCAGGGCAGCTTCGGTGGCATCGGAGAAATCCGGGCAGGCGTCTTCCACGATGCAGCCCAGCCCTTCGAACACGCTGCGCTGGGCTTCGATCATCTGGACGACCTGCGGCTCGATGGGCAGCCCCCCCATGGTGGGGCTCCAGGCGATGCGCACCCCTTTCAGATCGCGACCCAATGGTTCGCGAAACTGTGCCCCGGTGCCGGCAATCGCCAAAGGATCACGCGCATCGAACCCGGCCATCACGGACAGGTACAAGGCGAGATCCTGTACGGTACGGGCCATGGGTCCATCGACTGCGAGGCTGTCCCAGCCATCGAGCGTCAGCGACCGGGGTACGCGCCCCACGGATGGCCGCAGGCCCACGACGTTGTTGAAACTGGCCGGGCAGCGCAGAGAACCGAACATGTCACTACCATCGGCCAGCGGCACCATGCCGGTGGCCAATGCAACGGCGGCCCCCCCGCTGGACCCGCCGCACGTCCTGGACAGATCATAGGGATTTCGTGTGGCGCCGAATACTTCGTTGAATGTCTGGGAGCCCGCGCCGAATTCCGGCGTGTTCGTTTTCCCCACACTGATGGCACCGGCCTGCTGCTGCCGTTCAACGATCAGGGCACTCTGATCGGGGATGAAGTGCTCATGGATTTTCGAACCGAACGTCGTGCGCATGCCCTTGGTGAGCGTGAGATCCTTGTGCGCCACAGGCAGACCGTGCAGGGGGCCCAGCGCCTTTCCTTGCGCCTGGGCCTCATCGGCCGCCAGCGCCGCCTGCATGGCCTGCTCGGCATGCAAGGTCACCATGGCATTGACCTGCGGGTTGACCTGCTCGATGCGGGCCAGGTGTGCCTGCATGACCTCGCGGGCCGACAGGTCACCCGCCCGGATGGCGTCAGCCAATGCCGTGGCCGTCATGTAACAAATAGCTTCTGAATTACCCATTGCAGAGCGCCATCCATTTTCTCGGGTTCAGGCTGCATGCTACCTTCTGGACACGGATTCCCGCAAGTCCGTGTGCATTGCCCAAAACACAAAGCTGGCCAAAGCCCGTTCATTTCGTTACGATATGTTCGCCAAGTATGCATTCGATGTATGTGTACATCTTCGCGTCCATAGGTCATTCGACATGGCCGCCACTTACCCAACCAAAAACGAAAGGACAGGCACAACATGGTCAAGAACTCCATCAACGACGACATCTACGCATCTGCCGAACTGCGAGGCAATCTTCCCAAGTCAGGCTTTCCGCAAAAAGAGAACAATCCCGTGGATGCGTTCAGTGCGATACGCGATGAGCTCATGCTGGATGGCAACTCGCGCCAGAACCTGGCCACCTTCTGCCAGACCTGGGTAGATGACGAAATCCGCAGCCTCATGGATCTGTCCATCGACAAGAACATGATCGACAAGGACGAATACCCCCAGACGGCCGAAATCGAGGCACGCTGTGTGCGCATGCTAAAGTGGACCCATGTGTCAAGACAGATTTCACTGGAGTTTAAGCTAAGTCCGTTGCTTCGATTGCAGCTGCCCGGCGCTGCCCCGTGGTGACCGAACTGGACGGTGTTCCGGCCCGGTCAA